>JAVXMM010000026.1:0-44065 GCA_036646255.1 Comamonas sp.
CGGGCAGGCGCACATCAGCGGCCGTGTTGTAAGCCATCCAGTTGCCTTCCCAGCCTCCAAACAGCATGGCGCGAGCGGCGCGGACTTTGGGTGCGTCTTTGGGCAGACCACCGGGTTGCTCTTCCAGCATGACTTTGGCAACGTCCGCTGGGTCGACGGGGATCCAGCCATAGCCGTTGGCATAGAACTCAGCGCGGCAGTGCTGGGCTTTGGATATATCGCCGCTCTTGCCCAGGCTTTTGAAGCCGTGCACCGAGTCATCTACACGCACGCCATACACATCGCGTGCTGGCACGCCGCTGGCGCGCGACAGGGCGGTGAACAGACCATTCAAGTCCGCACACTTGCCCGACAGATTGCCGCTGGTGAGTGTGTAGCGGACATCACCCGTGCCGCAACCTGCGACTGAGCCGTTGCGCGTGCAGTTGGCCACCATCCATTCGTAGATGGCGCGGGCTTTGGCGACAGCATCTTGTGGGTTGCCAGCGTCGGCCTGGATTTTGTCGGCAGTCTCTTTGACGATGCCGTCGAGCGGTGCCAGTGATGTGGGCTGTAAATAAGGCTGCAGCGCAGCGGCGGGTAGTTTGCGGGCGATACCAGCGTTGCCCAGGTTGATCTCACGGTCTAGCACGGCAATGCGGCTGGTCACGCTGACGGTGTGGGCGGCATTGGCCTTGTCCCATTGCACGGCGATCATGCGTACATCGGTGCCGGGCAGGGTAAACAGCTCGGCCCTTGTGGCGCCAGGGGCGTTGAAGGACACATCCAGCGTGCGCTGGTAACCGGGGAGTTCAGCCGCAGGCACGGGGATCCATACCTTGGATTGCGCAGTCTTTTCGCTCAGATCGACCGTGGTCGTCACCTCAAAGCTGCGCCAATTGGCGCTAGGCGCGGGAATGGCGGCAAAGGCAGTGCCAAAGCTGCCTGCAGATGCGGCAATGGTGGAGAGTTGGAGAAACTGGCGGCGTTGCATGTGTGAGCCCTCGCAAAGTGATGGTGTAAATACACTCGCGGGCTGCACAGGTCGCACCAAAGGCGCTATGGCAATGCATGGGCGCCGTTATCAATAGGCGCGGTTTGCATTTGGGGTGTGGACACTGCAGGACCTGCAAGAGTGATGGGATAGTAGCACTGGCGCCAAAAGTGGCGTGAGCTAGTCAACGATGGCGGCGCCAACCAAAAAAAGCGCGTACCTCGTCGCTGCGCGCCATGGTGTCGGCGCGGCCCAGTGCCATCAGGGCGCGGGTGTAGCCTGACTCAAAGAGCAAATAGCTAGCCAGGGCGGCGCTACCGATGTTGTGGTTGTGCACCGATACACCCATGGCGCCGAGCAGTGCACGCACTGGCGTGGGCAGCTCTTGCAAATGGGCCAGGGCCATGGCGTCGAGCGATTGCGAGGGTGTGAAGACCAGCAGGTCCAGCGGGCGCAGCGCGGCGCGTTCGCGCTCGGCAGGTGGGATCAGGCTAAGCGTGTGATTGATGCGTTGTGCGCGCTCCACGTCTAGAGACAGCGCATCCAAAAAAATGGTGGACAGTGCATGGCCTGCCACTTGAGCCAGGCTGGGGAAGGGCGGGTGCTCGCCCTGGGGAAGATTGACAACCTCATGTGAGCGGCCCACGCCCACTACCACGATACGTTTGGCTCCCAGGTGCACAGCAGGCGCCAAGGGCGCAGTCTGGCGCATGGAGCCGTCGCCCAGGTAGTTGTACTGGCCGCGCACATTCAGCTCGGTGGGCGGAAAGATGAAGGGGATGGATGATGACGCCATCAAGTGCTGGAGCCTGATGCGGTCCTGGATGGCGCGGCGCTGGGTGCGAGACCACGCAGGCACATGGGGCCCGGCTTCATAAAAGGTGATGTGCTCGCCCGTGGTGTAGCTGGATGCGGTGATGGCCAGCGCTGCTAATTGGCCGTTGTGCAGCAGGTGCGGTATTTTTTCTAGCGGCAGCTCGGCGGCGAGTAAATCCAACAGCGGGGTGTTGTCCAGCAGGGATCGCGGTTTGCTGTGGTGCCAGCGGGTCAGTGCCCAGCCCAAGGTCAACAGGCTGAGCCAGCGCGCACCACTGCGCATTACGCCAAAGGCATCGGCTCGGTACACCTGGCTGGTAGAGAAGTTGCGCCACACCCGCGACAGGCGTTGCACGGCTTGGTCAAAATGGTCAGCGCCGCAGGCCAGGCCTGCGGCATTGATGGCGCCGGCCGATGTGCCAACGCAAATGGGGAAGGGGCTTGGATCGCGATCTGCCCCGGCGTTTTTCCGCAGGCGCGACAGGGCTTGCAGCACCCCTACTTGGTAGGCGGCGCGGGCGCCACCGCCGGACAAAACAATGGCGGTGGGTGATTCATCAGGGCTGTAGTGCAGTTCGGTCGCCATTGCGCAACGATAGCGGAAAGCGTGGGCGCCCACCACCGCGCGTTGTCACTGACCGGAAAAGCGGTGGCGTCTTTCAGAAAAATATTTTGGGTGATTCAGGCCGTTGGCGCCTTGGCCAAAAGCGCGACTAGCTCTTTATTTTGTAGCACGGCGATATTGTGGTCGCGGGCAAAAAGGCGGGCGTTATCGCTCAACTCACCTTGCAGCAGCACGTATGCGCTACTGGCGCCGGCTTGGCGGGCGGCGTCATATAGCGCACGCAGTGGCTCCACGCCATGTACCGCGGCTTTGCTGCGCTTGGTCAGTACCAGGGTGATTTCATCACCTCGTGTCAGTTCCAAATCAGCATCGGCCTGCTTGCGGGCGATAACGGTATAGCCCTCGGCCTGCCAGGCGCGGGTCAGCCAAGCCAGTAGATCACGGCTGGGCAGCATGGTGGCCTTGGCCAGCAAGGCCTCGCTCTGGGCGGCGCTGGGCTCCTTCCACTGGCGCTTGGCTGCGATGATGCCGATGATGAAAAACGGCAGACTGCCTGCAGCACCGACAAATTTGATGTCCTTGGGGAGCAGCGCCACGCATAGCAGCGCAATGATGGCCCCCACCACCACACTGATCCACCACGACGAGCGCAGCAAAATCGCAAACACGGAGTTTTCGGCCATCTTGAATTTCACGGACAGATCCCTTAGCGCTGAAGAATTTTGGAAAACCGCCATTGTCGCTGCTTGTTGAGCCATATGGCGGCTTAGTCGTGGGGAGGGCAAGGGAAAGCCGGCTTCGCTAGACTTGGCACTGTCCTAGGAAAAGAGATGACGATGACTGTGACCGAACAATCGCTGCTGGCCGCTCTGGCCAGTGTGCAAGACCCCCACACCGGCAAAGATTTTGTCAGCAGCCGCGCGCTGCGCAATCTACAGATCAACGGAGGCGATGTGGCCTTTGATGTGGAGATGGGCTACCCTGCCGCCAGTCTGGTGCCACAACTGCGTAGCCAGTTAGTGGCCGCCGCCAAGGCTGTCGCAGGGGTGGAGAACGTGTCGGTCTCTATCCATAACAAGGTGATATCGCACGCCGTGCAGCGTGGTGTACCGCTGCTGCCGGGTGTCAAAAACATTATCGCCGTGGCATCAGGTAAAGGCGGCGTGGGCAAAAGCACCACCACGGCCAACCTGGCGCTGGCGCTTGCGGCAGAGGGGGCGCGGGTTGGCGTGCTGGACGCTGACATCTATGGCCCCAGCCAGACCATGATGATGGGCGTGAGCGGCAAGCCTGATAGCAGCGACGGCAAGACCATGGAGCCCAAGCTGAACCACGGCGTGCAGGTCATGTCGATTGGCCTGCTGGTGGATAACGACCAGGCCATGATCTGGCGCGGCCCCATGGCTGTGCAGGCGCTGGAGCAAATGCTGCGACAGACCAATTGGAAGGATTTGGATTACCTGCTGATCGATCTGCCACCGGGTACAGGCGATATTCAGCTGACGCTCAGCCAGCGCGTACCTGTAACGGGGGCGGTGATTGTGACTACGCCGCAAGACATTGCCTTGCTGGATGCGCGCAAGGGAATCAAGATGTTTGAGAAGGTCGGCGTGCCGTTGCTGGGTTTGATCGAGAACATGGCCATGCATGTGTGCACCAACTGCGGTCATGTCGAGCATATTTTTGGCGCCGATGGCGGCAAGCGTATGGCCGAGGAGTACAAGCTGGATTACCTGGGCGCGCTGCCCCTGTCCATGCAGATCCGCGAGCAAGCTGATAGTGGTACCCCCACCGTGGTGGCTGCGCCGGACAGCGAAGTATCTGCCATCTACAAGCAAGTGGCGCGTAGCATTGCTGTCAAGATTGCGCAGCAGGCCAAGGATTTTTCCAGCAAGTTCCCGACCATCACGGTCAGCAGCAATACCTGATAGTGCGCAATCTGGCTGTGCTGCATATGCGCGCAGCTGATGGGTGTTTGCCGCATCGGTAGAAGATGCATGAGTGAAACTAGCTTCTAGTGCCCGGGCAAGGGGCACGAGGAGCTAGTTTTTTGCATCATGGCTCCATGGTGTCGCCTGCGATTTGACAGCCTGCGTCCTAGCCGTTGAAATGCCAAGCAGACCCGCTGCATCGGTGGTGGGACAAGGTTTTCCATGCACGAAAAAAAAATTGCGTTCTATAACGGCCCCGCAGGCGGTTGGGGCGCGCTCAATAGCGTGAAGAACGCGCTGCTGAGCCAGAATATTCCGCTAAAAGGCGTGAAGACACTGTTGTCTGCCAACCAGCCCGACGGCTTTGACTGCCCTGGCTGCGCGTGGCCGGATCGCAACCACGCGTCGACCTTTGAGTTTTGCGAAAACGGAGTGAAAGCCGTGGCGGCCGAAGCGACCGCGCGCCGCGCAGGGCCGGAGCTGTTTGCCAAATACACGGTGAGTGAGCTGGCTCAGCAAAGCGATTTTTGGCTGGAGGACCAAGGGCGATTGACCCATCCCATGGTTTACGACGCCTCCAGCGACAAATACGTGCCTACTGACTGGGATGATGCATTTGCCACCATCGCCCAGCATTTGAACGCGCTTCCTGACCCGAATCAGGCCATCTTCTACACGTCTGGCCGGGCCAGTAATGAGGCGGCTTTTTTGTACCAGCTGTTTGTGCGCGCCTACGGCACCAACAACTTTCCCGATTGCTCCAATATGTGCCACGAGCCTAGTGGCAGTGCCATGCGCCCGCAAATTGGGGTGGCTAAGGGAACGGTGGATCTGGTGGATTTTGAGCGCGCAGACGCGATCTTTATCTTTGGCCAAAACCCTGGAACCAACCACCCACGCATGCTGGGCGAGTTGCGTGCAGCGCATAAGCGCGGCGCACGCATTGTCAGCTTTAATCCGCTGCGGGAGCGCGGGCTGGAGCGCTTTGCCGACCCGCAGGATAAGCGGGAGATGGCAAGCTTGGGCTCTAGCCCGATCAGTACGCACTACTTTCAGCTGCGCATAGGCGGTGACTTGGCCGCCGTGCGGGGCATGATGAAGCATGTGCTGCAGCAAGAAGACGCCCACGGCAACGTGCTGGACCACGCTTTTATCGCTGAGCACACGACGGGCTTTGACACAATGGCCGAGAGCTTGCGCGCTGAATCCTGGGCGGTGCTGGAGGAGGAGTCTGGCCTGAGCGAAGCGCAGATGCGCAGCGCCGGTGATGTGTATATAGGCGCGGGCAGCGTGATTGTGTGCTGGGGCATGGGAATCACGCAGCATATGCATTCGGTCGCAACTATCCAGATGATGTTGAGCCTGCTGATGCTGCGCGGCAATATTGGGCGGCCTGGGGCCGGCGTTTGTCCGGTGCGCGGCCACAGCAACGTACAGGGCGATCGCACCATGGGCATATGGGAAAAGCCGCCTGCTGCGCTGCTTGACCAATTGCAGGCTGTCTATGGCTTTGCGCCGCCACGAGACGATGGCGTAGATACGGTGCAGGCGATTGAACATATGCGAGACGGCAAGGCCAAGGTCTTCTTCGCTTTGGGTGGCAATTTTGCGGCAGCCACGCCCGACACCTATGAAACTTGGAAAGCGCTGCGCAACTGCGACTTGACGGTGCAGGTGACCACCAAGCTCAACCGAAGCCATGTGGTGCATGGCAAGGTGGCGCTGATCTTGCCGTGCCTGGGCCGTACCGAGATCGACATGCAAGGCGGTAGGCCGCAGGGCGTGACGGTGGAAGACTCGATGAGCATGGTGCATATCTCGGTCGGTATCAATCCGCCTGCGTCAGTACATTTGTTGTCCGAGCCCTCCATTGTTTCGCGGCTGGCACAGGCCACTTTGGGCGCACGCAGCCCGGTGGATTGGTTGGCACTGGTGGCCGACTATGCGTTGATCCGTGATGAGATTGAAAAAATCTTCCCTGACTTTGCCAATTTCAACCAGCGTATTACGGCGCCAGGCGGATTCAGGTTGCACAACCCGGCGAGCCAGCGGTTGTGGCAAACCGACAGCGGAAAAGCTGCGTTTTACGCCCATGCGGTGCCGCGCAATACGCCGTCGCATCTAGCGCGCGAGCGGGTTCGTGATCAGATTGTGTTCACCTTGCTCACCACGCGGTCGCATGACCAGTACAACACCACGATCTACGGTATGAACGACCGCTACCGTGGCGTGTATGGCCAGCGCCGCGTAGTGTTTATCAACGCCGATGACATCCGCGCGCTGGGCCTGCAAGACGGCGATTGGATCAATATCCGCACCGTGTGGGATGACGGCCAAGAGCGCCGTGCCGATGGCTTCAAACTGGTGGCGTACGACATCCCTCGTGGCAATATCGCGGCTTACTATCCGGAGACCAACCCGCTGGTGCCGCTGTCTGCGGTGGCCGCTCATGCAGGCACGCCTACATCCAAATCCATCCCTGTAGTGCTCGAGCCAGGGCGGGCGACTGTATGACAGAAGCGCCTGACGCACAGCCGCTAGCTGTGCGCATTTTGTGGGCGCTGGCGCAAGCGTCAGCAATGCATGGTGCTGAGACTGTGTCGCTGCCGCGCTTAGCGAAGATGCTGGATGCGAGTGCCAGTACCGTGATGCGCGAGCTGTCGCTGCTCTCAGATGCCGAGGTGGCTGGGCAAGCGGGGCCGGGTTGGGTGCAGGTCAGCGCGCATGAGGGCCGTTGGATGGTTGCGCTGACCGATGCGGGTCGCCAGATGGTGCCCTGTAACAATACGACGGATTAGCGGTTGAGCAAGGCCTGAATGTGGCGGGCCAAATCATCAAAGCCACCGCGTGGCTGGTACTGCTCGCCGTTGATGAAAAACGCGGGAGTGCCGTTGACGCCGCTGCGATCACCGCTGTCGATATCGCCGCGAATTTTGGCTTCAAACGCATGGCGCTCAATATCGGCTTGAAACTCATCCACTGGCAGCTTGAGCGATTGCATGATCTCCACATACAGCTCTGGGCCCATGATGCGCTGGTTTTCATACAGCGCATCATGGGCGGGCCAGAACTTGCCGTGCTTGGCCGCAAATTCTGCGGTTACTGCCGCGGGCAGGGCTTGCGGGTGGGCGTGTGCCAGCGGGTAGTTGCGAAAGATCACGCGCACATCGCTAGACCATTGCTCCGAGATTTGCTTGACCACTGCGTAGGCATCAGCGCAATACGGGCATTGGTAGTCGCCATATTCCACCAAAAAAATGGATGCATTGGCCGCGCCAATACAGTGGTCAGATGCGCTAACTGGGACGGCGAGTGCTGGCATGACGGTGCTCCCTATTGTGTGAATGCGGAGGTGCAGATATCTGCGCCAAGGAGTAGAGCCCGTTGAGGTTTGATTGAGGATTGCGTTGGGTTTGAAAGCACTTGGCTGCCAAGCGCTCCGCCCGTAACAATGCCCATGCCTTGCAAGGGTAGGTAACGAAGCAGACGAGTGCCTCAGGCCTAACCGGAAGGGAGGACTACTGCCCGCCACTCCTCGTTGCGCTGCTTGTGCAGGTGTGCACAGGTACGGCGTCGCTCGCGTAGATTGACGGGCGGGTAGGGAGCTTCGCGACCTTAATCAATTCTCGACAGGACTTAGCCAGCGTAGCACAGGCACGCGCGACTAAGTGTTGCTTGTTCGTGCGTTGGATATGTCTGCTTTGCGCGCCTGTTTGGAGGCATGTATTGCTTGATCAGCCAGCGGCAAGGCGCCGCCTTGCTGAATGCACCTGGCAATACGGCCCCCATGTCTACGCTGGCGCCGCTGTAATACAGTAGCTTTTTCGGGGCAATGCATAGCGCTTGGCCTGATGGGGTGGCAAAGGCGCGTATACGGTTTCTGCGATACGGGGGGGTGCGCTTTCGCGGCCTAAATGATCCAAGCCTGTCAATAAAAATTCATCGCACATCCAAATATGCCAGCACGTCGGGGCCGCGTGTGTTGGTTTGCATTTGCTGAAACCGTTGCGAGAGCGGGGTGCCCATAGCATGAGCAGGTGGTGGCAGCAGGTGCACGATATCGTGGTGTGCAAAGGGCGTTCGTAACGCCGGAATCTTTGCCTGGCAGGAGTATTCCTAATCCGCCAACTGTTGGGGGTAAGTGGGCTTCAGTTAAGGTTTGCAATATGGGATACGGAAATCAAATTTTTCAGCTGGGTTGGCGCAACCTAGTGCGAGATTGGCGTGCAGGCGAGCTGCGCCTTTTGCTGGTGGCTGTGGCTTTGGCGGTGGCAGCGCTCACTTCGGTCAGTTTTTTCTCAGACCGCTTGCAGTCGGGCTTGAAGCGCGATGCCAGCCAGTTGCTGGGTGGCGATGTGGTGGTGGTCAGCGATAACTCCACGCCTGCGGTTTTTACCGACAAAGCCCGCGACCTGGGTTTACAGGTGGCGGTGACGGCAAGCTTCCCCACTATGGGCCGGGCTGATGATGGCGACGGTGGCGAGACGCGTTTGGTGGGGCTCAAAGCCGTAGAGCCTGGCTACCCATTGCGTGGAAGCATGCGCGTAGCTGATGCGCCGAGTGCTCCCGATCAGGTGACCAAAGATATCCCCGCGGCGGGCGATGTCTGGGTGGATGCGTCGCTGCTGGAGGCGCTCGGCATCAAGGTCGGATCGCCACTGTGGCTGGGCGAAAAAGCTTTCAAGATTGCACGCGTTATCACAATTGAGCCTGACCGTGGTGCAGGTTTTTTGGGCTTTGCGCCACGGGTGATGATGCAGTCGAGCGACCTGGCGGCGACTGGCCTAGTGCAGCCCGCCAGCCGCTTGGTGTATCGCTTGGCAGTGGCTGGCACGCCGCAAGCGGCGGCGCAGTACTTGCAATGGGCTGAGTTAGAAGTTGCAAAGCCGGACAGCCACGGTGTGCGGGTGGAGTCGTTGCAAAGCGGCCGCCCCGAGATGGAGCAAACGCTGAGCCGTGCGCAAAAATTCTTGAATCTGGTGGCGCTGCTCGCGGCCTTGTTGTCCGCCGTGGCGGTAGCGCTGGCGGCACGCACATTTGCCAATGCGCATTTGAATGGTGCAGCGCTAATGCGCGTGCTCGGCTTGGCGCAGCGGGTGATTGCTGGCGCGTATTTGGTCGAGTTTTTAATCGTCGGCCTGCTGGCCAGCGTGCTAGGCGTGGCACTGGGGTTTGCCATGCACTATCTGTTTATTGGTCTGATGGCTGGATTGTTGGCGGTGTCGTTACCCGCTGCTAGCTGGTGGCCACTGGGCATTGGTTTGGGCATGGGTCTGACCTTGTTGCTGGCCTTTGGCCTGCCGCCAGTGTTGCAGCTGGCCAAGGTGCCGCCGTTGCGCGTGCTGCGCCGTGATTTAGGTGCGTTGCGGCCCGCATCGGCATCTGTTCTGCTGGTCGGAATTTTAGGTTTTGCCGCCATGCTGATGCTGGTGAGCGGAGACTGGAAGCTTGGTGGTATTGCGGTGGGTGGTTTTGCCGTTGCCGTGCTGGTATTTGCAGCGTTGAGCGCAGCAGCCATTACCGTGCTACGCCGAGCTGTGAATGAGCGCACTGCGCCGCGCTGGCTGGTGCTGGCGACGCGCCAGGTGTCGGCCCGGCCACTGTTTGCGGTGGTGCAAATCAGCAGCCTGGCTGTGGGCTTGATGGCGCTGGTGTTGTTGGTGCTGCTTCGCACCGACCTGATCCAGACTTGGCGTAAAACCACGCCACCAGATGCGATGAACCGCTTTGTCATCAACATCATGCCGGACCAGGCTGATGCCTTCCAGGCTGCGCTGCAAAAAGCAAATATCAGCAAAGTGGACTGGTACCCGATGATGCGCGGCCGCCTGATCCAGATCAACGGCAAGGCAGTGGGCCCGCAAGACTACACCGAGGACCGCGCCAAGCGTTTGGTGGACCGGGAGTTCAATGTCTCTAACACCCCGGCTCTGCCTGATAACAACCAGGTTGTGCAAGGCACCTGGCAAGCGGGTGACAAAAGCGGTATCAGTGTTGAAGAAGGTATTGCCAAAACCCTGGGCCTCAAAATGGGCGACAAGCTACTGTTCGACATGGGCGGCGTGCAGCGAGAAAGCACTATCACCAGCCTGCGCAAGGTGGACTGGGGATCGATGCGCGCAAACTTCTTCGTCATTTATCCACTTGAGCAGGTGGAGGATGTGGCCGTCACCTATCTGGCGGCCTACCGTGCGCCGGATGTGGCAGGTTTTGACAATGCGCTGGTACATGAGTTCCCGAACATCACTAATGTGGACTTGCGCGCAACCGTGGCGCAACTGCAGCGCGTGCTGGATCAGGTGATACGTGCAGTGGAGTTTTTGTTTGGCTTTACTTTGGCTGCTGGCTTGGTGGTTCTGTTTGCTGCCATCACCGCCACGCGCGAGGAGCGTGCGCGTGAGTTCGCCATCATGCGGGCTATGGGCGCGCGCAGCCAGTTGCTGCGACAGGTTCAGCGGGCCGAGTTGGCAGGCGTGGGCCTGCTGGCAGGTGTGTTGGCCAGCGTGGTGGCTGTGGCCATAGGCTGGGCCTTGGCGCAATATGTGTTTGACTTTGTCTGGGCGCCGCGCTGGTGGGTTCCACTGGCCGGCGGCGCGGCGGGTGCCTTGCTGGCCCTGCTGGCGGGTTGGTGGGGCCTGCGTGAGGTACTGCGCCGCCCGGTGATGGTGACCTTGCGTGAAGCCGCTGAGTAATTTGTTATTAAAAAAGATAGCTGTTGACAATCGCTAGCTGGGCGCTAGCGCCCAATTTCATTACGAACAACTGGCACAACCCGTGATACTTCGTTGCTTCGCCTTGTCTCAAACGCAAAACCGCTGCTTGCTGGCTTGTGTTTGGCCGCTCTAAAAATAATGAGCAAGCGTTTTTTAGCCCCCTCCGCGCTGCACAATCGTTGCCCATCTAATTTGTAGAAAGCATCCCCCATGCAGATTGAAGAAAAACAACCATTTGATACCCCTTTTGAATGGATAGGCGGCGAGCCTCAAGTGCGCGCCTTGGTTGATCGCTTTTACGATTTGATGGACCTGGAGTCTGCCTATAAAGAGTTGCGCGAAGCCCATGGCAGCACGTTGCAGGATGCACGCGATAAGTTGTTCTGGTTTTTGTGCGGCTGGCTGGGCGGGCCGGATCACTATGTGAGCCGTTTTGGCCACCCGCGTTTGCGCATGCGCCACATGCCGTTTTCGATTGGTATTCTTGAGCGAGATCAATGGCTGGCCTGTATGGATCAGGCTATGGGCGATGTGGGTGTCGATGCCGCGTTACGCTCGCGCCTCGCGCAAAGTTTCTTTCAAACGGCAGATTGGATGCGGAACCGTGGCGGCTAATCCATCCTTGTTTTGGCACTGCCTTTTGTAGTGGCCACTGACTTACTCTCTGAAGAAGCTATGGGTTAGGGGATTTTTTTGCTTTGGCCCATAATAAAAGAGCTTAAAAAATCAATA
This sequence comes from Comamonas sp., assembly GCA_036646255.1. Classification (GTDB taxonomy): domain Bacteria; phylum Pseudomonadota; class Gammaproteobacteria; order Burkholderiales; family Burkholderiaceae_C; genus Comamonas. Next base: position 11,731 of record JAVXMM010000026.1, read on the forward strand.
GTAGAGAAAGAGGGATTATGGAAATGTCTTGGATTATCGCGCCGGTGGTTGTGGCTGTTGTTCTTGTGTGGGCGATTGCGGTATACAACCGTTTGATGGAGCTGCGTAACCGTACGAGCAACGCCTTGGCGCAGATTGATGTGCAGCTCAAACGCCGTTATGACCTGATCCCGAACTTGGTGTCGGTGGCCAAAAAATACCTGGAGCATGAATCTCAGACATTAGAAGCCGTGATCCGAGCCCGTGGCCAAGCCCAAGCCGCAGCCACCGCCATGCGTGCAGCTCCCGGTAAACCCGAAGTGGCCGAAGCCATGCTGACAGCTGAAGGCTCGTTGGGTAGTGCGCTGGGCCGCTTGATGGTGTTGACGGAGGCTTACCCAGACCTGAAGGCTGACGAGACCATGCGCACGCTAAGCGAAGAGCTGAACAGCACGGAAAACCGCATTGGTTATTCGCGTCAGGCCTACAACGATCAAGTCCTGGAATTCAACAACGCAGCCAAATCCTTTCCCTCCATCATCATTGCGACTATGCTGGGATTCCACTCGGTGCCTATGCTGCAATCTACGCAGAGCGCGCAAGAGCGCGAAGCGGTTCGCGTGCAGTTCTAAGGCCTAGTGGCCTGCCTGGATCAGCCATGCGATTCTGGGACCGTCAAGCCCATGCACGACTTAGCACCAAAGGCCTCCTCGGGGCCTTTTTGCTATTGGTACTGGCCATTGTGGTGGGCGTCAATGTGGCGCTTGCACTGATCTTTTGGGTGCCTGCGCTGATACTGGTGGCTAAAACCTCGCTCACGCTCAGTGAGGCGGCTGTTACCTACCCGGAAGGCTTTGTGGCAACCAATATTGCCATCGTCACCTTGATGGTGCTGGGCGGCGCCTGGATCAAGCGCGACAACTTAAAGCAAGGTGGCGTGCACCTGGCAAAGCAACTGGGCGCGCGGGAGCTGCGTGCATCGCTGTCGCACGCCGAGCTGCAGTTCCAAAACATCGTCCAAGAGCTGTGCATTGCCGCCAACGCGCGCCCGCCGCAGCTGATGGTGATGCCGCGTGATATGTCGCTGAACGCCCTTGCGGCGGCGTGGGAGCCGCAGGATGCGGTGATCGTCGTATCGATGGGCGCGCTGGAGTATTTGAGCCGCGATGAGCTTAAAGGTGTAGTTGCGCATGAGTTGTCGCACCTGTATGAAGGTGATACGCGTTTGAACATGGAGCTGGCCGGCTACGTGTTTGGACTGGAGATGCTGTTTAACTACGGCCAGGAGTGGCAGGAGCGTGGTAACCCGATTTTTGGATTGCCGCTGATGGGTGTGGGCTGGTTAGGTTGGCTGGCAGGCCAAGTGCTAAAAGCTGCCGTATCGCGCCAGCGCGAGCATTTGGCCGATGCCCGCGCCGTGCAGTGGACGCGCAACCCCGACGGATTAGGACGTGCGCTGCGCAAGGCACTATGGGTGCAAGATCGACACTCGCAAGCGGCAGCATCTGCAGCACCGATGAGCTCGGCGCACGGCATGCAATCACGACTGGTCGAACATATGCTGCTGGTCGACGTGATTAGCCAAGATGAATTGCACAATTTTTGGCACTTGGGGGGCGCCAACTGGTTAGCGACGCACCCCACGTTGGAGGAGCGCATTGCCCGCATCTATGGCGATGAGCGCGATGCGCTGCCGCTGCAAGAAGAGGGCAAGCGTTGGGTGAACCCGTTTAGCGCGCCGCTGCCATTGTCCAAGCCAGAAGTTTAGTTTTTTATCGGGCGGGCCGCACGAAACTGCGCCGCCCAATACTCCACCTGGTTAGCTACAGTTGAGCGTGGCTCCGCGCTTTCTGCTTCTTGGCGTAGTAGCAGCTCATCAGCAAATAGTGACGCAGAGTGTGCTACCTGGCCGGGCGCCAACAGCACCACTAGCGCACCTGCACCGCCTTCGGCAGGGCGGGCCTGCACAAAGGCAAGTACCTCATTTTTTTGCACCAACCAACTGTGCACCCGGCCTTTGAGAACGGGGGTGCGCCCCGGGGAGCCTAGCCCCTTGCCATGCACCACACGCACGCAGCGCAGGCCGTGGCGGTGGGATTGGCGGATAAAGGCGCCCAAGGCATCGCGTGCTTCGTCAGTGCGCAGGCCGTGCAGGTCGATTTGGCGCTGGATGCTCCAGTGCCCGGCGCGCAATTTGTGCACCACATCACGGCCAATGCCCTTGCGCCTAAAGCTCAGCTGGTCGTCTGTATCCAGCAAGGTGCTGGCATCAAACTCGTCGCTCATGGCTTCTTGCAGCACGCGCTTCTCATCGGCCCAGTGCTGCAGCGGTAGCGGATCGGGCGCAAGGTTGGCAGGGCGTATGCGATTGGGGTGCGGCAGAGGACGCACGGCGCCCACTGTCTGGCGGAACAGCTGGCGGTCGCGTTCAGTCTGGCGCAGGGCGCGCTGGCGTGAAAGCTCTTCGGCTTTGCGCTGTGCGGCCTGCGTGGTCTGGAAGGCCACCAGTGCCTTGCGCAACTGCTTTAAATCTCGCAGAGATGCAGCCGCTGCTGCTTTCTCTTGTTTGCTCACAAAAAACCTTCCTCGGCCATCGACAGGGCTGCGCCGGGCGCAACAATAATATGGTCCAGCACGTTCACATCGACCAGCGCTAGAGCAGCTTTCAGGGTGTTGGTCAGCAGTCGGTCGGCCTGGCTGCTGGCCACTTGGCCACTGGGGTGATTGTGCGCCAAAATCACGGCCGCGCAGTGGTGATGAAGCGCACGCAGTACCACTTCTCTCGGATAGACGCTGGTTTGTGTGAGTGTTCCGCGAAACAGCTCCTCCATCGCAATCAGCTGGTGCTGGCTGTCCAAAAACAGTACGGCAAATACTTCATGTTGCTTGTGCGCTAGATGCAGCTGCACATAGGATTTGACGGTGGCGGCGCCGTCGAGCAACGAGCGCTGCATCAGCTGCTGGGCCATGGCACGTCGCGCGAGCTCCAGAACAGCAATTAGCTCGGCACGTTTGGCCGGCCCCAAGCCTTTTACCCGTGATAAATCTGCGCTATTGGCTTGTAGCAAGCCCGCCAGACCGCCAAAGCTGCCTGCGCTGGTTTGAGGCGGAGCCAGCAGCTCCTCGGCCCACTGGAGCACGCCTTTACCGACCATGCCAGTGCGCAGCACAATGGCCAGCAGCTCGGCATCAGTGAGTGCGCTGGCGCCGCGAGCCAGTAGTTTTTCGCGCGGTTGGCTGTCCTGGGGCAAGTCTTTCAGGGGCATGGGCTGCTCTCCGGCGTGCAGGGGCTTCGCGGGTTTCCTACAATATGGCCCAGTTTATAGGGATTTGCATGACTACACCGATGGCCCCCGTGACCCCGCTGCCAACTGATGCGCCGCTGGTACAACCCGGATCGTTTTTGACCTTGCACTACCGTCTGGCTGGCCCGGCGGGCGATGTGATCAACACTTTTGAAGGCAAGCCTGCGACTTTGTCGCTGGGCGCAGGCGAGTTGTCGCCCGCGATGGAAAACCTGCTGCTAGGCCTGCCTGAGGGCGCGCACACCACCTTCCACATCAATGCCGGCGAAGCTTTTGGCGAGCGCAATGCCGACATGGTGCAGTGGGTGGCGCGCAAGCTGCTGAATGAGTTGGGCGACCCGCATGAGCAGTACACACAAGGTGATGTTGTGCAGTTCCCCACGCCGGATGGCAGTAGTACCTACGCCGGTGTGGCCCTGCAAGTGGGCGCAGAAGGTGCTGTGCAGTTTGACTTTAACCACCCGCTGGCTGGCCAGCCGGTGACGTTTGAAGTCAAGTTGATTGGGGTGTTGTAAGCCATGCTAAGGCCCCAAGAAATTGTTCTGGCCGAGCCGCGCGGCTTTTGCGCTGGCGTGGATCGGGCTATTGAGATTGTCGAGCGCGCGATTGAAAAATTTGGCGCCCCCATCTATGTGCGCCACGAGATCGTGCACAACACCTATGTGGTAAACGACCTTAAGGCCAAGGGTGCGATCTTTATTGAAGAGCTGGACGATGTGCCGCCCGGCGCAACGCTCATTTTCTCGGCCCACGGCGTCAGCAAAGCCGTGCAGCAAGAGGCACAACGCCGTGGCTTTAGCATTTTTGATGCGACTTGCCCGCTGGTGACCAAGGTGCACGTCGAGGTCGCCAAACTGGCCAAAGAGGGCTATGAGTTCATCATGATCGGCCACAAAGGCCATCCTGAGGTGGAAGGCACCATGGGGCAATTGTCGGAAGGCATTCACCTTGTGGAAGACGTGGATGGCGTCGCCACCGTGCAACCCTCGCAGACGGTAAAGCTTGCAGTTGTTACACAAACAACGCTCAGCGTCGACGATGCTGCCGCTATTACCGCTGCCGTCAAAGCGCGCTTTCCGTTGATCCGTGAGCCCAAGCAACAAGACATTTGCTATGCCACGCAAAACCGCCAAGATGCGGTCAAGGTGATGAGTGGTCAGGTTGATCTGGTCATCGTCGTCGGTAGCCCCACCAGCTCCAACAGCAACCGCCTGCGTGAGCTGGCCGTCAAGCTGGGCACGCCCGGTTATATGGTCGATAGCGCCGATGAACTGATGCCCGAGTGGTTTGACGGTATTGCCCGCGTAGGCCTTACTGCCGGGGCGTCGGCACCTGAGGTACTGGTGCAGCAAGTCATTGACCGTATCAAAGCGCTGGGCGCTACCTCGGTGCGCAAGATGGACGGCATCCAAGAGACCATCAAATTTCCCCTGCCCAAGGGCTTGAAGATCGATGTCGGCGGGCTAGAAATTTCTGCCCGATCCCCGGAAACGGGATCATAAGTAAACTATCAATTTCGTAGCTACTAGCGCCCATTGGGTGGGCGCTAGAGGCCAAAAATATCAAAAATATTCAGATGCAGGCTGGCTGCCGGTCGCATCGCCAAGAGGACATCCATGCTCGATATTCAGTTACTCCGCAAAGACCTGGACTCGGTCGTCGCGCGTCTGCTCACGCGCAAAAATCCACAAGCCTTTTTGAACGTAGAGGCCTTCAAGTCGCTAGAGGCAGAGCGTAAAACCATTCAAACCCGCACTGAGGAGCTGCAAAGCAAGCGCAACCAGCTATCCAAACAAATCGGCATGCTGATGGGCAAGGGCGAGAAAGACGCTGCTGAAGCCGCCAAGGCTGAGGTGGCTGCGATGAAGACCGAGCTGGAGCAATCGGCCTCGCGCCTGGACCAGATCCAGACCGAGCTGCAAGCCATGCTGGCAGCTGTGCCCAACCTGCCGCATGAAAGCGTGCCTGTCGGCATTGACGAGTCCGGCAACGTGGAGGTGCGCCGCTGGGGCACTGCCCGCAGTTTTGATTTCGAGATCAAAGACCATGTGGATATTGGCACGCCCCTGGGCCTGGATTTTGAAGCCGGCGTCAAACTGAGCGGCGCGCGCTTTACGGTGATGAAGGGCCAGATCGCCCGCCTGCACCGCGCATTGGCACAGTTCATGATCGATTTGCAAACGGAGTCGCATGGCTACACCGAATGCTATGTGCCCTATATCGTCAACAGCGATTCGCTCAAAGGTACGGGCCAGTTGCCCAAGTTTGAAGGCGATTTGTTCGCTGCCAAAAAGGGTGGGCAAGATGCCGAGCCAGTACCGGATACTGCTGCGCTCTACTTGATCCCGACATCGGAAGTGCCGCTGACCAACCTGGTACGCGACGAGGTACTGGCCGAAGACGAACTGCCCATCAAGCTGACGGCGCACAGCCCGTGCTTTCGCTCGGAGGCAGGATCGTCTGGTCGTGACACGCGCGGCTTAATCCGCCAGCACCAGTTTGACAAGGTCGAGATGGTGCAAATCGTGCACCCAGAGAAGAGCTACGAAGCGTTGGAAGAAATGACTCACCACGCCGAAGATGTGCTCAAAAAACTGGGCCTGCCCTACCGTGTGATGAGCCTGTGTACCGGTGATATGGGCTTTGGCGCTGCTAAAACCTATGATCTGGAAGTGTGGGTGCCCGCGCAAAACACCTTCCGCGAAATCAGTTCGGTCAGCAACTGCGAAGCCTTCCAGGCCCGCCGTATGCAAGCCCGCTTCAAGAACGCACAAGGCAAGAACGAGCTGGTTCACACGCTGAACGGCTCGGGCCTGGCGGTGGGGCGCACCCTGGTCGCCGTGCTGGAGAACTACCAGAACGCCGACGGTTCGGTGACGGTGCCTGAAGTGTTGCGCCCTTATATGCATGGCGTGGCGGTGTTGAAGGTATAAGCCACAGGCGGCATCACCTGGAAGCCAGATGTTCTCTAAGACATCTGGCTTTTTTTGTTGGCGTGCGTTGTATGGCTCAGTAAGACCAGTACACGGGGGAGCTTGATGATGAGCAAGGACGAAGTTCAGGCCGTTATTGCGCTGATTGAGCAGCAAGTGCCTCGTTCAGACGCCACCGCAAAGCTGACGGGTATGGGTGAGGTTGTGCTTTACACCAACCAGGCAGGCTATATAACGCTCGCCGCCGAGTTTTTGCGGTGTGCGCTTGGGCATTCGTCTATGGGAGGGTTGAACGATGTTTTCTCGGGCGACAGCGAATTCACAATCGATTTCATGGTGACCACTGAGGCAGAGTACCTTGGCCTTCTCTCTTAGTGGCGCTGGATATAAGTAGAAAAGCCGATGCATTGATGCATCGGCTTTTTACTTTTAAGCCCGGAACACCTTCACCGGCTTGCCCCGCTCCACCGCCCAATGCTGTTGGGTGCGCTGCCTGCGGGCATCATCGGCTTGGTTGGCGTTGAGCTGGGCTAGTTTGATGGCGATCAGCTCGCGTGCAAGGCGCTTGTTAGCGTGCTGGCTGCGTTCGGCCATGACCTTGATGGCAATGCCGCTTGCCACATGGGTGGCATGTACGGCAGAGTCGGTGGTGTTGACATGTTGGCCTCCCTTGCCCGATGCGCGGCAGGCGGTGAAGACAATGTCGCCATCATCTGGCAACTGTGCGGGAACGCTGCACCGCTGCAGCGCCACAAACCAGTTTTTGCGTTTGTGATGTGGGCGGTAAGGGCTGGTAAACACCCATTGGATGGAGCCGAACCACTCTGCAAACCACATTGAAGCCTGTGCGTTGGTTGCGCGCAGCAACAGCGACTTATGGCCGTGGGGCGTGGCATTGTCCTCCAGCACCTCGAGAGCGATGCCATCACGCTCACAAGCATGAAGCAAGGCTTGTAAGGTGAGGGCGACTGCGCGCTCGCATTCGAGGGGGCCGTGCGCGGCGGTTAACTGCATCAACAGCATTGCATGGTGCCTTTCTTGTAGGTGAGCAAGGGCTTGAGCCGTGCAACCAGGGTGATTAGCCCAGCCTCATGCAAGCTGGCGATGACGCTGTCCACATCTTTGTAGGCTTGCGGCGCTTCCTCGTACACCAGGTCTTTGTCGGCGCAGACTACGGTACTGCCAAAGCGGGTTTGCTGCAGTGCATCCAACGTAAAGCGCGGCTTGAGCCGGCCTTTGCAATCGGTTCGTGCCCATTTGCGCCCCGCACCATGTGCGAGCGAATCCAGTGCTTCATGCCTATCAGGCACCGGCCGCACCACATAGCTGTAGTCGCCGCGCGATCCAGGAATGACGACCAGCCCCTGGTCCGCTGGTGTAGCGCCTTTGCGGTGCAGATAGCCCGCTTCGCCATTCCACCGGTGTGCAAGCACATGGTTGTGGGTGATGTCGAGCACTGCCGTGCCGTCCGCGCGAATAGCGTGGAGCATGCGCTTGGCGATATGCGCGCGGTTGATTTGCGCAAACTGTACCGCTGCATCGTGCTGGCGCAGGTAGTTCGCAGCATCTTCGCTGTTTGCGGGCAAGCCGGCGTGGTTAAAGCGCTCCACATGCTGGCGCAAGATCTCGCCACCCAGCCCGCGCGAGCCGCTGTGCACCATCAGGTAGACCTGCTTCTTGTGTAGCGCGCCTTCCTCATAAACGGTGTCTACCGCTTGTAGCTCGGCAAAGTGGTTGCCACCACCAATCGTGCCCAGGGCTTGCTCCAAGTAGCCTGCATCCGCTGCGCCGCACTGCTGTGCAATTACATGCAGCGCGGCGCGTGTCTCGTCGGTCAGTAAGGCATCAGGCATGGGGCCGTCCACATTGCCAAGTGCTTTCTCTAATTTACTGGGCGACGTTTTGTGCGCTGCCAAGGTAGTGGCGTACAAAACCATGCCGCAGCCGATGTCGCCACCGACGAGTGCGGGGTATAAACGCGCCACCGAAAAAAAAGCAGCGCCCACAGGGTAGCCACGGCCCGGGTGTAAATCCGGCAGCCCTACAGCGGCACGGATTGCACTCAGCTGGTTGGCTGTGGTGTTGAGTTGTTGAATGGCAGCGTCTTCCATCCAGACACTGCAGTTGGCGAACACCTTGACGTAGGTGTCCTTTTGACAATTGCCCATATTGGCCTTTGTTTGATTCGAGTTCGAGAAACGTGCGAGCAGCAGTCGTGAGAACGTCGATCAATCAGCCAATACCAGCGCAGCCGAAAGCCCAGCGCTGGTTGTATGAACCAGCGGCTTGGGCAAGATTCCGGCAGCGTGCGATGGTGCGCGCAAGGCGCACGGCGTTTGATTTAAGCGAGCACGACTGCAAAGGAACGGATCGTCTGGGACATGGTGTTCTCCTTTGCGGTTGGGGGTGGGGTGGTCGTTGGCTGGCAACGAGAAAGGCGATTCTAGGCAGCGGGCTGCACCGCCGCAAGTGCAGCGGTCTGCGGTGTTGTGCAGGCCCGACGTTTGGCGGCGCTACTAGTCGCCCAGCGCATCCAGCGCACGGGCAGAGTAAACCATGGCCGCACCCGCGTTCAGCGCTACGGCTACGCCCAGGGCTTCGGCTATTTCTTCTTTGCTGGCGCCTGCGGCTTTGGCAGCCTTGGTGTGCACCGCTATGCAGCCATCGCATCGCGTGGTTACGCCTACGGCAATGGCGATTAGTTCGCGGGTTTTGGCGTCCAGGTGGTTGGTTTTGTTGCCTGCGCTAGCCAGGGCTTTGTAGCCCTCCATGGTGCCGGGCGTCAGTTGCGCCAGCTCGCCCATGCGGCCTGCCAGTTCTTTGCGGTATTCGTTCCAGTCCAGCATAGCGGTTCCTTTCGATGGGTTGAAGGCTCTATTTTTCCGCTAGGCGCTGGTTTGAACAAGAGGCGAATGACGTTAATTTTTTGTAATTGCTCTGAAGGATGTCTTGAACCCACTGCAGTTGCTGGCCTGGATTGCCTGCTGGTCAAGGCGCTACAAGCTGTTTTATCCAATCCCATCTATCGCAGCCACAAGTACCAAGCGGCGGCTGCTGCTGCTGCCACCAAAGCCACCAGTATCAATTTGCGGGGGGATGAGGACTGCACCCGGCCCGGCTCAAACCCCGGTTGGCTCCAGCCGGGCGGAGCGGCATGTGCCGCAAAGGCCGGTGTATCGCTGATGGGTAGGGCGGCGGGCGGGCCTGAGGCGTTGGCCAGCCATTGGTTGGTATCGCCGGATTCGATGCGATCCTTGGCTTCTTTCAGGCCTAGGCCCGTGGCATCTTTTAGCAGCTTGATGGCGATCAGCTTGTCACCTCGCGCCAGTGCGGCCTCAATGGCGGCGACTAGGTTGGTGGGGTTGCTGGGCGCCAGTATTTTGGCACCGTCCAATGTGGCTTCCAAGGCGGTCTTGGTCTCGGCCAGACCCCAGCCAGTAGCTTTGCGCAGCAGCTTGATAGCCTCTATCTTGCGGCCGCTGCGCCAGATAGCTTCGATCTCGGGTGTGATTGGGGAGAGCATAGGTTTGATGGCAGGTGGTTGCTATTACATAGATAGCTGTTGGCGCCAGTCGGGCGGACTCTAGCTGTTGATTAGGCAGTTAAATGCAATGCAGGTCAACCTACATCCACCGGAAGAAATAATCTGCGAGCCCTTGTCATCCCCGCGCTTGGCCGCACGTTATGGGTTGGTCTTAACGATTTTTGGGAGTCCGCCATGTGGAAGCTAACCCGCTTGTTCACCATGTTTCGCAAAGAGCTTCTGCTTGCATGGGCGGTGTTGCGCGATCCGCGTGCGCCCAAAGCTGCCAAGCTGGTGACGATATTGGCGGCGCTCTACGTCATCAGTCCGGTGGATTTTGTGTCTGACTTTATCCCTGTGCTGGGTTGGCTGGATGATGGCGTGATCGCCTTTTTGCTGCTGCAACTGGCGTTCAAATTTTTGCCACCGGATCTGCTGGTATCGCTACGTGCGCGGGCGTCAGCCAAGGTTGCGCGTTAATCGCGCTATGCTTTTTGCTTTTAATAAAAAAAGCCGCTGGAGCCTATCAGATTGATAGATGCCAGCGGCTTTTTGGTTTGAGAATCGGGTCGGTTTAACCCGGTGTCCAGCCCTTGGGTACGCGTGGTTTGTCAATCTTGGCTAGCTCGCACAGCACATCAGCCATGCCAGAAAAATCGATACTGCCGTGCTGGCTGGCGCGCGCCAGGCTGTAGCTCTCATGCACCGCTGCGGCCACCGGCATAGGCACCTTGGCTGCATGCGCGGCGCCCACCACCAGCGACATATCCTTGTGCGCCAAATCAATCGTAAAGCCCGGTGTGGTATCGCCCACCAGCACTTTGTTGGCAAAGTTCATGCGGAGCTGGCCGTTGGTGGCCGATGTGCCCAGCAGCACTTGCAGGGTCTTGGTGATGTCGAGCCCAAAACGTTGCGACAAGGCCAGGGCCTCGGCGTTGATCTGCGTCAGGCTTACTGCCACATAGTTGTTGACCAGCTTGGTGCGCCCACCCGTGCCTACGGGGCCGCAGTGGTGGGTGGTGGTGCCCATGGCATCTAGCAGCGGTTTAACGCGGGCAAAGTCTGCGTCACTGGCGCCCACCATAAACAGCGATTCTCCCCGGTCCGCATGCTCGGCCAAACGGCCCACGGGTGCGTCCACCACGCTCAGGCCTTGCGCTGATGCGGCCTTGGCCAGCCGGTCAGTGGCTAGCGGGTCAATGGTGCTCATGTCCATCAAGATGCTTCCAGGCTGGGCGTTGGCAAAAATGCCATCGGCTGCCAGTGCAATTTGTTCTACCTCCACCGACGAAGGCAGCATGGTGATGACGATGGCGCAGTGGCGCGCCATATCGGCTACCGTCGTCGCCTCAGCGCCCATGGCGACCAGGTCATTGACGGCTGTCTGGTTCAAATCCGTCACCTGCAGCGCAAAACCCTTTTTTACCAGGTTAGCGGCCATGGATTTGCCCATGCGTCCCAGGCCAATAAAACCAATTTTTTCTGCCATCTTGTCTCTCCTTATTTGTGGTGTATTGGCATGATGAAGGCTTGTGGGTATCCTGCGCAGTCATAGACACGACAGCCGTCATCAAACTGTGATGAGACTGCGGCATGGTGAATGACTTTGTACAAGCCACGGCTAAGCCAGAGGATTTTTATGCGTTACACCGCTAGTGCCACCGCGTTACTCGTTGCCAGTTTGCTAAGCGCTTGCGGTGGCGGCGAAGATGCCAGTCTGCGCTTGGCGCCTGATACCACCAAGGCTGTGGGTGCCAGTTATTGGGCTGGCGTGGGCCGCGCGCTACCGGCGTCGCCGCTGGGTAACAAGGTGGCCATCTCGTGTCACAACTGCTATGGCGACAGCGTGGCAGCTACCCAAACCAAGGTTGCCAAAGCACTGGCCCGTCAGTTTGATTTGGTGGAGCTGGATTTGACCTTGCACGCCGATGGCAAGGTGTACGTAGAGCACAACGACAGCGAGCTGCCGCACGGCACTTTGCAAGCCAGCTTGGCCAATACCAGTCTGCAGCAAAGCGATCGCATGCTGTTCCTGGAGGTGAAAGAGGGCTACACGTCTGCCGCGCAAAGTGATGTGATGATGCTGAGCGTGCTGCGCAGCATTCGCGACCAACAATATGCCAGCGCTGAACGCCCGGCCTTTATCCGAGCTTTTATGGATGGCCGTCAACAGCACCTGGTGCGCGCCAAGCAATTGCTGGCGATGACCGAGTTCGCAGGTATTCGCAATCACATCCGTTTCCATACTCTGATTGAGAGCAATATCCGTAACAACGTGCGCGCCACCAAAAATCTGGGTTTTGATGGCGTGGAGTTTGAGTACCGATCCACTGATCTTTTCGGAAATATCCAGCAAGCCAAAGCCCTGGGCTTGGGTGTAGGCCTCTACACCATTCCTGCGCATATGGGCGAGGCCTATCTGTCTGCGCTGCGCGAGGATGTGGACATCCTCACCACCGATTACGATTTGGACACCAATGCCAAAACCAGCAATGTGCGCGCCCTGGTGCAGGAGGGCACGGGCCTGCTTTACTTGAATACGGCTACGCAAGCCAGCTATCCGCTGCAATACCAACGCGCCAATGCCACCAGCTACCAACTCCCTTCAGGTGTAGGTGCGCCCGCGCTGGAGTGGCTAGCACCCGCTGCAGATGAGGACCGTGTGGGTGGCAGCATGGTGTTTGCGGGCGGGCAAAGCCTGACAACCTGGGATGCTGACAACACTGCTGATGGCGGTTACCTGGTGACCGCTGTGGTGAATTTCGATGACTTGGCACCAAAAGCCACTGCCAGCATCCTTGCTAAAAGTGATGGCGGGGGCTTTGCATTAGAGCAGACAGGTACAGGCTTGCGTTTTGGCGTGCATGTCAACGGCACCTATTACTACGCTACGGCGCCTCTAAGCACCTTTAACGGAACGCAGTCATATTTCATCATTGGTGCTTACGATGGCAATGGCGCAGTACGCCTATGGGTTAACAACCGAGAGCAGCTGCCGTCGGTGTCGATCAGCGGCGGCGTTACCCACAACAACAGCCCCGTTGTCATTGGCGCTGACCCGCAAGGTGCAACTGAGCGTCGCTTTCATTTCAGTGGGAAAATCCAGCAAGTCATGGTGCAAAAGTGGCGTGATCACTGAGTGGGCCTTCTTCTGTCAAGTGCTATCAAAAGTAAACTTCTGATGATTGATGTGCAGGCGCTAGCGGCTTGTTGAGGCATAAAAGACGTCGGCGGCCGCACAGCTGTTTACAAGCACTGTACTGGTTTGCAAACGTCCACATTTCAGCACCACTCATCGTGCTACGGTGCAAGCCTTGCCGCTTTGTCGGCGCTTTAACTTGTGAAGGAGTTGACCATGAAGAAACTTGCGATCTCTGTACTGATTGCTGCCTTGGGCGGCGTAGGTGGTGCGGTCCATGCGTCTGGTTTGGGTGATGCGGTCAAGGGCCAGTTGAGCGGGCAAGCCAGTGGCGGTGCATCATCGTCTGCGGCAGGTTCTGCCTTGGGTGCGCTGGGCGGTGGCGATGCTTCGGTGTTGTCGTCCATGGGCGGTTTGATGGGTTCAGGCACGGCTAGTAATGCGGCAGGTGTCATCACCTACTGCATGAAGAACAATTACCTGAACGCTGACAAGGCTGCACAGGTCAAGGACCAGCTGCTAGGCAAGATGGGCCTGGGCCAGAAGGAAGAGCCCAAGGACGAGGGCTATTTGAGCGGTGTGTCCGGCATGATCAAAGGATCAGATGGCAAGACGTTTAGCTTGGACAGCGTTAAGGGCAAGGCCAAAGAGAAGGCCTGTGATTTTGTACTCGACAACGCCAAGTCATTGCTGTAGACGACTCGTGCTTCCCAAGCCGGTGCGGCCCACAGTCGCATCGGCTTTTTTGCGTTCTGTGCGCGCCGCTGCCAGCACGCCAGGGTGAGGCCATTGCGTGGCCTAGCACTGCGCTGCGTGCAAGCCAGCGACAATAGGGGCTTTCTCCCTTCTCCTTAATGGGTAGCATGCTGGCTGCCCGCTTTTTGCCCCTGTTTTCATGACTGCCACCGCCACCCGCGTGCTGTCGCTCATCCCGCCGATGACGCAGCTCAACACGCCATACCCTTCCGCGCCTTATCTGACGGGCTTTTTGCGCTCGCGCGGGGTGGACGCGGTGCAAGAGGACTTGGCGCTGGCGCTAGTGCTGAAGCTGCTCTCGCGTGACGGCCTTGCGCGCATCATCGACTTGGTGCAAGCGCAATTTGATGCCGAGCCCAGCCGCTTGTTCAGCCCCGCCGTACAAAGCTTTATGGGCCAGCGTGACCAGTACCTGGCCACGGTCGACCGTGTTATCACTTTTTTGCAAGGCAAGGACAGCACGGCCAGCCACCGCATCGTCAGCCGCACCTGGTTGCCTGAAGGCCCGCGCTTTGACGTGCTGGACAACTACATGGACGATGGCAGCGGCGACCCGGTGGGCTGGGCCTTTGGCGCCTTGGGCCAGCAAGACCGGGCCAAGCACTACGCCACGCTGTATTTGAACGATTTGGCTGATGTGATCCGCGATGCGGCCGACCCGCGCTTTGAGTTTGTGCGCTATGCCGAATCGCTGTCGGGAAACCAGCCCACGTTTGACCCGCTGGCCGATGCACTTGCCGCGCCGCTGAGCTTGGTGGATGAGGCGCTGGCCGATCTGACGCGCGATGCGATCAACCGCTACCAGCCTAGTTTGGTGTTGCTGTCCACCCCCTTCCCCGGCTCAGTGTATGCAGCCTTTCGCATTGCGCAGCTGATCAAGGCCGAGTTCCCGCATATCCAGCTGGTCTTAGGTGGTGGTTTTGTCAATACCGAATTGCGCGATTTGGCCGAGCCGCGTGTGTTTGATTACTTTGACTTCGTCACGCTGGATGCGGGCGAGCGCCCCTTGCTCGCTTTGCTAGAACATCTGCGTGGTGAGCGTGGCCGTTCACGTCTAGTGCGTACCTTTGTGCGCAATGATGAAGGCGCCGTGCAGTACATCAACATGATGGAGGCAGACATCGCCTTTGCCGAGGTGGGTACGCCCACCTGGGATGGCTTGCCTATCCATGATTACTTGTCTTTGCTCGATATGCTGAATCCCATGCACCGCATGTGGAGCGATGGCCGCTGGAACAAGCTGACCATTGCCCACGGCTGTTATTGGAAGAAGTGCAGCTTTTGCGACGTGAGCCTGGACTACATCGGCCGCTACGAAGGAGCCAGCGCTGCAGAGCTGGCTAACCGCATTGATGCGATTGTGGCCGAGACGGGGCAAACCGGATTCCATTTTGTGGACGAAGCCGCGCCGCCCAAGGCGTTGAAAGCATTGTCGGTTGAGCTGATCGAACGCGGTACCGCAATCAGCTGGTGGGGCAATATCCGCTTTGAGAAAACCTTTACTCCCGAGCTCGCACAACTGATGGCCGACAGCGGCTGTATTGCCGTGTCGGGCGGGCTAGAGGTCGCATCAGATCGGTTACTTGATTTGATGAAAAAGGGCGTGAGCGTGGAGCAGGTAGCCCGCGTGACCAAGGCGCTGACTGAGGCAGGCATCTTGGTACACGCGTACCTGATGTATGGCTTTCCCACGCAAACGGTGCAAGACACGGTGGATGCGCTGGAATATGTGCGCCAGTTGTTTGAAAACGGGTGCATCCAGAGTGGGTTTTTCCACCGTTTTGCCTGCACCGTGCATTCACCCGTGGGCCAAAACCCGGCTGACTATGGCGTGATTTTGCCCACGCAGCCGCCCGCCACCTTTGCGCGCAACGACGTCCCCTTTATCGACCCCACCGGGGTGGACCATGATGTATTGGGCGTAGCCCTCAAAAAGGCTATTTACAACTACATGCACGGTATTGGGGTGGAAGAGGATGTGCGCAACTGGTTTGATGTGAAGGTACCCAAGCCCACGGTGCCTCGCAACAAGATTGCCAAGGCGCTGGCGATCAAGGGCTAATGGGCCAAGGGCCTCTGGTTTAAAAAACAATAGCGGCTAACGCCCGGTGAATAGGCGTTAGCCGTTGTTTTTATATCGATGAGGTTAGTCCCAGATCGGCGCTAAACCTTCCGGGTTCACCTCGCGGCCATTGCGCTCCAGCAGCGCAATCCGGGCCATGTCATCGGCGTCCAGCTTCAGTGCCTGGGCCTTCAAATTGCTGGCCAGGTTCTCCCGTTTGGTGGATGACGGGATCACCGCATAACCCAGTTGCAGTGCCCAGGCCAGGGCCACTTGGGCCACGGTGGCGCCGTGTTTTTGCGCTATAGCGGCCAGCACTGCATCCTGCAGCACCTTGCCGTAGGCCAAGGTCATGTACGAGGTGACCTGAATATTTTGCGCTTTCAAAAAATCCGTCAACTTGCTGCCTTGCAGATAGGGGCTCAGCTCAATCTGGTTGGTTGCGATCTCGCTCTGGCCCACCGCGGCAATGGCTTGACGGGTGAGGTCGATGTTGAAATTGGAGATGCCAATCTGGCGCGTCAATCCCTGGGCCTTGGCCTCGGCCAATGCGGTCATAAACTCCTCCAGCGCCACGCCGTTGCCGGGGGCAGGCCAGTGGATCAGGGTCAGGTCTACGCGGTCGGTGCGCAGTTTTTTCAGGCTATCTTGCAGGCTGGGGATCAGTTTGGATCGGCTGTAGTTGTCGACCCAGATTTTGGTGGTGATGAACAGCTCGTCACGCGCCACACCGCTTTCGGCAATCGCCTGACCCACTTCGGCCTCGTTGCCATAAATCTGCGCGGTGTCGATGGCGCGGTAGCCCACATCGAGTGCATTGCGCACGGAGTCGATTACGACTTGGCCATTTAAACGGAAAGTGCCAACGCCAAAAGATGGAATGCTCATGGATAACCTTTTTTGAGTAAGCCGCAGGCTGGCAGAGGGCCCACGCCCTGCAGCCAATGCGGAAAACATGCAGTGTGCAGCATGCGCCGCCGTTGATAAACCACCTGCGCTGCCAAGCACTTTTTCCATCCTGGAACAAATCAAATCTATTGCGCGCGGATAAGTGCGTTGCAGGTGACTGCGTATTGCTAAAAAACTGCTGTAGCGCAGTACAGTTAGGCGCTAACAGCTATCTTTTTTGAGGAGCACATCTTGAGCCTGCAACCCTTGCTGCAACCATTTGCACGTATCTCTTTGACCGAAGGCCCCACGCCCATCCAGCGCTTGTCGCGGCTCGAATCGGCTTTGGGAACCAGTATGCAGATCTACGTAAAGCGCGATGACCTGCAAGGCTTGGGCGGTGGCGGCAACAAGCTGCGCAAGCTGGAGTTTTTGCTGGGCGAGGCATGCGCCCAGCAGGCAGACACCATCATTGCCGTGGGTGGGCGGCAGTCCAACTTTGCGCGCTTAACGGCGGCGGCTTGCGCGCGCCTGGGGTTGGCGTGTGAGCTGATGCTGGGCCAATCCGTGCCGCGTGATGACCTGGAGTACCAGCACAACGGCAATGTGCTGCTGGATGCGCTGCTGGGCGCACGCGTACACGATGTGCCAGCAGGCTCCTCCACAGTCGATGCCGCCTACGCACGCGCTGAGATGCTGCGCGCCGAGGGTCGCAAGCCTTATGTGGCGGTGACGGGCGGGTCTACTGCTGTGGGTAGCCTGGGCTACGTGGCGTGTGCGGATGAGATCGTGCAGCAAAGCGCGGCACAAGGGCTGGCGCTGGATCGCATCTATTTGGCCAACGGCAGCTCTGGAACACACGCGGGGCTGGCGGCCGGCTGGGTGGCGCTTGGGCGTGCAGCCAGTCAAGTGCAATCGTTCGCGGTGTTGAATGAGGCAATGCCCACGCAGCAAACCACGTTAGATAAAGCCCGCGAGACCTTGGCCCTGATGGGCGCTCAGGCCACTGTAGTTGCCAGCGACATCGTGGTGCATGGTGAGCAGCGCGGCGCAGGCTACGGCATACCCACAGATGCCATGCGCGAAGCCGTGCAACTGGTGGCACGCACCGAGGGGTTGTTGCTGGACCCGGTCTATTCCGGCAAAGCCTTTGCTGGCTTGCTGGCCCAGCTGCGCAGCGGCGAGTTGCCTGCTGGCAGCCAGCTGCTGTTTGTGATGACCGGCGGAGCACCTGGCCTGTACGCCTATCGCAGCGCATTGGTGGCTTGAGTGCCGCAAAAAGGAAGCTGCTAGCAGCCGACACATGGGCGTTAGCAGTTTTTAAAACACCTGCACAGGGCAAGCCGCAAGCAGTGTGCGTGTCTTGCAAGGTGGGCGCAATTTGTACTTGTTGTTATCGGGGATGCTTACCCATAATGGCGCGGCCTCAATCCATTGCTTGATCGTATGAACACCGATTTACCCCTGTCACTGCCCATTGCTATCAACCTTAAAAAAATGGCGCTGCTGAACTATTCGTTGCGCGCTGGCGAAGGCGGTCCGCTACTGGGGGAGATACGCGGCAAACTCGTACGCACCGAGCGAGAGATTGTGGACAGTAATGGCCAGCTCATTGCCAAGCTGGTGAATGAGAAACCACTGTCCCTTACCAGTGCTTGCATACGCATACGCGACCCGCACGATGCTGTGGTGGGCTGCGTAGTGTGCGAGAACATGCTGGTTGGCCGGTTTACCCGCTTGCATGTGCAAGTACTGGATAGCCGAGGGTGCGAGCGCTTCACCTTCTCGGATGACAGTGCAGTGCTGAGCATGGCGCGCAATGTAATGGCCCATATACCGGTGCTGGATATGCTGAGCAGCTATATGGCCTTGCCCAGCTACACGCTCAAACGCAGCGGCAGTGACAGCGATGTGGCCAAGCTGCAAAAAACAGGCTCTCTTTTAGAGGGTAACAGCCTCATCAAGGCTGCAGGTTCTATACGCAGCGAGGAGAAAACTCTCGTCATTCTGGCCTTGCTAGCGATTGCCATGTTGGAGCGAGGCGCGAAAGAATAGCGCCTCTTTCCTATACGGATTGCTATAAAAAAAGCTCTTAATGACTGGGGGGGTGGGCGTGGACAGCCTTTTAATCCATAAATTGCATAACGTACCTCTGCGAAGACATCGTCAATTGGTGCGTCAATCGGTCTTGTCTTGTGCTGCCTATGCGGGCCAGTAGTAGCTATCTGGCTGCATGCGGGCGCCGTAGATGGCTTGGCCTACGCGCACCACAGTGGCGCCTTCTTCGATAGCGATTTCAAAATCGCCCGACATGCCCATAGACAGATCGGCCAGATCCACGCTTGCAGGGGCGGTTTGGCGCAGTTGGTCGCGCAGCGTGCGCAGGGTGATGAAGCAGGCGCGCACGCGTTCAGTCTCGGCGGAAAGCATCGCCAGCGTCATCAACCCGCGCACCCGCAGGGCAGAGAAGCTGGGTATGGCCTGCAAAAAAGCGGCCACTTGGTCGGGTGGTAGACCGTATTTGCTTGGCTCGCCCGAGGTGTTGACCTGCACAAAAACATCCAGAGAGCGGCCTTCGGCCTGCAAGCGGCGATCTAGTGCCTCGGCCACACGCAGGCTGTCGAGGGCTTGAAACTCGGTGGCAAAGCGCGCCACTAGCTTGGCCTTGTTGGTTTGCAGGTGGCCGATAACGGACCAGCGCAGATCCACCAGGTCAGCCATGGCCTGCCACTTGCCATAGGCCTCTTGTACTTTGTTCTCGCCCAACTGGCGGCAGCCTGCTGCGTAGGAAAGGCGGATATGCGCCTCGTCCATGGTCTTGCTGACTGCCAGCAGGCGTACGCTGGTGGATGCGCGCCCCACACGCTGGCAGGCCAGATCGATGCGCGCTTGTACAGCAGCCAGGTTGTGCTGAAAGTCGGCCACGCTGTGGGCGTGCGGGTAACGGCCGTGCAGAGCGTGCTGCGTGCTGGTGTTAAGGGCGCTGTGTGCCGGGTCAAAATCTGCCATCACTGGGCTCCTGTGCTATGAACTGCAGTGCTAGCAGCGTTATCGGGGCTTTCTCTAGCCGCTATTTTTACGCCTACCGCTTGGTGCGGCGATCCAGCGCGGAGCACGGCGTGGGCGGTCAGGCCAATCAGCAGCCCCCAGAACGCGCCACCAATGCCCAATAGCTGGATGTTGGCGGCAGCAGCTAAAAAGGTAATCAGCGCTGATTCGCGCGATGCGGCATCGTACATGGCGCTGGCCAGGCTGCTGCCTATGGTGCCCAGCAGTGCCAAGCCTGCCAGCGTGGTGATAAAGGAGGCAGGCAAGGCCATGAAAACGGCAGCTAACGTAACACCGAAGACCCCCACCAAGATGTAGAGCCCTCCCGCAGCAATGCCGGCAAGCCAGCGCTTGGCGGGATCCTCATGCGCCTCTTTACCTGTGCAAATGGCTGCGGTGATCGCTGCGATGTTAAAGGCGTGCGAGCCAAAGGGCGCCATCAGCAGGGAGCCCAGGCCAGTGAGGGTGATGATCGGGTTGGCGCTGGTGTTAAAGCCATCGTTGCGGAGCACCAGCATGCCAGGCATGTACTGCCCGGTCAGCGTGATCAAAAACAAGGGTAAGGCTACGCTCAGCAAGGCGTTGAGCGAGAGTGCAGGCGCTGTGAATACAGGGGCGGCCAGGCTCAGCGCCACCTGACTGAGATCCAGCCGGCCTTGCACCCACAAAAAGCCCAGCCCCAGCACCAAAATGCCAGGCACGGCATAGCGCGCGGTAAAACGTTTGAGCACTACATAGGCGGCTATCAGCAGGCCCGCCAAAGAGGGGTCCACACTCATGCCGCTGAAAGCGCCAATACCAAACTGCAGCAAGATACCGGCTAACAAACCCGCAGCTATGCCCGGCGGGATGAGGCGAATCACCTTCTCAAAATACCCCGAAAGCCCAAGCAGCAAGAAGGCTGCCGCTGAGACCATATAGGCTCCCACAGCCTCGGCATACGGTGTATTGGCAAGTGCCACCACCAAAAAGGCCGCAGCAGGCGTGGACCAGGCCGTAATGATGGGCGCGCGGTAGCGCCAGCTCAGGATAATGCCGGTGATACCTACACCAATCGATACTGCCCACACCCAGGATGCAGTCAGCTCCGGGCTCAGCCCGGCCACCTTGGCAGCATGGAACACCAGAATAAAAGTGCCGCCGTAGTTGACGATGACCGAGACCAAACCCGCCACCACAGGGTGGAGCAAATCGCGGGCGTGGATGCGAGGTTGAGAACAGGGTATTGAAGCAGGGGAGGGCATGGCAATGACACACCAGCAAGGGCGCAGCAGGGAAAAGCAGATTTATAAGGCTTGAATGGACTGCTGTACCCATACACTTTTTATATATGAAGCAGACCACTTTGGGAGGGGAAAGCGAAAGAGGCGTACCTAAAATGGTCTGTTCTATCGATGTAATGGGTGGGAGCGGGGCAGACCATATGCGCAATAGCTTTGAGTTAGAAACGCTGAAAATGCGCTTGGCCGATGCCGATCTGGCGCCGCTGGCGTTGCACCAGCGCATTCAGCGTGCGTTGCGTGCCTTGGTGCTTGGCGGCGCGTTGGCACCAGGGGTCAAGCTGCCAGCCAGCCGCGCGCTGGCCCAATCGCTGGGTGTGGCCCGCGACACGGTGGAGAGTGCTTATGTGCAGCTGCACCGTGATGGATTCATCGTGCGGCGTGGCGGCTCGGGCAGCTTCGTGTCGCCCACCCTGGGTGCTGATCTGCAAGGCGCAGCGCCCAGGCGCTCTCAAGCCAGGCTCCGCTTCGCCAATGCCGCCAGCACCGACTTGCCCGGTAGTAATGCGCCTGCGGGCCTGAGCAGGCGGGGCCAGCTGGTATGGGCAAGCGGCGGCGTGCGCGATCAGCAAGCCATCACTGCTTTTGCCACGGGCTTGCCAGAGACCCGCACCTTCCCCACCGATGTCTGGGCGCGGCTGCAGCGCCAGGTGATCAAGGATCACCGCAGCCAGATACTGCTGCATGGCGATCCGCAAGGTGCCCAGCCGTTGCGCGAGGCGATTGCCGTCTACCTGAATCTGGAGCGGGGCGCCAAGGTGTTGCCCGAGCAGATCATCGTGCTCAGCAGCACTCGCCAGGCGCTGGTTCTGTGCGCACAGTTGTTGGTGGATGCCGGCAAGCCCATCCTGATGGAGAATCCCGGCTACTTTGGTGCCAAAAAAGCCTTTGAGGCCGCGCAGGTGCAGGTGCTGCCCATTGCGGTAGATGCACAAGGCATACGCACCGATCTGCTGCGGGCCGACCGCAGTGGCGCCAGCTGTGTCTATGTAACGCCCTCGCACCAGTACCCCACAGGCGCCACGCTGTCGCTGGAGCGAAGGCTGGAGTTGATCCGCTGGGCGGCAGAGCAGGGTAAATGGATTTTGGAAGACGACTACGACAGCGAGTTCCACTACGACGGCTTGCCAACCGCCTGCGTGCAGGGGCTGGATGCGCAGCAGCGCACACTCTACATAGGCACCTTCGGCAAAACCCTCTACCCCGGCCTGCGTATGGGCTATATGGCCGTGCCGCTGGCGCTGGTGCCGGCCTTCACCCATGCCCGTAGCATCATGGATGGGCACACGCCCCAGGTCCAGCAACTGACCCTGGCGCGCTTTATGGAGGGTGGCCATTACAACGCCCATGTGCGGGCCATGCGCAAGCTCTACGCTAACAGGCGCGATGCCATGCTCCAGTCCATCGCGCGGCACGTGCACGGCATCGTGGCGGCCACGCGGCCCGCAGGGGGAATGCAAATCCCGTGCTTCTTGGAGCCCGGCTGGGGCGAGCAGGCCACCATCCGTCAAGCCGCTACCGTGGGCCTGCAGCTGTCCGGCTTGAGCCGCCTCTACCAAGGAGATGCGCCCCGCCAAGGCTGGCTGTTAGGCTATGCCGCCCTGAGCGTGTATGAGACGGAGACTGCGCTGCAACGGCTAGGCGAGGTGCTGCGCCAAGGGTGTGGATGACAGGCTTTTGAGCCGGCTGCTATAAATAAGTGAGCCGCTGGTGCCTGTCAGTTTGCGCTATCAACCTTTTATCGATTTTTAAAGCGCTGCTTTAAAGAAAGCGCGTACCGATTCGTTGATCAACCCCGCATCGTTATCAATCGTCGCCACATGGTAGGACTCCTGCAACAGCAACTGCTGGCGCAGCGGGCTGCTGATGGCGTTCAGAATGATGCTGCCGTTCACGGCGGGCACGATGTGGTCGTCCGGTGATGTCAGCACCAGCGCGGGCGCTGTGATGCGTGGCAGCAAATCCTTGGTCACGCTCATCAGGGCGTAGATCTGTTTGATGCTGGGCACGGGTACATCGGCGTAGACGATTTCGACGATGCCGGGCTTTTTGATGTCGCTGCCCACGCCGGGCACGGTGGCAGGCGCAGCGTGATCAAAGGCCAGTAGCCCTAGGTCGGGGTTTTGAAACTCCACGCAGGCATTGATGGGTGCAATCGCCTTGAAACGCCCCGGGTAGCGCGCCGCCATGTACAGCGTCAGCGTCCCGCCCATCGACAGGCCGCTGATGAAGATGTGCTTGCAGCGTGCCTCCAGCGCACGCACGCCTTCTTCTACTGAGTCAATCCAGTCTTGCGCAGTTGTCAGTGCCATCGCTGCAGGCGTCTCGCCATGGCCTTTGAGCCGCACGCCTAGCGTGGTCCAACCTTCGGTTTGGTTCAGATACTCGCCCAGCGGCTTCATGCATGACGCCGTGCCCGTAAAGCCGTGCGAGAGCAGCACGCCCACCTCGTTGCCTTCAAAGAGAAATGGCTTTCCGCCTTCAATGATGTCTTGCTCTGTCATGCCGTGGTCCTTGGTCAAAATGGCGCTGGCAAATCATAGGGCCAGCGGTTGGCCGTTGGTGATAGGGAATGCTGCAGGTGTATTTACTATTAAAAATAGAGCATATGGCGACTGCACATCAGGCGCCAGTGCCGCTCTTGAGTGCGGCACGGCGGCAGTGTAGAAGAGGGATTTGTCGCTTAACTCGCGAACTCGGCCAGTACCGCTAGCACGCTGCTTACTGCCGGGTTCAGCGACAAATCTTGCCGGTGCGCTACGGCCATCGGTCGCAGCAAGGTGGGGTGCAGGTGGCGTATCTGTACGCCGGGCGCGTCTCGCTGGTCTTGCACTTCTTCTAGCGGAAGCAGCGCTGCGCTTTGGCTGGCAGCGGCCAGGCTTTTGAGCGCGCCGGGGTAGGTCAGCGCCAGAAAGGGCCGGGGATGGTAGCCCGCTTGGGCAAACCAGTTGGCAATCAAACCGTGCATTTGCGTAGGCGCAGAAAATGAGGCCCAGCGCCGCTGCGACAGCCATTCGGGTGTCACCTTCTCAGGGGCATCCCAAGCGGCGGGCAGCAATGCCACCAGCGGGTCTATGCGCCAAGGCACGAGTCGGATGTCGGCCACCGCTGGCTGGGGGCTGGCCACAATCGCGATATCGAGTTGACCTGCACTCAAACGGCGCATGGATTCGGCCGAGCCTTCGGCCTCCAGCCGTACATCTACGCCAGGGCTGCGCAGGGCAAGTGACTCCAGCATCATCGGTAAAAGCCGAGTGCTCACGCCTGCCGACACTCCGACGCGCACCAAGCCCTCGCGTCCACTGGCACGGCGCTGCACGCGTTCCATCAAATCGTCGCTTGCAGCGAGCAGTTTGCGGCCTTCATCGACCAGTACTTTGCCCGCCGCCGTCAGCTCCGCCTGGCGCCGGCCGCGTACGAGCAGCGCGGCCTCCATGCGCGATTCCAGCTCTTTGATATGCAGGCTGACGGTGGGCGGCGCCAGATGCAGCGCCTGCGCAGCCGCGGCAAAGGTGCCCAGATCGGCAATGGCAATCAGCGTCTGCAACTGGTCGAGGTTGAGGTTTCGCATGGGATGTAAGCGTGTCAATGCGCAATGAGGTCAGTAAATCTGAATTGACTGTTCAGAACATTCAACTTTACGGATGCTAAGCCGATGGCGACCATGGGTGCACTATGAAAAACCATCAAACGGACGCTAAAAGGCAACAAGCGGTGAAACTGCCCGCACAGCATGATTTGCTGACCGATGCATTTGAATCAGCGCTACCCAGAGGATGGCGCAGCGTGATAGAAAAAATCAGCAAATGCTTGGCGAGGGCTGAGAAGCGGGTTGCCGACAATTTTCGAGTGCCACCTAATGGCGGCTGAGTGACTTATCGTAGGGAGCGCACAGGCCACCAACTTATAAAGCGCGCGCCATCTCCACCAGTTTGGCAACGGTATTCATATTGCGTGCCGTGCCATTCGCAGCTGCCGGGATTTTGAGCTTGGAGCTACCCATGCCCGTGCCATACATTACATAAATTTCGCGCATGCCCAGTTCAACCCGCTCGTCTTTGCAACCCCGCATTTGCTCGATAGCGTCTGAGGGTGGCCGCGTATCTAAAAAAATAGCCACCGTGCGATTGGCTGGCGCATCGGGGAAGGGGTTAGCCGCCAGCACCGCTGCCATCTCTTGCGCCGTGCGCACAATGACGCCTACTGCCTTACCTGCATACGCAGCCAAACGATCAACAAGTGCCGCTTGAACCTGCGGCTCGGTCAGCTCAGTGCAGAACATCACATTGCCGCTGGCGATATAGGTTTGTACCTGGGTGAAGCCTGCGGCCACGCACATGGCCTTGAGTTCCGACATCGGCAGCTTGCTGGTTCCTCCGACATTGACGGCGCGAAGCAAGGCGATATAGATGGGCATAAAAAGCTCCCGTGGACCGTATGGCAGAGGCTGGACTGACGTGTATTACGCCATTTCTTCAGTCGCACGCGTTAGTGCATCTATGTCGTTGGCGCAAAGCAAGGGTTGCAGTTTTTGAAATTTCTCCTGCGGCAACTCATAAATCTGCAAACCCAGTAGTCGTGCGATTACATCTTCACTAAACCGCGTTTTGATCACTTGCGCGGGGTTGCCACCGACGACCGTATAAGGTGCTACATCGCGGGTGATGATGGCACCTGCGGCGATCACCGCGCCTTCGCCAATTGTCACACCTGGCAAGAGCATGGCGCGCATGCCTATCCAGGCGCCGTCGCCAATGGTGGTGGGGCCTTTGGCTTGGTATGAGGCGGCGATGTTGTCGGCAAACGGGTAGAGGCTGAACCAGTCGATGCGGTGGGTGTTGTTGCCGCCCATCAGGATGACGGCTTCGGCGCCTATGCAGACGTAGTCGCCGATGTAGAGCGGGTCTACCTCCCACTGCGATTGCCAGTGCTGCAGGCTGTAGTCGTCGCCATAGTGGTAGCGCACTACGGATTGCTCGAAGCTTCCGCCCCAGGCATCGCTGTAATAGCTGTGTTGACCTTTGATGTGGATATTGGGGTTGCGCACGGTTTGGTGCAGCAGCTCAACTTTGGACCAGTGTTTATTTGTCATGCAAATTCTGAAGCTAGGGCTTGGCAGGCAGCCATCAAAAACAACCCCGCCGTAGTGGGCGGGGTTGGCTACGGTTGGCAAGCATGCTAACCGCCAGAATCAGAGCGGAGTTTATGCCTTGCGTACCCTCACCGGCAGCCCCTGCCTTACCACGGCGCCTGACACCCAATCAATCCACACATTGTCCTTAGCAGGCCGCGTAGGGTCCGCAAACCCCAGCGCATTCAGATTAACGCCATTCCCATGCTGGGGATTGGCATGAGTCGCCTTGCCGTCCACCACATGCGCCACGGTGCCCAGTTGCTTGTGGCCGTAGCCATGTTCAATAGCAATAGCACCCGACGCAATACCGGTGCGCACCAGCGCCACGCCGCGCAGTTGTCCGCCGGGGGTGCTTAGCTCGATGTGGTCACCGTTGGCGATACCCAGCTTGGCCGCGTCGGCCTTGTTGATGCTGACGGGGTTGTGCGGGTGCACCTGGCGCAGGCGTGAGGCGGCGATGGACATGCTGCTCATCAGGTTGGACTTGTAGCTGGTCATGGTCAAAGGCCAGTCCTGCTCGGTAAACACTTGGCGCATGTCGCTGCCATCGGCCAGGCGCGTGGGGTACCAGGTGGGGCAGCCGCTGTAGCGCTCGCCAGTCATGGAGTGGCGCATTTTGCTGAGGCCCTCGTGCCAGAAGGTAGCGGGGAACTTGGCTTGCAGCTTGAGGTGCTCGCCCTTCCAGGCGTCTTCCACCTTGTCGAAGCGGCCGCCACGGCTCATGACCATGGCGACGCGGCGCACTTCTTCAGGCTTGACGCGCTTCTCTACCGAAGGCATCCATTTCTTCAGGCCTGTGATCTCGATATCGTCATCACTGGCTTCGGGCACTGGCTTGCCAGCCTGGTAGGCGATGTTGCACATGCCGCGCAGGTAGAAGTCTTCGGCGTTTTCCAGATCCAGTGGTTCGCCGTCTTTGGTGGACATGGCGTTCTTGCCAAAACCGGGCAGGCCTAGCTGCTTGGCCACGGCAAAGATAAAGGTTTCAAAGCTGATGGGCAGGCCGTCAGCGGTTTTGGCTGTGGCGGCTTCCACGGTGGGCCAGCGTACGGTGCTGCTCTTGGCCACCACGTCGGCCCATGGCGCACCAATGCCCCAGCTTTCATAGGTAACGGTGTCGGGCACGATGTAGTCGGCGAGGGCCGATGTCTCGTTGATGAAGGGGTCTACAGAGACGAACAGCGGCAGCTTTTTCACATCCTTGACCGATTCGGCCAGCGCGTTCTCGAACCCGCAGACGGCGTAGATCGGGTTGCTCATGTGGTTGATCCAGGCCTTGACCGGGTAGGGGTAGCCCAGCATGCCGGCGGCCAGCATTTCGCTCGATAGTCCGCCGGGCGCGGGGTACCAGGGGGCTTTGGCGGGGTAGGGGTTTTGGCCCGCTTCCTTCTTGCGTTTGAATTCGCTGGTTTTCTCGTACGGGAACTTGGTGCGCGACAGCGCCACGCCCTTGGGCTTTACCGCACCCTTGAACTGTGCAAAGTTATAGCGCGGGCCGGGGCCAAAGGGGCCGAAGGGGCCGGCGTCCATGACCCAGCCGCCGCGCACGTTGAGGTTACCGATGAGGTTGTTGAGCATGGCGATGGCGTAGGCGGTGTAAAAGCCCGAGCCATTCATGGTGCCGCCGTGCGAGTTAGCCACGGCTTGCTTGCCATGGCTGGTGAACTCGCGCGCCAGGTCTTCGATCTCTTTGGCGGGCACGCCGCACAGGGCTGCGTATTCATCCAGCGTTTTTTGGTGCGCTTCGGCGCGTAGTTTGACGAAGGAGGTGCAGACGGTGATAGGCGCGGTTTCCTCGGCGGCATCGACTGCCTTGGTGGGCGTGAATTCACGCTCCACGATCAGCTCGGCCGGTGTGGCCACGGTGTGGGCTGCCAGTGATCCATCGGCCAGCTGCACCACATACACATCTTCGGCAGGCGTTTTCTCGTCGATCGGCTCGGGCATGGGCAGGCCGATATCGGCACCACGCAAAAACTGGCCGTAGCGCGGGTGCTTGGGCTCGTTGATGAGCAAATGCGTAGCGTTACTCCACGAGGCCTCGCCCACGGCGGCCATGGCGGCGGGGCCAGGCTGGGTGAGGAACTGCTTGTCGTAGCGTTCGTTGTCGATGATCCAGCGGATCAGGCCCATGGCTAGCGCCAAGTCGCTGCCGGGCTTGACGGGCAGCCAGCGGTTGTTGTCGCCTGCTGCATGGCTGGACGAGGTGGGCAGCATGGGCGATACCACCACATATTGGTAGGTGTTCTGATCACGCGAGCGGGCCTCGGCCAACTCGCGGCCCACACGCTGGAAGGGGTTGCCCGACTGGGCGGGCGAGGTGCCGATGAAAAGGCCAAAGCGCGAGTTTTTCCAGTCTGGCTTGCCGTGGGGCATGCCCGCCATATCGCCCAGCGCTGCGCCTGTGCCTACGCGGTAGGTCTGGCCGCAGTAAGAGCCATGGTTGCTGACGTTGATGGTGCCAAAGGCCTGTTTGGCAAAGCGGTTGACGAGGGGAGTGCGGCCTTCGTTGGCGGCTTCGGTCAGCAGCAACTGGTTGGCCTTGGGGCCGTATTCGGGGTTGCTGGGGTCAATCAGCGTTTCCACATCGCGGATGGTGGCCAAGCCATCCACATGACCTTCGCCAAACAGGTCGCCACCTTCACAAATCTCTTTCACAAGATCTTCCAGCGTGATGGTCTTCCACTGGCCGGAGCCGCGCGGGCCTACGCGCTTGAGCGGCTTGAGCACACGGTGTGGGGCCTTTTGATGCTCGAGCATGGCTGAGCCGCGCGCGCAACTGGTGGCGCGCCCTTCCAGGCCGTTGTCGCCGCCCAGCATGGCGTAGACCTCGCGCACCGGCGTTTCCATGGGCGCGGGGTTGGTGGTGGCCAGTGGGTGGTAGGGGTTGCCGGCGATGCGGATGATCTGGTTGTCGGCGGTATCCACACGCAGGCGCACGCCGCACTGCGTCCAGCAGCCCAGGCATGACGAAGGGCTGACCACCTGGCCGGGCTGGGTCGTCAGCTTGCCGGTGACGGGATCGATGCGGAATTCTGGCGTTAGCGAGTTGCCGCGTGTGGCGCTGGCGGTTGTCTTGCCCGAGGTACCGGTGATCAAACCTTTGGCGCCCTTGGCCACGGTCTCGCCATAGCCAGCGGCAAAGGCAGCCAGGCCACCGGCCACGGCACCGCCGCGCAGCAGCATGCGGCGGCGGGCTACGTCTGTGTCTTGGGGTTGTTCAAGGGGGAGTTTCTTGTCAGTCATGGTCTTGCCCTTTGTGTGAGGGAAGGGCAAGCGCTGCAGTAGTTCTATGGTTTTGATAGCTGCTAGCGCTTGCTGGTATTGCGTTACATGCGTATTTGGCTTAAATCTCTTAAGCGGTGATGGCGGGATTTCGGGCCGGGAACAGCTCTAGCGCCCAGGTCGCCATGGCCACAAGTGCCACGCACAGACCCGCCACGCCGAGCATGCCCATCAGCCCATCGCCGCCCAGCGGCATGCTGTAGAGATAGAGCCCTGCGCCAAACTTGGGCACGCCTTGCACGCCCATGAACAGCGCCCAGCGAAAGGCCCAGGCCGATGCGGCCAGGCCCATGCCAAGTACCAGCGTGTAGCCTTTGGCGCCTAGGCGGCGTTCGCCACGCAGAAGCGCAATTACCACTGCAGCGCCAAAAACCGCCGAACCCAGCATGGAAACGCGCCACACGGGGAAATCCTGAAACAGGCGCACGGCCATGTCGAACGAAGGGCTGTGACCGGCGATGCCATACAGTGCCCAGGTCAGTGCCGAAATCACTAGCCCCGTGGCCAGCCACAGGCCCAGGTTGCGCAGGCCGTGCAGTGCATCAAAGTCGGGCTGCAACTTGGCGGGGAGAAAACGGTACAGAACAAAACCCATACCCACGGTGGCCAGCCAGCCGCTGAGCGCCAAATTAATCGGCACCCATAGCGTGTTCCACAGCGGGCGCGAGCGCACCACCATCACCTCGGCACCGCTGTACAGCACGATACTGAGTGTGGACAGCACCAGCAGTGGCACCAGCCAGCGCATCAGCTTGTGCTTGCCCAGCCACCACAGGGTGCACATCAGCACGCACAGCCCGACAAAGGTTGGCATGAGGATGGCGCCCAGGCTCATCCACGACCAGGGCGTGAGATGGGCATAAAAATGCCAGAAGCGCGCGGGCTGGTGCAGGTCGGCAAGCAGAGCCACGGGTGCGGCAATCGCGCTCATGGCCAGCACCAGTACGGCGGTGGGCAGGAGGCGCTGGCGCAGTCCGTTGGCCGGGCCAAACACGCAGGTGGAGGTCAGAAGCGCTGCGCCCGTGGCCACGCCGACGAGAAAGAAATACTGCACGGCCCAGGGTAGCCAGGCGGCTTCATAAGCAGGGGTCAGGAGTTCGATGATTTGCATGTTGTGCCTCCTTTCACAGATGCTCGGCCACTAAACGAACCGTCGCTTGACCATCCACACCATTGACGAATTCATCGGGCAGGCCGATGTAGAACACATGGGGCTTGGTTTTCATGCCGGGCTTGAGGACTTTGATCTCGTCCTTGTGGGCGTTGATGCGCTGGTTGATTTCGCTGTGCGCGTCGTTCAGGTCGCCAATCACGCGGGCGCCGCCTACGCAGCTTTCCACGCAGGCGGGCAGCAGGCCCGCTTCCAAGCGGTGCTCACAGAAGGTGCACTTGTCGGCGGTCTGTGTCTCGTGGTTGATAAAGCGCGCGTCGTAGGGGCAGGCCTGCACGCAGTAGCCACAGCCCACGCAGCGCTCGTTATCCACCAGCACGATACCGTCGGTACGCTGAAAGGTGGCTTGCACGGGGCACACGGGTATGCAGGGTGGCTCGTCGCAGTGGTTGCACAGGCGCGGCAGGCTGACCATGGCGGGCATGGAGCCGTCGGGCTTGTCTACCTCGTACTGCAGCACCGTGGTACGGAACTGGCCAATGGGGGGCTGGTTTTCGACCGAGCAGCTCACGGTGCATGCCTGGCAGCCGATGCATTTGCGCATATCGACCAGCATGCCAAAGCGCTTTCCTTCCATGCCGGCGCGGCGCGGCGGTTGAAAGGTGGTGCTGCCTGGCAGGGCGGCCTGGGTTGATCCTGCAAACCCAAAAGAAGTGGCCAGCGCCACCAAGTCTTGCAGAAAAGAGCGTTTGCTCGGGCTGGTGGTGGGTGTTGAATCACGCATAAAACCCTAGTCCTCATCAAAGCTCGATATGCGCAATAAATAATTTTTGGCTATATCGATATGCTAAATGTGCGGGTTTATCTGGATGCGTGTATTGATTTGGGTCATGTTTTGTTGCCCGCGAAACAATGGCGGACTGGGTGATGCATCCAGCCTTGGGGCGATCACTAGAAGGGTGCTTTGCTTTTTGCCTACAATGCATGTCTTTGGTCAGCCGCGTTGCTGGCCCCTTTTGCGTGCCCGCGGTTCCGTGTGGCGACCCGCTTCCCGGCCTTTCTTTGTTTGTCGTTGATGCAGCACATTCGTAACTTTTCCATCATTGCCCATATTGACCATGGCAAATCCACTCTGGCGGATCGTTTGATTCAGCGTTGTGGGGGGCTTGCCGAGCGCGACATGGAAGCCCAGGTTCTGGACTCGATGGACATCGAGAAAGAGCGCGGCATTACCATCAAAGCGCAGACTGCTGCCCTGCAGTACAAAGCCAACGACGGCAAGGTTTACAACCTAAACCTGATCGACACGCCCGGCCATGTGGACTTCTCTTATGAAGTCTCGCGCTCGTTGTCTGCTTGCGAAGGCGCGCTGTTGGTGGTTGATGCATCGCAAGGTGTAGAAGCACAGACCGTAGCTAACTGCTACACCGCGCTGGATCTGGGTGTGGAAGTGTTCGCCGTGCTGAACAAGATGGATCTGCCCAACGCTGATCCAGACAATGCCAAGGCCGAGATTGAAGATGTGATCGGCATTGATGCAACAGACGCCATTCCGTGCTCGGCCAAGACCGGCATGGGTATCGACGAGATTCTGGAAGCCGTGGTGGCTAAGGTGCCGCCGCCTAAAGGAAACCCGGATGCACCGTTGCGCGCCATGATTGTGGACAGCTGGTTTGACCCCTATGTAGGTGTCGTGATGCTGGTGCGCATGGTGGATGGCGAGCTCAAAAAGGGTGAGCGCTTCAAGATGATGGCCACGGGCGCCGCCTATGAAGCCAATAACGTGGGCGTTTTCACCCCCGCTAACCAGCCGCGCGACAGCCTGAAGGCGGGCGAGGTGGGCTACATCATTGCGGGTATCAAGGAGTTGAAGGCCGCCAAGGTGGGTGACA
>JAVXMM010000027.1:0-43371 GCA_036646255.1 Comamonas sp.
TGTGCACTGAGCGAAAAAAGGCTGGCTACGGCAAATAAAGTGGCAGTAGCGGTATGGCGCCAAAGCATGCGTGGTGTGCTGTCATGGGACTGAATGGGGTTGTGCACGAGTCCTCCTTAAATAGTTATTTACAACTAATATATAAAAATGAATTTATAAAAAGTATATAAGAGTCTGACCTGTTACATAGCCAGATCAGCCAAGGAGGGTGTTACAAGCCTTTTCGTCTTTGGAGTGTTTCGTAGCAACTGTGCAAGTTCTAGGTAGATTGCGCACGTTGGTCTGCATGGGAGGGACGTTACAAAAAGCGCTAACAAGCCAGCGCGGTACGTAAGCCATAAGTGCAGTCAAGTTCTTGGCTATAACGAGGGGGCAGATGCCTCTTTCATATGGAGGTGTGGTGTGTGCAGCTGCGCAAAAAAGGGCGTAAAAAAAGCCGCGTTGCCCATGCAACGCGGCTTCAAGCTTGGAGGCTGGTCTAGCGGTAGACCAGATCCCGCAGGCCCAGCGATATACCAGGCACATAGGTGATGACCAGCAAGCACAGCAAGATCACGCCCACAAAGGGCAGTAGATGCTTGATGATCTGGTCCAGCGATATTTTGGCCACCGTGCATGCGGCAAACAGGTTGACGCCAAAGGGCG
Source organism: Comamonas sp. (assembly GCA_036646255.1). Taxonomy (GTDB): domain Bacteria; phylum Pseudomonadota; class Gammaproteobacteria; order Burkholderiales; family Burkholderiaceae_C; genus Comamonas. The sequence goes on from JAVXMM010000027.1 coordinate 646, forward strand.
GCGTGATCATGCCCAAGGCTAGGTTCACCACCATGATCAGGCCAAAGTGCACCGGATCGATACCAAAGTGCATGGCCACCGGCGCCAGGATGGGGGCGAGCACGATGATGGCGGCGCTGGTCTCGATAAACATGCCGATGATGAACAGGGCTGCATTCACGCCGAGCAAGAACATGGCAGGGCTTTGCAGCACTTGTTCCAGCCAGTGGCCAATGGCTTCAGGCACGCCTGCTCGGGTGATCAAAAAGGCAAACAGGCCAGCATTGGCGATGATGAACATGATGATGGCCGATGACATGGCCGACTTGCGCAGAATGGCGTACAGGTCTTTGATCTTGATCTCGCGGTAGATCACCACACCCACAACCAGTGCGTAAAACACTGCCACGGCCGATGCCTCGGTGGGCGTAAACACACCACCGTAGATGCCGCCCAAAATAATGACAGGCATCAACAATGCCCAGCCTGCTTGCCAGCAGGCCTTGCCAAAGGACAAGCGGCCTTCGCCATCATTTTTGCCCCAGCCCTTGTACTTGCAATAGGCCCAGACGAAGAACATCAGCGCACCACTGATCAGTAAACCAGGGCCAAAACCTGCGATAAACAGCTCGCCAATCGATACCTCGGCGCTCACGCCGTACAAGATCATGGGGATGGAGGGGGGAATGATCACACCCAGCTCAGCGCTGGTGGCCTGCAGTGCGGCGGCATAGCTCTTGGGGTAGCCGTGCTTGATGAGGGCGGGGATCAGAATGGCGCCAATCGCAAATGTGGTGGCGACTGATGAGCCCGATACCGCCGCAAAAATCATGCAGGTCAGCACACAGGTCATGGGCAGGCCGCCTTGCACGCCGCCCACAATGCTCTTGGCAAACTCCACCAAACGGCGCGATATGCCGCCAGTCTCCATCAAGTTGCCAGCCAGAATGAAGAAGGGGATGGCTGCCAGTGGGAACTTGTTGATAGCGCCAAACATCTCTTTGACCGAGATGAGCATGTTGGCGTTGCTGGCCTGGATACCTAAAATGGCGGCCAGGCCGATCGATACGGCTACAGAGACGGTGAGCGCAAAGCACAGCACCATCGTCGAGAGCATGATGGTGGTCATTGTGCGTTCTCCAGTTCAGTGTTCTTGGGGTCGATCAGGTTGCCGATGGCTCCGATAGCGGCAAATGTGGCACCCACGGGCATAGCCAAGTAGGCCCAGAACATGGACAGCGACTCCAGCCCCGCCATGGTCTGCACGCCACCGCGCTTGGCGTAATCCCAGCCCCACCAGATGATGATGACCAGCAGCAAGAGGGTGGCAATGCACACGGCAAAATCCAGCACGCGGCGAAAGCCGCTCGGTGCCCAGCGGCGCAGCACATCTACGCTTACCATCGCGCCTTGGCGGAATGCCATGGGGATAGCCAGGAACACCATCCAGATCAGGCTGAAGCGGATCAACACCTCCGTCCATTCGGCAGGTTGTTCAAAAACAAAGCGGGTCAGGATCTGGAACATGCCCAGGCTGGCGGCAATGGCTAGCATCAGGCAAGCGCCCGCCATGGCGATGCCTGATGTCCAGCGTTCCAAGGTGAGGAAGGCGTTTTTCATGCGGTTTGAGACGGCAGCACGCTGTGAATACCAGTGATGCCCATCTCCTCCAAAGTTCAATCAAAAATAGCCATCGGCGCCCGGCTGGCGGGCGCTAACAGCTATTAAATTTATAGTATTAGGTGCCTGGAGCAAGCCAGTGCACCAGTCAGCAAGCCTTACTTGTAGTCGCGGATGCGGTCCATATTGGCTTTGCCAAATTGCTTTTCAAAATCAGCATTGGTCTTGGTGAGGGTTGCCACAAACTTGGCCTTGTCCACGTTCTCCACCACTTGCATGCCCTTGCTGCGCAGCTCGGCAACGCCATTGGTATCGTCCAGGTCCACGCGGGCGCGGTTGGCCTTGGTGGCCTCCTTGGCAGCTTCCAGGAATGCGGTTTTATCGGCTGCGCTCAGCTTGTCAAACGATGCCTTGTTCATCACCATGATGCAGGGCGAGTAGACGTGGCCGGTCAGCGACAAATGCTTTTGCACCTGGTCAAACTTGGCCGAAGTGATCACGGGCAGTGGGTTCTCCTGGCCGTCCACGGTGCCTTGTTGCAGCGCGGTAAACACTTCGGGGAAGGCCATGGGCGTGGTGATGATGCCCAGCGCCTTGTATGCCTGGATATGAACCGGGTTCTCCATGGTGCGCATCTTCAGGCCCTTGGCGTCGTCCGGGCTGTTGATGGCGCGCTTGGAATTGGTCATGTGGCGGAAACCATTCTCTGCCCATGCCAAGGCTTTGAAGCCTTTGCTGTCAAACTTGGCCAGCATCTCTTGGCCGATAGGGCCGTCCAGCACAGCGCGCGCGTGGGCCTTGTCGCGGAATAGGAAGGGCACGTCGAGGATCTTGGTCTCGGGCACAAAATTGGGCACTGGGCCGCTGGAGCTAAACGCCAGCTCTTGTGTGCCCAGCTGAACGGCCTCAATCGATTCACGCTCACCGCCCAGGGCGCCGTTGTAGAAGGTCTGGATCTTGTAGCGGCCATCGGTACGCTTCTCGACTTCCTTGGCAAAGGTGTCAATCGCCACGCCTTGGTGCGAGTTTTGAGCCACCGAGATGCTGATACGCATCGTCGTCTGCGCGCTGGCCACGCCGCCGGCCATCAGGCCCACGGCCAAGCCAATACCCCAAGCCAACTTATTCATTTTCATCATATGTCTCCCCGGCAATGCCGAATTTGGTCTTCGTACAACTGCGGTGGCCCGCACAAGCTTTGCATTGTGGTCAAAGTCGCACGGATCGCTATAGGGGTTTTTATGATGCCGCGCCACACCAGCATTGGCAGTTTGAAAGGGGTTTCACTTGCAAGTGCTTGATAGCACTGCAATCACAGTGCACTTGGGCTGAAAAGGGTTTCAGATGTGCTGTCGCAGGGTAGACAGATGGTGGCTGTCTGTGACGGCACGGGGTACAAAAAAACCAGCCACTGTGGTGGCTGGTTTATGACGATAACGTGGGCTGGCTTACAGGCCTTGGCCTAGATCCGATATCAGCTGTGCCGACAGGTACAGGCGGCGGGCGATAGGCTCGGTCAGCACATATTCGGCCAAGTTGGAGTGGTAGTTGGCACCTGGCAGGCCCAGGCCTTCCACCACGGGCTTGCCTGACAGTGCTGCGTAGGCCGCATCTGAGCCACCGCCGCCGCGAGTGGTGTAGATTTGCGATTTTCCGCCCACATCAGCGTAGATAGCCAAGGCTTTTTGCATGACTTTCAGGCCTTCGTCCGTTGCGTTAAAAGCCGGGCGGCCGCGCGTCAGGTTGATATCGATGGTTGCGCCCGCCACTTGCGGTTTGGCAGCAGCTGCGTCCAGCATGCTCTTCATCAACTCCAGATCTTCGTTCTTGCCGTAGCGCACGTCGGCGTTGATCACGGCTTTGTCCGGGATGATGTTGGTTGCGGTGCCGCCTGCGGTCATCGTTGTCCAGTTAAAGCCGCGTTCTTTGGATTTGTCCTGAATGTCTTGCGTGCGCAGCACCAGGGCCGATGCCTCGGTCAGTGCGTTAATGCCCAGCTCTGGCGATACCCCCGCGTGCGATGCCTTGCCATGCACTACGGCTTGCACATAGGCGATGCCTGAGGTGGCTGTGCCAAAACCTTCGTCTGGGCCGCTTGGCTCGTACGAAAGCACGTAGTCGTGCTCTGCCGCCAGCTTTTGGATCAGATCGCGCGAACCGAACGAGCCTTTTTCCTCGTCGGTGTTGAACATCACGGTGATGGTTTTGAACTTGCTGAAGCTCTGTGCCTTCAGCAATCCCAGGCTGTGCAGGATGACCGCCACGCCGCCCTTGGCATCAGCAATACCAGCGCCATAGGCTTTGTCGCCATCCACCTTGAAGGGCGCGTTGGCCAGAATGCCGCGCGTGTACACCGTGTCCATGTGGGCCATCAGCAAAATACTCTTGGCGCCCGTGCCCTGGAAGGTGCCGACGATGTTGTCGCCCACCACACCGGCTTCGGCCTTGTGGCGCGTTACCGTAGCGCCGAGTGCTTGCAGGCGGCCTTCCAGGTAGTTGCCCATCTCGGGGATGCCGATGGGGTCGTTGGTGCCGGTTTCGATATTAACCAGCGCCTCCAGCGTCTTGATCACATTGGCTTTATCCGCCTGCGCAGCCTGGTCCAGGGCAGCGTTGTAGGTGAGGGAGGAGGCGTTGCTGTCCGAGCAACCGCTAACGGACAGAGATAGTGCAGCAGCGAGTGCTGCGGCCAACAAAGATTTTTTCATACGGATTCCAGAGAAAACACAGATTGCACAGGCCCAGTCTTGGCTGGGTGCAGGCCATTGTTAGCGTTCTGTGAACTGCTGTGTCTTTTGATCCGTCGCGCGGGTGACGGTGGTGAGCGGGCCTCGCCCGTCTAACCCGCTATCGCCGTCAGCCGCTCCGGCGTACCTACATCTACCCATGTACCGTCGTAGCGCGTGGCGCCGCAGCGGCCCGCTTGCATGGCGGCGCGCAACTGGTGCACCAAGGGCATCTTGATGCCCTGTGGGTTGCCGGGTGGAATGCTGCAATACGGCTGGGCAAACAGCTCCCTTTTGAGCAGGGCGACCGAGCAGTAAGTGAGGCGCTCGCGGTTGTCGTCGGCAGCGGGGTTCTCGGCGCGGCCTGCCTCCGTCAACACAAAATCGCCTTTTGGGTGGTGCGGAGCATTCGGCACCAGCCACAAGTGGGCCAGGTCGCTGGTGCGCAAAAATTGCTGACGCGAAGCTTCTGCAAAGGGGAAGCCGGGGATAAACACATCGCCCGACACCAGCCAGAAGGCCTCATCCAAATACGGCAAGGCACGGCTAATGCCGCCCGTGGTTTCTATGCCGCCGCCAAAATCCAGATCCTCGCGCGAGTAGTGAATGAGCACGCTGTGATCGCCGATGGGTGCCAGCGCAGGCGCCGCAGGCCAGGCGTCTGCCACCTGCTGGCCGAGCCACCCAGTGTTGATGACCAGGCGATTGACACCGGCTGCGGCCAGCTGCGCCATGCTGTGTTGCATCAGCGGTTTGCCTTGCACGGCTAGCAGAGGCTTGGGGGTGTGGTCGGTCAGCGGGCGCATGCGTTCGCCTCGGCCGGCGGCCAGCACCATGGCGGTGGCTTGGAAGGTGGTGGGGGACATGAATTTAAATAAATAGGCTGCTAGCGCCCAACTGGCGGGCGCTAGCAGCTATCAAAATTATAAAGTGCAGGCGGTGCGCGGTACAAGCCTGGTTTGCGCAGCACCACGCAAGGGGCGTTCTATCAGCCCTTCCAGGTAAACGGGAACTTCAGCTGCTTGAAAAAGCCATTGGGAACATAGTCGCCCAGTACGCCGTAGTCCTTGGGCCAGACTTTGTCGCTTTTCACCGCCGTGCCAAACAAGTAGTCCAAAAACGCAAAGTGCGCGGCATAGTTTTTGTCCAGCGCCTCCACATCCTGGCTGTGGTGCCAGTGGTGGAAGTTGGGCGTGACGATGATGTAGCGCAGTGGCCCCAGGCGCACGCTGACGTTGGCGTGATTGAAGACGGCCTGGAAGCCGACAATGATGATGTAGGCGTCAATCACCTCCTTGCTAAAGCCCAGCACATAGATAGGGGCCAGCACCAGGGTGCGGGTGATAAGCAGCTCCAAAATATGCTGGCGTGAGCCGGCCAGCCAATCCATGCTTTTAACGCTGTGGTGTACGGCGTGAAGGCGCCACAGCAGTGGTACCTCGTGGTAGGCGCGGTGCGTCCAGTACTGTACGAGATCGGCCACCAAGACGATGAGAAAGAGCGACACCCAGAAGTTCAGGTGCCCGATCCAACCGCGGATACCGTCGTTGGCCGCCCAGCCAAAGAGCTTGTGCACCAGTAGATTGGTGGCCAGCAGGATAAAGCCCACGACCATGTGGTTGACCAGAAAGTGGTGGAAGTCGGTCTGCCACTCAGGGCGGAAGACCGGTTGATCTTTGCGCAATGCAAATAGCTTCTCGATAAAGATAAAGATCAGTGCGGAGCCCAGCAGGTCAAGAATGAACCAGTCGAGGCCGATATACGGCGTATCTGTCGCAAACTGGCCCACCGGCACCTTGTGCCCACCTAAAAGGGCGGATAGTGCCACCAGTGCAAACGCCGTAAACGCCAGCCAGCGCACTCTGCCCAGCACGATCAGGGCAACCGATAGGCCACCCGCAATCACCATGCTCCAAAAAAGCAGCTGGCGCATTACATCGACGTTGTAGCTGCGGCGCAGTTCAGGCGTTGTCAAATACTGCGGAAAGTGAAACGCCATCACTCCCAAAAAGCACAGTACCGCCAGGATGAGGGCGATGACGCCTGCCACCATGCCTTTGCCCGCTTGCAGGGCGCCGTGGCTTTCAGAAAGATCATTCAATCGTTTAAACATGGCTGTATCGGTAGAAGTTGTTTATCAGCTGGCGCAACTATGCCATGCCGCCGATCTGTAGGACAGTGCGCTGTATCGGCAAAAATGAAACAACTTTGTTACACATAACAGCCACGCAGCCTGGTGCAGTGAAGGCTGGCCTGAACGATGTAATTGCCCCACAAACAAACAGCCCCCATGGCAGCGGTAACCGCCTGGGGGCTGTGGGTGCATGGGGCTGTCGGTAAACAGTCGCTGCGGGAAAGAAGCTTCGGTAAAAGTGTTTCGATGTAGAAAGTATCGTTGCTTGGTTGCCGAAAATGTTTTTGTTTTTCTATAGCAATCCACTCATAATGGAAAAATATTCTGCATATTGGAGGTTTGCGAAAAATTATGCTTTTAGATACCTTGGATAGAAAAATTTTGGCCCAATTGCAGCGCAACAGCCGCGCCAGCCTGCAAGAAATTGGCCAGGCTGTGGGCTTGAGCGCATCGCCGTGCTGGGGCCGCATCAAAAAGATGGAGGAGGCAGGCGTGATTGAGCGCTACTCGGTGCGGCTGAACCCGCTGGCGCTGGGCCTGGGCGATACCGTGCTGGTGCAGGTCACGCTGGATAGTCACTCCGACAACACGCTGGAGAAATTTGGTGAACTATTGGCCACCATCCCCGAGGTGATCGAGGCGCACTTGGTCTCTGGTGACTACGACTATCTGCTGCGCGTGGTGGTGAAAGATACCCGCGACTATGAGCGCCTGCTGCGCGAGAAGCTCTACATGATCAAAGGTATACGCCATAGCCGGTCCAGCTTTGTGCTGCGCACCTTGAAGCATGCTGATTTGCCGCTGGGGGTGTAGCAGTAGCAATGCAGCCCAGAGGCAAGGTGCTAGCCCGCGCCCCCGCTGATTGGGTAAAGCGCGCCACATGGGCGCAAGGGATAGAGCGCATAGAGGCCTTCTTTGGGGGCAATGCGTATGGGCAGCATAAGCACGATACCTATGCCATTGGTTGCACGATCGCTGGCGTCCAGGCCTTTCATTACCGGGGCTGCCTTCAGCAAAGCCTGCCTGGGCAAACCATGGAGCTGCACCCGGACGAAGCGCATGACGGCCAGGCCGGTACGGGCGAAGGCTTTCACTACCGCATGATGTAAATAGATCCAGCCTTGGTACAAGCCGTGCTGGAGGGCCAGGCACTGCCATTTATTGCCGGAGGCATGACCGAAAACCCACGCTTATTGTCGGCAGTGACCGCCTTGCTAAGCGCGCAGGGTTGCGTAGGCTGATAGCTTGGCGGCGATAGATGAAACGCTAGAACTGGGATGGGCTTTGCAAGCAGCAGCGGGCAGGGTGCTGCACCCCGTGGGGCGGATTACCAAAGCGCCCAGCTGGCCCGGGAGTGCCTGCTGGCATCGTGGGAAAACGGCGTGACTATGGCGGAGCTGGAGGCGGTAAGCGGGCGCGATCGCTGGAGCGAGGTTGTCGTATTTTTTATGGCACCAGCCCGTCGCGTTTTATGAGGCTGCGCATGCTGGATGCTGCTCGCCAGCAATTGTTGACGGGTTATGCGCTGGCTGATGTGGCTGTGAACACTGGCTTTGCTGACCAAGCGCACATGACGCACCATTTCAGCCAAACGTTGGGAATGCCGCCGGCGCGCTGGCTACGCATAGGGGCAGCGTAAGCCAGTGCACAAACGTTCAAGACCTGAGCAGCGGCGCAGCCTACGCTGGTGGTGTTCTCACTTTTGGAGCAAGAAATAACCGCCATCGCTGCAGCGCACGCTCTTCGGGGGCAGAAAATAGCGATTGATTTGCTGGGCAAAATCAGCCGTATCCCGGGCCATTGGCAATCGCATGTGATGGCCGAGATAAACGACTATCAGTTCAAGGTGGTAAAGGTCGCAGGCGCTTTTGTCTGGCATACCCATCACGATACGGATGAGGCTTTTATCGCGTTGGAGGGGGTGCTGCGGATTGACTTTCGCAAACACGTGATGGAGCTGTGCGCAGGGGAGCTGGCCGTGGTGCCGAAAGGTGTAGAGCACAAAACCTATGCCGCGACCGAAGCCAAGCTGTTGTTGATAGAGCACCGAGGCGTGGTGAACACCGGCGACGCGCAGACGCAGCGCGCTGCACCCAATGACTTGTGGGTGTGAATGGCGTTGGTGTTTATATAAAAACCCCTGCTAGCGGCTGTCGAGTGGGCGCTAGAACTTAGATTTTGATAGCAAGCGTGGTTTCCGCCTGCTCATAAAAAAAGCCACCAGTACGAATGCTGGTGGCTTTTTTGTAAGTACTAGGCCTGAGATTAGGCCGCGATCTTGGCTGCCAGCGCAGCGACCTTGGCGCCTTGAGCGAAGGCCAGATCCAGCTCCGGAGGAGAGGGTTGGCGCGAGCCGTCGGCACCGGCCACAGTTGCTGCACCGTAAGGCGAGCCGCCCTTGACTTGAGACAGATCAAACTGCGATGGCAAGCCAAAGCCGGCGGGCACGATCACCATGCCGTGGTGGGCCAGGGTGTTCCAGAACGAGGTGATGGTGGTCTCTTGGCCGCCCAGTGTGCCGGTAGAAGTAAACACACTGCCGACCTTGCCAGCCAGCGCGCCTTTGGCCCACAGGCCGCCGGTCTGGTCGAGGAAGGTGCGCATCTGGCCGCTCATGTTGCCAAAACGGGTGGGGGTGCCAAAGATGATGGCGTCGTATTCGGCCAGCTCAGCGGGCGTAGCCACGGCAGCGTTCTGATCGGCCTTGCCTCCGGCAGATTTGAAGGCATCGGCAGGAATGGTCTCAGGCACGCGCTTGATCGTCACTTCAGTACCGGCAACGCTCTTGGCGCCTTCGGCGATTTTGGACGCCATGGTTTCGATGTGACCGTACATGGAATGATAGAGAACCAAAACTTTTGCCATGATGATTTCCTTTAAGGGGGTTGATGGCGGATGCCATTGCTGGTCACCACGAGGTTGGTTGCGTGTTGCTGCAAGCCGGGTGACTGTGGCGCCCTGAGAAGAGAATGTACCCGGTCAACATGTCAGCCAACATCGCCGTATTTGACGGCATCGTTGCATTCGTTTGAATGATGGTGCTGCCCATTTGGAGTCGTTCGCAATTTTTGAGTGAAATTGATTGCCGGCGCGCAGTTGGCCAATCATGTTTGCAATGCATTTGATGGTGAATCACCAACGTTCTTCGCCGGTACGCCCCTGACAGTGGCGGTGGCATAACTGCGTCTGGGGTTTGGGGGGATTTGGCCTCTGACGGAGCTATGCAACAAAGCCCACTGGGGCACTCCGCGTGAAAGATCGCCATGGAAATTGGCTGGGCTTGGGCAGCATCCCTTTGGAGTAGGGCGGCTTGCCCCTGGCATTACCGAGGTGGTGGGAAACAAAGTTCATGAACTTGGTGGCGATTTTCTTGCACCAGGATGGCGGTGTTCTTGCGGGGCGAGGCGCGATCAAGCAGGGCCGGAGTCGCCGCCCTGGGCTCTCAGGTGCTAGCCGGTAGGGGGTGCACCACATAGACGCAGCGCTGGCCTGCCTCCAGAAGGTACTCGCTGCGCTCCAGCGTTGCTAGATCTGCCAGCACTTCCTGGAACAGGGCTTGCTCTGACCGACAGAAGCTGCGGCAACTATTCGCGGCGGCGCAGATGGGGCAGTGGTCTTCGACAAACAGCCAGGCATGGCCGTGTGGCTCGACATGGGCCATATAGCCTTCTTCTGTTCTGACGGCTGCCAATTGCTCTAGGCGCTGCGCAAGGCCAGGGGCGGTGCAGCTTTGCGCATACCGGGCCCGTGATTGCGCTTCGCGCTCGGTGATCAAGCTGTCCATGCCCTGCTGGCCGAACAGCTTCTGGATTGAGCCGATCAATTGCACGGTGAGTTGCGCATGGGCATCGGGAAAGTAGCGCTGGCCTGCGGTCGTCAGCGTCCAGAGCTGGCGGGGCCTGCCTGCACCGGTCGGCTTTTGCATATGTGCTTGCACTAGCGCCTGATCGGCCAGCTTATTGATCTGCTGGCGCGCTGCCTCGGATGTCATCTGCAAAGCGCGGGCCAGGTCGGCCGTGCTGGCCGGCGCGATTTTCTTGAGCGCCTCCAGCATGCGCATGGTGGACGAATGTTCGGTGAGAGAAGAGCTGGATTGCATTTATTTATGCAAGTGATAACTTGTTTTATTGGGCTGGGAGGGTAATTTTCAAAGAAAATACTTGCATTATTAAGCAGTAAGAATATCCATGGACAACACTTCTTCGGCATCAACCCCTAGCAGCAACGCAGATGCGGCGCTGAGCACCGCCAGTTGGGGCCAGTTGCTTGGCCGCCAGCATGGCCTCACGGCACTAGCCTTGACTGGCGCCGTTGTCATGCATGCCATCAATGTGCACATTGTCACCACTATCCTGCCTTCGGTGGTGGAGGAAATTGGTGGCATGGCGTGGTATGCGTGGAGCACGACCTTGTTCGTGGTCGCCTCCATCGTGGGTGCTGCATTGTCAGTACGGCTGCTGTCGAGGCACGGCGCACGAGCAGCCATGCTGGTTGCACTACTGGTATTTGCCTTGGGTACTTTGCTATGCGCCACATCGACTTCCATGCCGATGCTGCTGGCGGGTAGAACGGTGCAGGGCCTAGGGGGCGGTACTGTGGGTGCACTCAGCTACACACTGATCCGGCTCGTGTTTCCGCCTTCGCTGTGGCCACGAGCCATTGCATTGATTTCCGCCATGTGGGGGATTGCCACCCTGAGCGGGCCGGCGGTAGGCGGCTTGTTTGCCCAGGCCGGCCACTGGCGGTTAGCCTTCGGGGCGCTGCTGCCCTTGCTCTTGATGCAGCTGTTGTTGGTGCAGCGCCAGTTAGCACCGTCCCGTTTGCTCGCCAGCTCTCGCTCAGGCGATACCGGGATTGCCGTGTTACAGATTACATTGCTGGCGCTGTCGGTGCTGCTAGTGGCAGCAGCCAGCGTGGTGAGCGCGCCGCTCTGGCAGTGGCTGCTGGCCGTAGCCGGGCTATTGACCGGTGCATATGCGATCCGCCGCGAACGCTATGCGAGTCAGCGCTTGTTGCCGCAAGGCGGTAGCTCGCTCTCCCATCCACTAGGCATGCTGTACGCCGCGGTGGCCTTGCTGCTGATAGGCACTATGACTGAGGTGTTTGTGCCTTATCTGCTGCAGCACTTGCACGGACTGCGACCTTTGACAGCCGGCTATGTCACGGCTTTGCTGGCAGGTGGTTGGTCCGCAGCATCGGTGCTGTTTTCTGGAAAGAGCGGGGCAGCTGGCCGGGCGCTGATGTTCCGGGGCCCGGTACTGTGCGCGCTGGCCTTGGTGATACTGGCGCTGTCCATGCCTTGGCAGGGTAGCGCGGCGCTGGTGGCTAGCGGCATCGCGCTGGCTATGCTTGGGCTGGGTGTAGGCATGGCCTGGCCCCATGTGCTGAACGCCATCATGCTGAGCGCCGGCAAGGAGGAGGCGGATTCTGCTGCCTCTGCCATCACTACGGTGCAGTTATATGGCATGGCGGTCGGGGCTGCGCTAGTTGGCCTTGCGGCCAATGCACTAGGGCTCACACAGACAAGCGATCAGGAGGTACTGGGGTACTCTGCTGCTTGGTTGTTTGGGGTGTTTGCCATCTTCCCCGCCATTGCAGCCTGGTCTGTATGGCGCTATCTAAGAGCTTGATGCTAGCGACGTGAGCACAAAAAAGCAGCTGGCCCACGGTTGTGGAGGCCAGCTGCTTTATTTTAGAAGGCGGGGTTTTGAGAGGCCTGTTAACTCAGCAGCAGGGCATCGTCGGCCAGTTTTTCGCCGCGCACCTTCTCAAACATCTGAAGCAGATCAGGCACATCCATGTTTTTGCGCTCTGCGCCACTCACATCCAGCACAACTTGGCCTTGGTGCAGCATCACGGTGCGGTCGCCCACATCTAGCGCCTGGCGCATGCTGTGGGTGACCATCATCGTTGTCAGCTTGCCCTCAGACACAATGCGGTCGGTGAGCTTGAGCACAAAGTCCGCGGTACGCGGATCGAGCGCGGCGGTATGCTCATCCAGCAGCAAGATGCGCGAAGGCTGCAACGCGGCCATCAGCAAACTGACGGCTTGGCGCTGGCCGCCAGATAGCAGGCCGATGCGGTCGGTCAGGCGGTTCTCCAGGCCCAGGCCCAGGGTAGACAGGCGCTCGCGATACAACTCGCGATTGACCGCTTTCACGGCTTTAGACAAGCCACGGAAGTTGCCGCGCTCGTGCGCCAGCGCCATGTTTTCCTCGATGGACAGGTCTTCGCAGGTGCCAGCCATTGGGTCTTGAAAAACCCGGGCCACTTTTTTTGCGCGGTCCCACACGGGCTTCTTGGTCATGTCGTCACCGTCGATGACGATGCTGCCCGAGTCCACCATCAGGTCGCCAGAGATCGCGTTCAAAAATGTGGATTTACCGGCGCCGTTGGAGCCGATGACGGTGACAAACTCGCCCGCAGGGATCTCCAGTGTCATACCGCGCAGGGCGCGGGTTTCGATCGGGGTACCGGGGTTGAAGGTGATTTTGAGGTCTTTTGCGCTCAGCATGTTTTTCTCCGGATCAGCGCTTTTTCGCAAAACGACGTTTGAGCTGGGGGATCACCAGCGCCACAGTCACCAGCAGAGCGGTTACCAGGTTCAAGTCCTGCGCTTTGAGGCCGATGAAGTCACTGTTAAGTGCCAGTGCGATAAAGAAGCGATACACAATCGCGCCAATCACCACGGCCAAGGTGGCCAAGATCAGCTTGCGCGAAGGCAGAATCGACTCGCCCACAATCACCGCAGCCAAGCCAATCACGATGGTACCAATGCCCATGGAGCTGTCTGCGCCGCCTTGGGTTTGGGCAAACAAGGCGCCTGCCAAGCCTACCAGCGCGTTTGACACTGCCATGCCTAGCAAGATCATGCCGCCGGTATTTACACCTTGGGCGCGTGCCATGCGGGCATTGGTGCCGGTGGCGCGGATGGCCAGGCCCCGTTCGGTCAAAAAGAACCAATCCATCGCCAGCTTGGCGCCAATCACAATCACCGCAAGCAGCAGAGGGCGGAAGACATAGTCCTCCATGCCGGACGGCTGCAGTTGGTTGAACAGGGTGGGGTCGTTGATCAGCGGTATGTTGGGGCCGCCCATCACACGCAGGTTGACGGAGTACAGCGCAATCATCATCAAGATGGAGGCGAGCAAGTCCATGATCTTGAGCTTGACGTTGAGCCAGCCGGTTAGCAAACCGGCGGCAGCACCGGCCAAAGTAGCGGCAATGGTGGCAACCAGCGGGCTATAGCCGCTGGTAATCATTACGGCGCAGACGGCGCCGCCTAGCGGAAAGCTACCGTCCACCGTCAAATCGGGGAAGCGCAGCAAACGGAAGGAGATGAACACACCGAGCGCGACCAGCGCAAAGATCAGGCCGATCTCGATGGCTCCTAAGAATGAAAATAGAGTCATGGTTTTGTCAAATAAAAGCGTATGTAGATAACAAACAAGCCCCGCTTCTGGCGGGGCTGAGATCTGTTCATCACCTGCGCGGCACGGTTAGCGCCGCTGCAGGTAATACGGCAACACTTACTGCACCACCTTAGCGGCGGACTTCACCAGCTCATCCGACAGCTTGATGCCTTGCTTTTCGGCAGCAGCAGGGTTCACGTGCAGTTCCATCTTGGTGGAAACTTCAGTCTTAATGTCACCGGGCTTTTCGCCCTTCAAAATGCGAGCCACCATGCGGCCGGTTTGTTCGCCCAGATCACGGTAGTTGATGCCCAGGGCCGCCACGGCGCCACGGGCTACCGAGTCGGTATCGGACGCTACCAGCGGGAGCTTGGAATCTTGGCCCACCTTGACCAGCGCTTCGTAAGCCGACACCACATTGTTGTCGGTGTTGGTATAGATCACATCGGCCTTGCCGACCAGCGAGCGGGCGGCGCTGCCCACGTCCACCGAGCGGGGGGCTGCTGCTTCGACCAAGGTCATGCCCATCTTGGGCAGCAGTACTTTGAGCTCCTTCACCACTACGGCGGAGTTCGCCTCACCGGGGTTGTAGACCATGCCAACGCGCTTGGCGTTAGGCACAACCTTCTTCACCAGTTCCATTTGCTTGTCGAGTGCCAGCAGGTCCGAAACGCCGGTCACATTGGTCTTGGATGGCTCCCAGCTTGGAACCAGCTTGGCGGCGACCGGATCGGTCACAGCGGAGAACACCACGGGCACTGTCTTGGTAGCTGCAACTACGGCCTGAGCCGATGGGGTGGCAATGGCCACGATGGCATCGGGCTTGTCGCCGACAAACTTGCGGGCGATTTGTGCTGCTGTGCCAGGGTTGCCTTGGGCGCTTTGGTATTGCCACTTCAGGTTCTTGCCGCTCTCAAAACCTTCGGCCTTCAGGGCAGCTTGCACGCCGTCGCGCACTGCGTCGAGAGCGGGGTGCTCCACGATGGCGGTGACCGCCACCGACTTCTGATCTGCTGCCTGCGCGGGCGTGATTGCAGCAATTGCCAAAGCGACAGCGCCCAGAGGGGCCCAAGCCAGTTTCTTCATTCAGGTATCTCCGCCAAGTTTGTTAGATGTGGGTTGCTGCAAAACGGTTTTTAGTAACCGCAGGTTGCAAACAGGTAGCAGCAGTCTACACCTCGGATAACGCGCGTTGGCGGGTTTTAGACTATGGGATTGCCCTAGTTGCGAGCAGCGGGGAAAAATGAAAGCCGATCTGCACAAGCTTTAGCTTTATCGGTGAATTAATGCTTGAATGTGAGTAATATTGATTTTTTATTGTGCAAATAGCTTGATTTTGCAATTGCAGAACAGGAAAACTGCGATGTGGAATCCGGCCCGTATCTGGCCTTGCTCGATGAGGTGTTTACAGCCACTTACTCGATGGTCTCAGACTGCACCCAGCGGATAGGGCCCATGTTGGGATAACTGTGCTTGGCCAGTTGCGTGAGCGCATTGCGCAGGGATTCATCCACCACGGGGGTGCGCGAGATGACGAACACCGAATCCGTGCCCGGCCCTTTGACCAGGGCCCATTGGTAGTGGGCATCAATCGCAAATGTGCGGAAGTCAATGCTGAAAAAATTACCAAAGCGACTGATCCGGAACGTGATGGGCAGGCTGAGCTTTTGGCCAGCGTGAAAGACGACGCCATTCTCGTTCACCGGCTCCATATAGTCTTCCAAGCGCTTCCACTGGTTGGCCAGTGGCTGGTAATGGGTGTAGATAACGCGGATGGAGCCGTCGTAGCGCAGCATCATTTCATAGCGCTCGCGGGTGACCAGTTCTGTCTTGGCAGCCTCAACCTTGCCGGCCTTGTACCACAGGCCCATGTAGCGCTCAGCATCAAAATTGGTGGCCAGCTCCAGCACCGTGGTTGAGAGGGCTGTCTTTACTTTGGCTTTGGGTTTTGCGGCCGGGGCGCTTTGAGTGGTGGGTTTGGCGTGGCTGGTGTGGTTGGCGTGAGACAGGTTGGCTAGCAGGCTGCCCGCTAGCGCAACGCAGCCCGCGCGCAACAGCACGGAGAGGGTGGGCGAGATGCGTGGCAAGAACATGTGCGTGATTGTGAAACGCATATGGAGTGGGTTTTGTCGGCCAAGGCCGCCAGACTAGGCACGCTGGGACGATGACTTTTCGCACGGCGGCAGGCAAAAAAAATGGCCGTAGCCGGCCATCTTGGATCAGGGGGGCTTTTACATACCCGCGTAGTTAGGGCCACCGCCGCCTTCTGGCGTAACCCACACAATGTTCTGTGTTGGGTCTTTGATGTCGCAGGTCTTGCAGTGCACGCAATTCTGTGAATTGATCTGCAGGCGCTCGGCGCCACCGCCTTTTTCCTCGTCGGGAACAAACTCGTACACGCCGGCAGGGCAGTAGCGGCTCTCAGGCCCGGCGTACTTGGCCAAGTTGATGCTAACGGGGACGCTCGCATCCTTCAGCGTCAGGTGCGAGGGTTGGTTCTCGGCATGGTTGGTGTTGCTGATGAACACGCTCGACAGGCGGTCAAAAGTCAGCTTGCCATCGGGCTTTGGGTAGACGATGGGCTTGCATTCAGCGGCGGGTTTCAGGTAAGCGTGGTCAGGCTTGTCGCGGTGCAAAGTCCATGGGATATTGCCGCGCAGCACAAACTGCTCCAAGCCGTTCATGATGGACGCGGTGACCAGGCCCTTCTTGAACCAGCTCTTGAAGTTACGGCTCTTGTTCAGCTCCTCAAACAGCCAGCTCTTCTCAAATGCCGCTGGGTAGGCGCTCAGCTCGTCGCCTTGGCGACCAGCCACAATCGCGTCGTAGGCAGCTTCGGCGGCCATCATGCCGGTCTTGATCGCGGCGTGGCTGCCCTTGATGCGGCTCACGTTCAAAAAGCCTGCATCGCAGCCTACCAGTGCGCCGCCGGGGAATACGGTCTTGGGCAGGCTCATCAAACCACCTGCCGTGATGGCGCGTGCGCCATAGCCAATGCGCTTGGCGGGCTTGATGCCCTTGGCTTCATCGCCTTCCAGGTAGTAGCGGATATTGGGGTGCGTCTTCCAGCGTTGCATTTCCTCAAATGGGCTCAGGTACGGGTTGGAGTAGTCCAAGCCAGTGATGAAGCCCAAGGTCACCTTGTTGTCGTCCAGGTGGTACAGGAATGCGCCGCCGTAGGTGTCATTGGTCATGGGCCAGCCAGCGGTGTGCATTACAAAGCCGGGCTGGTGGCGCTGGGGGTCAATCTCCCACAATTCCTTCACGCCGATGCCGTAGGTCTGAGGGTCCTTGCCCGCGTCCAGTTTGTATTTGGCAATCAGCTGTTTGCCTAGGTTGCCGCGTGCGCCTTCCGCAAAAATGGTGTATTTGCCGTGCAATTCCATACCCAGCTGGAAGTCACCTGTGGGCTCGCCATCCTTGCCTACCCCCATATTGCCGGTGGCCACACCCTTGACGGATCCGTCTTCGTTGTAGATCACTTCAGCAGCGGCAAAGCCGGGGAAAATCTCCACGCCCAGCGCTTCAGCCTGCTCGGCCAGCCACTTGACGACAAAGCCCAGCTGCACGATGTAGTTGCCTTCGTTGTGAAAGCAAGCGGGCAGTAGCCAGTTGGGTGTGCGCAGGCCCGATTTTTCGCTCAAGAAGACCATGGCGTCTTCCGTCACAGCTTGGGTCAGCGGCGCGCCTTTTTCTTTCCAGTCAGGGATCAGCTCGGTCAGCGCGCGTGGATCCATGATGGCGCCGGACAGCGTGTGTGCGCCAGCCTCGGAGCCTTTCTCCAGCACAACGACATTGATATCGGTGCCTTTTTCTGCCGCCAGTTGCTTTAAGCGGATGGCCGTGGCCAAGCCGCCTGGGCCACCGCCGACGATGACGACGTCATATTCCATCGCTTCGCGCGGGCCAAACTGGGCGAGTATTTCTTCGTTGGTCATCGGGGCTCCGTATCCGTATTTTTTGAAAATAGCTTGCGGCAGATCAGCTGCCATGTCTCACGCGCATAGATGCATGCAATCCAAAGGATTTTATGTGTATGTTGCAGTGCGGTAAGCGCCATGTTCCTAGGGTAAGCCCTAGATTTTGCCGTGCCAGTGCTCTGTTTTTGTGAGAGCAAGGGTTTGGGTGCTTGAAAGTCCGCGACAGCGAAGCTGCCATACCCCATTGCGTCGCCGCATAAGATAGGCACCATGAAAATCTTGCTGCCTGAAAAAAAACGCTGGGTACGCGACGCCCGCATGGATGTGCGCTGGGGCGATATGGACTCGCTGGGCCACGTTAACAATGCCATGTACTTTCGCTACATGGAGAGCATCCGTGTCGAGTGGCTACGTGCTGACCGCGACACGCCGCACGAAGGTCGCCAAGGCCCCGTGGTGGCCAACTGCTTTTGCAACTACCTGCGACAGATTGAGTACCCGGCCAAGTTGATAGTCAAAATGTACGTAAGCGATGCGGCCCGCACCGCGTTTGAGACCTGGTACGAGATTGAGCAAGAAGGTCAACCCGGGGTGGTGTACGCCAACGGCGGTGCCACCGTGATCTGGGTGGATTTTGACCAGCAAAAAGCAGTGAACTTGCCAGACTGGATGCGGCAGATGGTGGAGGGCGAGGCTTAAACGCCTGCGTCTTGGCTACCAGATTTATAAGAAAAAAGCCCCTGGCGCCCGATCTGTGAGCGCTAGGGGTGTTTTTTTGATAGCGGCTACCAGTGATGTGAACTACATACGTGCAGCTGCGTAACTGCCCGGCGTGAGCGAGTGGTAGGCCTTGAATGCCCGTTGCATATGCGCTTGGTCAGCAAAACCCATGTGGTGCGCTGCATCCGCCAGGCTTTTGCCCTGGGCCAGTAAACGGCGTGCGCCGTTGATGCGTAAATTCAACCGATAGGCGCCTGGCGTTACCCCAGTCGCCGCTTTGAAGTGGCGAATAAAACGCGAATCCGTCATGCCTGCCGCCGCTGCCATGGCCTGCACCCTGGTAGCGGCGTGTGGCTCGGCATGCAGCTGGGCCAGGGCTTGGCGCACGGCGGTATCCCGCGCGTCAACAGGGCTGGTGCTGGCTTGTGGCGTGGCAAATTGGCGCAGCGCTTGTAAAAGCAATTGGGTGCGGGGCGCTACATCGGCGTCGCGTGTAATCGGCTGGCACAAAGCGTCCACCAAGGCCCGCGCTTGTGGATCATGCAGTGCCCGTGCATGAAAACGAAGTTGTGCAGTCTGCAGTTGCGCGTGTACCCAGTCGGCCTGCACAAACAGCATGCGGTAAGCCCATTGCGCCACGCTGTCCGGGTTGCAGGCATGCCAGCGCCCGGGTTCGATCAGGATGACGCTGCCCGTATCCACGGTGTCGGGCCCGCTGGCATGGTTGTAGAGTGCGCGGCCGTGGTCGATGATGCCGATCGAATACTCATCATGTGCATGCAGCCGAAAGCAATGCGGCGACAAGTGGCTGACCCGCAACTCTGCAAAGGGCATCAGCGGGTGGCGGTGGAACTGGTGGGTGACTTGTGTCATGTTGCGCTGCATGGTCAGAAGCTGGCTGCGATCTTAGGCCAGAACGCCCAGAACACTGGCCACCAAGGTTGCGGCCAGCAGCAGGTTAAAGCCACGCTGGCGGCGGGGCGTGCGCAGCCAGCGTGCCAAGGCCTTGCCCGCGATGGCCCAGCAGCCCACGCCCACCAGGCATGCGAGCAGCGACACTGTGCAAAACCACGCCAGCGCGTGAGACACAGACAGCCCGCGCCCCGCCAGTGGCAACACAAACATGCCCACGCCCGATAGCGCCACCAGCCAGGCCTTGGGGTTGAGTAACTGTAGTGCTGCGCCTTGCGAAAAAGCGGCCTGCGGTGTCAGCACAGCGGCCCCTTTTGCATCGCTGGGCGAAGGCATGGGCGATACGGGCGCGCAGGCAACGCGCCAGGCCAGCCACAGCAAATACAGTGCACATAGCCAAGGCGCTACGGTGGCCACGCTTGGCAGTTGTAGCAGCAGTTGCCCGCCTTGCCCCATCACCCACACCACCACGGCATAGCTGATGCTGGCACCCAGCACATAGGCGCATACCGGCAAAAACTGCGCTTGTGTGCCGTGGCGCAGCGCCAGCACATTCACTGGCCCGGGCGTAATTGCACCGGCCAGCGCAAAGCCAGACATGGCAAGCAAAGAGGTCAGCATAGGGGTCGCAATCGGCAAAAGGTTGGCACACGGTTGGCAAACCTGCAGTGTGCCCATGTACCGGCGCCGGGTATTGAACGCAATTGCGCGCAAGCCCGCGGGTGCACGCTGGCGGCATGCACGGGCTATTCATTAATTTGATAGCGGCTAGCGACCGTCTGACGGTCGCTAGCGTCATTTCATCTAAAAGGTGTCATGCCTCTGCCTTGGGTAGCGCCGCCTGCCAGCGTGCTACCCAGCCAAAGTAAAAACCCGCCACCGCAAAAATAGCGGCGACGATGCCCAGCAGCATTTGCATATCGGCATTGCCTGCGTGCTGGCCCCAAAAAATGCGGCTGACGAGCACGCACACCACGATGGCTGATATCACCGCGCAGCGGCGGTTGCGGGCGAGCACTTTGCGCTCGGCCTGGGCGATGAACAGCTCGGCATGTTCGGCGTTAAAGCCTGCGGCTGCCAGTTTGGTGAGTAGCTCTTCGCGCGATTTACCCTTGGTGATGTCGCGGGAGATGAGGAAGCGCAAAACTGTGTTGGAGGTGCTCATGGTGCTGTGTTTGGGGGTGGGCGCCGTGTTTGTGTAATGTGTTTTGGGCGGCGGGGCTGGGGATGTTTGCCGCTATTGTGCATGCAAGCAGTGCTGAGTTTGCATGTTTGATCGGATGGCTGGTGGTTCGTCATTCAACGATAAATGACGTTTTGATTAATTAAAAAGTCTAAATGACTATAAATATAAAATAATATGACGATTTAATATGTTCATTTTGACATTGATTGCTTGTAACATTTCTTCATCAAAACCAAGACATCCAAGGAGAATGACATGAACGACAAAGCAAAGAAAAAACTGCCCAAGGCCGACAAACAAGCCACCAGCGGCACAACTGCCGTGGACAAAAAGGTCACGATTTTGGGCGCTGGCAAGATTGGCTTTGCCATGGCCGTGCTGTTGCAAGCGGCAGGCGGCTACCAGCTGCGCATTGCGGACCAGTCCAAGGCGCAGCTCAAGGCCGCGGCAGCTTTGGGGGTGGATACGGTGCAAATCGGTAAATCCGGCAATTTGAGCGATGCTGTGGAAGGCCAGTTTGCGGTGCTGAATGCGCTGCCGTTCCACATGGCGATTGAAGTGGCCACCTTGGCCGCCAAGCTGGGCGTGCACTATTTTGATCTGACGGAAGACGTGCAATCCACCCACACCATCCGCAAATTGGCCGACAAGGCCAGCAGCGTGCTGATGCCCCAATGTGGCCTGGCACCCGGTTTTATCGGCATTGTGGGCAACGACCTGGCACAGCGCTTTGACCAATTGGAAGACCTGAAAATGCGCGTGGGCGCACTGCCTCGCTACCCCCAAGGTACCTTGCGCTATAACCTGACCTGGAGCACCGAGGGGCTGATCAACGAATACATCAACCCCTGCGAAGCCCTGGTGGATGGCCAGCCGCTGACCGTGCATGCGCTGGAAGGCCTGGAGACTTTCTCGCTGGATGGCATCGAGTACGAAGCCTTTAACACCAGTGGTGGCCTGGGAACGTTGACTGAAACCTGGGCCGGCAAGGCGCGCAATGTGGATTACAAATCGATCCGCTACCCCGGCCACTGCGCGATCTTGAAGCTGCTGCTGAACGAGCTAAAGCTGCGAGACCAGCGCGGGCTGCTGAACCAAATCTTCGACAACGCCATCCCTGCCACCCGCCAGGATGTGATCGTGGTCTTTGCCAGTGCCACCGGCAGCAAGGGTGGCCGCTTGATGCAAGAGTCATACTCGGCCCGCATTGTGGGCACCTCGGTTGGCGGCCATGCGCTTACCGCCATCCAGCTGACCACAGCTGCGGGTATCTGTTGTGCACTGGATTTGGTAGCGGGCAATGTGCTGCCGCAAAAGGGTTTTATTGGACAGGAGCGCGTTAATTTCAGCGACTTTATGGCAAACCGTTTTGGCCAGTACTACCGAGCGCAGGATCTAAACGCCGCCTTGGCCTCCTAAAAAATACCACTATAAATAGCTGCTAGCGCCCATCTGTTGGGCGCTAGCAGCTATTGTTTTTGTTGGTAAGCTTTCCTGATTCGTGCTGTGTATACCAGCGCCTTTGACTTGTATCAAGCAAAGCCTTTGATGTGACATATGCGGATTGCATAGTTGCGCCAGCCACGATAGATTCCGTCTGCCTTCTCACAAATTGTGACGTTGCTAACTTTATTTATCAGGATGCACCGTCGTCAGGCCAGCTTGTCTGGAAGGGTGGCTGCCGCAGGGCAGACGCCTTGATTTGTGGTGCTTTTTTAGAAAAATTCTATGCCCAGTGCGGCGCCTGTTTGGGGCGAGTGTGCCTGCGGCGGATACCTAGGAATCGTTACATGGCTGATCAACATACTGGCGCACAACCCGCCAACCCATCGCGTCGCAAGGCGCTTGCCACCTTGGGCGCAGCTGCCGGGGCCGGGCTGGCCATGCATTGGCCCACTGCAGCGCGTGCAGCTGCTACTAAACTGCAATGCGCAGGTGCCTATACCGATTCGCTGTTCCACACCCAAAACCTGCTGCAGTTTGCGCGCGACGCAAGCAAGATGAGCGACGGCGCCGCCCAGGTTGATGTGGTGACCAATGCCAAGCTGATGCCTATGACCGACGTACTGCCCGCGCTCAGCAAGGGTGATCTGGCGATGGGCGAGATCTTCATGTCCAACTTCAGCAAGCAATATCCGCTGCTTGGCATTGATTCGCTGCCTTTCATCGTGCGCAGTTTTGACGACGCCAAGCGCCTGTGGGAGGCCACGCGTGAGGCCACGCAGGCCTTGCTGCAAAAACAGGGCATTCGCGTACTGTACGCAGCTGCGTGGCCGGGCCAAGGCCTTTTTGCGCGTCTGCCGGTTAGCAAGCTGGATGATGTGAAGGGCCAGAAATTCCGCGTCAACAACGATGCCACCAAGTTCATTGCCGAGTTCGCAGGAGCCACGCCAGTCGATATCCCCGCCAACAACCTGGCCAAGGCCATACAGGGCGGGCAGGTCGACGTGATGGTGACATCCAGTACTACCGGCGTAGACAGCCAGTCGTGGAATGCCATGGGCATTTTTGTAGACATGCGCGCCTGGATCCCCAAGAACCTGATCCTGGTCAGTGAAAAAGTCTGGGCCAGCTTGCCTACCGCCACCAAAACCGCACTGGAGGGTGCAGCTAAACAAGCTGAAGCCCGTGGCTGGCAACTGGCCAAGGATGCAGACGACAGCGCACAGCGTGTCCTGATTGAGCACAGCACCAAGATCAGCCAGCCCAGCTACGAGCTGCGCCGCACGCTCGATCTGATGGGTGAAAAGTTCGCTCGCGAATGGTCGAATAGAGCCGGCGTGGAGGGTACCAGCGCGCTGATTAGCTATTACTTCCCCAAGGGCGGCAAGTAAATCCCGCTGGGGCGGCTTGCTCCCTGTAAAAAGGCGCCTTGTCAGGCGCCTTTTTTTGCGGAGGCTGCTGCGATGGTTGGCCATGCGCTTGCGATGCAGCTAGGCGGCAATACCCATCAGCGCACCAGCTAGCGCACGGGGTTGGGGAGTAATGCGCCAGCACAACGACAGGCGCTGTGTGTACGGTAGCTCTGGCTATTACTTTGACTGGGGTGTTGGTAGGGTTTGGATCGTTGGGGGTGCTTGCAGAGACGGTGATACTCACCCCCGTGTTAGCGGGTACATAGGGGGCAAGCGATGTGTCGGCAATGGGAGGGTCCGTTAGCGGCTCTTAATGCTACACAGGGCAGGTCGATGATTACCAGCGTGCTTGCGCGGTCGGCTACACCAGCGCCTTGGCATTGAGTCGTGGCTCCAAGGCAGCTGCATTGGTCGGGCGGCTGCCAAGGCAGTAAAGGTGGTGCGCTGGCGGCTAACAGAACCTTTGATGCGCCGTTGCTTCGCCTTGTTGTACTGCGGGCGCTTCCTGCAGCTTCATACCTGGGCTTCAACCGAAAATCCGCGATTTTGTGGGCCGTTTTAGCGGCTCTAAAAAGGGTTGTGGCATACCCGGCGCAGGCGCTCAGGCCTAGCTCCGTACAAGGGGCTGATCTTCAAGAGGGTGTCTTGTTAAAAAATTAGCCTTTAACCACCTTTTGTCTATCTGCGGCAGAGAGCTGTTGAGAGAAGCTGGGGTGGGCATAAAAATAGCTGCTAGCGCACCCTGGATGGGCGCTAGCAGCTATTGTTTTTGTGGGTTTGCGTTTTACTTGGCGTACATCGCCGCAATCTCCACCGCAAATTTCTCCATCAGCTGCGGGCGGCGTAGTTTTAGCGTGGGGGTCATCAGGCCGTTGTCTACCGTCCAAGGCTCGGTCGTCAGGCAAACGGCGCGGGGCACGGCGTATTTGGCAAAGCCGTGGCACAACTGGTCGATGCGGGTTTGCACGGCTTTCCGTACGGCGGGCGCTTGCAGGCTGGCAGGGTCGGCGGGGTTCAGGCTCAGGCTGGTGGCCAGGCGCACCCATTCGTCTTTGTTGACCACAGCGACGCAGGCGATAAAAGGCTGGTTCTCGCCTACCACCAGGCTTTGCTCAAACAGCGGATCGGCGCACAGGGCTTGTTCGATGTCGCCGGGCGGCACCTTTTCGCCCGTTGCGGTGACGATGATCTCTTTGATGCGGCCCACAATGCGCACCTCACCGTCAATGATCTCCGCTTGGTCGCCGGTTTTAAGCCAACCGTCTGCGGTAAAGGCCTTTTGCGTGTCTTCGGGGCGATTCCAGTATCCCATCATGATGTTGGGGCCACGGGCTTGCAGCTCTTTGTTATCGCCAATACGCACTTCCATGCCTGCCAGGGGCTTGCCAACGGTGGATGGATCGTTGTGCTCTAGCGAATTGGCGGTGAGCACGGGCGATGTCTCTGTCATGCCAAAGCCTTGCACCACTTGCAAGCCCAGGCCTAAAAAGCTGTGCGACACCACGGGCGGTATGGCAGCACCGCCGGTGACTGCAATGCGCAGGCGCCCGCCAAACAAATCCAATATCGGCTGCGCCACGCGTTTTTGCAAGATGGACCAAGGCACCATGCGCGCCAATCCGCCGTTCGGGGCATCGGTGTTCTTCAAACCGTGGGCCGCGCAGTGGCGGGCCCAGCCTTTGGTGCTGGCAGCATTGAACATGGCGCGCTTGAAGGTCGAATCGCCGAGTTTTTCCTGAATCTTGGCGTAGATGCGTTCGTAGATGCGGGGGACCGATACGAGGATGGTGGGCTTGATAGCAACCATATCCTCGGCCAACTGCGTGATCGAGCGTGCATACACCACGGTGCTGGCTACGGCCATGGGCAGGTAGTAGCCGCAGGTACGCTCAAAGGTGTGGGATACGGGCAGGAAGGACAGGAACACGTCGTCCTTGGTTGGTACCACGCGGCCCAGCACGGCTTTTACGTCGCTCAGCACGTTGTGGTGGCTCAGCATCACGCCCTTGGGCTTGCCCGTGGTGCCGCTGGTGTAGACGATGGCGGCCATGTCCTCAGCCTGCGGTGCCGTGGCGGCTGTTGGGGTGGCGCTGGGCGATTGTGCCAGCCAGTCTTGCAAGCAGATTACCCGCGTAGCGGCCGCTGGCTGGGCATTCATTGCTTCTAGATCAAGGGTGGGTTGCGCGGGATCATCCACCACCACATATTGCAGCGCTGGCAGCAGCGTGCCGGTGGCGACAATTTTGTGCCAGGTATCCAGCTTGTTGATCAGTAGCAGTGATACACCGGCATCGGCCAGGATGAAGGCGATATTGCCGGGGTTGTCATTAGCGTGCAGCGGAACGGTGGCGCAGCCTAGCGACAGGCCGGCCTGGTCGATGGCGATAGCGTGCACGCTATGGGTGAGCAGGGTGGCAATACGGGAGCCGCGCAGGCCGCCATCCTTGCCGCCCGCGAGTTGGCTGGCTTGCACAGCGCGTGCCCACTGGGCCACGGTTTGCTGCATATCGGCCCAGCTAAAGGATTGCCACTGATTGCTGGGTGCATCAAACCAGCGATAGGCCTCGGTGGTCGGCGTGGCATTGCAGCGGTACTGGAACAGCTCGGGCAGGGTGTGGGTGTCACGCAGATCGGAAGCCTGGTTGTGCATAGCGCTTGTCGTCATGTTTTTATTCTCTCCTGATGGCAATCATCGCATTGATTAATGGTGCTTGAGCCGAGCCGCTGTGGTGAAGCGGTGGCATCAAAGCCGAGGGGCCTTGCGATGGAGTGCATTGTGCAAAGTGAGCGCGATCAGGTCCTGCTATTTGCTGCTAGGTTTGATTTTAGAGGCGGTGAGTATCTAAATTTGATACTTTTATGGATTAAACACCAACCCGTACAGAAAAAATGCGACCACAGCGATGCCGACTAACCAGGCGAGCCATTGGCTGGTTTGGTAGGCCGTTTGCTGGGTTGGCAGTGCTGTTGTTGAAGGCGCTGTTGCAGGCCCCGCGCTGGCTGGCAAGCTGTGGTCATAACTGGCCAGCTCTTCTTCATCCATGGGCGCGGCGCTTTCCCAATCGTCTAGCGTGCGGCGGGCCGCGTGGTAGTCGGCATCATCGACCAGCAGGCGCACCAAGGTGCCTGCGGGCAGCTCACCGATAGCGCCTTGCAGATGTTCGCCCTGCACATGGCTGGCAATGCCTTGCTGGCGCAGCACGTCTTGCAGTAAATGGGCTTGGACGGCGCTTGATGCCTCATAGACGCTGCGCATGCAGACACCTCCTTCATGTGAAATTGCTATAAAACCTGCAATAACTATAGCGTGGCAAGCCCTGTGGGTGGGCGCCAACATGATGTGGGTCAATATTCTGGCGCCACCGCGGTGCTTGTGCTCCATGCGTGCTTGGCTTGCGGTAGTTTCCCCTAGTGGCTTGGCTGTAGGCCAATGGTATGTTGTTATTGACTTGATTGATTGAGGAGACTTTGGATGCAATACCGGCCCTTGCCCACCCCGTTTTGCCGCCTGGCAGTTGCCACATTTGCACTGGTTGGCGCCAGTTTTGCGCAAGCTGCTTGTCTGGATGACGCACAGATCGCCCAGTGGACGCAAGCTTATAACGACAAGACCCCTGCGCCCAACGCAGGCCCGCAGACAGAGGGCGAAGCCAAATGCACCCGCAACAAGCTGATGGCCGCGTTTGAGCAAGCAGGCCGCCAGCCCGTGGGCTACAAAGCGGGCCTGACCAGCGCTGCCGTGCAAAAGCGTTTTAACACCGACAAGCCCGTGTGGGGGCGCCTGTACAAAGGCGCGCTGCTGGCCAACCGCACCGCCGTTCCTGCCGCCTTTGGTGCCCGCCCGCTGTATGAGGCCGACATGCTGGTGCGAGTCTCCAGCACGGCCATCAACCGTGCGACCACACCACTGCAGGTGCTGAACAACGTGGACCGCATCGTGCCCTATATCGAGCTGCCCGATTTGATGGTGCAAGACCCCAAGGCGCTGGATGGCGCGGGTGTGGAGGCCATCAACGTCGGATCGCGCTTGGGCGTGATGGGCGAGGCCATTCCTATCCCGCAGTACCGCGATGAGCGCTATGCCCTGATCAATGCGCTGCAAAGCATGCAAATTACGCTCAAAGACCAAACTGGTTCCGTGATGGGCAGCGGGCGCGGTGGCGATTTAATGGGCCAGCCCCTGAACGCTGTGGTCTGGCTGGTGCAGGCGCTGCAGCAGGAGAACCAGCGTCTAAAGGTGGGCGATTGGGTGAGTCTGGGCTCCTTCTCCGCCCTGCTGCCGCCCAAAGCGGGCCAGCAAATCACGGTGGAGTACAAAGGCCTGCCGGGCGCGCAGCCGGTGGTAGTGACGTTCGAATAGCTGAGCCGCCGCACAAACCCAAGCCGCGCAGGCCTACCGCTGCGCGGTTTTTTGTTGCCTGCCTGTGGCGCTGGTCGAATGGCCGATAATCAATGCGATCCACCTGCAAGCGGCCCACGCCCTCATGTGCTGCCGCCGATTTGCACAATAAACGCTTTTAATTTGATAGCTGCTAGCGCCTGCTGGGCGTGCGCTGGCGCATGATATATGTCTGAATCGAAACCTCGCGCTAGTGTGCCTGAATCTGTCGCTCTGCCTTTGTCCGCCGACGTGCTGGCCGAGCTGACCCCCACCATGCGCAGCGTGGTTGAGCGCATGGCCCGCGCTCAGCACACGCCGATGTGGGAGATACCTGTCGCCAAGGCGCGTGAGGTCTATGAGATAGGCGCCAGCGTGCTGGAGATTCCGAAGCCTGCGTTGGAGCGGGTTGAGGGTTTTAACATCCCCGCACGCGATGGCTACGCCATCCCCGCGCGTCTGTACGCCGCCAACTGGGATCCGCTCCAACCCGTGCTGCTTTTCACCCACGGCGGTGGCTTCACTATTGGCAGCATCACAACGCACGACACTTTATGCCGCGAGCTGGCCCACCAGGCTGGTTGCATGGTGGTGTCCATTGACTATCGACTGGCGCCGCAGCACAAGTTCCCCACCGCCAGCAATGACGCCTGGGACGCGCTGCAATGGCTGGCGCAAGAGGGCATGCAGCTGGGAGCAGACACCAACCGCATCGCCGTAGGCGGTGACAGCGCAGGTGGTACCTTGGCCGCAGTGAGTGCTATTTTGGCGCGCGATGCAGGTCTGCCATTGGCGCTGCAATTGCTGATCTATCCTGGTTGTGCCGCACACCAAGACACTCCATCGCACGCCAAATACGCCATGGGCCCGATTTTGACCGAGCCCATGATTACCTGGATGTTTGGCAACTACACCCGCAGCCCCGCCGACCGCGATGACTGGCGCTTTGCCCCGCTGCTGGCCCCCGACGTGAGCGGCGTAGCGCCCGCCAGCCTGCACCTGGCGCAGTGCGACCCGCTGGTGGACGAAGGCCAGCTGTATGCAGACAAACTGCGCAGGGCTGGCGTGGCGGTGGAGCTTGAGATTTACGCAGGCGTCGCCCACGAGTTCGTCAAAATGGGCCGCGCGCTGAAAGAAGCCAAGGTTTGCCACGCGAACATGGCTGCTGCGTTGCGGGCCGCATTTGATTGATAGCCACCTTAGTTTTTGACGTATTTGAGATCCGGAAAAGTACTGTTTATGACCCAGCCCGCCAACCCGTTGCAACCCACGCGCCCCTTGATTGAAAGCACTATCACCAACTTCCGCTGCCGTAACCGCCAGCGGGTACGGTGGTCGGAGGTCGATCTGCAAAAAGTTGTCTTCAACGCGCATTACCTGAGCTATGTGGACATCGGCATCTCCGAATACTGGCGGCAACTGGCCATGCCATATGAGGAGGGCACGCAGCGGTTGGGCGGTGAGTTGTTTTTAAAGGCTACGCAGATCGAGTACCACGCATCGGCGCGGCTTGACGATGTAATCGACATAGGGGTGCGCTGCGTCAAGCTGGGCAATACATCGGTGCAGTTTGAGGCGGGTATTTTCTGCGCAGACAAACTCTTGGTGTCTGCCTCGATGGTCTATGTGTTTGCCAACGCACAGCAGCAGCCCACAATCATCCCTGATGCTTATCGCAGCATGGTGCAGCGCTTTGAAGCGGGCGAGAGCGTTGTCGAGGTAAAAACCGGCAGCTGGAACCAGCTGGGCCAAGAGGCCATGCGCCTGCGCATGCAGGTGTTTGTGCGTGAGCAAGGTATCCCTGCTGAGCTGGAAGCCGATGCCTACGATGTGACATCGCTGCATGCCGTAGTCATCAACGGCGTGGGCATGTGCGTGGCCACTGGCCGCATGCTGCCCGGCAGCGAGCCTGATGTCATGCGCATTGGCCGCATGGCCGTAGCCCGCCCGCTGCGCGGCACCAGTTTGGGCCGCCAGGTGCTGGATGCTTTGGTAGATACCGCCCGTAGCAGCGGCAAACGCCGGGTAGAGCTGCACGCCCAGCGCACCGCCGAAAATTTTTACCGCCGTGCTGGCTTCGTGGTGTTGGGCGAGCCCTATGAGGAAGCAGGCATCGCCCATATCACCATGGTCAAGGATTTATAAAAAATGCCTCTAGCGCCTGGCAGGTGGGCGTCAGGCGCTTCTATTTTGATAGTGATATGCGCTGAGCAACACTGTCAGCGATTGATCGTTGCGTCAGATAAATGCACGCAAATAAAAAGCCGGGTCTGGTTGCCCAGGCCCGGCGAGTAGTGATGGTCAAGATGCGCTTGAGTAGTTGTTGGGTTTTGCAAGTGGGGCTCATCATGTCGGCACCTGCCCGCAAAGTCTTTTAATTTTAGCAAACTTCTACGTAAAAGCGAAAAAATATCCTTCAACGACAGCGGCTTGGCATGTTGGGTGCCGCAGACTGTCGTATTTTGGATGAATTGCGAATCTGAGGTTGGCGGCATACTGCGCAGCTTTTGACCGCCAACCCGCCCAAGATCCACCTCGGTTATCGCGTGGATACTTTGGCGAATCAGCGCTGGTAGAACGCCTGAATCACGCGTATGACTTCGTGCACATCGTCGGTGATGTGAAAGAGCTTGACGTCGTCGGGCGAAATGGTGCCGTATTCGATCATCACATCGAAGTTCAGCATGCGGCTCCAGAAATCGGTGCCGAACAGGATGATGGGTACCGCTTTGGCTTTGTGGGTTTGAACCAGAGTCAGCACTTCAAACAGCTCATCCATGGTGCCAAAGCCGCCGGGGAAGACGACTAGCGCTTTGGCACGCATCATCAAATGCATTTTGCGCAGCGCAAAGTAATGGAACTTGAAGCACAAATCGGGCGTGATGTAGCGATTGCCGGATTGCTCATGCGGGAGGGTGATGTTCATGCCCACGTTGGGGGCGTGTTCCTCAAAGGCGCCGCGGTTGGCGGCTTCCATGATGCCGGGGCCACCGCCGGTACAGATGTAGAGGCGGTCTTTGAGCGCCTGGGTTTCGCTGAACTTGGCGACCAGGCGCGCAAAGCGGCGTGCCGCGTCGTAGTAGCGGCTGTTGTTTACGGCGCGCTGCGCCACGACGATGGCTTTTGCATCACCTTGGGATTTGGCAGTCTCCAGCTTTTGGGCGGCTTCTTCGGGCGACAGAAAGCGAGCACTGCCAAACACGACAACGGTGTTTTCTATGCCTTGTGCGGACAGCTCCAAGTCGGGTTTGAGCATCTCGAGCTGAAAGCGGATAGAGCGGGTTTCGCGGCGGCTTAAAAATTCGGGGTCGGCAAAAGCCAGGCGGTAGGAGTCGCGTGTGCGTGTTGCGTCTGCAGGCAGTTGTGAATCGGTCAGGCTCCAGTCATGCGCCATGACTTGTTCATCGAGCTGGGTATTGGCGTCCATGGTGTCTCCGCTTTCTCTGGGCTGTGCAAAGGCATGCAGCCAAATATAAAACTAAAATGCGTATTAGCGCCCGGCCAGCGGGCACTAATAGCTACTGAATATATAGCGTATTGGTGTCGCAGGTGCGTTTCAATCGTCAAATATTGCACGATGAATGCTGCAGTCTAGCGCGCAGCCCACAGTGCATTGCCTGTTGCCAGCCCCAGCACGGTCAAGGCCAGAGATCCGAACAGGTGCAGGCTGCATTGCAGCAGAGCCAGGCCAAAGCGACCGTTTTGCAGCAGAGCTACCGTCTCTGCCGAGAAGCTGGAGAACGTGGTGAGCGCGCCAAGGAAACCGGTGATCAGTACCAGCCGCCACATTGGATCGATGCTGGGAGTGTGCTGGAACAGCGCCACCAAAAGACCAATGACATAGCCGCCGATGAGGTTGGCGGCTAGCGTGCCCCAGGGCAATAAGGCTTGCGGCTGGTTCAGCCAGCGGCCCAACTGCCAGCGTGCAATGGCGCCCAGACTGGCGCCTACGGAAATGCCGATGATGCTCCACATAATGACTTGCAGCTTAGCATGAAGAGAAAAAGGCCTCCAGCGACCGACTGGTGGGCGCTAGCAGCTATCTATTTTGCATAATTTGTTGCCAAGCGGCGTAAGTCGCCAGCACGGCGGCACGTTGCACGGTGTGGGCAAAGATAAGGGCGTCGCCGGTAAGTGTTTGGTCGGGGAATTCGGTAATCAGCGTGACCGGCGCAGGTGACGCGTTGTTGGCACTGATGGTGCAGGGCGTGCCGTTGATCAGCATAAAGGGCTGGCGGCCAGAGTGGCGCTGGTACAGATCCAGCTGGCGAGCGTTGTACTGCGGCAAGCCTGGTACCTGTTGCAGCGCGTGGGTGACTTGTTCGGCAAGTGCCTCAGCCTCTGCCTGCCAGCCATGGTGGTGGCGCAGGATGAGGAAAAAGCCCTTGGGGATGGTCCACAGGTCAAAGTTTTGCGGCACATAGCCAGTGAGCGGCCGCGTCCACTCGTGCGCGGGGTAGCCATGCAGGCTGATGTGTAGCTGTGCGCCGCTGCCTGCAATGGCGTCACGGCGCACGGCGCTTTCAAACCAAGGGGCTTTGTCGCGGTATTCCAGATCGTCGCCTAACGCGGTGTAACGGGCGGCGTGGTGCATTTGGTGCGGGGCATAGCTGCTGTACCACTGGTGCATAGCGTAGCCGTCGGGGTTCTCGATGGGGATGTAGGCAAAGTGGCTGTCGGGCTGTGCAGCCAGTGCCAGCGCGCCGCGCAGGCCACCAGTTACGCCAGAGATCTCATTTGCATGCTGGCCGCCGCTTAGCACCACGGCGTGGTCAGCCCCGTGCTTGTAGGTGGCAGCAATGGTGCGGCCTTGTACGCTGCTGCCTCGCCAGCGCTGACCATAGGCTTTGAACAAGGGCTGTGCCAGCGCGGCTGCTGCAGCCAGTGATGGTGCAGTACTGAGCAGAGCGGCTGCGGTATCAGCAGCGGCAATGCTGGGCAGTGACTGCGCGGTGGATTCTGCTGCTGGTGAGGGCAGGGCTAGCGCCTCTACCAGCACGGTAATGTGCTCGAGGGCGAGTGGATGGGATTGTGGTGCGATGCGGATATCCGGCACGATCTGGCCGGGTTGTAGCCGCCGGTCACCAGCTTCGCGGCCCGAGTGTTGTTGGAAGTGCTCTAGCAGCGAGAAGTAAAACTCCTCATGCAGGGCTTCGGGCGTGCTCATCACTTCGCCCGTGCCAGTAATGGCTTGCTCAAAACCGGGCAGCACAACGCGCACGGTGAGGCGGCCAAAAAAGGGTTCGCTGGCCGGCCAACGGTGTTGGCGTATGCAGTGCATGGCGTGCTCGTAGGCGTGCTCGTAGTCAGTGGCAATGGTTTCGTCGACTACGAGCTGGCCTTGTGCATCGGTAGCACGTTGCCAACCGCAAGGGGTGATCCCGCTGTTGCCGTGCGCATTCTGAAAGGGGCGGTTGGGTGCAAAGACGGCAAGTTGCTGTTCGTGCCCATCCTGCCAGCGCAGGGCCAGCGTGTAGTGCGTCTGGCTGGTGCCGGGCTGCATCTCCAGATCTGCCTGAGGCAGCATGGCGGCCAGCGGGTAGGCCTCTAGTAGAAAGCGGTTTGGTTGCGCGCTTGCATGCACGGGGTAGTGCATTTGCACGGACTGTAGATTCGCGGTGTCCACATCCTCTTGCAGGGCATGGATCAAGGGCTTGTAAGCGCTGTGAATGCGAGTGCGTATGCCTTGCGCTGCCAGTTGCTGCTCGGCCGCACGGCGGGCATCCAGGCCTTCAAAACACCACAGTTGCCAGAGTAAGTCTGGCTGGGGATGCTCAATTCGGGCTTGCACCCATTGGTTGAGAGTGCGGTCTATGGCGGTGGAGAGCAGAGTGGTCATGGTGGCCAGATGCGTGAACGACAGGCGCTCAGCTTAGTGCATCTGGCCGGTTGGCGCTGTCACGCGTCGCTGGGGTTGGTGTCTGCGTCGGTAGCGACAATACGGCTCACGCTGGGCGGTACATCCTTGCCCATACGGCGATCGCGAAAGAGTGCGGCGCGCATCAAAAAGATGTTGGTAATGGGCACGGTGATTGCAATGAAGATGGCAATCAGCAACGCGTGGGCCGAGAAGGACTTGCTTTGCAGCGTGACATAGACGATTGAGCCCCAGACAATGCACCAGCCGCCAGTCGTGGCAATGATGGAGGGTGAATGCACGCGCGCATAGTAGTTGGGCAGGCGAAACAGGCCCAGGGCGCCGACCAATGCGATCAGCGCGCCGGCCAGTACCAGTACGGACACCAGGATTTGCGCCCAAACGGGCAGGTTGATTTCAGTCATTCGATCACCTCGCCGCGCAGCAGGAACTTAGCCATAGCGGTAGAGCTGACAAAGCCAAATAAGGCGATCAGCAACGCTGCTTCAAAGTAATTGACGGATGCGTAATGGATGCCTAGCACCAGCATGGCTAGCATGCCGATCAGGTACATGCAGTCAAGGGCCAGCACGCGGTCTTGCGCTTGCGGGCCTTTGAGCAGGCGGATCATCGCAAAAAACATGGCCAGCAGCAGGATAAACAGGGCCGCAGGCATGGTCCAGGCAAGGATTGTGTTCATTCAAAAATCTCCATCAGCGGGCGCTCGTAGTGGGCTTTGATCTCGTCGATGATGTTTTGCGGGTCATCTACTTCCAGCACATGCAGCAGCAAAATGGATCGGTCACGTGATATCTCTGCCCAGGCGGTGCCTGGGGTGATGCAGACGATCATGGCCAGCACAGCCAGTCCGTTAGGGTCACGCAGCTGCAGTGGGATGTGCACAAAGGCTGGAGGATGCTTGCGGCTGCCCGGGGTGAGCAGCAGGCGCATCACCGCGAAATTGGACCGCCATGAGTCAGCTGCCACACGCAACATCAGGCGCAAGATGGTGAGTGGCTTTTTGATGCGGACATGGTTGGGGCGCAGGCCCTGGGTTAGCACGGGGATCAGTAGACCGAATAGGACGCCGAGAATGATCTGACCTGGGCTGATGCTGCGGTTGAGCAGCAGCCACACGATGCACAAAAAGATGGATAGCAGGGGGGCAGGGAACAGGCGTTTCATGGTGCATCTCCCTGGGCTGTATCTGCTGCAGGTGCACTGGCGCCGCTGGGCGACCAGGTGTTGGCGGGCTCCGGCTGCTCAGCCAAGTTGGGCGTATCTGCGCTCTTATTGGCCTCTTGCGCGTGACCTGCATTCATAGACGTGGGCGAGGGGATAGGCGCTTGCTTGAGTACAGAGCTGATATACATATCTGGCGAATGCAAGATGTTGGCCGCACGCTGGGTATAGCGCATTACATTGCCGGCATAAACGACCAGCAGTACCGTGCAGCCCAGTAGCATGGCAACGGGCAGGCCTTCAATTATCTTGAGCTCGGGCTTGTTGCGGCTGACGCTGGACCAGAACTCACGAATACCAATGCGCACCAGTGCGGTGAGCGCCATCAGGCCAGTGATAATCAGCAGAGCCATGAAGATGCCACCCAGCCACCCAATATGGTGACCGGCGGAGGAGCCCAGACCTAATGGGTTGAGCAATGCAGTCAGCATGGCAAACTTGCCGACAAAGCCCGACAGGGGCGGCAGGCCTGCAATCACCAGGCTGCACACCATGAACGACAGGCCTAAAAATGCCATGGCCGCGGGGATGGCTCGACCAATCAGCACTTCTTCGTCTTCGTCTAGATTGAGGCCATCGCGTGGCAGTAGTTCGGGTGTTAAAAATGGAGCCTCTTCATCGTCAAAGCGCACGCTGTCACTGCCTTCGGTGCGCCAGCGGTCTATTAAATCAGTCAGCAAGAACAGTGCAGCCACGGCCAAGGTTGAGCTTGGCAAGTAGTACAGCAGGGCTGCAGTCATCAGGTTTTGGCCAAAGCCTGTGGCGGCCAGCAAGGTGCCGGACGACAGAATGGCCGCATAACCTGCCACATGGCCTAACCGCTGTGTGCCCAGCATGCCAATGCCGCCATAAACCATGGTGGCCAAGCCGCCTAAGATCAACCAGGCACTGCCAAAATGGGCTGATTCCCCGGCTTCGCTGCTGAACATCAGCGTCCACAAACGCAGGATGGTGTAGATGCCGACCTTGGTCATCAAGGCAAACACCGCACCGACAGGAGCGGTAGCAGAGCCGTAGGCTGGCACCAGCCAGAAGTTGAGCGGCCAGACGGCGGCCTTGATCAAAAATGCGGTGGCCAAAATACCTGCAGCGGTATGCAGCAGACCTCGGTCAGCATCCGATACCGAAGGAATGATGCGTGCCAAATCAGCCATGTTGAGCGTGCCGGTAATGCCATACAGCATGGACACGCCAATCAAGATCAAAAACGATGCCACCAGGTTTATGGCGATGTAGTGCAGGCCGGTTTGCACCCGCGCTTTGCCAGAACCGTGCAGAAGCAGACCATAGGATGCGGCCAGCATGATCTCGAAGAACACGAACAGGTTGAACAAGTCACCTGTTAAAAATGCACCACAAAGGCCCATCAACTGAAACTGGAACAAGGGGTGGAAGTGCACGCCGGCCCGGTGCCAGCGGGCGCCAGAATAAATGACCGCACACAGGGCCACAACGCTGGTGGTCAAAATCATCAGTGCTGATAAGCGATCAAGCACTAGGGAAATGCCAAAAGGCGCCGCCCAGTTGCCAGACAGGTACACACTCATGCTGGTGGCAACGCCGTCTTGGTTGCTCCACTTGACCAGGGCGATGGCAATGACCAAGCCCATCGTGCATGAAGCGATATTCATCAGCAGCTTGGTGCGCTGGTGCTTCTCGTCCAGGATAAGCATGAGGGCTGCCGTCAACATGGGCAGCAAAACTGGTGCCAGCATCAAGTGCGGCATCAAACGCTCAGTAAACGCCAACACAGACATCAAGGCGTCTCCTGTACTTCATTGGCCCGAGAGCCGTCTACATGGTCGGTGCCCGTCATGCCGCGCGATGCCAATAGCACCACCAGGAACAAGGCCGTTGTGGCAAAGCCAATCACAATCGCAGTCAGTACCAAGGCTTGCGGCATAGGGTCGGCGTAGTGCAGCAAATCGGTGACCACACCCGCTTGCAAAATGGGCTCGCGGTCAATCGCTAAACCAAAACGGCCCATGCTGAAGATGAATAAATTGACAGCGTAGGACAGTAGCAACAAGCCCATGATGATCTGGATCGTACGTGGGCGCAGCAGCAACCAAACGCCGGAGCCGGTTAGCACGCCAATGGCGATAGCAAGAACAATTTCCATCGGTCGCTTCCTTATGGTTGTTGTTGTGGAGGCGAAGCTGCTGCACGCTCGCCTAACTGGCGTTCGTGGTAGCGATAGCCCCGTACCGATTGGTGGGCAATGCTGGTGAGCATCAGCATGGTGGAGCCCACCACGAGAGCAAATACGCCGATATCAAAGAACAATGCGCTGGCGATATGGATATCACCCACAACAGGCAAGCTCAGGTGTGCGGTATGGCTGGTGAGGAAGGGGTAGCCAAAATACCAGCTACTCACGCCTGTGCCCAGCGCAAACAGCAGGCCTGCCGCAATCCAGCGGCGCGGATAGATGGGCATGTGTGACTCCACCCACTGCGTGCCGGAGATGATGTACTGCAGCAGTAAACCAATCGACAGCACCAAGCCTGATACAAAGCCACCACCGGGTTCATTGTGGCCGCGCATGAACAGATACATGGACACCACGCCAGCAAACGGCAGGAGCAGGCGTACCAGTACAGCAGGCACCATCAAGTAACCCACGGCGGTGTCATTGGCTGCTCGGGGGTTGAGCAAATCTGTGTGCAAGTCAGCAGGCAAAAACCGCTGTTGCTCGGGGACATCCATGGCCTCAGGCGCGGGGCGGAAGCGACGCAGCAACGCATACACCGTGAGCGCAACAATACCCAGCACCACGATCTCGCCAAAGGTATCAAAGCCACGGAAATCAACCAGCATCACGTTGACTACGTTGGTGCCACCGCCCTCCGGTTCGGCACGCTCCAGGAAGAAGGTGGACGTGCTTTCGGGGAAGGGGCGGCTCATCATGGCAAACGACAGCCATGCCATACCGCCACCGGTCAGTACGGCAATCAACAGATCGCGCCAACGTCGCAGCGTGACCAAGGTGCCGCCTTGTGATGCTTTTTTGAGGGTTTTGTCACGCTTGGGCAACCAGCGCAGGCCCAGCAGAAGCAGTACCGTTGTCACTACTTCCACTACCAATTGGGTCAAGGCCAGATCGGGGGCTGAGAACCACAGGAAGGTCATGCAAGTCGCCAAGCCTGCGCCGCCCAGGGTAACCAGTGCAGCCAGGCGGTGGTATTTGACGAGGTAGGCAGATGCAAGCGAGCAGGAGATACCAATCATCCACAACAGCACAAAGGAAACGGAGATTGGCTGCGTGCCACGGTTGCCCAGTTGCATGCCGTGAATCATCAAAGGCAGGGTGCCTGTGATGATAGCGGCCAGAATCAGCCACAGCACTTGCCATTGCCAGCGTTGCGTGCCCCGCAGGCGGCGCAGGTGGCGAGCGGCGTTGGTGATCATGGCCATCACAGATTCAAAAATACGTTGGCCGTTGAACCAGCTTGCGATAGGAGCCTCTTCGCCTAAGCCTTTGCTGCGTAGTTGGCGCAGGAACAGATAGAGCAAAATGCCTGCCAGCATGGCGATGATGCTCATTACCAGCGGCGCATTGGCGCCGTGCCACAGGGCTAAGCTGAACTTAGGCAGCGTGCCACCAACGACGGGTAAGGCTGCTGCATCCAAGTAGCGGCCCACTGCCCATGCGGGGAGCACACCGACGATGAGACAAATCAAGACCAGCAGCTCGACAGGTACCCGCATCCAGTGTGGCGGTTCATGCGGTGTATGGGGCAGATCAGTAGCGGGCGGACCAAAAAACACATCTACCGTAAAGCGCAGCGAGTAAGCGACGCTAAAAATGCCTGCCAATGTGGCGGCCACAGGCAAGGCGGTGGTCAGAAACGGTGTGGTGTTGATATAGACCGTCTCGGCAAAAAACATCTCTTTAGACAAGAAGCCGTTCAACAGCGGCACGCCTGCCATGGCTGCACTCGCCACCATGGCCAGCGTTGCGGTAATAGGCATCATTTTGCGCAGGCCTGACAGGCGGCGTATATCGCGCGTGCCGGTTTCATGGTCCACAATGCCCGCCGCCATGAAAAGCGATGCCTTAAACGTCGCATGGTTCATGATGTGAAAAACAGCAGCCACGGCCGCCAGTGGGCTATTAAGACCGAGCAGCAGGGTGATGAGGCCCAGGTGCGAGATGGTGGAATACGCCAGCAAAGCTTTTAGATCGGTCTGGAACATGGCGATATAGCCGCCCAGAAGTAGGGTAATGACGCCCGCTCCGCCTACTAACCAGAACCATTCCTCAGTGCCACTTAGCGCAGGCCACAATCGGGCCAGCAAAAAAACGCCTGCCTTCACCATGGTGGCAGAGTGCAAATATGCCGATACGGGCGTAGGTGCCGCCATAGCGCGTGGCAGCCAGAAATGGAAGGGAAATTGTGCGCTCTTGGTGAGCGCACCCAGCAAAACCAGCACCAAGGTGAGCAAGTACAGGTCGTGACTGCGGATTTGATCGCCTGCAGCCAGAACATTGTCGAGCTCATAGCTGCCAACGATATGGCCCAGCAGCAACACGCCAGCCAGCAGGCAGAGGCCGCCTGTGCCTGTGACCGTAAGCGCCATACGCGCGCCCATACGCGCATCTTTGCGGTGGTGCCAGTAGCCGATCAGCAAAAATGAAAAAACACTGGTCAGTTCCCAAAAGAACACTAGCTGAATCAGGTTGCCCGATAGCACCACGCCCATCATCGAACCCATGAAGGCCAAGAAGAACGAGAAAAAACGTGGCACGGGATCGGCTTGTGACATGTAGTAGCGGGCATACAGCACCACCAAGCTACCAATGCCCAGCACAAGGATGGAGAACATCCAGGCAAATCCGTCCAGGCGAAAGTGCAGGTTCATGCCGAACTGGCCCAGCCAGGGCACGATCTGGTGCACAACGCCGTTGTTCTGGACTTCGGGGAAGAGCATGGCCACTTGCACGATGCAAAATACGCTGATGGCTCCTGCCAAAGTCGATTCTGCGTTGCGAGCGTTCGCGGGCAGTAGCGCTGCAATTGCGCTGCCGATAAAGGGGAGGAGGATCAGGTAGGAAAGTGCCATCTTTGTGAATTTTACAAGCTGGTGGTGCTTTAGCTGCTACGAAAACCCGAGCATTTTCAGGGTATTGAAAGCATTTTTTTGATAGCTAATGCCCTATGTGTGCGTTTGCAATCAGTGCAGCAAAGGCCAGGGCTCACCGTGCATCATGCGCAGCGCCTTCCCGTGACTCTGTAGTTGTGAAACTCTTGCCGTTGACAGTCAAGCCCTGGCGAGAAAATTGAGTGGCTTTTTTCTGACCGACGCCTGATACGCGGCGCATCATATCGCCCCAGTCTATAAATGCCGCAGCCTTGCGCTCTTGCAATATACGGCTCGACATGGCGGGGCCTATGCCGTTAACGCTATCTAGTTCAGCCTCAGTGGCGGTGTTGATTTCAACCGCCGCTGCAAGCGATAAGCCGGCACACAAGGCCAGCCAGACAAGATTTTTGCCCCATTGCATAGAACTCCCGGTGCCCAAGGGTTGGGCTTAGCGGCCATGCTAGCAGAGCCGTGGGGCGGCACGTTAATGCTCTTCTACCCGACGTGGCGGATAGCTGTCCCAGGATTGGCAGCCCGGGCATTGCCAAAAGTGCTGGCGTGCCTCAAAGCCGCAAGCAGCGCAGCGGTAGCGCGTCAATGGTTTGGCGGCGTTGTCGAGCGCGCGTTGCACCGCAGGGTGGTGTTCTTCGTGGGTAAGCGATTCTTGTGCCAGCCAGCGGCCAGCGGCCACCACCGATGGTTCGTGGCGGAGGTGCTCTACATACCATTCGCGACCTAGTGGCGATGTGGCATCAGGCACCATGGCCAATTCGTCCATTTGCACAAGGCTTTGCATCACATCAAGTGAGGGCGAGCTGTTGTAGTTGGCTTGCAATAAGGCGCGAACTTCGCGCTTGCGCTCGTCGGTCTTCGCCAGCTCCACCATCAGTGCGGCAACTAGGGGGACGGAAGAGGGTGACACCGCAGCCAGCTCTAACAAGGTGTCCAGAGCCAGGGCGGATTGCCCGTTCTTGTGCTGCAAATGCGCAAGCTCAATGCGAGGGCGAGGTGCGCGGGGTGCTTCAGATTGCGCGTCTTGTAGCAGCTTGCGGGCTGCGTCCAACTGACCATGGGCTTGTTGCGACAGGGCTTGCTCGCACAGGTAATGGGCAATCCGCACGCTGTAATCACCTTGGCCGTTAGATTGTATTTGTTGGGCAATTTGCACTGCTTGCGGCCAATCATGGGCCCGTTCGTAAATTGCTAGGCGTGACAGGCGTGCTTCGTTTTCGTAAGGCGTGCCGTCTAGGCGGGCAAGGGCGTCTTCTGCGCGATCCAGCAGGCCAGCCTTCAAAAAATCCAAGGCCAGAGCATGCTGGGCGCGCTCGCGCTCCGCCTTTCCGATGTCTGCGCGTGACAGCAAATGCTCGTGCACGCGCACTGCGCGGCTGTACTCGCCGCGGCGGCGGAACAAATTACCAAGAGCAAAGTGCAACTCGGCCGTGTCGGGGTCGTTTTGTACGGCTTCAATAAAGGCGTCAATGGCTTTGTCTTGCTGCTCGTTCAGCAGAAAGTTCAGCCCTTTGAAATAGGCTTTAGGAGCACTACGGTTTTCGCGGCGAATCTGGCGCAGATCAAAGCGCGAAGCCAGCCAGCCCAGCACAAAAGCAGCGGGGAAGCCCAGCAAGATCCAAGAAATATCAAATTCCATGTGGAGGTAGAGGTTCGGCCTTGTTGGCAAAGGCGGAGTCAGATTGTTCTGCAGCAGGTGGTGCGGATTCGGGGGGGGCGGGGCGCGTGCTTGCGCTTTGTGCTGCCTTGCGGTGCTTCCACCAACGCGGCACCATACCGACGATGCCAACAATCACGCCCACACTAAAGGCCAGTAGCACCACCAACACCAGGGGCGCTTGCCATTGTGTGCCGAAGAACAGATGCACCACCACATCGCGCTGGTTGTTAAGCGCAAAGGCAAACAGCGTGAAAAAAATGACTGCTTTGAGCAGCCACAGTAGGTATTTCATAAGGTCGCGAAAAAGGCTTCGCGCCATTCTACGTTCAATCCCCATGCGCTGGCGGCGGGGCACAAACACAAATGCCAGCGATTGCGCTGGCATTTAAGAGAAGAAGGTGACGAACCCTGACTCGGCACTGTATCTACAGTTAGGGCTGCTTGGTTC
This sequence comes from Comamonas sp., assembly GCA_036646255.1. Classification (GTDB taxonomy): domain Bacteria; phylum Pseudomonadota; class Gammaproteobacteria; order Burkholderiales; family Burkholderiaceae_C; genus Comamonas. The sequence continues at coordinate 42,795 of JAVXMM010000027.1, forward strand.
CCCACCTGACCCGGTTGGCTGCTTCCCCATGCGAGGGGGCCCGTCACCTGTGATTCTACCTAAAGAATAAAGGCCTTTTAACGAATGGCCGGGCTATTTGTGTCACAGGGAAGTGAGACAGCCATTGGCATGGGTGACTGCCCGTAGAATGCGGGCATATGTCTTATCTCGTTCTCGCTCGCAAATACCGTCCGCGAAATTTCTCTGAAATGGTGGGTCAGGAGCATGTGGTACAGGCGCTAACCAATGCGCTCACCCAGCAGCGCCTGCATCATGCCTATTTGTTCACGGGCACGCGCGGTGTGGGTAAGACGACGGTATCGCGCATTCTGGCCAAGTCGCTCAACTGTACGGGCGCCGATGGCAATGGCGGTATTACTGCCACGCCTTGCGGTGTTTGCCCGGCTTGTACCGAGATTGATAGTGGCCGTTTTCCGGATTACACCGAGCTGGATGCAGCATCCAACCGTGGTGTGGACGAGGTGCAAGGTCTGCTGGAGCAAGCGGTCTATAAACCCGTGCAAGGGCGCTTCAAGGTCTTCATGATCGACGAAGTGCACATGCTGACGAACACGGC
>JAVXMM010000028.1:0-8659 GCA_036646255.1 Comamonas sp.
CACCAGATCCGGCTGCAAAGGTATCTCGTAAGGACTGTCGATTCCTGTGAGGCCAGTAAGACCACCGCTTCGCGCCTTGCGATAGAGTCCCTTGGGATCACGCGTCTCACAGGTGTCCAAGTCGGCGTTGACATGGACCTCAATGAATGGGTGGGGCTGCGCCGCCATACGCGCTGCCGTTCTGTCGATCTGAAATGGAGAGATACAGGCACAGATGCAGATCTGTCCTGACTGGGCAAACAACGCCGCTACTTGGCCAATACGACGCACATTCTCGCTGCGGTCAGCGGGAGTGAATCCAAGGCCGGCGTTCAGCCCATGCCGAAGATTGTCGCCATCCAAAACGAAGGCAGACCAACCACGATCGAACAGTGCGCGCTCCAGACCCATGGCCAAGGTGGACTTGCCCGACGCTGACAGCCCGGTGAGCCAGATCACGCCGCCTACATGTCCGGAGCGGGTGGCACGTTCTGAAGTGCTTACGCTGTGTCGGACGGCGACAAGGTTGTGCTCAAGTGATCCAACGGTAGTTGGAGATGAGCAAATAGTATTTGCCGGGTTGTGAGCCATGGACAGTTGAGATTACGGTTTGCGTCGGCGACGAGCAGCAAATCCCAGCATACCTGTCAACAGTGCGAGGGCCCATTGTGAAAGCGTTGGGACCGGTTTGGGGTTGGACGCTGGTGCGGTAAGAGTGACATTGGCGCTGGCCGTACTGCCAAGGGTCGCACCACTGGCGTTTCCGAGCGTGACAGCAAATGTGCGGCCTGCGCCAGAAGGCGTTGCCGCAAATGTGGGCACGTTCACCACGAACGATGCTGCCCCGGCCGGGATGGTAATGGTGATTGGGCTGGCATCGAAGTCGGTACCCGCGATCGCTGGCGAAACACCTGTACCTGCAGGCGTGACAGTCACCGTCACTGGGTTTGAGGACGCCTGACTCAGCTGCACATTGAAAACACCCACTTGCCCTGCCTCGACAATGGATGGCCCCGAGATCGAGAGCACGGGTTGCGCGATGGCAAGCAGCGTGACGCTGGCTGTTGATACTGCGCCAATTGTGCCTCCCGTCGCATTGCTGAGAGCGACAGAAAAACTACGCCCGCCTCCTGAAGGGGTGGCAGCAAAGGTGGGTATGGATACCGCGAGACTCTGGACTCCTGCCGGAATGGTGACTGTCTGCGGTGTCGCATCGAAGTCTGTTCCTGCCATTGCTGGCGTGGCACCAGTCCCTGTGGGAGTGACTGTCACGGTGACGGGGTTGGCAGATACCGTGTTGAGCTGGATGTTGAAAGTGGCTGTTTGTCCTGGAGTGACAGTGGATGGGCCGCTGATGGAGAGTTCTGATGGAACTGCCGCCAGCATCGTGCTGGCATGATTGGTGGAACCAATGGCTGCGTCGACTGCGCTGGTTATGGTCGCTGTCAGGCTGCGGCCGGCACCTGATGGTGTTGCCGCGAATGTAGGTATGAGCACCGTTGCCGTGGTGCTGCCTGCGGGAACGACAACCGTGATCGGGGTCGCGTCGAAATGCGTCCCCGCCACGGCCGGCGACGAACCTGATCCGGTTGGCGTCACCAGGATACTGGATGGACCCGATGATGCCGCGCTCAGCGTGATGGTAAAACTTGCCGCTTGCCCTTCCGTGACGGTTGCTGTCCCGGCGATGGACAGTGTAGGCCGCCACTCAAACGCACCGATATCGGAACTGGTGCCCACGGTGCGTGCAAAGCCGGCACCGCGCTGGTCCGTGCTGAGCGAACTGGGGCTTGCGCCGGCATCAATGGCAGGACTGCCATCCAACAATGCATGTGTCTGGGTCGATCCGCCGTTGCTCTGCAAAGGACCGAGCATCGGACTCACGTTGAGCAGGTTGCTGGCATTGCTGCCGTTGATCGTGCCAGCTGGTGCATCCTGAATCAGACTGTTCGTGGCATTGAGCACGGCAGACTGCGCGAGATCATTGAAGATGTCGTTTCCGTCCGCTTGTGATGCGGCGCTGTTCCCTGCCACCAGGACACTGACAAGTGTGGAAGTTCCTTGGTGATGGAGGATGCCGCCGCCTTTGCTTGCTGCCACATTCTCTGCAATGGTGACGTTCACCAACTGCAGGCTGTTGGCGTCGCTGGCATCCACATTCAGTCCACCGCCATCCCCGGTGGCGACATTGCCCGAAATCGTGGTGTTTTCGATGGTGGTGGGTTTGTCTACGTGATACAAGAAAATACCGCCGCCGTGTTGAGCGCGGTTGCCAGTGATGGCTGAATTGCGAACGGTGAAGTTGCCGCCGTCCGCACTGTACAAATAAATGCCACCGCCGCGCTGGCCTGCCACATTCCCCGAAATCGTGCTGCCTTCAATGGTGACATCGCTATCCGGGTCGTAAAAATAGATGCCGCCTCCGTGCTTCCCAGCCTGATTGTTGCTGATGGTGGAATTCTGAATCCGCAGCGGGCCGCCCGTATCCTCAACGTAGATGCCTCCGCCGTCCTGCCCCGCTGTGTTCCCCGTGACCGTGCTGTTGCGCACGGTCAGCGTCATGTTGAACCCATCCGCCCAGAGGCCGCCGCCGTCTCCAGTGGCCTCGTTGCCGCTCAGCACGACGTTGTCGAGTGTCAGGTTTTCATCAAAATCGGCGATCCCAGCGCCAATGTTTGCGGCACCTTGAGAGATGGTGAGGCCGCTGATGGTCACGTCCAGCAAAGAAGCCCCGTTGTACAGATAGAGCACGCGCGACGCACTGTTTCCGCTGACGGTCAACAGATTGGGGCCTGGACCTTGAAGGGTTACGGAATCGCTGACATTCAACTGGCCAGAGGTCAGCGTGATGGTTCCGTTCAGCCCGACAGCAAATTCGATGGTGTCGGCTCCGCTGTTAGCGTTTGCGTCTGCAAGAGCTTGCCGCAGCGATCCGGGCCCGGCGTCATTCAGATTGGTTACGGTGTAGTTCGCTGCTTGGGCCGCGCCACCGACAGTCATCCCGAACGTCATGGCCAACGCCACGACCACGGGCTTCAAGCCCAGCGAATAGGGGGCTGCGGCTGGGGTGAAATGCAGAGCACGGTCCATGATTTGACTTAAATAGTTCAAATTGCAACAAATGTTAATTTAAATGATACTAGTAAGCTGTTTTTCTGCCAACTCACAATCACCCTCAACTCCAGAGACGTGGATTCCCGTGCCGAACGGAGTAGCACCAGCCCATGCGTTTGCCACAAGCTTTTGTTCGCCTACCCTGGCAGTTCGATGCCGCAAGACTGGCAGCAGCCTGCTCTGAGTTCAGCGACGCCGATTGGCGTGCTCATCCTCAGAATCACGCAGGCAACACTGCGCTGCCTCTCGTGGCAGTGCATGGGAATCCTCAAGATGATGGTGTCGCGGGCCCCATGGCAGCGACCCCGCTGCTTGAGCGCTCTCCCTATCTTCAAGAAGTGCTGGCCCGCTTTGACACGCCGCTCGGGCGTACACGACTCATGCGCCTGGCGCCGGGAGCCGATGCAACGCCGCATGTCGATATTCACTACTACTGGCAGCAACGCATGCGCATTCACGTGCCAGTACTGACAACACCCGACGTGCGATTTGAATGTGGCGACGCCCAAGTTCACATGGCTCCTGGCGAAAGTTGGGTGTTCGACACTTGGAGATTGCACAACGTTTTGAACCCGAGTGACAGGGAACGCATCCATCTGGTGGTTGACACGGTGGGGAGTGCTTCTCTGTGGGATGCGGTGGCGGGGCAGGCTCCACGAACCGCTCCTCTACAGCCAGTCAAGACTGAATTGAGGTTCGAGCGCACCAACATTCCGATCGTCATGAGTCCGTGGGAGCTTGACGCACTTTGGGCAGACTGGCTTGCGGACGCTTGCGGTTCGGTGCATGGACCAGAATCCGCGTTGGCCATCAATGAGTTGCTTCAGCCAACGCTTCGCGACTGGCGTGCGCTGTGGGCAGAGCATGGCGACCAACCATCGGGTTGGAATGGCTTCATGCAATTGCGAGATCGATTCTCGGCTTTGGGCCATTCCTTGAAAGGCAAACTGACCCTGCCCAATGGAGTTGACCTTGGTCGGTTGCTGCAAGTGGGGCTGGTTCCCGTACTGTGTCAACCGCCCGAAGCAGAGCTCACAAAGCGCAAGACTGCGACCCGTTCGACTCCATCGGTGGTGCCCACATCGGTGTCTCGCTTGCGTGGATCGGACCGAATCCAACACACGGCGCGGGAAAATGATCGTCTGCGGCGTCCGGTCATCATCGTGGGAGCGCCTCGCTCCGGCAGCACATTGCTGTTCGAGACGCTGGCGCACTGTCTGCCAGTTCACACGGTGCAAGGTGAAAGCCATCAACAGATTGAACGTTTTCAGGCGCTGCGTCCGCAATCGCGCAATTACGCGTCGAACAGGCTGGTACGTGAAGACGCACAAGGCGCCATTGCAGAAGCGCTGCGGCGGGCATTTCTCGACAGCCTGCGTGATCGTGCAGGGCTGCCGCCACCGGCTGACCAGCACGAGGTGCGCTGGCTGGAGAAGACACCCAAGAACGCATTGCGGGTTCCATTTCTCGATACCATTTTTCCAGAGGCCTGCTTTGTCTATCTGCTGCGTGAACCTCGCGCCAACGTCGGCAGCTTGATGGACGCATGGCATTCTGGGCGCTTCATGACCTATCCTGATCTGCCCGGGTGGTCCGGGCCTGCCTGGTCATTTTTGTTGATCGAGGGCTGGCGTCAACTCATCGGTAGTCCCCTTGCCAACATCGCCGCCGCTCAGTGGTCGCAAGCGAACAGCACCTTACTGGAAGATCTGGCGGCATTGCCGGCAAACAGGGTATATGCGCTGGAGTATGAGTCTTTTGTTCAAGACCCTCAGAAGCATGTCGATGCCATCGCCAGATTCGCCGGGCTAGAGTGCGACCACCCCGTGCCGTCACCGTTGCCCTTGGCTCGCCACACACTCACGCCGCCAATCGCCGGCAAATGGCGTCGGCATGCGGACGCGCTGGAGGATCTCTGGCCAGCGTTGATGCCATTGGAAGCACGTGCACGCCAATTCGTAAATGACTGTCAGGCTCTGCATCTTGCAGGATTCAAACCATGAGTGACCTCTCTCGATACGCAACGGATGAACCAGTTGAGAGGGCAGATGAAGCCTTGTCCAGCGTGCACTCCAGCAACCTGCCATTGATCTTGAAGCAGCTGCGTGCGACTTTGCTGATCACTACGTACCAAGCGGGAAAACTCATATTGGCGCGAGCCGATCACTCGGCGCTCAACACCCATTTCGTGCATTTCCCCAAACCTATGGGAGTTGCTACCGACTTGGACCGGATCATGGTGGGCAGCGCCACCGGCATTCATGTCTTCCGCAATGTGCCCAATTTGGCGGAGCGTGTTGCCCCTCATGGACGACATGATGCGGTCTACGCGGAGCGTCATTACCACATCACCGGCGACATCGACATCCACGAGATGGGGATTGATCGTGAAGGCCGGTGCTGGTTCATCAACACTCGCTTTTCATGTCTTTGCACACTTGATGCAGCCCATAGTTTCGTGCCACGCTGGTGGCCATCATTCGTGTCTTCCTTGGCACCGGAAGATCGATGCCATCTGAATGGTCTGGCGATGGTCGATGGCGCTCCGCGTTATGTCACTGCTCTTGGAGCGACGGACGTACCTCGTGGTTGGAGCGCCAACAAAAAGAATGGGGGCGTGTTGCTGGATGTGCCAAGTGGCGAGCTCATCGCGAGCGGCCTTTCCATGCCGCACAGCCCGCGTTGGCACCGCGGTGCATTGTGGCTGCTTGAGTCCGGTACCGGAACGTTGGCCCGTATCGACGCGCAGAGCGGACGGGTGGAGACCATCGCTCGGGTACCAGGATTCGCTCGTGGGCTCGATTTCGCAGGACCACTGGCGTTTATTGGCCTGTCTCAGTTGCGTGAGACCAATGCGTTCACCGACATTCCAATCACGGACGAAAACTCGGACCGCATGAGCGGCGTCTGGGTCGTGAACATCGAGACCGGCAAGACCGTCGCTTTGCTCAAATTCAACAATGCGGTGCAGGAAATCTTTGCGGTGCAGCTACTTGCGAATGTTCAGTACCCGGATGTACTTCGCAGTGATCATGAATTGCTGCGCTCGACGTATGTGTTGCCTGATGCACGCTTGAAAGATGTGTCCATTCTCTGAACCCTGAGAGAATAGTCGCGCGTTTATCACCATGTCTTAACACGGTGATCTCAACCTTGAAATGCAACACTACCGGTGGATATTGAAGCTCAGGTTTTGTGATGAATGACAGCAATCTGCTGCTCCCCGGACATTGTGACTGCAGAATCTAGAGCCCGCTTCTTGGCCAAGAGCATGAGAAAGCTGGTCGCCACTTCACGGCAGCAATCGCTGCATAACAGTCATACGCATGGCTGAAATGGCCGTAAACAATCAGCCAAACCCTGCTTACCCCTTCGCCCGGGTTGCAAAGGCCACCGCAAATGTCACGACTAGCGTGGGAATGGCAGAGCCTGCTACCGGCAGCCAGGCCGCGAGCGCGTGGTATAGCGCAATGCCGCACAGCCAGATGCATACCGGCAACCAGTGGATGGATGTTTGCGCGGCAGTGCGCTGGTAACCGCCAAACGACAGGCGTCCCAAAATCACACCAAACAAGGGTACAAAGACTGAGCTGAGCATCAGCAAAAATGGCTCTAGGCTGTGCATTGGCAACACCATGGCGAGCAGGGTGCAGGCAAAGGCTACCACCACACCCCAGGCACGAATGCTCCAGCGTGGCAGTACGCTGTGGGCCGATACGGCGCCTGAGTGAGCGTCGCCGTAGGCGTTGTCCACTTCGTCCAGCAGCACCAGCGACAGTGCAATCAGGCCACCTTGGGCCAGCAGCAGGGCGGCGACCAGGTCTTTGCTGGGCAGCACCAAGGCCACCAATACGCCCAGTGCATAGCACCAGATATTGGCGATACAAAAACCCAGCCAGGTGCCAGCCATTGCCGAGCGGCTGTTTTTGCCGTAACGCGAGTAATCAGCCACCAGGGGCAACCACGAGATGGGCATGGCAACCACGAGGTCGAGCGCAGGCATTACGCCCATGCCGCCAGTGCCTTCGCGGGCCCACAGCGCTGCAAAGCCTTGTGTGTGGGCCATGCCTGCAAATTGCCAAGTCAGCCACAGCAGCGACAGCACCACGAGGGGCAGGGCCACGCGTGATATCAGCTTGCGCACCAGGTGCACCATGGATCCCATCATCAGCGCGATCAGCAAGCTGCCCCATAGCAAAGTGGACGCCCATGGCCAGTATTCGGCCTGCATGGCACCTGCTTGGCGGCCAATGGCGACGGTGGAGTCGCGCATCACCACCAGCTCAAATGCGCCCCAGCCCAGCAACTGCACGATATTGAGCAGTACCGGCAGCTTGGCAAAATGGCGGCCGTATACGTGGTGGATCAGGCCAGCGCTCGACAAGCCCGTGTCGCAACCAATTTTGCCCACCCAAGCCAGCAGGCCCGCGCCCACGATGGATCCCGCCACAATCGCCAGCATGGCCTGCTGGGGAGACAAGGCTGGCATGAGGTATGCACCGATCTGCATGACCAGCAATCCCACGCCCAGGCTGAACCAGAGCGAGGCGAGATGCATGCCCGAGAAAACCCGCTCACCTGCGCCCACGGGCGTGAGTGCTGCATTGGTGGGGGATACGGTGTTGGTGCTCATCTTGTTATGGTGGTTGGCAAAAATCGCGCTATTGTGCCTTGGTGTGATGCCCCTGCAAGCGGCATGCGCAAGCCCGGCCTACAATCCGCGTCGCTATGACGAATGCCGACTCTGCCTCTGACATGCCAAATGCCCTGCACAACGAACCCAATACCTGGATGCGCGATGGCGTGAGCCCCAGTTATGTGGTGCTGCCAGGCAAGGGCGATGGCAGGTTGCTGGATTTTTTGGCCGAGCGCCTGCCACTGATCAGCCGTGAGGTATGGCGGGCACGTATGCAAGCGGGCGAGGTGGTTGATAGCCGCCAGCAAGCCCTGGGGCCTGAGCAGCACATGATGCCAGGGCAACGCGTGTACTACTGGCGCGCGATGGTTGACGAGATGCCCATCCCGTTTGATGCCGAAGTGCTGTACGAGGACGAACGCCTGCTACTGGTGGACAAACCGCATTTTTTGCCGGTGCTGCCGACTGGTAAGTATGTGCAAAATTCGCTGCTGGTACGGCTTAAACGTTTGACGGGCAATGCCGATTTGTCACCACTGCACCGCATAGACCGAGATACAGCGGGGCTGGTTCTGCTCTCCAAAGACGCAGCTACGCGTGGCCAGTATCAGGCGCTGTTCCGCGACCGGGCGATGGACAAAAGCTACGAGGCCGTGGCGCCCGTGCTGCCGGGTTTAACCTTCCCGCGGGAGCACCACAGTCGACTGGAGGAGAGCGATCGCTTCTTTTTGATGCATGAGGTGGCAGGTGCGCCCAACAGCCATACGCTGATGGAGGTGCTGGAGAGCAACGGTAGCTGGGCACGCTATGGCTTAAAACCAGTCAGCGGGAAGCGCCACCAACTGCGCGTGCACATGGCAGCACTGGGCATTGCGATCCGCAATGATGCCTTCTACCCCGAGGTGAATGACCCACCGGAAGGCGATTTCT
>JAVXMM010000028.1:8669-25174 GCA_036646255.1 Comamonas sp.
TCGCGCCCGCTGCAAGTGCTGGCCAAGGCGCTGTCGTTTACCGATCCGGTGACGGGGAAGGCCCTGCAATTTAGCAGCCGTTTGCGGCTGCAGAAACTTCCAAATTGATAGCATCTAGCGCCCGTTGGACGGGCGCTAGATGCAAAAATTGCCAAATTTTACTTGGTGTAGGTGCCCATCGCCTCGCCCAGCTGTACGGGCTTTTCAGCCAGCCAATCGGGGTTGAAGCTTGATTTGCCTGGTGGCAGTAGCATTACGACGGTGGAGCCGAGCAGGAAGCGCCCCATCTCATCGCCTTGCTCCAGCACGATGGGCTGGGTCTGGTAATCCCAGCTGCGTACTTTGCGCGTGCGCGGCGGGTTTACCTGGCCGTGCCAGGGCGTGTACATGCTGCCCACAATGGTGGCGCCCACCAGCACCATTGCGATAGGGCCAATGCGCGACTCAAAAATGCAGACCACGCGCTCGTTACGTGCAAACAGGCCAGGCACGCCGCGTGCTGTGAGTGGGTTGACCGAGAACAGATCGCCCGGCACGTACATCATTTTTTGCAGCTTGGCACGGAGCGGCATGTGAATGCGATGGTAGTCGCGCGGGCTCAAATAGATGGTGGCGAACTGGCCGTTGGTGAACTGGGCGGCAAGCTCTGCATCGCCCCCCAGCAGCGCCGTGGTGGAGTATTTGTGGCCCTTGGCCTGGAAAATTTGGTCTTGCTCAATCGCACCGCACTGGCTGATGGCTCCATCCACCGGGCAGACCAGATCAGCCTGCGCCAAAGGGCGAGCGCCTGCGCGCAGCTCGCGTGTGAAGAAGTCATTGAACGTGGCGTAATGAGCGATGTCGGGCTGGGCCGCCTCGCTCATATTCACCTTGTATTTACCAACAAACCAGCCGATGAAGGAGGTGGTGGCGCTCCCGAGGCGCGCCGATGCCAATTTGCCAGCCAAAGCGGTGATCCACTTTTTGGGTAACAAATATTGGGGCAGTACAGCAAGTCGATCGCGCATGGTGGGGATTTTTTTATGTGAGCGTGGTGGACGATCTGGATCGCTGGTTAACACGCTCTTAGATCTAAACCGCCGATTCTATAGACACTGTGTACTGATGATGACAAGTTTGCCTCGCCAAAACGTTTACAGCACGCACTTTGTAGCGAAATGCCGTGACGCAGTGCGGATTTATAACGGTTTGCTGGAGCAAAGCGGCTGGCGCTGCAGCCCGCGTCGATGTTGTCTATGATCCAGCGCAACGATTGATTTCAAGCATCACTTCCCACATCTCATGGCTGAAGATTCCCCGCGCCCAGATCCATTTACCGCCGAACGCATGCGCTTGTGGCTGCGCAATTTTCTACCCGCACCTGCGCGAGTCGATGGCAAGGAGTTGCTGCGCATTGTGCTGGGCATCGCCGTGCTCTTGGTGGTAGCTGGCATCAGCAGCCGCTGGTGGGGGGAGCCACACCACATACCGTGGCTTTTCGCGTCCATGGGGGCCAGCGCCATGCTGCTGATCAGCACACCATCGGGGCCCATGGCCCAGCCTTGGCCGGTGATTGGTGGCAGCGTGCTGTCGGGCATATCGGGCTGGGCGGCGGCGCAAGTTTTCCAAGACCCGAACCTCGCTGCAGCGGTGGCGGTGAGCTTGTCTGTGATGGTAATGATGGTGATGCGCTGCCTGCACCCGCCGGGCGCGGCTCTAGCCATGTGGATTGCGCTGGAGCGTGTGCATACGCTGGATGTGATGCTGTACCCGGTGGGGCTTAACTTGGTGCTGATGGTGGCGCTGGCAACGGTGATCAACCGTATGACCGGCAAACGCTACCCCGCACCTCAGCACACGCAAAAATCTGCAGCACCGCGCAAAGCCGGCGCGCAGCTTGAAGAGAGCGATTTGGATGTGGCGCTGCAGCGGTTTAACGGGGTGCTGGATATCAGCCGCGCTGACTTGGAGATGCTGATGCAAGTAGCGAGCCAGGCAGCCTTCATGCGTACGTTAGGCAATCTGCGCTGTGAAGACATCATGGCCCGGCCTGTGCACGCTGCGCGAGCAGATACGCCCGTACATGACGCGTGGAAGCGCATGCAGGCCCATCACATCAAATCGTTACCGGTAGTAGATGCTGCGCACCATGTAGTTGGCATTGTGACGTCTACCGATTTGCTGAACAACGCACTTAACGCTGCGCCAAAGGGCATCGCAAGTCGTCTCAAATCGCTGGTGTTGCGCAAAAAGAGGGTGCAGGTGGTGGGTGACTTGATGACGCGTGATGTCATTAAAGTGGGTGCACTGGACCGCGTGGTGGGTTTGATCGCCGTGTTCTCGAATGGGAGCCTGCGCCATGTGCCAGTAGTGAACGCGCAGGGCATTTTGGTGGGTATCATCACGCAGACCGATTTGATGCGCACCATGGCCGAGTCACTGACATCCGATAAATCGGATAAGGCTTGATCTGGATTGAGGTAATAACAAAAAGGCGCCTGGGGCGCCTTTTTGTTGGGGGGTTATAAGCCGGGGGCGCTAACGCCGCAGCACCAGCCAGCTAAATGCCCCTAGCGATAGGAGCGAGTAGATGATGCTGGGCGCGGCCGCTGTGAGGATAGGCGACCAATTCTGCAAATTGCCTGCAAAGCCAAATACGTTGTTCAGCAGGAAGAAGCTTATGCCCGCCATCACGCCGCCAAACACATAGCCAGCAATGCCGCCCGAGCGGAAGTGCAGGTAGGCAAAAGGCAGGGCCAGCACAACCATGACCAAGCAGCTGATAGGGTAGAACACTTTGCGCCACAGCTCAATCTCGTAGCGCTGCGAGGTCTGGCCATTGGCTTCCAGGTGGCTTACATAGCGGAACAGATCAAAGGTGCTCATCTGGTCGGGTTTGAGTACGGCGGCGGCGACCATATTACGCGTGACCGTGGTGGGCCAATCCATCTCTTCGACGTTGCGCGTCTCCACATGGGCGTTTTTCTCATCCTGGATGAAGTAATGCATCTCCTGGATGTGGTGCAGCTTCCAGACGCCATCACCAAAGCTGCCAGCGGCGGCGATCAATTGCTTCTGGATGCGGCCTTCGTTGTCGAACGAGAAAACGCGCACGCGCTGCAACTCGCCGTCAGGGCTGATAGAGCGTACGTTGATCGCGGCCATGCCGTCTTCACGCTTTTCGCGCAGCCAAGCACCGGTGCGGCCAGTGCTCAACTGCCCAAAGCGCTGGGCACGTATCAGCTGACTGGCTTGGTCACTGGCGGGGGCTACATAGTCACCAATCGCAAAAGTCAGCATGACAAAGGCGACGCCAATGCTCAACAAGCTGCCCAGCGCCTGCCATGGGCTGAGGCCACTGGTGCGCAAAATAGTGAATTCGGAGTTCTGCGCCATGCGCGCCATCACAAAGATGGTGCCAATCAGCACGGTAATGGGCAGCAGCTCATAGACATGGCCGGGGATGCTGAGGGCCACGCTCATCATGGCGTGCTTGACCTCATAAGTACCCGTGCCAATCCAGCGGAACTCGTCCACCAGATCAAAGAAAAAAAACAGTGCCAAAAAGGCGAGGGTGACAGAGCCTACCGTGACGGCAATGTCGCGGTAGAGCATTTTGCGAAACGTCTTCATGCGCGGGATCCCTTGCTACGCAGCCAGCTCTTGAGCGACCATTGATGACTTCTGCTGTAGAGCAGGGCGCAGGCAAACAATGCGGTTACGCCGTGCAATACAAAAAAGGTCGTCCACAGCGAGGTGCGGCCCGACGCGACCCAGCTTTGGCCGAAGGTCATCAAGTTGTAGTAGACGACGAAAGCAAACAGCGCAAACATCAGGCTGCTGCTGCGCCCGGCCCGTGGGTTAACGCTGGCCATGGCCAGGCCCAATATCACAAAGTTGATGGCGGCAATCGCCAAGCCCAGGCGCCAGCCCAGCTCGCCCTGCCATTTAGGGTTGTCGCTGTTGATGAGCTGCTGGGTAGGAATGTTTTTGACGGCGTTGGCATCCGTCAAATCAACCGAGCCAGCTTTGCCAATGCGTGTGCCGTACTCCTGAAAGTCGCTGATTTTGAGCCCGTTCTGGTCCTTGCTTTTCTCGACACGCTGACCATCGGTCAAGACCGCCACGCGCGCGTCGTCTTGCACTTCCAGATGGGCATGCTTGGCGGTAGTCACCGTGTCTTTTTTCTCTTCACTGGTTACGATAAATACGTTGCTCGCTTCCAAATCCGAGTTGCGATCGCGTTCGATGAAGAACACGCGAGAGCCGTCAGATGACTCCTGGAACTCGCCAGGGGCAATGCGGTCCACATCACCACGCTGCTCGTATTGGGCGCGCAGCTGAACAATCTGTTGATTAGCCCAGGGCCACACACCCAATGCCAGCACGGCGATCACCACCATGACGGGCCAGGAAAACCGCATAAGTGGGCGCAAAAAACTGGTCAGGCTTTGGCCGCTGCTGAACCAGACTGCCATCTCGCTGTCGCGGTACATGCGTGATAAGGTGGCGACCACCGCGATAAACAGGCACAGGCTCAAAATGGTGGGTAGTTGGCCCAGCACGGTATAGCCCATCACCAACATCACATCGGAGGGGTTGACGCTGCCGCGCGAGGCCTGGCCTAGCACCTTGATCAGCATCATCGTCATGACGACGGTGACCAAGACCACCAAGGTTGCCCCAAAGCTGCGGGATAGCTCTTTACGGATCGAAGAATCGAATAACATTGGCGAGAAGGAAAGCACCGATATGAACTTTGAACTCAAGACTCTGGATTTGGCCTCGGCCGCATTGCAGCCCTGCGACTTGTTGGTCGCCTTGGTGGCCGATGATGCCCCCAAAGCCAGTGACGCATTGTCCACCCTGATTGCGCATGCGCAGAAAAATGGTGATTTTGAGGCAAAAACAGGCAAGTCGCTGGCAATGTACGCGGTGCCCGCAATTACGGCTCGGCATTTGTTGTTGCTGGGCGTGGGCGATGCATCTGCCAAGTCGGTGCGCAAAGCTTTGGCGGGTGTCGCGGGCCAGCTAACGCGTGAGGGCATCAAGCAGGTTGCCATTGCTACCGGCAGCCCGCTGGTAGCAACCGCACTAGATGCCGCCGTGCAGTGCCTGGCTGACGCTGGCTATCAGTACTCCACTACCAAGCCATCGGCCAAGGCCATTGCCTTGCAATCTGTTGTGATTGGTGCCCCAAACGCGGACAGCCTGGCTGATGCATTTGCCCAAGCCCAAGCCACCGCCGCTGGCGTAGCCTTTGCGCGCGAGTGGGCCAATCGCCCCGCCAACTATGCCACGCCCAAAATGCTGGCGGATGCTGCCGAGAGCCTGGCCGATGGTAATAAGCGCATTAAGTGCAAGATCCACAAGCCCGAAGATGTGGCCAAGCTGGGCATGGGCGCCTTTATGGCCGTGGCGCAGGGCTCGGCCCAGCCGCTGCGCTTTATTGAGCTGCATTACAGCGGTGCTGATAAATCCGTCAAACCCATCGTGTTGGTGGGTAAGGGCATTACGTTTGATACCGGCGGTATCTCACTCAAGCCTGCGCCTGACATGGATGAGATGAAGTACGACATGGGTGGCGCCGCCAGCGTGCTGGGTACCTTCCGCGCACTCTCAGATTTGAAGCCTGCCGTCAACGTGGTCGGCCTGATCCCCGCGTGCGAGAACATGCCCGATGGCCAAGCTGTTAAGCCAGGAGATGTGGTCACCAGCATGAGCGGCCAGACCATCGAGATTTTGAACACCGACGCGGAAGGTCGTTTGGTGCTGTGCGATGTACTGCATTACGCCACCCGTTTTGAGCCAGCTGCCATTGTTGATATTGCAACGCTCACCGGCGCTTGCGTGATCGCCCTGGGCGGCCAGCGCAGCGGCCTGTTTGCCAATAACGACGATCTGGCCTTGGCCCTTCAAACCGCAGGCGACCAAGCGCAGGATACCTGCTGGCGCATGCCGCTGGATGAGGAATACGCCGAAGGTCTCAAGAGTAATTTTGCCGATGTGGCCAATGTGGCAGGTCGCCCCGGCGGCGCCATCACGGCGGCAAAGTTCTTGCAGCGCTTTGTGGGTAATACGCCTTGGGCGCACCTGGATGTGGCAGGCACCGCTTGGAAGGGCGGCGCTAAAAAGGGAGCAACCGGTCGCCCGGTGGGCTTGCTGCTGCAATACCTGCTGGCTTCAGAAGGCGTAGTTGCACCTGCCAGCGCCAAGACCAAGGTGGATAAAGCGCCTAAGGCCGTAAAAACGGCCAAAGCTGCCAAGCCGGGCAAGGCTGCCACTAACCAAGATGGATCGGAAAGCGGTGTGGCCCGCTAAGTGCCAACTGATTGCGAAACACCCATGAGCACGCCCACCGCCGTCGCCTTTCACTTCAACGCGCCCAGCAAGCTGGCCTATGCCTGCAAGCTGGTGCGTAAGCTACAGCGCATGCAAATGCCGCTGGTGGTGCTAGGCGAGCCTGCCACGGTGGCCCAGCTTGATGACGCGCTGTGGGCCTTTGGTGGTGAGTCGCAGTTTTTGGCGCATTGCCAAGGTGATGCGGATGCCGCTGTATTGCAACGTTCGCCCACCGTGCTGGTTACGCAATTAGATAGTCCTCTGCCGCATCAGCGTGTGTTGTTAAATCTGTCGAGCCAGATGCCAACCCACGTTGCGGCCTTTGAGCGAGTGATTGAAGTGGTAAGCGCCGATGACGAGGTCGATCGCCAGCAGGCACGCCAGCGTTGGCGCGCCTATGCCGCAGACGGCTACGAGATTGAGCGGCGCGACTTGGTGATGAAGACGGAAGACTAAGCCGATGGAGCCAAGAACCCCTCCCAAATTTGTCCCCACCCTGACTGAGGTGGCTGCGCAGGCACTAGAGGAGAAAAGCACGCTAGCGCCCAGTCAGAAGGCGCTAGATGCTACTGAAGATATAGCAGATGGCGTAAGCGCAAGCACAGGCTTGGATATGCTGCGCCGCCGCCGTGAGACCAATGCCGGCGAGCAGGCTGACGCGCCCAGCGACTTGGACATCGCCAATCTGGCAACGCAAAGTGGCTGGGCCCAGGTGGTGGATGAAGCCGTACTTGGCGCTCTACCCGTAGGGAGCGACACGCAAGTCTTGCCTACGCTGGTAGATTACGTGGTGGATACGGAGTCATCCGTGTTGGTGGCGTCTGCAGCCTCCACCTTGGCCGCACACTTCGATGCGGCTGCCTTGCAAATACCGGGCAGTCAGCCAGTTACCCATGTGGAAGGTCAATTAGAAGCAGCGCCTGCCGCCAGTGAAGCCGCAACCGCCAGCTTGGTCGCATCTGCAGCCAAAGCTGCGCAAGCGCTGGAGGAGGCTATCACCCGCCGCGTGCTCAAACGCGTTCAAGAGTCGCTGGACGAGCGCTTATCGCGTGCGGTGCTGCAAGTGGTGGGCCAGCAAACTGCGTTGTTGCAATCATCGCTAGAACTAGAGATTGACACCACCATCCGTGAAGCCGTGGCTGAGGCCGTAGCCAAAGCGCTGCGTGCAGATGGCGGTGCGCAGGAGCCGGGCACTCAATAAGAGCTGATTCGTATCCCAAAGTCCTACTGAAATAACCAACGGTTGTAACGAACTAAAATTTCATTCGTTGGTAACAACTGTCGCATCGCGTACAGTACGTCTAGTTTCACGGTACACAAGCGCTCGCTGAACAAGCAGGGCGCTTTCTTTATTCCAATGATTGAACTTCGGGGCATTACCCAAACTTACCCAGGCAAAAATGGCCCGGTACAGGCGCTGCGTGGCATCGACCTGAGCATCGCCGCTGGCGAGGTGTTTGGCATCATCGGGCGCAGCGGCGCGGGCAAAAGCTCGTTGGTGCGCAATATCAACCTGCTCAACCGCCCCACCACGGGCCAGGTCCTGGTCAATGGGCGCGATCTGACGAAGCTGAGCGACGCCGATTTGCGCGCTGCACGCCGCGAAATCGGCATGGTTTTCCAGCACTTCAACCTGCTGTCGTCACGCACCGTGTTTGACAACGCAGCGCTACCACTGGAGCTGGCAGGCATGGACAAAGCTGCCATTAAAAAGCGTGTCGATCCGTTGCTGGATCTGGTGGGCTTGCACGCCCTCAAAGACCGTTACCCAGCGCAGTTGTCGGGCGGCCAAAAACAGCGTGTGGGCATTGCCCGTGCGCTGGCCAGCGAGCCCAAGGTGTTGTTGAGCGACGAGGCCACATCTGCACTCGACCCCGAGACCACGCGCTCGGTGCTCGGCCTGCTTAAGCAAATCAACAAAGACATGGGCCTGACCGTGGTGCTGATCACGCACCAAATGCAAGTCATCAAGCAGATTGCTGACCGCGTGGCTGTGATGGAAGCTGGCAAGGTGGTGGAGATGGGCTCAGTGATCGATGTGTTCACCCGCCCGCAGCAGCCCATCACCAAGAGCTTGATCGACGAAATCGTGCCGCAGGAGCTACCCGCCAGTGTGATTGAGCGCGTGCGCAGCTTGAACGATTCGCTCACCAGCGGCCACGGCAAGTTACTGCGCTTGTCGTACGCAGGCAACCAGGCCTACCAGCCGATTTTGTCGCGCCTGATTCGTGAGTTTGGGCTGGATGTCAGCATCTTGAACGGCCAGGTGGATGAGATCCAGGACCAGACCTTCGGCTTTTTGGCGGTTTACGCCAGCGGCGATTTGCAACAACTGAACGCAGCCATTGCAGCGCTACGCGCATCGGGCGTGCAGGTGCAAGAGGTCAACACGGCCGCGCAAGCCGCTTAATCACCCGCAAAGAGGTAGAGAACCATGTTTGAGAATTTTTCGGAAATGATGCTGGAGTTGTTTGCCACCTCCCTGTGGGAAACCATCGTTATGGTGGGTATCTCCGGCTTGGCAGGCGCGCTGATCGGTATCCCGCTGGGCGTATTTTTGCGTCTGACAGATCACGGTGGGATTTTGCAAAATGGCCCGGCCAACAAAATTGTGGGCTGGATTGTGAACGCCGTGCGCTCCACGCCCTTCATCATTTTGCTGGTGGCCATTATCCCCTTCACGCGATTGATCACCGGTTCGTCCATCGGCACGGCTGCCGCTGTGGTGCCGCTGACCTTGGCAGCAGCGCCTTTCATCGCTCGCTTGGTTGAGGCATCGCTGCGCGAAGTAGACAACGGCCTTATTGAGGCCGCGCAATCCATGGGCGCTACTTCTTGGCAAATCGTCTGGAAGGTGTTGCTGCCAGAGGCGCTGCCCGGCATCGTCGCAGGTTTGACGATCAGCTTTGTCTCGCTGACTGGCTACTCGGCCATGGCCGGCGCCATTGGCGGCGGCGGCTTGGGCGACTTGGGTATCCGCTATGGCTATCAGCGCTTCTTGCCTGACATCATGCTGGCCGTGGTGCTGATCTTGATCGTATTTGTGCAGCTCGTGCAAAGCCTGGGCGACTGGGCCGTACGCCGTCTGAGCCATAAATAATCAAAATTAATAGCTTCTAACGCCCGCTGGATCTACGCCAGCGGGTTTTTTATGTAAATTGCATTTACCGCTCTTGTCGCGCCGGTGGCGGTAGTTGAGGCCTGAGCTTTCTACAATCAGGCTTATACAAGCCAGAACTCCAGGAGACACCCATGAACGCCGCCTTGCCCCCCCAAACCGCCGCCCGCTCGCTGCAACTGCACCAGCTGGATGCCGCCCAATGGCAGCGTGCCAAGCCGTTGCTGGACGACAACTGGATCCAGGCAGAGCCTGCATTGGCCGCTGCCTTGCCTGTGGTGCTGGCGCGGGATGTTGGGCTGGATTGGCACAAGGCTGGTACCTTTCGCCACCATCTATTGGGCGTCACCCGCACCTTGCAGCTCTGGCAGCAGCCTGAGGATGTGAAGCTGTTAGGCCTGTTGCACAGCGTGTACGGCAATGCCTTTGTAGATCTGGTCAAGTTTGATGCGAACAGTGAGCGCAGCAAGTTGGCTGCCTTGGTAGGTGACAAGGCGGAGCAACTGGTGTTTGAGTTTTGCACCTTGTCGCGTGCGCAGTTTGTGCAAAAAGTGTTGGCTGGATCGATTGAAGCCGATGGCAGCGTGGTGCTGGACCATAAAGGCGAGCAGCGCGTGGTGGATGCCTATACAACGGCGGCCTTCATCATTGTCAGCATGGCCGACACCATGGAGCAGTGGTTCAGCTGGCAGGACGATATTTTCAGCAGTTTCCCCAACGTGCCGCAGCGTGCGCAAAAAGCACACTGGATGGCTTCACTGTGGCCCGGCCCCATGCGACCTAGCGGCCGCATGCTGTCGCAAATTGCCAGCTTAGGTTTGGCACTGCAGCACCCGGTGCTCAAGCAGCAACTACCCATGCCTCCCGTTTTTGCGGGCTGCACTCAGGGCTTGGCACCATCGGCAGATGCGGCCGCTGCATCGTTGTACTGGTCCGTCATTCAGCAAGACCAGCCGTTGACTGACCTGGATGTTGCTACCGGGGTACTGGAGCAAGCCGTGCAACTGAACCCCTGGGTGGCGGAGCCGCAAATGGTGCTGGCCCAGCTGTATTTGAGCGCTGGCCGCGACGCCGACGCCAAGGCCGCTGCTGACAGTGCGCTTCAGATTTTTAGCGAATGGGGCAATGCCTGGGACAAGCGCGTGCAGTGGGATGCTTGGGTGGCGTGGACGCGTATCCTGCAACAGCATGCCCAAAACGGCAACTGGCCTGAGCGCCTGGATAAGCTGAACAATGTGGCGTTAAAGCCCGAATAGGCGATGCACTGTTGGCGCGAGGTTTATAAAAATAGGCCGCTAGCGCTCAGCTAGAAAGCACTCGTATATCAAAATTAATAGCAAATGCAAGGAGCAGGCTGCGATTGTCCCCCGTTAGTAGCACGGGGCTGCGATCCTCATTTGCAAAGACTAAAAAACCGTCTTAGCAAATGAGCAAAGAATCTATGTTGCAGTGCAAAAACGGGCTTACAGTTCGGTATCGAATTTGATAGTTTTTAAAAGGTATCGCTCGTGCAAAAACGTACATTGCTGCAATCAGTTCTGGCTTTGGCGCTGGCCGCCGGTGTGTCTGGCGCCGCTGTCGCGCAGGACAAAGAAATCAAGATCGGTGTGACGGCTGGCCCGCACGCCCAGATCATGGAGCAGGTCAAGAAAATCGCCGAAAAAGACGGCTTGAAGAT
The DNA here is from genome assembly GCA_036646255.1 of Comamonas sp. Lineage (GTDB taxonomy): Bacteria > Pseudomonadota > Gammaproteobacteria > Burkholderiales > Burkholderiaceae_C > Comamonas. Next base: position 19,787 of record JAVXMM010000028.1, read on the forward strand.
CAAGATCATCGAGTTCAGCGATTACGTGCAGCCAAATGCCGCACTGCAGTCGGGCGAGCTGGATGCCAATAGTTACCAGCACAAGCCCTATCTGGACGCACAGGTCAAGGACCGTGGCTACAAGTTCATGGTGGCGGCAGATACGGTGAACTTCCCCATCGGCATTTATTCTAAAAAAATCAAAAAAATTGAAGATCTGAAAGATGGTGCGCGCTTTGGTCTCCCGAATGACCCTACCAATGGCGGTCGCGTACTGCTGCTGTTGCAAGCCAACGGATTGGTCAAGCTCAAGGATGGGGCTGGCCTCAAGGCAACGCCGCTGGATATCATCGCCAATCCGAAGAAGCTGAAGTTTGTGGAACTAGATGCCGCCCAGCTGCCGCGTTCGCTAGACGACTTGGATGCAGCCGCAGTGAACACCAATTTCGCAATCTCGGCAGGGCTGAACCCCAAGACGGATTCCATCGTGCTGGAGAACGCCAAGAACCCGTATGTGAATATCTTGGTGATCCGCGAGGCGGATAAGAGCCAGCCCTGGGTGGGCAAGCTGATCAAGGCCTATCACAATGACGAGATCCGCAAGTTCTTGGACGTGCAGTTCAAGGGGTCGGTGATGCCAGGTTTCTAAGACCACAGGCATGTAAAACAAAAGCCTCGCTTAGCGAGGCTTTTTTGTGGTTACAGGCAAGACGCCAGGGCGCTTTAAGCGTTTGTCTACAAGCCAGAGGATTCTGCATTCTGTGCATCGGCAGCGCGGCTTTTGCTGCGCTTGGCGCTGGATGACGAAGAGGACTTGGAGTTTTCAGGCTTGTCTGTTGGGATAGGTTCTATCTTGATAATGGCCAGCGACATATTGTCACCCGTTCCGGTACCGCGCATGCCCGCGCGCTCAATCAAGAACTGGCTTGCCTCGCGTGCGGAGAGCAGGCGGGTAATGGAGGACAGCTCATCAGGCGTGAAGTAGTGCCAGATGCCATCGCTGCATGCCATCAGCACATCGCCTTGTTTGAGGATGGGAATACGGTGGTGGGTGAGTGGCGGGTCTTCTGCCGTTCCCAGGCAGTTGAGCAAGATATTGGATTGCGGATGGTAGCGCGCTTCTTCCAGGGTCAGCTCACCTTGATCGACCAAGGTTTGCACATACGAGTGGTCGCTGGTCTGAAACAACAACTGTCCATTGCGGAAGTGGTAGATACGCGAATCACCAGCATGCACCCACATGCAAGAACCATTGGGCATCACCACATAAGCTGCAATAGTGCTGTGCGGCTCCTGTTCGGCCGCTATGGCGACGAGACGAATCAGCAAATGTGATTCGCGCACGATGTTGTTGAGCATTTCTTCGGGGTTGTCTACCTCGGGCGAGAAGCTCTCAAACACTTGGCGGGCAGTCATCATGACTTGGTCAGATGCGGCGCGGCCACCACTGCGCCCACCCATGCCATCAGCCACGACGGCTAGCACGCAGCCTTTGACACGCGGGTGCGCCAGCACAAGGACTTGGTCTTGCTGGTAGGGGCGGTCACCTTTGTGTAGGCCGGTGGCTGCTGATAGTCGAAAGCTATTGCTCATGGCGATAGATATGCAATCCAGATAGAACTAAAGATCATCATAGTGCAGTTTTTTCACGCGTGTTACAAACTCGGGCTAGGTAGCCTAGTTGATTTGATGTTTACGCACCAGGCAATACTTTAGTGTGCCAAATTAGCACCGGCTATCTGCCTGCCCCCACCGTTGGTAGCAGCTAGACTTGCCTACCATGCCAGTAGCCAACGCTCTCCACCACCACTCCACATTGCAGTTGCGCCCGCAGCAGCATGCCATGGTGGAAGCGATTACCGCTGCCTGGCAGGCAGGTCAGCCCATTGCCATTGAGGCACCCACCGGCACGGGTAAAACCTATGCCTACCTGATGGCCGCATTACAGCGCGGTGAGCGTTTTGTGGTCAGCACAGCTACGCGGGCCTTGCAGGATCAGCTGGTGGACAAGGATATCCCTGTGTTGTTGGCGCATTTGCAGTTGCAGCGCAAGGTGGCGGTGCTCAAAGGGCGCGAAAACTATGTGTGCCTGCATGGCCTGGCACAGGCGCGTGGCGCAGGCGGCCAGGCTTTTGATGCAGCCGCCCAGCACAACCTGGCGCAAATAGAGCGCTGGGCGCACAGCACGCGCAGTGGCGACTTGGCTGAGCTGGGTGATTTGCGCGAGCTGCCCAGGCTGCTGCCGCGCATTACCGCCAGCCACAGCGAATGCTTGGGCCGGCGCTGTGCGCATTTTGATGCCTGCTTTTCTAACCGGGCACGCGCCAAGGCTGCACTGGCTGATGTGCTGGTCATCAACCACCACCTGTTCTTTAGCGAGCTGCGCCACCGGCAGATGCTGGGCGCTGAGCACGGTTTTGTGCCACTGGCCGCCACCATGGTGCTGGATGAGGCCCACCAACTGCAGCCCATTGGTCTGAAAGTGCTGGCACGCGGTCTGAACGCGGCTGATATCCAAGAATTTTTACAAGCTACCGTCCAGCATACCCGCTGGCATGCACGCGGCTTTGCGCCTTGGGAAAGCTTGATCTCAGCCAGTCGCAATGCTCTGCAGCACTGGTTAAATGAGCAGCAAGGCGCCGATGAAGCTATGCCCAGCTCCGCAAGCAGTTTGGTCGCGCTGCATAACCGTTTATCAACTTTAGTAGCAGCTTTGCAAAACGTAGCAGGCGGTGCAGCTGTTTTAGAGCAATTGGCTGCGCAGGGTGACACCCTGCTATCCAGCCTGCGCCAATGGGCCGCCCCCACGAAGCCTGGCGTGGTGCGCTGGTGGGAGACATCGAGCTTCGCAGCGATGGAGTCAGACGGCGATCAGATTAACCCGCGCGCTTGGCGTCAAGGCTTTCGGGAATCACCGCTGTGGTTGTGGCAGGCCCTGGCGGCGCTGCGGCCCGATGTGCGTGCAGCCACTTGGTTGCCTGTAGCTGTGGATGGAGCAAAACCTGGTACCGACAAGCGCTGGCTGTTTACCAGTGCCACGCTAGGGCACGATGATGATCTGCAGTGGTTTACCCAGGGCTTGGGCTTGGGCATGGCGGTTGTGGATGCAAGCCAGCCCACTGACAAGGCTATGCAGCCGCCAACCATCGCCCTGCGGCTGGGCAGTCACTTTGACTGGGCAGCGCAAGCCGCGCTCGTCGTACCTCAAGGCTTGCCCGCCACCGATGCTCCACCGGCCGAGCGCGCCGCCGCGCTGGCCCAGTGGCTGATGCCTCAGTTGCAGGTGCTGGGTGGGCGCTGCATGGTACTGTGCACATCGCACGCAGCCATGCAGGCTACCGCTTTGGCCTTGCGCCAGGGCTTGCAGGCCAGCGCTATTGGCGTGCTGGTACAGGGCGAGCAACCCAAGCGCCGCTTGCTGGATACCATGCGCAGTGCAACCGATAGCGCAGGCTATGTCTTGGTAGGCACCATGGCCTTGTGGGAAGGGGTGGATTTGCCTGGCAAAGCTCTGCAGTTGTTGGTGATAGATAAGCTACCCTTTGCCCCGCGCCATGATGTGCTGCACGCAGCCCGCAGCGCCGCCTTAGAGGATATGGGTTTGGATGGTTTTGCCCACTACAGCCTGCCGCACACTGCCATGCAACTGCGCCAGGGCGTGGGGCGCCTGATTCGCGCAGACACGGACCGAGGCGTCGTGGTGATTGCCGACGACCGGCTGACTCGCAAGCCCTATGGAGCTGCTTTGCGGGCAGCCTTGCCGCCTATGCGTGTACTGGCTGAATCAGAGATGGCAAGCTATCTGCAACACTTGCGGGATGCAGACCACCTTGCATCTAGCTAAGAAATATGCATAAAAAAAACTGCCAGCACCCATGTAGCGGGCGCTGGCAGCTCATATTTTTTAGTGCTTATGGATTTACCAGATCTTCCACCAAGGCGCGCTGTCTTTACGAAAGCCTTTGGATAGCAGGGTGGTGTTGGGGTAGCTGGCCTGTAGTACGCGGCGTGTGTCGGCGGCCAGATCCGTCATGTTCAAACGCTCGTATGACAGCATCAGGATGTAGAGAGCATCCTCTTGCGCTGGTACTTCTTTGTAGTCCGCAATCGCGATTTGTGCGCGGTTGATAGCGGCAACATAGGCGCCACGCTCGTAGTAATAGCGGGCCACATGCACCTCGTACTGCGCGAGCGAGTTGACGATGTAACGCATGCGCTTTTCAGCATCAGGTGTGTACTTGGATTCTGGGAAGCGGGTTACCAGCTCGCGGAAGGACTCGAACGAATCCTTGGCAGCCTTTTGATCGCGCTCCGACAGGTCTTGCTTGGCCACCCACGAGAACAAACCCAGGTTCTCGTTGAAATTGACCAGTCCCTTCAGGTACAGCGCGTAATCAGCCGCCTCACTGGCAGGGTGCAGCTTCAAAAAACGATCCAGTGTGGCAATGGCCTGGGCTTTGTCGCCGGTTTTGTACTGGGCGTAGGCTTTTTCTAGCTGAGCTTGCTGGGCCAGTGGGGTACCAGCGGCGCGGCCTTCCAGCTTTTCGTACAGCGGCACGGCCTTGTCGAAGGCGCCGGACGAGGCCTCGTCGCGTGCTTCGGAGTAAATTTTGTTGGGGCTCCAGCCGGCCGTCGGGTCAACATCGGTGGACGAGCAGCCCGCCAAGAACACAGCGGATGCTACGGAAAAAGTAGCTACAACCTTCGATGTATGGTGCGCAAACAGCATTTTTGGCATGAAACCCATGGACGAAAAGCGAAAGAATCAGCAAGCAGGCGACAACGCCACACCCACCAGCCAGCGCACGCCGGGTTGCGCGCGGGCCAAGGCATTGTAATCGGCAGTGCAAGGTATTCCTGCCGGCGGTACAAAGGCAGGGCTAACAACTGTAACAACGCCACGGTATTGCGGGATTGTTTGCAAGCCGGGTGGCCCAGGCTTCCTACAATGCTGGGATATGTTCGTACACCTTCGCATCCATTCCGAGTTTTCCATCATCGACGGCACCAACCGGGTCGGTGACCTGATCAAGTTTGCCGCAGCCGATGGCCAGCCCGCCATGGCGATGACCGATCTGAATAGCCTGTTTGGCGGTATCAAGTTTTACAAAGCAGGGCGCAATGCGGGGGTGAAACCGATTTTGGGCGCTGAGCTGGTAATGGAGCCCGAGGTGGCGGGGGGACAACCCTCGCGCGTGATTGTGTTGATTCAAAGCCCGCAAGGCTATTTGAGCCTGGCCGAGATTTTGGCGCGCATGTGGACTGCTGATTCCGCCAAGGGTGCAACGTGCACCTGGGCCTGGCTACAAGAGCTGTCGGACGGTTTGATTTTGCTCTCAGGCGCACAAGCCGGCCCGGTAGGCCAGGCCTTGCTGCGCGGCGATGAGGCCGGCGCCCGCGCCAGCGCAC
>JAVXMM010000028.1:25184-42680 GCA_036646255.1 Comamonas sp.
CACTGCGCTTGGCAAGCCTGTTCCCTCACCGGTTTTATCTGGAACTGCAGCGTGCAGGACGCTCTGACGATGAAACCCACGTAAGCGCCGCCGTGGCACTTGCGGCCAACCTGAAGTTGCCCGTGGTAGCGACGCACCCGGTGCAGTTCAACAAAGCCAGTGATTTTGAATCGCATGAGGCGCGCGTCTGCATTGCCCAGGGAGAAACGCTGGGTAACAAAAAGCGCATCAGGCGTTTTACGCAAGATCAGTACTTGAAATCTGCTGCAGAAATGGAAGCTCTGTTTGCCGATGTGCCTAGCGCAATCGCCAATACGGTAGAGATCGCCAAGCGCTGCAGCGTGACTTTGACACTGGGTGTGCCCCGCCTGCCGGATTTCCCCACGCCCAATGGCATGCCGGTTGAGGAATATTTTCGTCATCTGTCGTATCAAGGCCTGGAAGAGCGCCTTGCGATGCTGTACCGGGATGAGAAAAAACGTGATGCCGAGCGCCCACGCTATATCGAGCGCCTGGAGTTTGAGCTGAGCACCATCTTGCAGATGGGCTTTCCTGGCTACTTTTTGATCGTGGCGGACTTTATCATCTGGGCCAAAAGCAATGGCTGCCCGGTGGGGCCGGGTCGCGGCTCGGGCGCGGGCTCGCTCGTCGCCTACGTGATGAAGATTACCGACTTGGACCCGCTGGAGTACAACCTGCTGTTCGAGCGCTTCTTGAACCCTGAGCGTGTGTCGATGCCTGACTTTGACATCGATTTCTGCCAGGGCAACCGCGACCGCGTGATTGATTATGTGAAGGACAAATACGGCCGCAATGCGGTGAGTCAGATCGCCACCTTCGGCACCATGGCGGCGCGCGCGGCCATCCGCGACGTGGGCCGTGTGATGGACATGAGCTACACCTTCTGCGACGGTATCTCCAAGCTCATCCCCAACAAGCCCGGCCTGCACGTTACGCTCCGCTACCCGCCCAACCCGCCCAAAGAAGGTGATAAGTACACCTATGCGATCAAGGAAGAGCCGGTGCTGGCCGAGCGTATCGAGAAGGAAGAGGATGTCAAAACCCTGATCGAGATGGCGCAGAAGCTGGAGGGTATGACCCGCAACATCGGCATGCACGCTGGCGGCGTGGTGATTGCGCCGGGCAAATTAACTGATTTTTGCCCGCTGTACCAGCAGCCCGGAAGCACATCGGCAGTGGCCATGTATGACAAGGACGACGTGGAAGACGTGGGCCTGGTCAAGTTCGACTTTTTGGGCTTGGCGACGCTAACCATCTTGGAGATCGCCCGCGAGTTCATCATGAAGCGCCACAAAGGGCAGGAAGGCTTCAAGTTTGAAGAGATTCCGCTCGACGACGCCAAGACATACAAGCTGTTCTCCGAGGGCAAGACCGAAGCCGTCTTCCAGTTTGAATCGCGCGGCATGCAGCAGATGCTGAAAGAGGCCAAGCCCAGCCGCTTGGAGGACTTGATCGCGCTGAATGCGCTCTACCGCCCGGGTCCGATGGACCTAATCCCAAGCTTTATCGCGCGTAAGCATGGCAAAGAGGTGGTGGAGTACCCACACCCGATGGTGGAGAAGGTGCTGGCCGAGACCTACGGCATCATGGTCTACCAGGAGCAGGTGATGCAGACCGCCCAGGTTCTGGGTGGCTACAGCTTGGGTGGTGCCGACTTGCTGCGCCGCGCCATGGGTAAGAAGAAGGTCGAGGAGATGGCCAAGCACCGGATGATCTTCCGCGAAGGTGCAGCCAAAAACGGCCTAAACGAAGCCAAGGCCGACGAAGTTTTTGACTTGATGGAGAAGTTTGCGGGCTATGGCTTTAACAAGTCGCACGCGGCGGCTTACTCGCTGCTGGCCTACCACACGGGCTGGCTCAAGGTGCATTACACAGCGGAGTTCTACTGCGGAAATATGACCGTGGAAATGGACAACACCGACAAGCTCAAGGTGTTGTACGAAGACGCGCTGAAGATGGGCATCACGTTTGAGATGCCGGACGTAAACCGTGGCCACCACCGCTTTGAGCCAGTGACCGACAAGGTGATCCGCTACGGCCTGGGCGCTATCAAGGGCACAGGCCAGGCCGCGATTGAAGCGATTGTGGCGGCTCGCGATGGTGTGGGCTCCGGCCCGCAAGGTGACACCAAGGGGCCTTTCAAGAGCCTGTTTGACTTTTGCCTGCGCGTTGATCGCAGCAAACTCAACAAGCGCACCGTGGAAGCGTTGATCAAGGGTGGCGCGTTCGACAACATCAACTTGAATCGCCGTGCGTTGCTTGAATCGATTGACGTTGCCTTTGAATTTGCCGCCACTACCCACGCCAATGCCAACCAGGGCGGCCTGTTTGACATGATGGGCGATGACGCCATTGGATCTAGCACGCAAGAGCCAGAGATGGTCGATGTGCTGCCGTGGGGCATTAAAGAGCGACTGATGCTGGAGAAAACTGCCATTGGCTTTTACCTGTCCGGCCACTTGTTTGACGAGGTCGAGCTGGAGGTGCGCCAGTTTGTGCGCACACCTATCGCCAACCTGCGCGACAGCCGCGAGACGCAAACCGTCGCGGGCATTGTCAGCGACATGCGCGTCATCAACGGCCAGCGGGGCAAGCTGGTGCTGTTCCGCATGGATGATAAATCGGGCGTGATCGAGGCATCGGTAGATGAAGCTACATGGAACCGCCATAAGGAGCAGTTGAAGGACGATGAATTCATCATCTTGAGCGGCCGGGTGGGGCTGGACCGCTTTAGCGGCGGCTTACGTGCCAAGGGCCAGCACGTGTGGAGCCTGGCCGATGCGCGGGCGCGCTTTGGCCGTTATCTGCTGGTGAACACCGACCGCCACCAGCCCGATGTTGCGCGATTGCTGCAGGAGTTTCCCCCAATGGAAGAGCGCACGGATGAGGGCGTGCTGCGCCACGGCCTGAAAGTACGCTTGGGCGTAGTCTGCAGTGCGAACGGAACGCGGGCGGGTGTAGAGCTGAATCTGGGCAACACGGCGCTGTTTTTTCCGAGCGATCAAGCACTTGCAGCTTGGTCGCAAGAGGCTGGGCACGATGCTATCAAAATAGTTTACGAAAGCATGGCCTGATACGTTCAATACTTGTGCCATGGCGACAAAAAAATCGCCAGGCGTTGAAGTTCACAAAAGCATCACCATCTTCGCTGATGTGGAAATTTAGCCTTATAGAATGATCTCGATGGCCACGAAACCTGTTGTACCTCCTACGCCCAAGCTACCTGCGACACCGAGCCCCCCGGATGATGGGGGCGGCGCGCTGGTTGTGGAGCGCATCACGCAAAAGGTTGAGCCTCCCAAGATGTACCAAGTCATCATGCTCAATGATGACTTCACCCCTATGGAGTTTGTGATTGACGTGCTGCAGCACTTTTTTGGGAAAACCCGAGAGGCAGCAACGCAAATCATGCTCAAAATTCACTTAGATGGCAAAGGCGTATGCGGCGTTTACTCGCACGAAATCGCCGAAACCAAGGTGGCCCAAGTCATGGATGCCGCTAATGGAGCAGGGCATCCGCTGCAGGCGGTGACTGAGCCCGTTGAATAAAGAAAATTGGTCCTCATCTACTAGCAAGTTGAGTGTATTTGGCAAGCAAAAAAGGAGTTTCAAATGATTGCTCAGGAACTGGAAGTCAGCTTGCACATGGCTTTTGTTGAAGCTAGGCAGCAGCGCCACGAATTCATCACCGTGGAACATTTGCTGTTGGCCTTGCTGGACAACCCGAGTGCATCCGAAGTTTTACGCGCATGCTCTGCCAATATCGATGACTTGCGTGCATCGCTGACCAATTTCATCAAAGACAATGCCCCCCAGGTCGCTGGTGAGGACGAGGTGGATACGCAACCCACGCTGGGCTTTCAGAGAGTGATTCAGCGCGCCATCATGCACGTGCAAAGCACGGGCAATGGCAAGAAGGAAGTAACGGGTGCGAATGTGCTTGTCGCCATTTTTGGCGAGAAGGATTCGCACGCCGTGTACTACCTGCACCAGCAAGGCGTCACCCGCCTGGACGTGGTTAACTACATTGCCCACGGCATCAAAAAGAACGATACCCCCGAGCAGGCCAAGCCCGAATCCGGATCGGATGCGGAAGAAGCCAGCAGTGGTGGCAGCGAGCGCGCCGAGAAGGCATCGCCGCTGGAGCAGTTCACCGTTAACCTGAATCAGCAAGCCAAGGAAGGCAAGATTGACCCGCTGATTGGCCGCCAGTATGAGGTGGAGCGCACGATCCAGATCCTGTGCCGCCGCCGCAAAAATAACCCGCTGCTGGTAGGTGAGGCGGGCGTTGGTAAAACAGCGATTGCTGAGGGCCTGGCATGGCGCATTACTGAAAATGATGTGCCCGAGGTGCTGGCGGAAGCTATCGTTTATTCGCTGGACATGGGAGCACTGCTGGCAGGAACCAAGTACCGCGGTGATTTTGAGCAACGCTTGAAAGGCGTGCTCAAGGCGCTGAAGGACAAGCCGAATGCTGTCCTGTTCATCGACGAAATTCACACGCTGATTGGCGCAGGCGCCGCCTCAGGCGGAACCTTGGATGCATCGAACTTGCTGAAGCCTGCGCTGTCTAGCGGCCAGCTCAAGTGCATTGGCGCAACCACGTTTACTGAATACCGAGGCATCTTCGAAAAAGATGCTGCGCTGTCGCGCCGCTTCCAGAAAGTCGATGTAGTCGAGCCGACTGTGCCTGAAACCATTGATATCTTGAAGGGCTTGAAGTCTCGCTTCGAAGAGCACCACAACGTCAAGTACGCTTTGGCGGCACTGCAAGCAGCTGCTGAATTGTCTGCCAAGTTCATCAATGACCGCCATTTGCCCGACAAGGCGATTGATGTGATTGATGAAGCTGGTGCGGCGCAGCGCATCCAGGTACCCAGCAAGCGTAAAAAGACAATTGGCAAGGCTGAGATCGAAGAGATCGTTGCCAAGATTGCGCGTATTCCGCCAGCCAACGTCAGCAACGATGATCGCAGCAAGTTGCAAACGCTGGAGCGTGATCTGAAGAGCGTGGTGTTTGGCCAGGATAAGGCGCTGGAAGTGCTGGCGTCAGCCGTCAAGATGTCGCGCTCGGGTCTGGGCAAGGTCGACAAGCCGATTGGCTCTTTCCTGTTCTCTGGCCCCACGGGCGTCGGTAAAACGGAAGCGGCCAAGCAGCTGGCCTACATTCTGGGCATCGACCTGATCCGCTTTGACATGTCGGAGTACATGGAGCGTCACGCTGTCAGTCGCTTGATTGGCGCGCCGCCTGGCTATGTGGGCTTTGACCAGGGTGGTCTCTTGACCGAGGCTGTCACCAAGAAGCCGCACGCGGTGCTGTTGTTCGATGAAATCGAGAAGGCGCATCCGGATATCTTCAATGTGTTGCTGCAAGTGATGGACCACGGCACCCTGACCGACAACAACGGGCGCAAGGCTGACTTCCGCAACGTCATCATCATCATGACGACGAATGCGGGCGCCGAGACCATGAACAAGGCCGTGATTGGTTTTACCAACCCACGTGCTGCGGGCGACGAGATGGCCGACATCAAGCGCCTCTTTACGCCAGAGTTCCGCAACCGTCTGGACTCGATCGTCAGCTTCAAGGCGCTCGATGAGCAGATTATTCTGCGCGTGGTGGACAAATTCCTGCTGCAACTCGAACAACAGCTGGCCGAAAAGAAGGTGGAAGTCACCTTCACCGACAAGCTGCGCAAGCACTTGGCCAAGGCGGGCTTTGATCCGCTGATGGGCGCCCGACCCATGCAACGCCTGATTCAGGACACCATCCGTCGCTCGTTGGCCGATGAGCTACTCTTCGGTCGCCTGACCGACGGTGGTCGCCTAACGGTGGACTGGGACGACAGTGATGCGGCCAAGCCCGATGTCAAGTTGGATATCCAGTCTGCGCCTAAAAAGGAACGCGCGAAGCAAGCGCCCGGCGAGCCTGAAGAGGAAATCGCCGCCGATTGATTTTGTGAGCGATTTGCAAAAAACAGCCGCATAGCACGCCTATGCGGCTGTTTTTTTTGTGTGCAGATGTCTGTCACGTGCAGCCGCTACACTCGGATGGAAGTGAACAACGAGGAGCGCTGTGTGGATTGGATATCGCAGGTCCTGACCAAAGAGAACATCGTGCATGTGTTGTCGGTCATCTGGCCGATCTATCTGTGCATTGTGGGTGTCTGGATTCTGATGCAGCGCCGCGCACCGGTGGCAACCATGGGCTGGCTGCTGTCGATGGGGGCGCTGCCCGTGGTTGGGCTCATCGTGTATTACTTCATCGGCCCGCAGCGCCTCAAACGTCAGCGTATCAAGCGCTTGCGCGTACGCAACCAAGGCCGTGTGCGCGATACGGCCCGCCGCGTGCGTGATGCAGAGCCCAATCCGCCGCCCCAGTTGCGTGAGTTGGTCAAGCTAGTCGAGAAGACCAGCAAGTTCCCGATCTCGACCGCGCAAAACGTGCAGCTACTGAGTGGCGGCGCTGCCACGTTTGACCAGATTCTGGAAGATGTGGCCCACGCCCAGCATCATGTGCACCTTGAGTACTATATTTACGAGCCTGACCAGACTGGCACCCGTTTGCGCGATGCATTGATCGCGCGCGCCAAGGCTGGTGTCAAGGTGCGCATGCTGGTTGATGCGCTGGGCTCCAAGCGGGTGAACAAGAAGTTCATCCAGCCCCTGCTGGATGTGGGCGGCGAGTTTGCAGTCTTTCACCCCACCAAGATTGGGCGGCGCTTGCGGCCCGTGATCAACTTTCGTACCCACCGCAAGATCCTAGTGGTCGATGGTCGCATTGGCTTTACGGGCGGTGTCAATATCACCGATGAGGAAGATCGTCGTGTGGACACCAAGGCTTACCATGATGTGCACTTGCGCATGGAAGGCCCCATCGTTACCTGGCTGCAAACCACGTTTTTGGAAGACTGGGCTTACGCGCTGGAGAAGACTGACAAGGACATGCCGGACAATCTGGATGCCTTGCTACCCGATTTACCAGATGGCAGCCAAGCCATGCAGCTGGTTACCTCGGGGCCCGACAATCCGGCCGAGCCCATTCACCGCGCGTACGTGGCGGCCATCCAGGCCGCGACCGAGCGCGTGTGGCTTACCACTCCGTACTTTGTCCCTACCGAGGCGGCCATGTACGCACTGACCAGCGCCGCCCTGCGCGGGCTGGACGTGCGACTTTTGGTACCCGAAAAATCTGATTCCGCCATCGTGACAGCCGCAGCGCGCTCCTATTTTGATGAGTTGATCCAGGCAGGCGTTAAGGTCTACGAATACAACGCGCGCATGCTGCACTCAAAAACCCTGGTGGTGGATCACAACCTCGCCATCATCGGTACCGCCAACTTTGACAACCGCAGCTTTCGCCTGAACTACGAGGTCTGTGCGATTGGCTACGGCTCGGGGCTGAATGGCAAGCTCGATAACCAGTTCATTGAGGATCTGGAAAAATCCAAAATGGTAAGGGGTAGCACTAAGGCACCTTTCCTGCGCCGTCTGGGAGACTCGGTGGCGCGGCTCTTTTCGCCGCTGCTGTAGGCGTCTCATTTCCACCCGTCATTGGCGCAGGCATACTAGCGGGTTATGCAGACACTACAGCCCGCCCAAGCCACGTTTTTTTGGCACGACTACGAAACCTTTGGCGCCGTACCGCGCAAAGATCGCCCCGCACAGTTTGCTGGCATACGCACCGACATGGATCTCAACGAGATCGGCGAGCCTGTGATGCTGTATTGCCAGCCAGCTCCAGATTACTTGCCCAGCCCTGAAGCCTGTCTGATCACTGGCATTACACCGCAACTGTGTCTGGAGCAAGGCGTGCCCGAGCACGAGTTTGCTGCCGTAGTGGACGAGGCACTGGGTGCACCCGGCACCATTGGCGTGGGCTACAACACCATCCGTTTTGACGACGAGGTAACGCGCTATATGCTGTGGCGCAACCTGCGCGATCCGTATGCACGTGAGTGGCAAAACGGCTGCGGCCGTTGGGATCTGCTGGACGTGGTGCGCATGGTCTATGCGCTGCGCCCCGAAGGTATCAACTGGCCTGAAAAGGAAGATGGTACGGTCAGCTTCAAGCTAGAAGATTTGGCGAAAGCCAACGGTTTGGAGCATGCATCGGCCCACGATGCGCTGAGTGATGTGCGTGCCACTATTTCGCTGGCACGTTTGATCAAACGCCTGCAGCCACGCCTGTTTGATTTCGCCCTTGGCCTGCACAAGAAAGACAGGGTGCTGCAAGAGCTGCAGTTACCTAACCCCAGCAGTCAAAGCCGCCCGTTTTTGCATATCTCTGGCATGTTTGGTGTAGCGCGGGGCTGTATCGCAGTGATGTGGCCGCTGGCCCAGCACCCCACCAACAAGAATGAAATCATCGCCTGGGATTTGTCGCAAGATCCCTCCAGCTTGCCGGATTTGTCGGTGGACGAGATGCGTTTGCGCTTGTTCAGCGCTACAGCTGATTTGCCGGAGGGCGTAAGCCGCCTGCCGGTCAAAACTGTTCATATCAATAAATCACCCATGGTGGTCAGCAGCCTGCGCACCTTGAGCGCAGAGCAAGCCCAGCGCTGGGGGATTGATATGGAGCAATCGCTGCGCTACGCCGCTATTGCGCGCGATTTACCTGATATGAGTGCCACCTGGGCAGCGGTTTACCAGCGGCCTGTGATGGAGGCATCCGACGTTGACCAAGATTTGTACGGCGGCTTTATCGGCCCCGCAGACCGCAGACGTCTGAATCAGCTGATCGCCATGCATCCGCAAGAACTGGCCTTGACCAAGCCTGGTTTTGATGATGGACGCTTGCAAGAGTTGTTGCTGCGCTACCGGGCGCGCAATTTTCCGGATTCACTGAACCCACAAGAGCAAGCGCAGTGGCAAGCCTTGCGCATCGCCTTTTTGCTAGAAGGGATGGCTGGTGCGCGTACGGCAGAGCAGATGTTTGCCGAGATCGATGCCCTGTCCGAAACCGCTGACGAGCGCGCCGAAGAGATTCTTGGCACCTTGTATGACTATGCGGATGCCATCGTTCCCGATGCCTGATTGCTATTAATTGATGAGCTGTTAGCGCCCGACAGTCGGGAGCTAACATGCTTTTTTACCTATTAATTGGGCAGTACATCGTTGCTTCAATTTCAATCAGCACATCGGTGCCGGGCAAGAAGTTAGACACCTCCACCACCGTACTGACGGGTGGTACGCCGGGGTAAAACATACCGCGCACGCGGTTAAACAGGGCATAGTCTGGCAGGCGTTTGAAGTACTGCACCAGCTTCACCACATCATCCATGGTGCCGCCGTGCTCCTCGGCCAGTTGGCGAATGCGCTCCAGCACAAACCAGCTTTGCGCAATGACTGGTGCTTCAAAAATATCGACCGTCATCTGGCCAGTGGCGTAGCCCAAGGTTTGTAATTGCTTGCGTGCATGCTCGGGGATGTCGTTGTAGCTCATCACCGCAGCCTGGCGCACTGGGTCCACAGCCACAATGCCGCTCATGAATACAAAATCGCCGACGCGTTTGGCGGCGGAATAGTTAGCCATCGGCTTGCCCATGGTCGTCATGGAAGGTCCTTTTCAATATTCGGTGGGTGGTGCAAGGCGCGCGCCTTGGCGGATAACGGTACGCGCTACGCTGCTGCCAGCGCCTACCAGCGCATACTCGTCAGCGGCATGCAGCTGCAGCAAATCGGCAGGGCAGCCCACGGCGATACGCCCGTCCCATGCCAAACCCAATGCAGAGGCAGGTGCGGTAGTGACCGTGTCAATCCAATCCAGCGCAGGCGCCAGGTGGGCCAGTTGCACGCCAAGTGACCAGGTCGCAATCAGGTCGTAGTTGCCATAGGGGTAGAAGGCGTCTTGCACGTTGTCCGTGGCGATGGAGACGCCAACGCCAGCTGCGCGCGCTTCACGTACACGGGTAATGCCGCGCTCCAGCGGTGTGCCAGCCCAGCTGCCTTGCAGGTAGAGGTTGGTGGTGGGTAAGGCAACCAGATGTATGCCTGCAGCCGCACAGCGCGCTAGCGTAGCCTCGGTATCGGCAGTGTTTTGCACGGATAGCGAACATGCATGGCCACATACTACGCGGCCTTGCAAACCAAATTCAATCGTCAAATCTGCGATGCTGGCAAGCGATGTGGCATCCAAGTCCAGGCCTTCATCGGTGTGAAAGTCGAGCGCCAGGCCATGCGCGCGTGCCAGCGTAAACACCTCGCGTAATTTGTGCTGCAAATCATCATTGCGATAAACAAAGGCTCCCAGTACACCGCCGCGCTGTGCCACCTGGGCGGCAATGGCCGCGCCAGCTGGCGTGGCCAGGATGTCGATGGGAGTGAGCGCCGCCCACTGCAGTTGCACTTTGTCTTGCCACGCAGCGGCCAATTGCTCAACCACAGCCAGTGCCGCGGGCGCACTGGCCTGCATCCAGTCGATATGGGTACGCATGGCGCGGGTGCCGTTGTGCCAGGCATTGTTCAGCGCACGCTGCATGCGTGCGGCAAAATCGGCTGCAGTTGCATCGCGCAGTACATCCTGGATCATCGCAATTGCAGTGAATAAATCACCGCAGGCAGCACCCGATTGCTGCACCGAATAGTTTTTATCCAGATGCACATGGGCATCTACCAGCGCAGGCAGCAAGATGCTGGTGGCTGGTGACGCGCTGGCCTGGATAGCGCTGACTAAGCCGCCGTCAAGCGTTACATCGTAGGCCTGCGCAGCGGCAACGTGGGGCGCTAAGCAGCGCTGGGGGATATGAACGGCGGTGAGTTGCATAGATGGCTTGGCGCCTGGCGCTAAGCCAGGGGCACGGGCTTTTAGAGGTGAATCGTCAGCGCTTTGTTCTTGGCGCGTGAGCAGCACAGGGCCACTTTGTGACTGCGCTCGGCGGTGGTGAGGCAGAAATCACGGTGTTCCGCATCACTGCCCACCGCATCCACCACACAAGTGCCGCACAGGCCTTGCTCGCACGATACGGGGATGTCAATGCCAAAGTCGTGCAAGGCGTCAACTGCAGTCTGGTCAGCTGCAACGGGGATGTCGATACCGCGTTTGCTCAGCTTCAAAGTAAACGCCTGGCCCGCCTGCGCTGCAGCATCGGTAGGGGCTGCAAAATATTCTGCGTGGATGCGCTCTTCTGCCCAGCTTGCTGCCGCATTGCGTACAGCCGCCATGAAGCCCGCAGGGCCGCACATATACAAATGCGTGCCAGCGCTTTGTGCTGCCAGCAGCTGGGCCAGATCGGCCCGCTCGCCGCCATCGTCTAAAAACAAGTGTACATGGGGCGCCAGTGTCGTTTGTTGCAGCTGATCGGCAAACGCCACATGCACCAAGCTGCGTGCAAAAACGCAAAGCGTAAAAGACTTGCCCGCAGCTTGCAGCGTATGCGCCATGGCCAGCATGGGCGTGATACCAATACCACCGGCCATCAGCAGGTGGTGCTCGGCATGCATATCCAGTGCAAAGGCGTTGCGCGGGCTGCTAATGGCGATCAGATCACCTTCTTGCACCCGGCTGTGCAGCGATGCGGAGCCCCCGCGGCTGGCGGGCTCGCGCTTGACGCCAATCACATAGCGGTCACTGTCACTGCAAGCTTGGGCTAGTGAATACTGGCGCGAGAACCCGCCTGGCATATGCACATCGATATGGGCGCCCGCCTCGTAAGAGGGCAGAGCGCGACCATAGGGGTGGCTCAGCTCAAAGGACAGAATCTCGGGTGTTTCCCGGTGAATACGGCTGACGCGAACCGTGAGCGTACGTTCTTGCATGTCGGTTTGCTGCTTAATTGGCAATTTTTTTACGAATGTCGAGGCCAGCGCCCTTGTTCACAAACTGCGTGGTGTACGCATCTTTGTAGTTGAGCATGCCAGGCTTGTACAAACCGGCATCCTGCACCTTGTCGTAAAAGTCCTTCATGCGGGCATCGCTCATGGCGCCAATGCCCTTGGTCAGCGCGTCGCCTGTGTCGATATGGGCACGCAAGATGGGCAGCGATTGCTCGATGTACTCATTGCTAATATCGGGGTTGATCTTTTGGATCATCGCGTCAGCGGGCTTGCGGTCACCGTAGAGGTAGTTGTACCAGCCAATGGCGGTTGCATCCAAAAAGCGTTGCACGACTTCGGGCTTGTTTTTGACCAAGTCCTGGCGGGTTTCCAGCACCATGCCATAGGTGGACCAGCCAGCATCAGCCAGTGAAATCACCACAGGCTTGAAGCCTGCTTGCTTTTCTACCGCCAAAGGCTCAGACGTGGCATAGGCCTGCTGCACGGCTTGCTTGTTCGCCAGAAACTGAGACAGGCTGTAGTTGTAGGGGCGCACTTGCTCGTCACGCAAGTTGTAGGCCTTTTTCAGCCACTGCCAGTAGCTGATTTGCCCGTCTTTGGACAATAGAACAGTCTTGGCCTTTGCGAGATCGGCGGCGCTGTTAATTCCCTGGTCAGGGTGGGCAATGATGGCTTGTGGATCTTTTTGAAAGTAACCCGCCACGACCACGGTGGGTACCTTCTGCTTGATGTTGTCAAAGGCCATCAGCATATTGCCGGTCATCAAAAAATCGACCTTGCCGGCGGGCAGCATAGGGCGGTTGTTGACCTGGGGGCCACCTTGCTGGATGTCCACATCCAGCCCAAATTTCTTGTAAGTGCCATCAGCCAGCGCTTGGTAGAAGCCGCCGTGGCCGGGCTGGGCACGCCAGTTGGTGGCCATCACCACCTTGTCATCCGCAAATGCGGCAGAGAAAGCACCGGTGGCGACAACTGCCAGCAAGGTGCGTGCAAACAATCGGGTGGGGATGATTTTCATAGTGGGGCCTGTGGGTAGGTGGGAAACAAAATACTAAAAATCTTGGCGATGCGATCAAGCGAAGCGGGCCATATCAGCCGTCCAGCCCTTGGTCTTGCCGGGGTTCATCAAGCCCATGGGGTCGCTGCGCTTTTTAAAGTCGATCTGCTGGGTGTCGATGGTTTTCATGCCGCCGTCCTCAATCGTCACCACATGGGGGTTGAAGATGGCGCAGCCGCCTTGCGACTCGATCTCACGAATCACCTCGTACTGGTGCTCCAGCCCCTTCCAGCGCACCAGCAAAATACCAAAGGTGCCAAACTGGCCGCCTGCGCGGGCAAAGTCCTGGTGCTGCAGCACATCGTCGCCAAAAATTTGCAGATGGCGCTCTACCACGGCTGGGTTGAACGGCTGGGCATAAGCCACCTGCAAATAAGTCCAGCTGCGGTCCATCTTGAGCGCTTGCAAGGTGGTGTGGTTAAACGCGCATTCGTAGGCGGGCGGCAGGCCTTCTGCCAGCAGCTCTTGCTCGGTACCTTGTACCGAGATATGGCCGCCGTGCTGGGCTACCAGCTGCACAAACTGCGCCATCGAGGCGGGCGCCACCATGGTGAAAGCCGCATGCTTGTTGGCAGGGAAGCGATCGCCCATGCTGGTGTAGTAGGGCGAAAACCGCGCTTCTACGGTAGACAGCAAGAACAAATCCAAGTCTGGCGTGCTGGCTGCCACGGCAAAATCAAGCGCTTGGCGGTAGCTGTCAAACAGCGCGGTGCAGTGCATCCATTCCACGGCAGGGCTCAGGCCAACTTCCACATCCAGAATCACGCCATTGGTGCCGTAAGCGTGGTGTACCTGCTGGATCTCGTCACCCACTAGCTCGATGATTTGGGGATTGGACTCCACTGTCATCACCCGCGCTCGGATCAAGTTACCGCTGTCGCGCAAAATGCCGTGGCGGATGGAGCCAATGCCGCCAAAACCGCCCGCAATAAAACCGCCAATACTGGCTACGTGCCAGGTAGACGGCCACATGCGCAAGGCCTGGCCGGTCTCGGCTACAGCTTGTTCAATATCGTGCATGCAGGCGCCTGCCTCGGCACGCACGCTGCCGTCTTGCAGATCCAAAATGCGGCACATTTGGGTTACATCGACGACGATTCCGCCCTCGAGGGGCACGCACTGGCCATAGTTACCGGTACCACCTGCGCGCACGGTTAGCGGCAGTTGGTATTTGGCGGCTACGCGGGCGACTTGGCGTACATCGTCTTCATTGGTTACCTTCACCACCAGCTCGGCGAGGCAGTCTTTCAACTGCTCGGTCAAGATGGGGCTGTACCAATAGAAATCTTTGGAAGCCTGCTTGCGCTGGCTCAGTGACGTTAGCAGGTTCAGACCTTGCAGATCGTGCTGCACGGCAGACCAATCAACAGGTTTGAGGCTTGGTGTAGGGCTTGTCATGGGGCAATTCGTCAAAACTAAACGGCAGACTGGATCAGTGCTCGCGGCGCATTTCGCTCTCGTGCCAATGGCCCAGCACCGTGCGTGACAAGGCCGCAAAGATTACAAAAATCACAATACCCAGCAGCGACACCAGCAGCAGAGCTGCAAACATCATGGGGATCTCGGTGCGAAAGCTCGATTCCAAAATGCGTGATGCCAAACCTGTCTCACGCCCGGCAGTTCCTGCAGTGAACTCTGCCACCACGGCACCTACCAAGCTCAGTCCACCAGCGATCTTGAGCCCGGCCATAAAGTACGGCAGAGCACTGGGCACCAGCAGGTAGCGAAAGCGTTGCCACGGCGTTGCCTGGTACAGCTCGAACAGGTCGCGCAGATTGCTGTCGGCACTTTTCAGGCCAATCACGGTGTTCGACAAAATCGGGAAGAAGGCCACAATCCATGCGCACAGCAAAAGCGCGGTCATGGTGCTGTCCACATAGATCAAGATCAGCGGTGCAATGGCGATCACAGGCGTTACCTGCAAGATCACGGCGATGGGGAAAAAGCCAATCTCCACCCACTTGAACAGAGAGAACGCTATGGCCAGCAGCACGCCACCTACGATGGCAGCAACCAGGGCCAGCACCGTAAGTTTGACGGTGAACCACAGCGCGGATGCCAGCGTGTCCCAGTTCTCGAAAAGCGTCTTCAGAATCAGTGATGGTGCTGGCAGGATGTAATGCGGCACTTCATTCACACGCACCAGCACCTCCCACAGCAGCAGCAAAGCCGCAATGATGGCGATGGGCACAAACACGCGTAGCAAGGTGTCATTGCGGCGCAGGCGTTCGTCGCGCAGGCGCAGCTCTTCAGCGCTGGGGGCTTGGTATTCAGCAACGTTATTCATGGCAATGGGATTAGTGGTCGATATCAACGCCGTTCAAGGCGCCGTGCAGCGATTGCGAGACCGCCGTGCAAATGCTGTTGTAGCGCGATGAGGTGCGGAACTCGTCGCCCCGTGGGTAGGGCTCGTCCACGCGGATTTCCTCGATCACGCGCCCGGGGCGCGGTGCCATCACCACGATGCGGTTGGACAGGTAGACCGACTCATACACGCTGTGCGTCACAAAGATCACCGAGAAGCGGTGCTCGCGCCAAATCGCTAACAAGTCGTTGTTCAGCTTGATGCGCGTCATTTCATCCAACGCCGCAAAGGGTTCATCCATCAGCAGCAGCTTGGGGCGGGTGACCAGAGCGCGGGCGATGGACACCCGCATCTTCATGCCGCCCGACAGCTCACGCGGGTACACATCGGCAAAGCGCGAGAGACCCACCATCTCCAGCGCCTGCTGCACCACCGGTGCCGCTGCATCGCGCGACATGCCCGACAGCTTGAGCGGTAGGTAGACGTTGTCAAACACCTTGCTCCACGGCATCAGGGTGGGCTCCTGGAAGACAAAACCCAAATCACGGTTGCCGCGCTTGGCGTCGGATCGCAGGCTGGGCCAGACCAGCTCGCCTGCGCTACGCTGGGTGAGTCCTGCAATCAGGCGCAAGGCCGTACTTTTGCCGCAGCCCGATGGGCCTAGAAAACTGATGAAATCATGCGTTCCGCATTCCAGCGACATACCTTGCAAGGCTAAGGTGCCATTGGCAAATCGTTTGCTGACGTTGCGCAGGCTGACCAAAGAGTCTTGGTTGGCACTGGGCGAAGAACTGCTGTTCATAGGCGTGGGCTCGTATTGGTATTCAGTTAAATGACAAACGCGCCGCGGCTCGGTCACAGAGCGGCGGCGTTGGGGCGGTGTACTGGGTTACTTCCAGGCCGGCTCGTTATTCAGTCGTTCGATGGGGAAGCGGTCAATCTCTTGCAGCAGCTCGACAAACTTGCGGCCTACGTGGTCCAGCACCGTTGCTCCCTTTTCCGCGGTGGCGCCACGCGCGTCGCCCGCTGCGCCCATAGGGTTGATGTCGTGCATCTGCCAGCCCAGCTTGCCGGTGGGGGTGATCGACAGGTATTTGTTTTCCTTCGCCAAGTCTTCGGTCAGCGAATGGAAGTTGCGGAACTCCTCGGGCCGTACGTAGTCGGGCGTCAGGTGCGACATGATCGAGCTTTCCAAGTCACCCGCGTGGATGCCGTGACGGCCTTCATGCTCGCTAAACAGGCCTTGGGGCAGGCCCAAGGTGTACCAGTTGGCCGATACGACCATCATGTTGTGGGCTTCACGCAGGTCACGGCCTACGATATCCATCACGCCCATCTGGCCGCCATGGCTGTTGTAGAGCACCAGCTTGCGTACACCAGCCTTGGCCACGCAGCTGCCAATGTCAGTCCACATGGAGATCAGGGTGGCCGCGGATACGGTCAACGTGCCTGGGTAGCGTGAATGCTCGTTGCTCTTGCCGTACGCCACGGTGGGCAAAAACAGCACGGGCAAGTCGGCGGGCAAATAGGGCAGGGTAGCTTGCACCATGCCGTCGATCGTGGCCGTGTCGGTGGACATGGGCAAGTGAGGGCCGTGCTGTTCGGTCGCGCCAACAGGCAACACGGCGATCAGACGCGAACGGTCTAGGCGTGAAAACTCTTCGCTCGTCAGATCGGCCCAAAACCGGCTGCGTGCAGTAAAACTCGTCATGGGGAGGTCACCTTGAAAACTACCAGCGCACCACCATTGGCGGCCGAGACCCAAGCTTGCGTCAGGTCAATCTATGTTTGCAAATACCGATTTTAGTATTCTTTGTATATGGATGTTTGTATATGCAACCAAAGTCGATGCGACTGTTAGGTCAAACAACTTGGGCGCAATTGATGCTAGGCCGCGTATGCGCTGGGTTTGCTAAAGCCAGCAGAGGCATGGATAGTGCGTTGCTGCGGCAGTACCAGCCTTGCGACTATTGAGGCTGCGTATTGCCATCTAGGTGACACATCGCGGGATAACCCGGAGCGTTTGTGGCTGTGCGCGCAGCAGATTGCCGCTATTACCCGCTTATCGGGGGCTAGAACGCGCAGAGACTTGCTTATAGATGGCGTAGCCTGAGCTGAGTTCAGGCAAAAACAGCCGCTAGCGCCTGACTAGCACCAATTTATCCAAAAAATTGATAGCAAACTACGATGGCCGCGATAACGCCAGCCAACTCAGCCAGCAAAGCGCAGGGCACGGCGTGGCGGGCGCGCTGAATGCCTACGGCGCCAAAGTACACGGCCAGCACGTAGAAAGTGGTTTCAGTGCTGCCCTGTATCACGGCGGCAACCAGGGCGGGGA
>JAVXMM010000029.1:0-42650 GCA_036646255.1 Comamonas sp.
GATACAAGGCAGCAGCCGACTTCTTCACAGAGTATTGCGGGTTACTACTCATAGCTGGGAGGCATCCATACAAGGTAGTTCATGTATCCATACGAAGATCGAATTCGAGCCGTTGAGCACTACATCTAGCTGGGCAAACGCGCCAGGCCCACGATCAGACAGCTGGGTTACCCCAGCAAAAATGCCCTGAAGGGCTGGTATCACGAGCACCAACAATGTCCGACTACGCAAGCCGAAGTTCTCGCAAGAGCAGAAGGCCGCCACTACCGTGCGCCCTCACCCACGATGCATTTCTGCCACGATCAAGACTCTGAGCATCCTTGCCTTGGCGCATTGACTGTATGGGATCGCGAGGCTCTTGCTGAAACCAGAAAGTCTCTCTTCGGCCATTCGGGCCGGCGAACATATTCTGGGATCTTGAAGCAGAAGGAAGTTATGGAGCCTTGCGATCGATACGAATGTGCGCAGACCATGCGCTGACAAATTTGGTGTATGCCGGCCGGCGTTGTTCAACTGGCAAAGTCAGCTTCTCTGGACGCAAGCCAAGCACATCCATGAAGCGCACCAATTAATCCCCGCTAGCGCTCGAGAGCGAGGAACTCGAGTGCCAGGTTGAGTCGCTGTACCTTTAGGCAAGGTAACTTCGACTTGAGCAAGATCTCTTGAAAAAGGCCAATGAACCGTTAAAAAAGGCCTTCGCGTCGATCTGCAGCTCTTGGTCAACCGGGAGAATGTTCTGCTGATTGATGCGCTCTCAGGGAGCTATATGGCCCGCCAGAGCTCCTTGCCCAGTTGGGTCTTGTGAAGTTCTCCCAATTGACCGGAAACCTTGTATTTCTCAATAAAGGAGCCCGCGCTTGGTGAAGCCTTAGACGATAGAAAAAGAAAACCGCCGAGTCTTCACTCAGGCAGTTTTGGCTCTATGCGCAACCGTTTCTCAACTTATGCAGCACTTTTCTCAGCTTTTGCTGCACCGACAGAAATTACACGTCGATATTACCAGCGCGCAAGGCATTGTCTTCGATGAAATTTCTACGCGGCTCCACTTCGTCGCCCATCAGCATGGTGAACACGCGGTCGGCTTCAATGGCGTCGCGCACTTTGACTTGCAGCAGACTGCGTACCTCGGGATCCATCGTGGTTTCCCACAACTGCTCGGGGTTCATCTCGCCCAAGCCCTTGTAGCGCTGGCGGGCCGTGGTTCGCTCGGCTTCTGCGGTTAGCCATTGCATCGCTTGGCGGAAGTCGGTGACCTTTTCCATCTTGGCCTTTTCACCTTCGCCGCGCGTCACCTTAGCGCCTTCGGACAACAGGCCGTGGAAGTTTTGGGCCTCCGCAGCCAGTGCTGCGTAGTCCGCACCTTGCACAAACTCTTGCGTGATGATCGAGCTCTTGATGTTGCCGTGGTGGTGGCGGCTTATGCGCAGGATTGGTTTTTCGGTGTGCGGGTCCAGTTCACCAGTCACCTCAGCAGGCACACCTGTCGTGGTCAGTTCGCGCAGCTTGGCCTCCAACACCGGTGCACACACCATGGCATCGTCCAGTGTCTCCAGCTTGATTTGCACGCCGCCGGAAATCGCGCGCAGTGCTTCTGCATCCATATGAGCAGACAGACGCTCGATCACGGTTTCTGCGGCCAGGTGCATATGAGCCAGATTGGCCAGCTCTTCGCCCTCAATGGTGCGCGGGTTAGCTCCACCCGTGGTCACGTTGGCATTTTGCAGCGCCACGCGCAACAAGAACTGGTTGAGTGCAGGGCCGTCCTTCAGGTACAGCTCTTCCTTGCCGTTCTTCACCTTGTACAGCGGCGGCTGAGCAATGTAGATGTGGCCAGCTTCAACCAAATCAGGCATCTGGCGGTAGAAGAAGGTGAGCAGCAGGGTACGGATGTGAGCGCCGTCCACGTCCGCATCGGTCATGATGATGATGCGGTGGTAGCGCAGCTTGGCTAGGTTGTAGTCGTCGCTATTGCTTTTGCCCGAGTCTTCGCTGGCCTTGCCGATGCCGGTGCCCAGCGCGGTGATCAGGGTAACGATCTCATTGCTGGAAAGCAGCTTTTCATAGCGGGCTTTTTCCACATTCAGGATCTTGCCGCGCAGCGGCAGGATGGCCTGGAACTTGCGATCGCGACCTTGCTTGGCCGAGCCACCAGCGGAGTCACCCTCGACGATGTAGATTTCTGACAGCGCAGGGTCTTTCTCCTGGCAATCGGCCAGCTTGCCGGGCAGGCCCATACCGTCCAGCACGCCTTTGCGGCGCGTCATTTCACGAGCCTTGCGGGCAGCTTCACGCGCGCGGGCAGCATCGACAATTTTGTTGCAGATGATCTTGGCGTCGTTCGGCTTTTCTTCCAGGTAATCGGTCAGCAGCTTGCCAACGATGTCCTCAACCGGCGCTCTCACTTCGCTCGATACCAACTTGTCCTTGGTCTGGCTGCTGAACTTGGGCTCTGGCACCTTTACGCTCAGTACGCAGCAAAGGCCTTCGCGCATGTCGTCACCGGTCACGTCAACCTTGGCCTTTTTGGCGAGGTCATTTTGCTCGATGTACTTGCCGATCACACGGGTCATCGCGGCGCGTAAGCCAGTCAGGTGGGTGCCGCCGTCACGTTGCGGGATATTGTTGGTAAAGCACAGTACCTGCTCGTTGTAACCATCGTTCCACTGCATGGCTACTTCCACACCTATTTCGGTGCCAGGAATGCCACCATAGGTTTCTGCAGGGCGCGATCCTTCGGCGTGGAACACTGTGGGGTGCAACACTTTTTTGGTGCCGTTGATGAACTCCACAAAGCCCTGAACACCACCGGCGCCAGAGAAGTCGTCTTCCTTGCCGTCTCGCTCATCTTTAAGGCGTATGCGCACGCCGTTGTTCAGGAAGGACAGTTCACGCAGGCGCTTGGCCAAGATCTCGTAGCGGAACTCGTAATTCTCTTTGAAGATTTCCTGGTCTGGTAGAAAGTGCACCTCGGTGCCGCGCTTCTCGGTCGTGCCGACGATGCGCATGGGCGAGACTTCAAAGCCGTCCACCACCTCAATCAGGCGGTTTTGCACAAAGCCGCGTGAGAAATCGATCTGGTACACCTGGCCTTCGCGGCGCACGATGAGCTTGAGCTTGATGGAAAGCGCGTTAACGCAAGACACGCCCACACCGTGCAAGCCACCCGATACCTTGTAGCTGTTTTGATTGAATTTGCCACCGGCGTGCAACTCGGTCAGGGCGATCTCAGCAGCCGAGCGTTTGGGCTCGTGCTTGTCGTCCATCTTCACGCCTGTTGGGATGCCGCGGCCGTTGTCCACAACTGACAACGATCCGTCTGCGTGGATGGTGACCAAAATATCGTCGCAGTGGCCAGCCAGGGCTTCGTCGATGGAGTTGTCCACCACCTCAAACACCAGATGGTGCAAGCCGGTGCCGTCAGAGGTATCGCCGATGTACATGCCGGGGCGCTTGCGTACGGCCTCCAGGCCTTCCAGGATCTGGATAGAGCCTTCGCCATAGCCGCCGGCATCGTTATTGCTGGGCGTGCTGGGGGTTTGTTCCGGCTGGTTTTCTGCGGTCATGAAGCTGCCTTGGTACTACAAAAACAGGAGCTGCTTGCGCACATCCTGTCTCAAATTCAAACAAATCTATTTGCAAAAAGAGCACTGGCAGGCGCCAGTAACTCTCTTTTTAGGAGTACATGGTTTACATGCGCATCGGCATTACCACGTACTTGAACGTGTCGTTTTCCGGGTTGGCGATCAGGGCCGAGTTGTTGTTGTCAGCGAAATCGATGCGCACCATGTCCTGGCTCATATTGGTCAGCACATCAATCAAATACGTCACGTTAAAGCCAACCTCGACCGATGGGCCGCCGTAGTCAATATCTAGCTCGTCCACGGCCTCTTCCTGCTCAGCGTTGTTAGACGCTACGCGCAAGGTGCCCGGCTCAATCGTCAGGCGCACGCCCTTAAACTTATCGCTGGTCATGATGGCCGTGCGCTGCAGGCTGGCCAGCAGTGGCGCGCGGCCCAGCGTAATGCTGTTGGGGTGGTTACGCGGAATAACACGGTTGTAGTCCGGGAACTTGCCCTCAACCAGTTTGGTAACAAACTCCATGCCCGCAAAGGTAAAGCGTGCTTGGTTGCTAGCAAACTGCATCTCGATTACGGGCTGGTTGTCGCCACTGGCGTCGCTCAGCAAACGCTGCAGCTCCAGCACGGTCTTGCGCGGCAAGATCACCTCTTGCTTGGGCACTTCCACATCCAGCGTGGCGCTGGCAAAAGCCAGGCGGTGGCCATCAGTAGCCACCAGACTCAGCGTATTGCCTTCGGCCACAAACAAAATACCGTTCAAGTAGTAGCGGATGTCTTGCACGGCCATGGCGAAAGACACCTGGCTCATCAAGTCCTTCAACACCTTTTGCGGCACGCTGAACACGGGACCAAACGATGGTGCTTCTTGTACCAGCGGGAAGTCCTCTGCCGGTAGCGTCTGCATGGTAAAGCGGCTCTTGCCACCTTTTAAAATCATCTTGGACTGTTGGGTCTCCAGGCTCACAGTCTGGTCGCCGGGCATGGTCTTCAAAATGTCGATCAGCTTGCGGGCGCCTACCGTGGTGGTGAAATCGCCCATATCGCCGCCCAGCTCAGCCGTGGTGCGGATCTGGATTTCCAGATCGCTGGTCGTCAGCTGCAGCGCGTTGCCCGTCTTGCGGATCAGTACATTCGCCAAAATGGGTAGCGTGTGGCGCCGCTCCACAATGCCGGCAACTGATTGCAGAACTGCGATTACTTTGTCTTGTGTGGCTTTGAGGATAATCATTTCAACCTCTTGTCAAATTGCGGTGTTGTTGTGGACGGCAGCCATTGTCAGGAGCCCCTCTGCCCCCGCCCCATCTGCCATTGTGCCTGCGCCAAGCGCGGGCAAAGCAAAAACCAAGGTTTCCATTGGTTAACCCTTGAGCGTCTGCTCCAGCACGTGTAGCTGCTGGTTGAGCTCGGTCAGTTGCTGGCGCTCGCCACCAATTTTGCGCACCGCGTGCAGCACCGTGGTGTGGTCGCGCCCGCCAAACAGCTCACCAATCTCAGGCAGGCTTTTTTGCGTCAGCTCCTTGGCTAGATACATGGCAATCTGGCGCGGGCGAGCAATGCTGGCCGGGCGCTTTTTACTGTACATATCAGCCACTTTGATCTTGTAGTAGTCGGCCACCGTTTTTTGGATGTTCTCGACACTGATCTGGCGATTTTGGATAGAGAG
Organism: Comamonas sp.; assembly: GCA_036646255.1. Taxonomy (GTDB): domain Bacteria; phylum Pseudomonadota; class Gammaproteobacteria; order Burkholderiales; family Burkholderiaceae_C; genus Comamonas. The sequence goes on from JAVXMM010000029.1 coordinate 5,242, forward strand.
CAGATCCCGCAACGCCTCACGCGCCAGCTGAATCGAGATCTCTTTCTGGTTAAAACGTGAATAGGCCAGGATCTTGCGCAACGCGCCTTCCAGCTCTCGCACGTTAGAGCGCACGTTTTTTGCGACAAAAAATGCCACTTCTTCAGGCATCTCGGTGCCTTCAGCGCGGGATTTGTTGATCAAGATAGCGACGCGCATCTCAAGCTCAGGCGGCTCAATAGCCACCGTAAGGCCCGAGTCAAAGCGCGAAACCAGTCGCTCATGAATATTAGCCAGTCCCTTGGGGTAGGTGTCCGACGTCATCACGATATGGCTCTTTTTGGCCAACAAGGCCTCAAAAGCATTAAAGAACTCCTCCTGCGTGCGGTCTTTGTTGGCAAAAAACTGCACATCATCGATCAGGAGCAAATCGAGGGAGTGGTAGCGCTCCTTGAACTCGTCAAAAGTGCGTCGCTGGTAGGACTTGACCACATCCGAGACAAACTGCTCAGCGTGGATGTAGAGAACTTTGGCGTCCGGGTTGTCGGCCAGCAGTTTGTTGCCCACTGCATGCACCAAGTGCGTCTTACCCAAACCAACGCCACCATAGATAAACAACGGGTTGTATAAGTGGCCGGGCGACGCCGCTACGTGCATGGCGGCTGAGCGCGCCATGCGGTTGGCCGTACCTTCAACCAGCGTCTCAAACGTGAGCGCCGGGTTTAAGCGATTGCGAAAACTGTTGATATTGCTACTATCATTTTCAGAGCTACTAACAGCCACAGGGTTTACGCCAGCATCGTTTTGGCGCACATTCTCACGGTAGTTGTCAGCGCCATAGTCCTGGCCAGCAGCCGCATACGTGCGGGTTGCAGGGCCGTAGGAGGGACCCAGGCCCGTAGAGCCCACGCCCGGGATCGCTGGACCTGCAGCGCGCACGGGGCGCACCACGGTGCGTACAGCGGCATCGCGCTGAGCAATGGCCAGCTCAATGGCGACAGGCTGACCATAGGTTTCCTCCAGCATGGCGGCCAAGCGGCCTGCATACTGCGCACGGATCCAATCCAACTTGAATCGGTTGGCCACATAGAGCGTGACCTTGGACAAGTCATCTGCCACTACGGCGGTCAGTGGCTTGATCCAGGTATTGAACTGTTGCTCGGGCATCTCTTGGGCCAGTTGCTCTACAACTGCGCGCCATAAACCTTGACCCAGGCTGGCTTCATCCATTGCTATCTCTTGGAAATTATCGTCCCCGTTCCCTGTCGCTATTGTGGATAAGGGGGAAGGTTGGTGGAGGGGCTATTGTAGCTTGTGCAAAAGTTATCCACACAGCGCAGGCACTAGCGTACCTGCAAGCGATCGCCTCGCCAATTCATGACAGCGAGCGGTTGCGCATATTACCCATAAAACGGCAGAAATTGTCCGAGCAATTGCCAAGTCCTCTGAACGCTGCGATAATCTTCCGTTTCCCTGATATTCAGGGCGAATTTACGCGCGCGCAAAACCTGCGCCATGGGCAGCAGTCCAAGGTGGTGGGTGGCGCGCACTATTTCACCGGTGTTGCGCTTGAGCAGGGCTTGAGCTTGGTCACTGTAGCGTCTTCTAGCTATCTAATTAGTTAGCCAAGACTGCTCGGTTGCCATCAAACCGGAACCAAGCCTCTCTAGGAATTGCATCATGAAACGTACTTACCAACCTTCCAAAGTCCGCCGCGCCCGTACCCACGGCTTCCTCGTCCGCATGAAGACCAAGGGTGGTCGCGCTGTGATCAACGCACGTCGCGCCAAGGGCCGCAAGCGTCTGGCCGTCTAAGGCTGGTTGGGTGTCAGGCATCCCATCTGGGTGCCTGTTCGTGCTCCGGTTGAATGCAATCCATGCATCGCCTTAAGACACGCCCCCAGTTTCAGGCCGCCATGGCGGGCGGAACCATTGCACGCACAGCGCACTTTGCGCTGCACCGCTTGGTTTTGCCCGTTCATACCCCAGGCAGTGCGGCTGCCACACCATCAGGGCCTGGTGCCGAGCCAAATAAGGCGACAGCACCACAGGCCCTTTTTGTGTTGCCCGGCACTTGGCTGGGCGCTATGGTGCCCAAACGCTGGGCGCGCCGCGCCGTTACGCGCAACGCTATCAAGCGTCAGATCTATGCCGTCGCCGATTTACATGCCGCACAACTACCCGTTGCTGCCCATGTAGTTCGATTGCGCAGCACGTTTGATCGCAAGCAGTTCATCAGCCCTAGCTCCGACGTGCTTAAGCAAGCGGTGCGGGCCGAGCTGCTGCAGCTCTTTGCCCGTGCACAGAAAAATGCCCAGACTGCTCCGAGCGAGCGCGTCATCCCCGCCATGGAGCATGGCGTATGATGCAACGCTTGTTAATGGGCTTGGTGCGTGCATACCGGCTGCTGCTGAGCCCTTGGCTGGGATCAGCCTGCCGGTTTGAGCCCACTTGCTCGGCCTATTCCCTGCAAGCGCTTGAGCAGCATGGTGCCGCCATGGGAAGCTACCTCACGGTACGTCGCTTGGCGCGCTGTCACCCGTGGTGCGAGGGCGGGCTTGATCCCGTTCCCCCTCATCCGCGCTGGTTCAGCCGCTTGGTTGCTCCTGCTGATTCATCCTCTTCCCCCTCCGAGAAGTCTTCATGAACGATATTCGCCGCACCATTTTGTGGGTGATATTTGGCTTTTCACTGGTCCTGCTCTGGGACAAGTGGCAAATCCACAATGGTCGCAAGCCCACCTTCTTCCCAACGCCCGAAGTAACGGCGCAAGCGGCCCCCGCTGACCCTGCCAAGGCAGGCACCGATGTGCCCGCCACCGCCCCCGCGGCCACGGCAGACAGCAGCAGCGTGCCCGGCCAAAGCACGGCCAATAGCGCAGCGGCTGCTCGCGAGAAAGTCACCGTTACCACCGATCTGTATCGCCTGAGCTTTGATGGTGAAGGCGGCACGCTGATTGGCGCTGATCTGCTGAAATATGCAGACCAGGACGATAAGAGCAAGCCTTTCCGCCTGTTCGACGAAAGCGCAGCCCGCGTGTACGTGGCACAAACCGGCCTGATTGGTGGCAACTACCCCAACCACAAGACGGTGATGACGTTACAGCCCGGCCCGCGCGAACTGGCCGATGGCCAAAACGAGCTAAACGTTGTGTTTGAGTCGCCTGACCAAGGGGGCCTGAAGCTGGTCAAGACTTGGACCATCAAGCGCGGCAACTACGCCATTGGCGTCAAGCACGAAGTGGTCAACACCGGCACCGCCCCCGTCAACCCCCAGCTGTATCTGCAGCTGACCCGGGACGGCAACAAGCCTGCTGGTGAATCCTCGTTCTACTCCACCTTCACCGGCCCTGCCGTCTACACCGAAGCCAAGAAGTACCACAAGGTCGACTTCTCGGACATCGAAAAGGGCAAGACCGATGGCGTCGACAAATCGGCCGACAACGGCTACGTGGCCATGGTGCAGCACTACTTCGCCAGCGCCTGGTTGCTGGATGAAGGCGTGAAGCGCGACATCTATGTACGCAAAGCAGGCAACAACCTGTACTCAGTGGGTGAGATCACCCACGTGGGCCAGATCGAGTCCGGCCAGCGCAAGGCCATCGACGCTCGCCTGTTTGCAGGCCCCCAGATCGAGAACACCCTCAAAGCCATCGCCCCTGGCTTGGAGCTGGTCAAGGACTACGGCTGGGTGACCATTCTGGCCAAGCCGCTGTACTGGCTGCTCGACAAGCTGCACAGCTATATTGGCAACTGGGGTTGGTCGATTGTGGCCCTGGTGCTGCTGCTGAAGATTGCGTTCTACTGGCTCAACGCCAAGGCGTATTCGTCGATGGCCAAGATGAAGGCGATCAACCCGCGCATTATGGAAATGCGTGAGCGCCTGAAGGACAAGCCACAGCAGATGCAGCAAGAGATGATGCGCATCTACCGCGAGGAGAAGGTTAACCCGATGGGTGGTTGCTTCCCTATCGTGATCCAGATCCCGGTGTTCATGGCTCTGTACTGGGTGCTGTTGTCGTCGGTCGAAATCCGCAACGCACCGTGGATCGGCTGGATCCACGATCTGTCGGTGCCTGATCCTCTGTTCATCCTGCCTATCGTGATGACCCTGTCGTCGCTGCTGCAAACAGCGCTGAACCCCGCGCCACCAGATCCGATGCAAGCCAAGATGATGTGGATCATGCCGCTGATGTTCAGCGTGATGTTCTTCTTCTTCCCTGCCGGCCTGGTACTGTACTGGTGCACTAATAACTTGCTGTCGATTGCCCAGCAGTGGATCATCAATACCCGCATGGGTGTGCCACCGCAGTTCAATCTGCCAAAGTTCAAATAAACAACTTTGTCAATGCAGGGATTGCCTAGGCGGGCTATCCCTGCATCCCCCCGAAACGGCCGCATTTGCGGCCGTTTTTTCGTTAGCATGATCCGTTTCAAATTGTTGTTTAACAAAACAGGGGTCATGTATGGCAAAAGTTTCCGTAGTCCGCCCCAGCGCGCTCGCGCTGGCCGCCCTGCTCTGTGCGGGTGCTGCACAAGCTGCTACCTTGCGCTGGGCGGGTGCCAATGACATCCTGACGCTGGATCCCCACGCACAGAACCACCAGACCACCCATGCTTTCTTGCAACAGGTGTATGAGCCACTGGTGCGCTATGGCAAAGACTTCAAACTGGAGCCTGCGCTGGCAACCAAATGGACCGAAGTGAGCCCCACGCAATGGCGTTTTGAGCTGCGCAAGGGTGTCAAATTCCATGATGGCGCACCCTTCACCGCCGACGACGTGGTGTTCTCGCTCACCCGCATCATGACGCCGCCCTCCAATATGATGAGTGCCACACAGAGCATCAAGGAAGTGAAGAAAGTCGATGACTTCACTGTCGACCTGATCCTGAAGGGCCCCAACCCCATCTTGCTGCGCGAGCTGACCGAAGCCCGCATCATGAACAAGGCCTGGGCAGAGAAAAACAACTCCGTCAAAACCCAGGACTACGCGGGCAAGGAAGAAAGTTTCTCCAGCCGTAATACCAATGGCACGGGCTCGTTTGTCGCTGTGAGCTGGCAGCCAGACGTGAAGCTGACGCTTAAGAAAAACGCTGCTTGGTGGGACAAACCTACGGGCAACGTCGACGAGGTGGTGTTCACTCCCATCAAGTCAGCCGCGACCCGTACCGCTGCGCTGATCTCCAACCAAGTGGACTTCATGGTCGATCCACCACCTCAAGACCAGGAGCGCATCAAGAAGACGCCCGAACTAAGCTTGCTGGAAGGCACCGAGAACCGCACTATTTACCTGGGTCTCGATGTGTTCCGCGACGAGCTGCCAGGTGCAGGCACGCCAGGTAAAAACCCGCTGAAGGACATCCGCGTACGCAAGGCCATGTACATGGCCATTGATACCGACGGCCTGCACAAGCGCACCATGCGCGGTATGTCCATCCCCGCTGGCACCATGATTGCGCCTATGGTGCATGGCTGGAGCAAAGAGCTGGACACCCGCGCCACCAAGTACGACGTGGAAGGTGCCAAGAAGCTTCTAGCCGAGGCCGGATACCCCAACGGCTTTAACTTCAAGCTCGAATGCCCGAACGACCGCTACGTAAACGACGAGGCCATTTGCCAGGCCGTGACCGCTATGTGGACCCGCATTGGCATCAAAACCTCGCTGCAGGCTACACCCATGGCCCAGTACGTCACCCGTGTGATGAACTCTGACCCGAACGGTTACCTGTTCGGCTGGGGTGTCGCCACGTTTGATGCGCTCTACACCTTAGATGCACTGATCCACAGCAAGGGCGCTGCAGGCGGCGGCGTATACAACGGCGGCCGCATTGCCGACAAGGAGCTGGATGCCGAGATTGATGCGATGAAGACCGAGACCGACCCGGCCAAGCGCGATGCCCTGATCAAGGCCGCGCTGACACGCACCAAGGACAACTTCTATACCATCCCCGTGCACCACCAGATCTTCCCATGGGCCATGCGTAAGGGTATCGAGACCGTGTACCGCGCTGATGCACGCCCCATCCCTGCCTGGACGACGATCAAATAATCCGGCCTCGCAACCGCCAAAACCCCAAAGCCTGCACCCAGCAGGCTTTTCTTATGTACAGCACCCCGCGTGCAAATAGCCTGAACAGCGCAGCACAGCCCTTGCGCGCTGATAATTGATGCCGTCATTCAAAATAGTTTGAACAAAACCCACATCTAGCGCCCACCCAACGGGCGCCAGAAGCTACCAAAACAATAGCAATCCCGGCAGCCGCTGCGCTGCCCATTTTGTTGAGAACCACCCATGCTTGCACGCCACCACGATCCCATTGTTGCCATTGCCACTGCCCCCGGGCGCGGCGCCGTGGGGATTGTGCGCGTGTCGGGCAAGGCGATTGCGCCGCTGGTTGCCTTGCTGTGCGGCAAGGCCTTGAAGCCCCGTGAGGCCAGCTACCTACCCTTTAAAGCTGCCGATGGGCAGGCCATTGACCAGGGCCTGGCGCTGTACTTTCCCGCGCCGCACAGCTATACCGGCGAAGACGTGCTGGAGCTGCAAGCCCACGGCGGCCCCGTCGTGCTGCAACTGCTTCTTGCACGCTGCCTAGAAGCCGCACAGACACTAGCTGACACCGGCAAAGCCACCCTACCCGGCCTGCGCCTGGCCGAGCCCGGTGAGTTTACTGAGCGCGCCTTTTTGAACGACAAAATCGACCTCGCCCAAGCCGAGGCGATTGCCGATTTGATTGACGCCAGCACCGAGGCCGCCGCTCGCAGCGCCAGCCGCTCCCTCACCGGCGCATTCTCGCAAGAGATTCACCAACTGCGCGATGCGCTGATCCACCTGCGCATGCTGGTAGAGGCGACGCTCGACTTCCCCGAGGAAGAAATCGACTTTCTGCAAAAAGCGGATGCCTACGGCCAGCTCGCCCAACTGCGCACCACGCTCTCCGGCGTCATGCAGCGCACCCGCCAAGGCGCGCTGCTGCGCGAGGGCATCAAGGTGGTGATCGCAGGCCAGCCCAACGCGGGCAAAAGCTCGCTGCTAAACGCGCTGGCGGGAGCAGAGCTGGCCATCGTCACGCCGATTGCTGGCACCACACGCGACAAGGTACAGCAAACCATCCAGATCGAAGGCGTGCCGCTGCATGTGATCGACACCGCTGGCCTGCGCGACAGCGACGATGAAGTCGAACGCATTGGCATCGCCCGAGCCTGGGAGGAGATTGCTGGTGCCGATGCAGTGCTGTTTTTGCACGATTTGACCCGCATGCAGGAGGATGACTACCGCGCAGCCGACGCGCAGATCGCCGCCACCTTGCGCGCCCAGCTACCTACACGCGTGCCGGTGATGCAGGTATGGAACAAGGCAGATGCGTTCCCTGCCGCTAGCGCCCGTCAGATGGGCGCAGAGGCATCGAAAATAGTAGCAGTGCACGGCAACGACAAGGCGGAGGACGATCCACTGATCCTGTCCGCAAAAACCGGCAATGGCCTAGATACCCTGCGCCAGCAACTGCTGACCATGGCGGGCTGGCAATCTGCTGCCGAAGGCACCTACATCGCCCGCGCCCGCCATGTGCAAGCACTGCAACAGGTTCAAGAGCATTTAGACAACGCCAACGACCAGCTGCATGTGGACAATCCCGCACTCGATCTGCTGGCCGAAGAGCTGCGTCTTGCCCAGTTGTCGCTCTCGGCTATCACCGGCGAGTTCACATCAGACGATTTGCTAGGCGTGATCTTCTCCAGCTTCTGCATCGGCAAGTAAGTGCGCCTTCATTGCTATCAAATAAATAGTTGCTAGCAAATCCCAGTCGGGCGACAGCAGCCATTTTTACCTACATCACAAGCTAGGCATGCGGTAGGCCAGCACTTTGAGCGCCTTGTCCGGCGACACATCGGCAAACACCACCGGGTTGGCCACTTGCTCGATAAATTCCAGCTCGGGCGCAATCTCAGCCATCTGGTCTTGCAAAAAAGCCAGAGGCAGCTCGGGCGCGTTCAGGCACAGCAAGGCAAAACCACCGGGCACCAGCAAATCCGGCAGGCGCTTGATCAAGCGTGCGTAGTCCTTGGTCGCCACAAAACTGCCTTTTTGGTAGCTAGGCGGATCGATGATGACCAGCTGGTACGGCCCGGTGCGCGTTATCTTGCCCCAACTGCTGAAAATGTCATGCGGCCAAAACTGTCCACCCGCCAGCTGGTTCAAACGGTGGTTGAGCTGGCCCGTCGAGAGCGCGCTCTTGCTCATATCCACATTGACGACTTGACTGGCGCCCGCTTGCAGCGCAGCGACTGAGAAGGCGCAGGTATAGGCAAACAGGTTGAGCACCTTGCAGCGGCCCGGATCTGGTTGGCGCGCCACATACTGGCGCACCCAGCGGCGGCCCTCGGCCATGTCCAAAAACAGGCCGTGGTTTTGCCCGCGCAGCACATGCACGCTGTAATGCAGGCCGTCTTCTTGCACCGTGTGCTGATCGGGCAAGCTCCCCTGCACCACACGCGTCTCGGCAGCGCCCAGCGCGCGGCACTGGTAGACCCAGGTCAGCGGCTCACCAGAGTGGATCTGTTGCCAGCGCGCCGCCAGTGCATCGCCAACAATCTGCAGATCGCTGCCCTCCATCGGGGCAAAACTGGTCAATACCACGGCAGGCGGGAAGATGTCGAGCGACAGGTGCTCGCAACCGGGGTATTTGCCGCCCCGGCCGTGAAAGAGGCGCTGCGCATCTTGGCAGGCAGGCATTTGGTTGATGGCGTCTAACAGTGCATTCATGGGTCAAAAAACCTGGCGCAGCGCTGCAACACATGAGATTGCGTGACCAGTTGGCGGCAGGCGATAATTTTTACAAATTATTGCCTCGCTGCACAAGAAAAGGGCAGCGCCTCGGTTAGATTGGATGTAACAGAAAATTTTTTATAGATCACTGGCTTGGCTAGCTAGCGATCACAGGAGATACCCATGTCGAACAACCTCATCAATCTCAGCGGATTGATCGCTGCCATCAACAATTGCCAGGACGAGGAGAGCATGATCAACCCCTTGACAAATGCGCAATGGGAGATTCTGGCACCTTACCTATCGCAAACCAATTTGGGCGCGTCGCAAGTGTTGTTTCAACAGGGAAGCCAAGAGCGTACCTTGTTTTTCGTCGAAAGCGGTAGTCTAAGCGTGCATTTTGAGGACGAGCAGCAGCGCATTCGTCTGGCCATCGTCGGCTCGGGCTCCATCGTGGGAGAAGGCGCTTTCTTCTCGCACCGCCCACGCAGCGCCACAGTGCAAGCCGTATCCGCCTGTAAGATGTGGAGCTTGGCCAGCATCCGCTTTACCGAGCTATGCAACCGCCAACCCACCGTGGCCGTGGCACTGGCGATGGCTGCGGGCTCAGTGCTGGCAAAACGCCTGGGCAACCGCAAACGCCGCGTTGCAACAACATAAAGCTTGCCTTTGGTCAATCTATTGGCGCTTTTTGAGCACTTTGTGCAATACTGACTCCCTACAATTGCGAACACCTGTTGCGCAATGAAACGGGTGCCTCCGTTTTTCAATAACAGTCCAGGTAGGGAACCGGCATGTCTTTTTTCGCCAATTGGTTTGGCAAATCCGCGAAAAAACCCGCGTCGGTAGAAGCTGATCAGCCGTCCGTCTTCGCTCAATCGCTGCGCTCCATCCAGCAGGAACTTCCATCGCATCAAGGCCCGCTGGTAACCACTAGGCCGATCTCAGCCGCTGACACATCGCCTCCTCGCCCTGGAGAGCGCTCTGCCCGCCGTGAAATGGTCTATAGCGCAGTGCGCGAATCCATGGTGCGCTCGGGCATTCTGTCTGCGGGCTACAAGTTCAAGGTGCTAGCGCTAGACAAGCGGGCCACACAGTTCATCGTAATGGTGGATTTGGCCGAGCAGTTTGTGTCTACCCAGGACAACCTGTCCCAGATTGAGGCTTTGATCGCCTATTCCGCCAAGTCACGGTTTGAGATCCTGATCACCTCGGTCTACTGGCGCCTGAATGGCCAGCTGGGCACGACCAGCGCCAAGGCCAAGGCGGGCGCTGCTGCTGCGCTGCGGGCATCCATGCCTACCGCATGCGCGCCCATTGTGGCCCCCATCTCGCAAATGCCAGCCGCCGCGCCCCGTATAGACCCGGTGGAAGAAGCAGAGATCGAGGCCTTCAAAAAGGCCTTGATGGAGTCTGCCATGAGCCCCGTTCCTGCGTTAGACAACTTTCCGCCTGTTGCCGCTGCTGCACCCAAGCCCATCACGCACGCAGCGCCCATTGTGCCGGCACGCACCTCGCCTAACCACATCCAGCAGGCTCGCGATGCCGCCCGCCAGGGCGGTACGCCAGCGCCAACGCCTGATACCAACTTTGGTGGCCTCAGCGCTACCCAATACGGCGATTTGAATTAAAAGTGGCTCTAGCGTCCACCCAGTGGGCGCTAAACGCTATTAAATTAATACCGCGCGATCAGTGGCCTGCAAAATCCACAAGTGTAAATAGCGGCAGGCCTGCATCGCGCAGGCGCTGTGAGCCGCCCAGCTCGGGAAGATCAACAATTGCAGCACCTTCAATCACAGTAGCGCCCAGCTTCTCCAGCAATTTTTTGCCAGCCATCATGGTGCCGCCGGTTGCAATCAAATCATCTACCAGCAAGACACGGTCGCCTGGCTTTACCGCATCGGCATGCAACTCCACCGTTGCACTGCCGTACTCCAGCTCATAGGTCTCTTCCACCGTCGTAAAAGGCAATTTGCCCTTTTTACGGATGGGTACAAAGCCGACTTTGAGCTGGTAAGCGATTACCGCGCCGATGATGAAGCCACGCGCATCCAGCCCTGCCACCACATCCGGGCGCATGTCGCGGCCCATGTAGCGGTGTACAAAGGCGTCGATCATGACGTGAAACACCTGCGGGTTTTGCAAGAGCGGCGTAATGTCGCGGAACTGCACGCCCGGAGCCGGCCAATCAGGCACAGTGCGGATATGGTGGCGCAAAAAGGCATTAACGTCGGGTGCGTGCATGGTGGAGCCTGGCAAAGGGGTCAAGGCCGTCATGGTAGCCCAGCCGCCTTGCTGCACAAGACAGATCGGCATTTGTGCCTTCGCGCCAACAGGCAGAGGCGCTCCGATAAAATCCCTCCAATGAGCACAACACAAGCCATGCGCCGGGTCGATGCGGCGCAGATTCTGCAACTGGCCACATCCACTTTTGCGATTGAGGCACAGGCAATTGCCGCCATGGCCCAACGCCTGGATGATAACTTTGTGCAGGCCGTGCAACACATTTTGACCACGCGCGGCCGCGTGGTCGTCACTGGCATGGGCAAAAGCGGCCATGTCGGCCGCAAAATTGCAGCCACCCTGGCATCGACCGGTACGCCCGCCTTCTTTGTGCACCCCGGCGAAGCCAGCCACGGCGACCTGGGTATGGTGACGCCTGACGACATCGTGCTGGCCATATCCAACAGCGGCGAGAGTGCCGAAATCGAAGTACTGCTGCCCGTGCTCAAGCGCCTGGGTGTTCCCGTGGTGACGATGACAGGCAATATGCAGTCATCCATGGCACGCCACGCCAGCTGGGTACTCAACACCCATGTGGACAAAGAAGCCTGCCCGCTGAACCTAGCCCCCACCGCTAGCACCACGGCCCAGATGGCCATGGGCGATGCGCTGGCCGTGGCCCTGCTGGATGCACGCGGCTTCAAAGCTGAGGATTTTGCCCGCTCACACCCCGGTGGTGCGCTAGGCCGCCGCCTGCTTACCCATGTGGCCGATGTAATGCGCGCTGGCGACGAAGTACCGCGCGTGCTGCCCAGCGCCAACTTCAGCGACCTGATGCGCGAGATGAGCGCCAAAGGCGTTGGCGCAGCAGCGATTGTGGATAGCAACGGCGTGCTGCAAGGCATTTTTACCGACGGCGACCTGCGCCGCCGCATTGAGGCCGGTGCCGACCTGCGCAACACCACCGCGGGCGAGGTGATGTTTAGCAACCCGCGCCGCATTGCGCCCGATGCGCTAGCCGCCGATGCCGCAGCAACGATGGAAGAACACCGCATCACCAGCGTGCTGGTGACCGACGCCCAGCAACATTTGGTGGGCATTGTGCATATTGGCGACTTGATGCGCGCAAAGGTGATCTGATGGTGAGCATGACCACACCCGGCCCAATCCAACCCACCCAGCAATGGCCTGCAGAGCTGCTACTACGCGCCCAAGGCATCAAAATTGCCTTTTTTGATGTAGACGGCGTACTGACCGACGGCGGCCTCTACATCAGCGAATCAGGCGAAACGCTCAAGCGCTTTCACACGCTGGACGGCCACGGCATAAAGATGCTCCGCGACGCCGGCATTGTGCCCGCCGTGATTACCGGTCGTGATTCGCTTCCACTGCGCCACCGCCTGGCTGCGCTAGGGGTCGCGCATGTGCGCTACGGTACCGAAGACAAATTACCCGCCGCGCAAGAGATGCTAGCCGAGTTGAAGCTGGACTGGCACCAAGCCGCCGCCATTGGTGACGATTGGCCCGACCTACCCGTGCTGCGCCGCTGCCAACTGGCCTGCGCACCCGCTAACGCGCATGTCGAGGTACGCGGCATCGCCCACCTCATCACCCAGCAGCCTGGCGGCGCGGGTGCTGCACGTGAGTTTTGTGATGCACTTCTGGGCGCCAGCGGCACCTACGTCAAACTGCTGGATCGGTACGGACAATGAATCTACGCCTTCGACGCGTCTGGGACTTCACCTCCATCTACCTGCCCGTCATGCTGATGGGCCTGCTGGCCCTGGGCACCTGGTGGCTGGTGAGGAATGCACCCAAACCCCAGCCAGCGCCCCAAGAGGTGGCCAAGGGGCACGACATTGACTACTACATGCGAGATTTCTCTATCCGCAGCTTTGACGATACGGGCAAGCTGACCAGCGAGATCCGCGGCGACACGCTGCGCCACTTTATGGACACCGAAACGCTGGAGATCGACCAGGCCAATCTACGCTCGACGCGCGCCAATGGCGCGGTAACCGTCGCCACGGCAGACCGCGCACTCTCTAACGCCGATGGATCCGAGGTGCAGCTGTTTGGCAATGCCCGGGTAGTACGCCAACCCACCAAGGCAGGCGCACCTAGCATGGAGTTCCGTGGCGACTTTTTGCACGCCTTTGTGAACGAAGAGCGCGTCAGCTCCAACAAGCCGGTCGAAATCACCCGTGGCAAAGACCGCTTTACTGCCGACGCCATGACCTACAACAACCTCACCCAGGTAGCCGAGCTCAAAGGCCGCGTGCGTGGCGTGCTGGTGCCCAACAAGTAAAGCCGTCATGCCCCACAGCAGCAGCAACAAGGCGCCGCTGGTGCTGATCACCGGTGCATCCAGCGGCATTGGTCAAGCGCTGGCACTGCGCTACCACCAAGCCGGCTGGCGACTAGCGCTGATCGCTCGCCGCACTGATGTCATTGAAACATGGGCTAGCACCTACTTGGTGGGCGTCAATAGCTATCAAATATATAGTGCAGATGTGAGCGATCGCGCACAAATCATCAACGCCTGCGAGCAATGCCTGCAAAGCCAAGGCTTGCCCGATGTAGTGATCGCTAACGCAGGCGTGAGCTATGGTATAGACACTGCCGAGCGCGAGGACCTGGGCGTGATGGCTCTAACCTACGACACCAATGTCATCGGCATGGCCGCTACCTTCCACGTCTTTGTACGGCCCATGCAAGCGCGCGGCAGCGGCAGCTTGGTGGGCATCGCCAGCGTAGCCGGTATACGTGGCCTGCCCGGCCACGGCGCCTACTGCGCCAGCAAGGCCGCCGTCATCAGCTATTGCGAAAGCCTGCGGGTAGAGCTGGCACCATCCGGCGTGCGGGTAAGCACCGTATGCCCCGGTTTTGTTGCCACGCCACTCACACAGGACAACCGCTATGCCATGCCATTTTTGATGCAGCCGGATGCGTTTGCCGACAAAGCCTTTGCCGTCATCAGCAAAGGCCGTAGCTATGCCGTCATCCCCTGGCAAATGGCAGGCGTGGCCAAGCTGCTGCGCCTGCTGCCCAACTGGCTCTACGACAAAGCCCTTGCCAACCGCCCGCGCAAGCACCGCCACAGCGAACACAAACCACCACAGACGTAAAAAAGCCCCTTGCGGGGCTAATAAACCAGACCAGCTCTGATGCGCCGCAATGGCGCATAGCTAGGTCAATAGTCTTCGTTGTCAAAACCCTGACCACCACCGCCACCGCCACGGTTGCGCGAACCATGGCCATAGGGGCTGCGGAAGCCGCCATCGCGCTCGCCGCCACGGTCGTTGTTGTAGCCACCGCGATCGCCGCCACGGCCATAGCCACCACCATCGGCACGACCACCACGGTCACCGCCGCCGCCGTATCCACCACCGCCACCGAAGCCACCGCGGTCGCCACCGCCACCGCCGTAACCGCCACCACCACCGAAGCCGCCGCGGTCACCACCGCCAAAGCCACCACGGTTACCACCGAAACCGCCGCCACCGCCACCGCCACGGGGACCACCAAAACCGCCGCCGCCAGTGCGGGGTGGGCGTGCTTCCATAGGGCGCGCTTCGTTCACGACCAAGTTACGACCGCCCAGAGGCTGGCCATTCATGCCATTGATCGCGGATTGGGCGTCATCATCGCTGCCCATTTCCACAAAGCCAAAACCCTTGGAGCGACCTGTGTCGCGCTCCATCATGACCTTTGCGCTGGTCACAGTTCCGAATTGGCCAAACGCCTGTTCTAGGTCTCCGTCACGCACCTGGTAAGGCAAATTTCCGACGTAAAGCTTGTTGCCCATTTGAGGGACTCCTGATAACTCTTAAATAACGCGATGGAGTCCCGAAAAACGCAACACTTGAGCTTTTTTGCTCATTCAATGCGTTACTACGAAACTAGAAAGTCACCGCAATCGCCAGTGGAGACATGCTCCGTTCGCAATTTTGTGGGATAAAAATGAGAAATGTGCAATTGAAGGTAAAACTGTGGCGTAGATGCTGCACTTGAAACGCAAAAAAGGCTCCTAAGGAGCCTTTTGGTGGTTAAAACCAACGCCGTTAGACGATGGTTTCTAACGCAATTGTTTAGTAGCTACCGCCGCCGTAGCCGCCACGGCCACCGCCGCCGAAGCCGCCGCGATCACCGCCGCCGCCGAAGCCGCCGCGATCACCACCACGACCACCGCCGCCGCCGAAGCCGCCGCCACCAAAGCCGCCACCGCTACGTGGAGGACGTGGCTCCATAGGACGGGCTTCGTTCACGACCAGGTTACGGCCGCCGATGGCTTGACCGTTCACGCCTTCGATAGCGGCTTGCGCTTCAGCGTCAGAACCCATTTCCACGAAGCCGAAGCCCTTGGAACGACCGGTGTCGCGCTCCATCATGACCTTGGCGCTGGAGACTGCACCGTAAGCACCGAAAGTGCTTTCCAGGTCGCTGTCACGGAAAGAATATGGCAGGTTGCCAACGTAGAGTTTGTTGCCCATTTGAGGACTCCGAAAAAGAGAAAAAAAGCGATGGAGTCAGATGCAATCAACAAACCTGTGACAACCTTCAAGACGGATCACCGCACGCCCTCGACACCTGTTGGCCGACGAGGGTTTCGCCATTATGAGCGAATAATCAAGTTGTGTGTTGGCCCTCATATAGAAACCAAGGATAAATATCTTGGTGTTTTCCCCTGAAAACTACAGGGCCATCGATCTGACTACCCCTAAAAAGGTATCATCGCGCCCTGTCTTTGGGGAGTAGCCTGCCTCGCGCGCAATGCGCCAGGAGGTGTGCGTCAACAGACTTGGAGCCCTCGCGGCACCATGGCGCACACGATACCGATGCGGTATTGGGCGAGACCATTGACCATGTTTCGATCCCATGCCGGAGTCGAGATGTGGTCAATGCTGTCTTGCACGCATCCGGCTATACACAACAAACCCCACATCATGGACGCTTTTCTGATCTCTACCGCGCTGGTCGCCCTGGCTGAAATGGGCGACAAAACACAGTTGCTCTCGCTAGTGCTAGCCGCCAAGTATCGCAAACCCTGGCCGATTGTGCTGGGCATCTTCGTTGCCACCATAGTCAACCACGCGCTGGCAGGCGCCGTAGGCGCATGGATTACCACGGTGCTGGGCCCCGATGTATTGCGCTGGATTCTGGGCATCTCCTTCATCCTGATGGCGGGCTGGATGCTAATCCCCGACAAGCTGGACGATGACACCGGTAACAACAGCGGCCGATGGGGGGTGTTTGGCACCACACTGGTGTTGTTCTTTTTGGCCGAGATGGGAGACAAAACCCAGATTGCCACCGTGGGCTTGGCCGCCAAATACCCGGCGCAGTACTACTGGGTGGTGGCTGGCACGACCTTGGGCATGATGCTGGCCAACGCGCCCGTCGTATGGTTTGGCGACAAGATCACCAAGAGGTTGCCTATCCAATGGATTCACCGTGTCTGTGCCGTGATCTTCGCAGTGCTGGGCGTGCTGGCGCTGGTGGTCAGATAAGCTGAGCCGAAATGGCACCCAGTACGGCGACTAGCTATGCCGGATTGCTATAGCTGATAGTGGGTGCCAGAGGTTGGCACCCAATGCAGCCATGCCCACAATGCTTTGCATTACAGGAGGCAAAGCGCATGGGTACCGTTCCCACCACCCTAAAGGGCATTTCATCGATGGCCACCCGCCAGTTGCTGGCGGAGCTGGTGGCCGCTTAGCAGGCTCAGGGCGGCGAGCCTGTTGAAATCGAATCGTTGGGCGGAGTAGATACAGCCCGGCGCGTTCAGCAGGATGGGGAGGCATTCGACGTAGTCGTTCTCGCCTCCCATGCCATCGCCAGGCTTGAAGCCACTGGCCGGGTGTTAGCGGGCAGCCGGGTAGATCTGGTGCGCTCAAGCACAGCCATGGCTATACCTACCGGCTCCGATATACCGGATATCTCCAGCGAAGAGGCCCTTCGCGCCGCAGTGCTGGCGGCACCCAGCGCGTCGGTTACTCCACCGGGCCCAGCGGTGTTGCGCTGCAAGCACTGTTTGCGCGTTGGAGCATCACTGAGCTGATCCGCCCGCGCCTGGTGCAGGCCCGCCCCGGGGTGCCCGTGGGCTCTATGGTGGCAAGCGGAGAAGTGGCACTTGGTTTTCAACAACTGAGCGAGCTGATTCATATACCGGGCATCACAGTCGTCGGCACTCTGCCGCAGGCCATTGCTATCGACACCATCTTTTCTGCGGGCGTAATTGCCGGCTCACCCTGTAACGATATAGCGGGCCACCTGCTCGCCTTCATGGCGGCGCCTGACGCCGCCATGGCATGGAGCCTGCGCCGTTTCACCAGTGAATGGATGCCAGCCCCGGGATCGCGGACGTAAAGAGGTTTGGAAGGGAAAAGCCGTCACACCCTCCACATAAAAATGCAGAGCAACTAAGAGAGACAACGGAGACAGCAACATGACTGCGCCAGCCATTTCCACCGCGCCGGATCCCAGGGCAGTCAATGTCCAGACCGCCCTGAACGAGCATCCGTTCTCCGGTTTCCAACGGGTGATCTTCGCTTTATGCTTTTTCGTTGTACTACTCGACGGCTTCGACACAGCGGCAATCGGCTACATCGCCCCATCGCTGATTGCCGAATGGGGCGTGGCCAACCCTGATCTGGCGCCAGTGCTCAGCGCCGCGCTATTCGGCCTGGCCGGTGGTGCCATGTGCTCCGGGCCACTGGCAGACCGCTTTGGCCGCAAGGCTGTATTGGTGGGCTCAGTACTGGTGTTCGCCATTGCCTGCCTGGCTTCAGGTTACGCGCATGACATCCGCATGCTGACTGCGCTGCGCTTTGTGACCGGCTTGGGCCTGGGCGCGGCCATGCCCAACGCAGTGACCCTGATGAGCGAGTACTGCCCGGATTCGCGTCGCGCCATGCTCACCAATGCCGTGTTCTGCGGCTTTCCGCTAGGCGCTGCCCTGGGAGGTTTTCTGGCAGCGTGGATGATTCCGCATTTCGGCTGGCGCAGCGTGCTGCACCTAGGCGGTATCGCCCCGCTACTGCTGCTGGTTCTGCTGGTGGTGCTCCTGCCCGAATCCGTGCGCTACATGGTGGCAAAGGGTTATGCGGCAGACCGTATCCGCAAGCCATTAATGCGCATTGCTGGCAGCGCAGTAGCTGGTGTGCAGCGTTTTGTGATGACCGAGAACCGGGTGGGCGTGGATGGCAAGACCGGCCTGGGCGTCGTGCTGTCCCGCCAGTACCGGGTGGGCTCGATCATGCTTTGGCTGGCCTACTTCATGGGCCTGGTGATCTTCTACGCGCTGGTGAACTGGATGCCGGTGCTGTTCAAGGAAGGCGGCCTCAGCCCCAAAACGGCCACGCTGGTGGCGGCGCTGTTCCCGCTGGGCGGCGTAGGCGCAGTCTTCTTTGGCTGGCTGATGGACCGTTTCAACGCCAACCGCATCATTGCCGCCGGCTACGCACTGACAGCCGTGGCCATCTGGTGGATCGGGCAGGAAGCCGCAAGCCTGGGCTGGCTGGTGGTGTCGGTCTTCGTAGCGGGCACCATCATGCATACCGCCCAGTCCTCAATGCCTGCACTGGCTGCCGCCTTCTACCCCACCAGCGGCCGTGCTACTGGCGTGGCCTGGATGCTGGGCGTGGGGCGTTTCGGCGGCATCGTGGGCTCTTTCCTCGTGGCTGAAATGACGGCGCGCCAACTGGGCTTCAGCCAGATTTTCACCGTGCTTGCCATCCCCGGCTTCATCGCGATGGCGGCCCTCATCGTCAAGCAATGGGCCAGCCCCCGGGCGGGTGATGATCTGCAATCCCAGCCGCAGGCAGCTGGCGTTGAATTTTCTGCAAGCCACTGAATGCACTCATTTTCAGAAGGACCTTTCCATCATGATCATCGACGTACACGGCCACTACACCACCGCGCCCGGAACGCTGGGTGCCTGGCGCGAGCTGCAAATTGCAGGCCGAGCGCTTCTCCTGGTGGATGACCTCGCTACTGCACCACTTTCCCGAGGCCGGTGCGTTCGATGCCCTGGTGCAGCAGGCCGAGCTGGACTACATCGTCCGCTCCCACGCAGCCTCCAGCGCACTGGCTGAAAACTACGTGGGCCTGCCACTGGCCTGATGCACAAGGCAGAGCCAACCTCAGTCAACCCTTGTATCACCCGGCCCCGCAAGAAGGCGTGTCTGCAGGGCTAGTCGAGGGTCATCAGGCTGGCGTTACCGCCAGCTGCAGCGGTGTTGATGCTGATCGCGTGCTCGGCAAGCAGGCGGAACAACGGCGCGCTTCCGTCTGCCGCTTGGGCGGTAATAGGCACAATCGCGCCATCCCGGCCTGCCAGCTGACTGCCAAGCGCCAGCAGATCGCAATCGGTGCAAGCAATCAGTGCATCAAAGGCTTCGCCATGGGCCAGATCGGTGTGTGACGACAGCGTGATATGGCTAAGCACCTCGGTCGGCAATTGCCCTTGCAGCGCAGCGTTGGCACTGCTTTGCGGCCAGACCGCCGTAGCGCCCACGGCCAGCACAGCGGCCAGTTGGGCCAACAGGGCATCGGCCGATGCGGCCAGATTGGCCACGCGCGGGCGCCCGCTCAGCACATACAAGTTACGTTCACCCGTCGGGCCGGGTAGCTCGGCCGCAAAGCCGTTGCCGGTATAGGCAGCGTAGCCGCGGCACAGCGTGGCGAGTTGCGCCTTGCCTTGCTGCTGGGCCCAGGTTTGCAGTGCGGCCAACGCGGGTGCTGGGGCAGCATCCGCTACATCCAAACCATGGGCATTGCCACGCTTGCCGGGCGCGATGGCCTTGGCCTCGGCGCCCTTCATGCGGGGCAAGTGGGCTAGCGCATCGGCCGTGGCGCTAGCGGGCATGGTAGCCAGCAAGCGCAGCATATACAGCGGGCCACCTGCCTTGGGGCCGGTGCCCGACAAACCTTCCCCGCCAAACGGCTGCACGCCCACCACAGCACCCACAATGTTGCGGTTGACGTAGATATTGCCTGCATGGGCAGCACCCACCACCTGGGCAATGGTCTCGTCAATGCGGGTGTGCAGACCCATGGTCAACGCGTAGCCGGTGGCGTTGATGTCAGCCACCAGTTGCGGCAGGCTCTCGCGCTTGTAGCGCAGGATGTGCAGCACCGGGCCAAACACCTCACGCTTCAGCTCTGCCAGCTTGTTGATCGCAATCACCGTCGGGGGTACGAAGGTGCCTTGTGCGGCTGCGCCGCGGCTTTGCAACACCTTGTGGCCATTGGCCTGCATGCGGGCAATGTGGGTGTCGATGATGGCCTTGGCATCGGCATCGATCACCGGGCCTACGTCGGTCTTGAGCTGGGCGGGGTTGCCCACGTTCAGCTCTTGCATAGCGCCTTCCAGCATGTGGAACAGGCGGTCAGCAGCCTCCTCTTGCACGCACAGCACCCGCAGGGCCGAGCAGCGCTGGCCAGCCGAGTCAAACGCCGACGACAGCACATCCACCACGACCTGTTCGGCCAGTGCGGACGAATCCACGATCATCGCGTTCTGGCCGCCGGTCTCCGCCACCAAGGTGACGGGTTTGCCATGCTTGTCCAGACGCTTGGCCAAGGTTTTTTGCAGAATACGAGCGACTTCGGTCGATCCGGTAAACATCACGCCTTGCACACGGGCATCAGCCGTCAGGCGGGCGCCCACGGTTTCGCCAGTACCAGGCAGCAGCTGCAGCACATCGTGCGGCACACCAGCCTGCCACAGCGCCTGCACGGCAGCAGCGGCGATCAGCGGGGTTTGCTCAGCAGGCTTGGCTAGTACCGTGTTGCCAGCGGCCAGCGCAGCGGCGATTTGGCCAGCAAAGATGGCAAGCGGGAAGTTCCACGGGCTGATGCACACCACGGGGCCCAGCGCCTGGTAATCCGTGTTGTTCCAGGTCTGCGCCTGGGCGGCGTAAAAACGCAAAAAGTCCACTGCCTCACGTACTTCAGCAATCGCGTTAGAGCAGGTTTTGCCAGCCTCGCGCACCAGCACGCCCATCAGGGTGGGCATGTGGGCTTCCAACACATCACCAGCTTTGGCCAGGTACGCGGCACGCTCGGCCACTGGCGTGGCTTGCCAGCGGGCGGCAGCGGAATCGGCAGCCGCCAGTGCAAAGTCAACCTGCTCGGCTGTGGCATTGGTCACCGTGCCCACCACATCGGCGTGGTCAGCGGGGTTGATGACGGGCTCCGCCGCATTGCTAGATGCAGGCGCACCGTCAGCCAGCAAGGGCACAACGTTCCACGCCATTTGCGCGCTGGCTTGCAGATCGGCTTGCAGCTGACGCAGGCGATTGTCGTTCGACAGATCGAGGCCCGCCGAATTAGCGCGGCTAGCACCGTACAAATCACGCGGCTGCGGGATATGCGGGTTGGGCAAGCCCAGTTGGCCTTCGCTCTTGGCCCACTGCTGCACAGTAGTCACGGGGTTCTCAACCAAGGCCGACAGCGGAATGTCTTGGTCGGCAATGCGGTTCACAAAACTGGTGTTGGCTCCGTTCTCGAGCAGGCGGCGCACCAGGTAGGCCAGCAAAGTCTCATGCGTGCCAACAGGGGCGTAAATGCGGCAGGGTCGGCCCAGGTTCTCGCTCGCGCTGCGCCCCACCACTTGCTCGTACAGCGGCTCGCCCATGCCGTGCAGGCACTGGAACTCATACTGACCCGGCTGGTACTTGGCCGGATCGGCAAGGTGGTAGATGGTGGCCAGCGAATGGGCGTTGTGTGTGGCAAATTGCGGGTAAATCGCATCGGGTGCAGCCAGCAGCTTGCGGGCGCAGGCGATGTAGGACACATCGGTATAGGCCTTGCGCGAGTAAACCGGGTAGCCCTCCAGCCCATCAATCTGGGCGCGCTTGATCTCGCTGTCCCAGTACGCACCCTTGACCAAACGCACCATCAAGCGGTGGCTGCTGCGGCGCGCCAGGTCGATGATGAAGTCCAGCACATAGGGGCAGCGCTTTTGGTAGGCCTGCACCACAAAGCCAATCCCGGCAAAGCCTGCCAGCTCAGGCGCGAAACACAGTTTTTCCAGCAGGTCGAGCGACAGCTCCAGACGGTCGGCCTCTTCTGCATCGATATTGAGGCCGATGTTGTACTGCTTGGCCAACACAGCCAACTGCAGCACCACCGGGTAGAGCTCGGCCATCACACGGTCGTACTGCGCACGGCTGTAACGCGGATGCAGGGCGCTTAGCTTGATGGAAATACCAGGGCCTTCATACACACCACGGCCATTGCTGGCCTTGCCAATTGCGTGGATGGCATTTTCGTAATCGCGCAGATAGCGCTTGGCATCGTCGCTGGTCATCGCGGCTTCACCCAGCATGTCGTATGAGTAGCGGAAGCCCTTGCCCTCCAAGCGCTCGGCATTTTTCAGCGCTTCGCCAATGGTCTCGCCCGTTACAAATTGCTCGCCCATCATGCGCATAGCCATATCCACACCCTTGCGGATCAGAGGCTCGCCACCACGGCCGATCAGGCGCGTCAGCGACTGGCCCAGGCCGCTTTCGCTGTGTGTAGCAACCAGCTTGCCAGTCAGCACCAAGCCCCAGGCAGCGGCGTTGACGAACATGGACGGGCTTTTGCCCACGTGGGCCTTCCACTCGCCATTGGCAATCTTGTCGCGGATCAGTACATCGCGCGTCGCCATATCGGGGATGCGCAAGAGCGCCTCAGCCAGACACATCAGCGCAATACCTTCTTGCGATGACAGTGCAAACTCTTGCAGCAAGCCCTGCACCAGGCCCGCACGGCCCGCATCAGCCTTGCGCTGGCGCAGTTTTTTAGCCAAATCCAGTGCCAGCGCATCGCCTGCTTGGGTGATGGTGGCGGGCGGTGTGGCTTGGGGCAGCAGCTCGGCCAGCGCATCGGGCTCGCTCTTGCGGTAAGCGGCGGTGATAGCGGCACGCAGCGGTGTAGCGGACTGCAGCGCGGGCGTGAAATCATCAAAAATGTGAGCTTCAAGCGCCCGTCCAGCAGTCGCTAGGGCCGTATTTTGTTCTTGATTGTTAGCGAGAGCGCTAGGCTGGAGAGAGGCATTCATGGCAGACCCCGACGAGGTAGATATAGTTAATCCGGCCAGTTTGCGCAAAAACAAGACGAATTTCTCACCATAATATGCATCATCTTTAGTGAAAAATGCATGCCATGACCGAGATGATCGCCCCACCTGACGACCTGGATCGCATGGATCTGCGCATTCTGGCCGTGCTGCAACGCGATGGCCGCATCTCCAACCTCAAGCTGGCCGAGGCCGTGGCCCTGTCGCCCACCGCCGTACTGGCGCGCGTGCAGCGCTTGACCAAGGACGGCTACATCAATGGCTATGAGGCGCGGCTGAACCCCCAAAAACTGGGCGCTGCCATGCTGGTCTTCATCGAAGTGCTGCTGGACCGCACTACACCCAATGTGTTTGACGAGTTCAAAGCCGCCGTGCAGGTGCGCCCCGAAATCATGGAATGTCACATGGTGGCCGGCGGCTTCGACTACCTCGTCAAGATCCGCGTGGCCGACATGAACCACTACCGCAACTTTGCGGGCGAAGTCCTGTGGCAGCTACCCGGCGTGCGCGAGACGCGGACCTATGCAGTGATGGAGGAAGTGAAGAGCTCTAACAGGCTGCATTTAGGTGGTTTTTGAAGGATTTTTGAGCATCGCCCTGCGATAAAAATTTGCAGTACACTTTGTGCTTCATGGCGCCGATTTGCTTCAGCTTGCGGGCGCTTTATAAATCCAGCTAAAGACTCGTCCGACGACATATTGATGCGACCCGGCCCCGTTTTTAGCGTTGCCGGGTTTTTCTATGTCATTTGTTGCGACACCTCAATCAATGCATTTCCCGGAGGCGCTGCCCCTCAAAAGTGGCGCTTCCATCCGCGACTACCACCTTGCCTTTGAGACCTACGGCAAGCTCAATGCCGACAAGTCCAACGCCATCCTCGTGTGCCATGCGCTGAACGCGTCGCACCACGTTGCCGGGGTGTATGAGGGCCAGGCCAAGAGCGAAGGCTGGTGGGACAACATGATCGGGCCGGGCAAACCGGTCGATACCAACCAATTCTTTGTCATTGGCGTCAACAACCTGGGCTCCTGCTTTGGTTCGACCGGGCCTATGCACACCAACCCGGACACAGGCAAAGAGTACGGATCGGACTTCCCCGTCGTCACTGTGGAAGATTGGGTCAACGCGCAGGCGCTGCTGCTTGAGCGCTTGGGCATTCAGCAGTTGGCAGCTGTGCTGGGTGGCAGCCTGGGCGGCATGCAGGCGCTGTCCTGGGCCTTGCAATACCCCGACCGCATGCGCCACGCCGTGGTAGTGGCCAGCGCACCATGTTTGAGCGCCGAGAACATTGCCTTTAACGAAGTAGCGCGCCGCGCCATCGTGACCGATCCGGATTTTCACGGTGGCAACTTTTACGAGCACCGCACCATCCCCAAACGGGGCCTGCGCATTGCCCGCATGATTGGCCACATCACCTACCTATCAGACGACGTGATGAACCAGAAATTTGGTCGCCAGTTGCGCGAAGGCATAGACCTGAAATACAGCACGCAGGACGTGGAGTTCCAGATCGAGAGTTATCTGCGCTACCAAGGCGACAAGTTCAGTGATTACTTTGACGCCAACACCTATTTGCTGATCACCCGGGCACTGGATTATTTTGACCCGGCCAAGCCCTTTGGCAATGATCTGACACAAGCGCTGGCCGTGGCCAAGGCCAAGTTCATGCTGGTGAGCTTCAGCACCGACTGGCGCTTCTCGCCCGCACGCAGCCGCGAGATGGTCAAGGCCCTGCTCGACAACCGGCGCACCGTAAGCTATGCCGAGATCGATGCGCCCCACGGGCATGATGCATTTTTGCTGGATGACGCCCGCTACATGGGCGTAATGCGCTCCTATTTTGAGAACATCGCCAAGGAGTTGGTATGACCGAAAAATCCACCTTGCAAGCGATTGCCAGCCTGGTGCCACAAGGCGCACGCGTGCTGGATTTGGGCTGCGGCGATGGCGCCCTGCTAGCCCATTTGCAGGCCGAGCGCGGCTGCACCGGCTATGGCATTGAGTTTGACGACAGCAATGTACTGGCCTGCGTGCGCCGCGGTGTCAATGTGCTGCAGCTCAACCTGGAAGACGGGCTGGCGATTTTTGAGGACAACAGCTTTGATATGGTGCTGCAGATTGACACCTTGCAGCACTTGCGCAATGCCGAGGTAATGCTGCGAGAGACAGCGCGCATCGGCCGCCAGGGCATCGTCGCCTTCCCCAACTTTGCGCACTGGCCCAACCGCCTGTCGATATTGCAAGGCCGCATGCCGGTGACCAAGCGCCTGCCCTACCAGTGGTATGACACGCCCAACATCCGCGTCGGCACGTTCAAGGACTTTGAGGTGTTGGCCATCAAGAACAAGCTGCGCATCCTGGACAGCTTTGGTCTGCAAAATGGCGAGGTCAAACGCCTGCTGCCCAATGCCTTGGCCGGCACGGCCGTGTTCCACTTTGAACACGCCTGATCAGACTAAAGCCATCGCTATTATTTTTGACAGTGCAACGCCCTACAGTTGGGCGCTGCGCGGCAGTTTTACCTAAGAGTCGCAGTCACATAAGTCATCGGCCTGATGCGGCTCAGCCCGTAAGATAGTGCCATGCCCAACGCCTTACACCCCCTACTCGCATTGGCCTGCGCAGCCGCCGTCAGCGCCTGCACGTCCATCCCATCGCAACCCGGCGCATCCAGCAACTGGCCGCCTGCCATGGCGGTGATTGCCCACCGCGGCGCATCGGCCTTGCGCCCCGAGCACACCTTGGCCGCCTACCAAAAGGCGATTGATGACGGCGCCGACATCATCGAGCCTGATCTGGTCATCACCAAGGATGGCGTGCTCGTCGCCCGCCACGAGAACGCCATCGCCATCTTGAAAGCCGACGGCAGCCTGCAGGAGGCCACCACCAATGTGGCCGACAAGCCCGAGTTTGCCAGCCGCAAAACCACCAAGCAGATCGACGGCAAGGCCATTACCGGCTGGTTTGTAGAGGACTTCACCCTGGCCGAGCTCAAGACGCTGCGCGCCCGGGAACGCATCCCCGCTATCCGCCCAGCCAACACACAGTTCAACGACCAGTTCGAGGTGCCGACGCTGCAAGAGGTGATCGATCTGGCCAAGGCTCAAACCACCAAAACCGGCCGCACGATTGGCATCTACCCCGAGACCAAGCACCCCACCTACTTCCAAAGCATTGGCCTGCCGCTAGAGGCACCACTGCTGGCCAGCCTACAAAAAAATGGCTGGAACCGTGCCGATGCGCCGGTGCTGATCCAGTCGTTTGAGGTGAGCAACCTGCGCGCCTTGAAGCAGCAAACCCCGGTGCGCCTGATGCAGCTGGTGTCGCCCAAGGGCCAGCCCTATGATTTTGTGGCTCAAGGCAAAAAAGAAGGCTTTGCCGACTTGCTGACTGACGACGGCCTGCGCGAAATGCGCAGCTATGCCTGGGGCGTGGCGCCCAGCAAGAGCATGGTGCTGCCAGTCGAGAAAAATGGTGAGATCGGCGCAGTCAAACCCCTGGTTGCGCAAGCTCAGGCCGCGGGCCTGAAAGTGCATGTGTGGACCTTGCGACCCGAGAACAACTTTTTACCCGCTGCCTACCAGCTACCACCGGTGGCTGACAAAACCCAGCGCGGCCGGGCCCTGGATGAAATGCAGCGCTTTATCGACAGCGGCGTAGACGGCATTTTTAGCGATGACCCATCCGTCATCGTGCAAGCCCTGCGTGCACGTGGCCAGCGATAAAGCAATTTGCTATTATTTTTGACATACTTGCGCCCGACTGGCGGGCGCCAGAGGGCGTTTTCATATGAGCCTGCGCTTTGCCGCCAACCTCTCCATGCTCTACCCTGAGCTGCCCTTTTTAGACCGCTTTGCGGCAGCGCGGGCCGATGGATTTGAGGGCGTGGAGTTCCTCTACCCCTACGCATTTGATGCACAGGAGATTGCCGATCGTCTGCAGGCCAACGGCTTGCAGCAAGTGCTGTTTAACGCGCCACCGGGGGGCGAGACACCGGCCGATATGGCCAGTGCCTGGGAGCGTGGCCTGCGCGGCAGCCTGGCCCAACCTGATCAACAGGCCGCGTTTGAGGCAAGTATTCATCTGGCACTGCAATATGCCACTGCCTTGCAATGCAAGCGCATCCACGTGATGAGCGGCTTGGTTGCTGATGAAGCCGATCGAGACGTGATCACGCAGCTGATAGTGCAACGCCTGCAATGGGCTGCGCCACTGGCCGCCCAGCAAGGCGTGGTTTTGCTGATCGAGCCCATCAACGGCCGCGATATGCCGGGTTATTTTTTGCAGCGCCAGCAAGACGCGCACGCCATTGTGCAAGCCGTAGGAGCCCCCAATGTGAAGGTGCAAATGGACTTGTACCACTGCCAGATTGTGGAAGGCGATGTCAGCGCCAAACTGCGCCACTACCTGCCCACCGGCCGCGTAGGGCATTTGCAAATCGCCAGCGTGCCCGATCGCCATGAACCGGGCGGCGGCGAGCTGCACTACCCCTGGGTTTTTGACGAGCTAAAACGCCTGAACTGGGATGGCTGGATTGGCTGCGAGTACCGCCCTGCAGGCGGCGCGCAGCCTGGCGCTACATCACAAGGACTGGCGTGGCGCCCTATGCCATAGCAGCACGGACACCCATAGTGAGCGGCCACCCAAAAGCGGGTAGCAAAACCAGGCAAACCGCAGGTTTGCATTTGAGGCGAGAGGCTAAAGGCGTAGGCAGCAAACAGTAAAAAGAGTGCAGCAGGGCGAAGCAAGGATGCATCAAGAGTTGCGTCACTCGCACTTCGCCAAGCGGCTGGCTTTCGTCACCGATAGCGGAGCACTCAGCTGTGGCAATTTTTTAATAAATACAATCAATCGAAATTAAAAGGAAGTTGGTTGTAGCTATGGGATGGGGTTTGGTCGGTGTTGCGTTGATGTGGCTCATGGTGGCGGTGTCCGCCCTGTCGGTGACGGCGGCCATCCTGGTGCTGGGGCGCAAGGGCTGGTCACGTGGGTTGGTGCCTCTGATGGCGATGCTGATTGCCGTGGCGCTGGTCGCCATGCTGCGCCTGCTGGCTGGCCCAGAACAAAGCTGGAACGCCCAATTACTGGGCTGCGTGCTTTTTAGCCTGGCGCTGAACGCTTTGGTGGTGGCGCTACACCAGTTCCGACAGGTAGATCTGGACTGGCGCTGGTTGGCTCTGCCACCTGCCACCATTTTTTTACTGGGCAATACCCCGTTGCTGGGTGGGGACCATGTCATCGCCCTGCTGCATGCCATAGCCGCAGTTTTTATGGTCCAGGTGGTGTGGGCGGCCCTGCAGCTGTGGCATATGCGCCAGTTGCAACTGGGCCTGGGTTACCGCATGGTGTGTGCGTCGGTCGTGGTGTTCCTGGTGGGGCTGCCCTTTTTTCAATGTGGTTGGGAGCTGGGCCTATCGCTGAGCACTGGGGCCACGCAAATGTTGCGGTATGGGCTACGCGGCTTGTTGATGGTGGCCGCGCTCTTGTTGCTGTCACTGGGCTTTATGCGCATGGTGCAAGACAGGCGTGAGGCCCGCAGCCGCCACGCTGCGCTGCGCGATCCACTCACCCGCATGCTCAACCGCCGCGCCCTGGTACGCACGCTGGAGCACTGCATTCAAAACACGGCCCGCCAAGAGCTACCCATGGCCTTGCTGCTGGTGGATGTAGACCACTTCAAGCGCGTAAACGACACCTACGGCCATATATCCGGCGACAAAGTGCTGCGCCACGTGAGCCGCGTGCTGGCCAGCCACGTGCGGGCCGACTCTTTTGTAGGCCGCTTTGGCGGGGAAGAGTTTGTCATCGTCTGCCCCGGCACGGCGATGGATGAGGCCTCCATCCTTGCTGAGCGCCTCAACCTTGCTGTGCGCTCAGCCAGCGTGCGCATCAAAGGGCACACGCTGCATGTCACGGTCAGTATCGGAGGGTTTTCCGGCTTGGTACCCGCCAACACTCCCTGGGAAAGCCTGCTGGAAGCCGCCGACGGCGCCATGTACCGCGCTAAAGACGCCGGGCGCGACCGCGTCATCATGCAACGCGACCTACCCCATATGCCTGCGCTCAGCCAGTCATCCTACTGGAAAGCCAGCCACGCCTAGGCCCTGTTCAACACCCACCCAGCGCCCATCAATTAGCGCTACAACGGGCTGCGTTTTTGCACCAAGGCGATGGCCTTTAGTGCGCAGGGCTGGTACGCTTGGCACCTGTATTTTGGTGGCGCGCCGCGCGCCGCCCTTCCAGGAGACTATCGCCATGAACGCCCGCCTTGATGCCGCCGCCTTGCAAGCCGATACCGCGCTGACCCATATCACCGAGAAATGGGACAAGGACATCCTCCGCCAGTTGACCGATTACATCGCCATTCCCGCAAAATCGCCGGGTTTTGACAACAATTGGGAGCAGAACGGGTTTATCGACACTGTGGTGCGCAACGCCGCTACTTGGGTAGAAGCGCAAAAGGTTGAAGGCTTGAAGCTGGAAGTGGTGCGCATTCCCGGCCGCACGCCGGTGCTGTTTTTTGAAGTACCCGCTACCCAATCCAACAGCCAGCAAACCGTGCTGATGTACGGTCACCTCGATAAGCAGCCCGAATTCTCAGGCTGGCGCAACGATCTGGGCCCCTGGACGCCCAAGTACGAAGACGGCAAGCTCTACGGCCGTGGCGGCGCTGATGACGGCTACGCCACCTACGCCAGCATTGCCGCCGTGCAAGAGCTGAAGCGCCAAAACGTGCCGCACCCACGCATCGTCGGCCTGATTGAGACTTGTGAGGAAAGCGGATCGGGCGATCTGCCTGCGTATATCGACATGCTCAAACCCCGTCTGGGCGATGTGGGCCTGGTGATTTGCCTTGATAGCGGCGCTGGCAACTACGACCAACTGTGGCTGACCACCAGCCTGCGCGGCATGGTGGCGGGCACCTTAAAGGTCGAGATCTTGACCGAAGGCGTGCACTCGGGCGATGCATCAGGCGTGGTGCCCTCGTCGTTTCGCATCATGCGCCATGTGCTCGATCGCCTGGAAGACAGTAAAACCGGTCGTCTGTTGCCCGAGAGCTTTCACTGTGAAGTGCCCGGCGAGCGTCTGGCCCAAGCCCAAGCTACCGCCGCCATTCTGGGCGACGAGCTGTATAAGCGCTTCCCCTGGGCACATTTTGATTGCAATGGCTCATCGCTATTTGCGCTGCCCACCACCACCGACCCAACCCAAGCCCTGCTCAAACGCACCTGGGAGCCCACGCTGTCCGTCACTGGTGCAGAAGGCTTCCCCGCGCTGCAAGACGCTGGCAATGTGCTGCGCCCCTACACCGCCTTCAAGCTGAGTCTGCGCCTGCCGCCGCTGGTGGACGCTACGCAATGCATGCAAGAGCTGAAGACTCTGCTGGAGGACAACGCCCCCTACCAAGCCAAGGTGACCTGGCAAGGTGCAAGCGGCGCCAATGGCTGGAACGCACCCGAGACCTCGGACTGGTTCCTCAACGCGCTCAACCGCTCCAGCCGCAGCTACTTTGGTGCCGATTGCGGCTTTATCGGCCAGGGCGGCTCCATCCCGCTGATGGGCATGCTGAGTGCCGGCTTCCCCAAGGCGCAAATGATGGTCTGCGGCGTGCTGGGCCCCAAGA
Source organism: Comamonas sp. (assembly GCA_036646255.1). Lineage (GTDB taxonomy): Bacteria > Pseudomonadota > Gammaproteobacteria > Burkholderiales > Burkholderiaceae_C > Comamonas. The sequence goes on from JAVXMM010000029.1 coordinate 35,902, forward strand.
GCAATGCCCACGGCCCGAACGAGTTTTTGCATGTGCCCTACGCCAAAAAGCTGACCGCCGCGGTGGCCCAGGTGATTGCCAGCATGCCTGCACAAAGCGCAGATTAAAATTTAGCCAAAACCTGACATAGCGCCTGACCAGCAGGCGCTAGCAGCTACCAAAACCATTGCAATCCCGAGTGTGGATCTTCTACCTCGGGATTGCTTTTTGAAGCACCTCCAAAGCCTTGCCACTGCCTCGCACCATGACTGATCCCCACTGCCTGTTTGACACATCTGACGCCATCGGCAGCAGCGCCGAACTCATCGACAACGGCAAACCCATCCTCTTCCAGCTACCCAACGGCCAAAAGGCTTTTGTCATCCGCTGGCAAGGATCGCTGCACGGTTATATCAACGAATGCCAGCACTCCAGCGTACCGATGGATTTTGAGGGCGACATTCTGGAGAGCGGCCGCCAGTTCATCCTCTGCCCCTACCACGGCGCCATTTACCAACCTGACACCGGCAAATGCGTGGGTGGCCCCTGCCGGGGGTCGACCTTGGACGCCGTGCCCGTAGAGGAGCGCGACGGCCAGATCTGGCTGCAAAGCGCGCCAGCCTGAGTTTTACTTTTCGGACCGCCTGATCCCCATGAAATCCTCCATCCGTATCGTCGACGTCGATCGACTGGAAACCTGGAGCAAATACAAGCCCGGCATGTGCGATACCTGCGCAGCCAACTGCTGCACCATGCCACTGGAAGTGCAGCTGCCCGACCTGGTTCGCCTAGAGTTGGTCGACCCGTTTGAGGTGGATAACATTGACCACAAGCAGATCGCCAAGCGCTTGCTCAAAGCCAAGCTGATTGACCACTACAACCCCAAGCACAACATCTTCACCATGGCGCGCCGCGCGGGTGGAGACTGCAATTTTCTGGATAAAGCGACACGACTTTGTACCGTTTATGACAAACGCCCAGAAACCTGTCGCCAGCACCCAAAAAAAGGGCCTAAACCGGGGTTTTGTGCCTATGGCAACAAAGCCCATGGAGGCTAATACAACGCGTGTGCGTCTTGTGACCCGCCCTCTCAGCGAAGTCCTCTAAAATGCCCTAAAAGCTGGTTCTCCATGCCCCAGAGTTTTGCTCATGGGGCATTTTCTTAGCCATATCGACGATGCAAAAATCAAAACTGTTTTGGACCCTGGGAATCGCGGCAACCTTTATCGCCGTGTGCGTTATCTATGGCTTGGGGCTACATAACGGCTTGGTGTTTGACGACAACCGCTTCTCAGACGGCACGATTTTTGGGCGCTACGGCAGTTTTGATGGCCCCAAGGTACGCATGCTGTCGTATGGCAGCTTTGTCTGGGTGCAATCACTGTTTGGTGACAGCTTTGTAGTACAGCGCTGCGTCAATATCGCCCTGCATTTGGCCACTTGCTATGCCATTTGGTTGTTGGTGAGCGAGCTGTTCAAACACGTAGAGTTTTCAGACGATGCTCGCGCTGATGCCGCTTTTGCAGGCAATGTACGCATCGCCATTTTTGCGGCAGTTGCCCTGTTTGCCGTCCACCCCATGGGGGTGTACGCCGTGGGCTACCTCATCCAGCGCAGCATGGTGATGATGACGCTGTTTACCGCGCTGGCCTGCTGGGCCTATGTCAAAGCGCTTTCGGGCGAAGGCATCAAATGGGCTGCATTTGCCTTGGCATTCTCCATCTTGGCGCTGCTGAGCAAGGAGCATGCAGTGGTGCTGCCAGCCTTGGCGCTGCCGCTGTATATCTTTGTTAAACGCCCGCATTGGAAGACCGTGGCCGCCATCTGCGTGGGTATTGCCGCAGTGATGGGCATTTTTACCGCTGTGCTCTGGCAGCAACTGGGCGCTTTTGTGGGCGCTGTCGCCACGGATGACACCTCCTGGGCCTATGTGCACCAACTGGAAAAGCTCTACCCCGGCATCACCCAATCGATCTACCCCTTAAGCCTGCTCAACCAGGCCAAGCTGTTCTTCCACTACGGTCTGCTGTGGCTGCTGCCCAATGTGCAGTGGATGGCGATTGATCTGCGGCCCGAGTTCCCCCTGTCCTTCACCAGCCTACCCCACCTGCTGGGCGGCCTGGGTTTTGTCGCAGTGGTGATTGCCAGTTTGGTACTGCTGCTGCGTAAGCGCAATGCGTGGGGATTGCTCGGCCTGGTGCTGCTTTGCAGCACTATTTTGTTCAGTACCGAATTTGTGACCGCATGGCTGCAAGACCCCTATGTGCTGTACCGCAGCTATGTATGGGCCATGATGCTGCCTGCGCTGGTAGCGCTGGTGCTACTGCAGTTCCCGCGCAAAGCCATGGTGGCTGTAGCTTGCATTGCGGGCCTGGTGCTGAGTGCACTGGCAGTGGAGCGCAATCTGAGCTTTAAAAACGCCTACACGGCTTGGTCAGATGCAGCGCAAAAGGTGGATACACAAGCCCCCTTTAACGCCTATGGCCGCTGGAGACCTTTTAACAACCGCGGCGCTTACTTGCTGGAGAACCTGAACTACGAACAGGCGCTACAAGACTTTGAAAAAGCCGTGGCCTTGCAAGAGCCGCTGGGATCAGCGCAGTTCAATCGCGGTATGGCACTAGAGATGCTCAAACGCTATCCCGAGGCCTTGACCGCCTTTGATGGTGCAGAAAAATTAGGCTTTAACAATGCGGCACTGGCTTACCACCAAGCCACAGCCTACAAAATGACGCGCCAGCTAGAGCCCGCCTACCAAAGTTATGCCAAAGCGATGGCACTCAAGCCCGACGAGGCCTTGGTACCCAAAATTTTGCTTGAACAAGCTGAAGTAGCCATCCCATCTGGCCACTACGACACGGCCATTGGCAACTACAAACGCCTACTGCAGTCCTCTCCGGGCAACCCTCGCTTAGAAGTGGGCCTGGGCATCGCCTTGATTGGTAAAAAAGACTTCGCCCAAGCACTGCAGATTTTTGATGCATCGCTGGCACGCCAGCCCAACCCCCCAGCCTTCTATGGCAAAGCGCTGGTGTACCGCGAGCAAGGCGATAAAGCACGCGCCATTGAGAACATGCAAAAAGCCAGCGAAATGGATCCAGCCAATCCTGTCTACAAGAATCTGCTGGGCCAGCTCAAAGGTATGAACCCCTAATGCCGCCGCATATATTTGGCAAAAAAGATAGCACGCTACGCCCATCAAACGGGTTCCAACGGCCTCTACGCGTATTGCATGTGGGCAAATACTACCCGCCGTACCGTGGCGGTATGGAATCTTTTTTAGCAGATTTGGTCGAGCAGCAACGCGCTAGCGGAATTGATGCATGCGCTGTCGTTCACGGCGATCCGCTGCCCGATGACCCCGACTGGCTGATTCGCGTACCGGTACAGATCACGCTGGTATTTGCGCCAATTGCACTGGGCTTCCCCCTGGCATTGCGCAGGGCCATTAAAAATTTCCAGCCCGACGTGTTGCATTTGCACATGCCTAACAACGCCGCATTTTGGGCATTGATCATCCCGGCTGCCAGGCGCATTCCATGGGTGGTGCACTGGCACTCCGACGTCCTGATATCCAAATGGGACAACCTGCTTAAGGCCTGCTACCAAGTTTACAAACCGTTTGAAACCAAGTTGCTGCAGCACAGCGAAGCAATTTTGGCTACATCGCCGCCGTACATGGCAGCCAGCCAGCCACTGCAGCGCTGGCTATATAAAACCGTGGCCATCCCCCTGGGCCTGCGCCCCTTGGATGCAGCGACCATCGAACAAGCGCAGGAGGTGCCTGTCACCGCTTGGGGTGATGCGCAGTTGCGTATTCTGTCCGTCGGGCGCCTGACTTACTACAAAGGCTTTGACACGCTGATTTCAGCGGCTGCAGGGTTTCCGCAAGTGCAGCTGATCATTGCCGGCGAAGGCGAGCAACGCAAAGACCTGGAGGCATTAATAACCAAAGAGCGCAGAGAGCAAGGCTGTGCCAACGTACTGTTGGCAGGCTCCGTGAGCGAAGCGCAAAAGCATGCGCTGTTCAACAGCTGCGACATCTTCGCGCTGGCATCGCGCGAGCGTACCGAGGCCTTCGGACTGGTCCTGATTGAGGCCATGCAGCACGGCAAACCTTGCATCGCGTCGGATCTGGATGGATCAGGAATGTCGTGGATTGTGGGGCAATCCGGTGAAAACCAATGCTACGCCCCCGACCAGGTACTGGCCTGGAAAGAAGCGATTCGAAAATCCCTTGCTGCCAAGGCCGATCTAGCCGCGCGCGGAAGAGTGGCGCAACAAGTGGCGGATGCACAGTTCACCATCGCACAGTGTGAATTGCGTATCCGGCAGATTTATCAAAGTTTCTCCCTGGGTGCTGCAATGCCGGAGATGGAGCACAAGGCTTCACAGCATCTGCTGGTGGCTGTCTTGCATGACATTCGCGAGATGGACTGGCTGGCAAAGTGGCGGCCCCAGTCACCGAGCCAGCAACTGGTATGTGTGGATGCGACCGATCATCCAGATGCGCCCTCCAGGCTACAGCAAGCCTCCATTGCCACCTTGACGCTGACAACCCTCGGCTGGGAGGATACGCTGGCAGTAGTTCAACGTCTTGTGTACGAGCAGGCGTATACGGGCTTGACCATCCTGCCCGCTCACCGGGTCTTGGAGCAGGCAGATGCGGCCGAGAACCTCAAGCCAAGCAGGTGGCAACGGTTACTGGGACGCTTGGGCGTTCAGTACCACCACCTGGGCAAAGACAAATGGGTGTTGCACGATGCTGCCGTTGCCAATTGGGCGACAGCGTCGCACAGCTCCATTGGTGCACGGGTGTGGACTATCAAAAAATAGTGCGAATGGTTCGCGCTGGTATTGGCAATTTACGTAGCTAGAATTTAATCCCCCGCCGGGCGATATGCGCTGTGCCAAGACTTTTGCAGCGTGCTCGGTGCATGTCTTGTGGGATCAGCAGCCCAGCCATTGCGGTGGGCGAACGACCGCCAAAATACTGGCCACCATACCAACGCCGAGCAGCGCATAGGCGCCCGCTCTAGGCCAAGTCCTGGTGACACGCGCGATGCCAATGGCGGTCACGATGGCAGCAAAGAAAATGCCATAGTTCAGTATCCGCAAAAACCAGTTCGTATCCAAAAGCCACCACGACGCAGCAATGCTCAACAGCGCAAGCGCGGCGAAGGCGATCAGCACCCAGATCAACAAACGCCCCATGACCGGATCGAAACGCTGGGTACGCAGCCCATCGACCAGCCCGTAGACCCCCACCACAAAGAACGCGGCAAACATCACGTTACCGAGCTGGAACACAAGGAAGCGCAACATGGATCCGCCATAGGGCAGCCATGCTTGTGCGGGGAGCAAATAGGCCTGTATCGCCAGTGTTGTGAACACGATGCACAACAACCCCAAGCCCGTTGCAGTGCGCCTGCGCTCCAGACTGTTAGCCACAGCCTCGGTCCAGCTGGGCCGCCAGTGCCATCTGCGCTGCACCCACATGAGCGCTATGCCCGCGAACAAGGGCAGCACCACCAGGTAAGGGCCAGCCTGCAACAGGCGCTTCATCTGGGCCTGCTCCAGATCGACCAGCATGGCCGCATAGGGCCCGTTCGGCCATACATAAACGCCCATGCTTGCAACCACAAATAGCAACAACCTGAAATGGCGCCATGTTAATGGGCGTTTTTCAAGAAAATCGGCAATCACCAGCATGCCGCATAAAAAAACTAGGACTGCGTGGCTCAAGATGTGCGTTACCGCAATGCAAGGCACGATCAAGAAGAACGCCCATCCCCCTTGGCGATGCAACCACAGCCAAGCGCAGATAACCCCCAGGAACACTAGCATCTGCCCCCACTGCTGGGGACGAGACTCCATCAATGGCGCCCAAAAATAGCTGGACAACGCCAGCCCGGCCAAAATGCTGACGGGGCCTGCCAAAGCTAGCTTGCGGTAGCCCCACAGCAACAAGAGCAACGAAATAAAGACACCGCCAACGCCCACTATGGATATGGACTGGACATGGCTGAGCTGCAGGTGTTCAGACAGCGCCCGAACCGTGTGGATGAATGCAGGACCAGATACAGGCCAGTGCACACCCGCATCCAGTTGGTGCGCAATGCCGATCCAGTTGACCTCATCGTTGTGACAGATGGGGTAGCTGCCTGAGCTTCGCAGTATCGCGGCCAGCAGCGCGAACACCAGCGCTGCGGCACCGAAGCCACACCAAGGTCGATAGCTGCGCGACCCCAGGCTCATACCAGCTGCTTGTAGACCGCCACGGTTTCTTCCACACAACGATCCCACGACAGGCTGGCGGCACGGGCCAGCCCCTTGGCCCTGGCCTCGGCTTGCCATACCTCGTTGCTGAGGCAATCCTCCAACGCCTGTGCTATTTCTTCCACATCCAGAGGATTCACCAGCCTGGCGGCGCCTCCAGCCACCTCAGGCATGCACGAGGCATCGGATGTCAGCACTGGCGTGCCGCTGGCCATGGCTTCGACAATCGGCAGGCCAAAGCCTTCGTAGAGCGATGGGTAGGCCATGAGCCGTGCACCCGCATACAGTGCAGGAAGCCAGCGCTGGTCCACGAAAGACACATAGCGCAGCCAACCTTCGGCCTGGGCCTTTGCCATGCGGGCATGGATGGCCTCGGAGTTCCACCCCTTGCCACCAGCGACCACCAGTGGCCACTCGCGGCGCATGTCCTTTGGCAACAATTCATAGGCCTGAATCAGCCGCTCCACATTCTTGCGCGGCTCAACAGTTCC
>JAVXMM010000030.1:0-4812 GCA_036646255.1 Comamonas sp.
GCACGCCGCTGGCGCGCAGCTCGGCCAGGTCGGCGGGGCTTAAGGCATCCAAATCCTCTTGCCCCAGATGCACGCCGTAGCTGCCTGCAGCAATGGCTTGGCGCCAGTGGTCGTTGATAAAGAGCAGGGCGCTGGTGCCTTGCACGGCTTCGACAGCTGCTTTGATCTCGTGCTCTACAGCCGCTGCATCGCCTGATTTAAATCGCAACTGCACCGTGGGCACACCAGCACGTGCCATGCGCCCCACCCAGGCAGCGGTGGGTAGCACTGCGTACAGGCCCAGCTGCTGGGGGCAGGCGGAAAAAGCACCTGGGCCACCGTTGGGTCGCAGGTCAAAATCCAGGGGGTCTGATGGCCAGACGATGGCATCAAAATTACCGGTGCGCTGGCTTTGCGCTGCCCAGGCCCGGGCCACACAATCCGCATCTATGGCAATAAAACCCAGTTGGCTGCAGGCGGCCAGGGCGCCAGCGTAGATGGCGTCTTGCAGTTGCTCTGTCGAGAGCGCAGGCGCAGGCGTGGGCTGTGGCGGGAAGTCGCGGAAAGCCGTTTGGTGGGCAGCGACAATCGCCTGGGCTACTGATGGAGCGGTCAAATTTTTCATATTTTTGGCCTCATAGCGGCCAACTGGTGGGCGCTAGCAGCTATTAATTTAGGACTGATGCCAGAAGGGCGTACCCAACACCGGCGTGCTGGGATGGGCTGTGTCTTGCGCCTGCATGGCGCCTGCGCGATAGGCGGCACGGCCGGCGATCGTTCCATCAGCGAAGGCGCCAGCCATGGCGACAGGGTCTTGCGATAGCGCGACAGCGGTGTTCAGCAGCACGCCGTCAAAACCCCATTCCATCACCTGACAGGCGTGGCTGGGCAGGCCGAGGCCTGCGTCGCAGATCAGTGGTACGTTCAGTCGCTTGCGCAGGGTTTGCATGGCATAGGGGTTGGCGGGGCCACGGCCGGTGCCAATGGGCGCGGCCCAAGGCATCACCGCCTGGCAGCCCACATCCACTAGGCGCTGGCACAGCACCAAGTCCTCGGTGCAATAGGGCAGAACTTGGAAGCCGTCTTTGATCAGGATGGAGGCAGCCTCGACCAGATTCAGCGTATCGGGCTGTAAGGTGTAGTCGTCGCCAATCAGCTCCAGCTTGATCCATGGTGTCTCGAACACCTCACGCGCCATTTGCGCAGTGGTGATGGCCTCTTGCACGCGCATGCATCCTGCGGTGTTGGGCAGGACGGGCACATTCAGGCGCTTGAGCAAGGCCCAGAAATCGCTACCGGTCTCCGCCGCGTTGCTTCCCTGGCGGCGCAGCGATGCGGTGACCATGGCGGGCTTGGCACGGGCGACAGCAGCCTCCAGCACGGCGGGCGATGGGTAGCGCGATGTGCCCAGCAGCAGGCGGCTGGCAAAGCGCTGGCCGTACAGCACCAGGTCGTCATCGGTGGATTGGATTGCAGTCATGGCAATAGAATTTTGATAAAAAAGACTGTTAGCTCCCATCTTGCAGGCGCTAACAGCTATTAATTTAGATACTAACGGGCGCTACGTTTACCCGCCTGTGACCGGGGCGATGACTTCCATCTTGTCGCCAGCCTGCAGCAATTGGCTGTCATAGCGCGATTTGGGCACAAACTGGGTGTTGATGGCGACCGCAAACGGCGGGCGCGGCTGTAACTGCGCCAAGGCCTGGGCCACAGTGGCGCCTTCGGGCAGGCTGGTGGCTTGGTTGTTTAAAAGGATTTCAATCGTCATATCAGCTCGCAATCATAGGGCCTGTGCGCGGGTGTCTTTATCACAGCAGGCTGACGGTCATGTCAAACTGCGCCGCCAATGGCGATTCACCGGTCAGGAGTACCTGCAGCGCACAATCCAGCACAGCGGGCGAGATCATAAAACCATGGCGGTACAGGCCGTTTACCTCGAGCACCTGCGGCTGGGTCTGGCGGATGGCGGGCAGGTTGTCAGGCAAAGTGGGGCGGCACTGGGTGTTGATCTCCAGAATCCGCGCTTCTGCAAACCCGCTGTGCACGGTGTAGGCGGCGGAGAGCAGCTCCATTGCCGATCGCACGCTGGCGGGCGACATATCGTCCGACTCTATCTCGGTCGCGCCAATTACAAAATAATGGTCTTGCTTGGGCGCGATATAGATGGGGTAGCGCGGGTGCATCAGGCGTGTGGGGCGGGTTAAATCTACCTCGGGCGCGTGTACGCGTACTACCTCGCCGCGCACCCCGCGCAGTGCAGCCCACTGCGGCTTGGCACCCAGGCCACGGGTGTCGATCACCCAATCGGGTTGGCCTTGCTGGCCCGGGGTAAAGTCTCCCACCTCACGCGGTGTGTGCCAATGCAGATGGACGCCTCGCGCCTCTAATGCGGGCACCAGCGCTGCCAGCAGCTGGCGGTTGTCCAGCTGGCCTTCGCCGGGTAAGTAGTAGCCGGTTTGGAACTGCTGGGCCAGCGTGGGCTCCAGCTGATTGATGGCGTTGCGGTCTAACAGTTGCAGCGGTGCAAGCTCTGGAATGGCAGTTTGCGTGCGTTGCAAAATACCCTGAAACCGCTGGGCCTCGGCCGCGTCTTGACGGTGCCACACCACCATGGTGCCCGCTTGCTGGAAGAAGACGGGATCGGCCAACTGGGCTATGAGCTGTGGCCAGCGCGCAAGGCCGTAGTGACCCATGCGCACCACGCCATGCTCGGTAACGGCGGACTCGGCGAGCGGGGCCAGCATGGCGGCGGCTACGCGTGCGGCTGCGTGCTCGGCATCGGGGCCGCCACGGTCGTACAAATCGATGGAATAGCCATTGCCAGACAGCTCCAGCGCCATCAGGCGCCCAAGCAGGCCGCCGCCGATGATGGCCAGGCGGGCAGATGCGGGGATCAATGCGTGAGAAGTCATATTTGTCTACAGGCGGCTGGCGGCAAAAGCGCCCAGCGTGCAACAGACAAAACAGCGAATGCGGTTATCGAAATCTCCCCACGCCAGCATGGTCTGGATCGGGTGAAAGGGTTTGATCTCAGCCGCGCTGCGCTTGCACCGTGGCAAGCCGCAGGGACACCCCTGTTTCGTCTCAGCCCGCATTACATCACAGTGACACGGGCTGCAGGCTGCGCTGCGTCAAGCCGCAGCTGCAATCGTGGATAATTTTGCGAGTGCGACAAGCACACTCATGAATATGTCGTTGCTTCGCCTTGTCGTACCTTTGTACTGCCTGCGGCTTCACGCCTCGTCTTAATGGCTGTGTTTGCTGCTCAAAGCCGGGTCTGTGTTGCCCGGCGCTTGTTTTTGGATTGTTGCCATGTCTCGCTCGAATATCACTGCCTCCACCAATTTGCCCCGTTACGCCAGAGTACTGTCGATCGCGGGATCGGACAGCGGTGGTGGGGCAGGCATTCAGGCCGATTTGAAAACCATGAGCGCCCTGGGCTGCTATGGCATGACAGCCATCACCGCGCTGACGGCGCAAAATACCCAGGGCGTGCGTGGCATTCATGGCGTACCTCCCCAGTTTTTGCAAGACCAGTTGGATGCCGTGCTGCAAGACATCGGTACCGATGCCGTCAAGATCGGCATGCTGCATGCGCCCGAGGTGGTGCAGGTGGTGGCCGCCACCATAGATCGCTACCAATTAAAGAACGTGGTGTTGGACCCAGTCATGGTGGCCACTAGCGGCGACCGCTTGATCGCTGAAGCTACGGTGGGCGAGCTGGTGCGCGAGTTGTTCCCGCGCGCAGCGGTCATTACGCCTAATCTAGATGAAGCCGGCTTACTGTTGGGCCGCACCATCCATGGGGCGGATGAGTTAGAGCAGGCCGCGCAAGACTTGTTGGCCATGGGTGCCAAAGCTGTGCTGGTTAAGGGGGGACATTTGCCGGGCGACGAAGTTGTGGACTTGTTGGCCATGGGTGACGGCTTGCGCCTGCGCTTGGCATCCGCCCGTATTGCCACTCACAACGGCCATGGCACAGGTTGCACGCTGTCGTCCGCTATCGCTTGCCAATTGGCTCTGGGCCACAATTTGCCAGATGCCGTACAACGCGCCCGTCAGTACATCTTGGGCGCTATAGCAGCCGGTGCCGATGTGCACACTGGCCAAGGCCAAGGTCCGCTGAATCATGGCTGGCAGCCGGTGGCGCAGGTGGTGGTGTGACATTGTTGTTTGACATATCGATGATGAGATTTGGTCAATTCGATATAAAAATAGGTGTTTTATTGTTCAAATAGATTGTATTGGCAGTGATTTTTTATCGAAATGCTATTGCATTTATGGATTTGAGTGCGCTTCTGTAATCTAAACTTACTTTTGTGGTTGTTCGGTCAAGTTATTGATTTAAATAGATAATCTATGTATTTTCCGAATGTTTGTGCAATTCACTCTTTAAAAACAGGTGCATTTCACCATGGTTAAATTAATTTTTGTAAATATTCAGTAAACCAGTTATTTTTTGCTGTGGCCTGTCAACCTGGTGTCGCTGCTCCCCGTTGTACTCCTATCTTTAGGAGATTGTTCAAATGACCGCAGCAACTGTTTTCAGCATCTGGCCAGAAGACGAACGTGATCGCAAGCGTTAATCCTTAGCGCATACAGTATTCCCAGCCGCTTGCCTACGTTTGGCAAGCAGCTCAGTAAACGGCCTCTCAGGGGCCGTTGCTTACGTCAGGTGGCATAGGGCTTTTAGTAGCCGTTAGCACTGACAGAAACGTAAAAAGCCCAAGACCACCCTGTGATCTGGCAGCCCGTTTGATGGCTTCCAGGTGCAGGGTGTTTGAATTGGGCGCGAAGGCGGTGAAGACAAGCCTTGATGCATCGTTGTCT
>JAVXMM010000030.1:4912-11800 GCA_036646255.1 Comamonas sp.
CACCTCACCTCACCTCACCTCACCTCACCTCACCTCACCTCACCTCACCTCACCTCACCTAACCTAACCTAACCTAACCTCGTCTCAATCGCAAATTTTCGATTTACTGGCCTGTGTTCGTGGCTCTAAAAGCTGCTGTGTACAAACGGGTGGGTTCCCATTGAGGCGGGGTGTTTTAAGCGTTTTGGTGGGAGGCTGACAAGCGCAGCAGGCGCTCTAAGGCGCGATCTTGTATGCCTTGCTGGCACAGGGCGGTATAGGTGGATTGCGCGTAATCCAGCGTAGTGCCGTAGATGCCGCAAGACTGCGCAAAGATACGGCGGTAGTCTTCTTCGCTCAAGGTGCCAGTGCAGCGCGGGCTGGTTTTGGACAAGGTAAACGCCAAGGCTTTGACAGCGCCGTCTTGGGTTTGGCACTCAATCCACTTGGGATCGTATGAGTCGGTCGCCATTTCACGTTTCCACAAACGGGGCATCATCTCTGGCACATGCTGGCGTGCAATGCGAAAAGCCATGCCCCGGCAACTGCCACCCGAGAACATGCCAAATACCAAGCCTGGGCACTCTGGGGTTCCGCGGTTGATATGACTCCACATTTTGAGGGCGCGGTGCCAGCCGTAGACGCGGGCGTGGCGGCATTCGACGAACTCAAACTCCGGTCGCCAGATCAGTGATCCGTAGGCGAATACCCAAAGATCATCACATCCTCCCCATTCCTGCATGGTTTTAGTAAACATTTGCTCGGGGCAGCGGGGGCGCTGGCTAAAGGCCGGATTCATCATGACAGTGTCAAACAACAGTGCAAGGTAAACATGATATTTATAGCGCTGGATGCACGCCATTGCTAGGGATGCAGTGGCAGCTTGTCGCAAATTGGGGGCAAAAGCAACATGGAACAAACCAATCAGCGCGCCTTAAGCTCAACGCTTGATAAGCCCCCTGGGATGACGCGCGCAGCGCAGGTGTTGGTAAATCACAAGCGGCCTATGCGGACTACGCCGCGGTCGATCATTAAATGCTATGATGTTCATAGCTATAGGGGTTGCCAGTGCTGCACAAGCGAGGTGTTTTGTTTGCAGTATTGGCGCTGGGCTTTGATGGCCCAGGGCGCTGATGTGCGCTAGGTTACAGCCCTGTATTGCGCTCGAGGGAAGTGGTCATCGTATGAATATTGTGATCTTGGATGATTATCAGGATGCAGTGCGCAAGCTGCAGTGTGCGGCACGCCTGGATCCGTATTCGGCCAAGGTTTACACCAACACCGTCAAAGGGCTTGGCCAATTGTCGGTGCGGCTGAAAGATGCCGACATCATTGTGTTGATCCGCGAGCGCACCCACATCAACAAGCTGCTGCTAGAGAAACTCCCCCGCCTCAAGATGATCGCCCAGACGGGCCGCGTCGGCTCGCATGTTGATCTGACCGCCTGTACCGAGCGTGGCGTGGCTGTCGCTGAAGGAGTGGGCTCTCCCGTTGCACCGGCTGAGCTGACCTGGGCGCTGATCATGTCAGCTGCACGCCGCTTGCCGCAGTACATATCCAACCTCAAGCATGGCGCTTGGCAGCAATCGGGCTTTAAAGCGGCCAATATGCCGCCTAATTTTGGTTTGGGATCGGTGCTACGTGGCCGCATCTTGGGCATTTGGGGCTATGGCAAGGTGGGCCAGCTGGTGGCCGGTTATGGTAAGGCGTTTGGCATGGATGTGCTGGTCTGGGGTTCAGACAACTCCCGCGCCAAGGCCTTGTCGGACGGCCACAAGGTAGCACCTAGCAAGCAGGCGTTTTTTGCTAGCAGCGATGTGCTGTCGTTGCATCTGCGCTTGAGCGACCAAACCCGCGGCTGTATCAGCTTTGATGATTTATCCGCCATGAAGCCCACCGCTACCTTCGTCAACACTTCGCGTGCCGAGTTAGTGCAGGCCGATGCGCTGCTTGCTGCACTTAACCGGGGTCGCCCCGGCATTGCGGCTGTGGATGTGTTTGAGAGCGAGCCTATTTTGCAAGGCCACGCCTTGCTACGACTGGAGAACTGTATCTGCACGCCCCACATCGGTTATGTAGAGCTGGACAGCTACGAGGCGTACTTTGGCGCCGCCTTTGACAACGTGGTCAACTTCATCAAAGGCAGGCCGACGAATATCGTCAACCCGGGTGCGCTACAGGTACGCCGTTAAGCCTGCAGATAAGCGTTAAGCGCATCTGCAAACGCGGGGGCTTGGCCCAGCCATTCCGACACATCAATTCGCTGTAAGGCTTCATCCGGCGTGCGCTGCACCAACAGGGTGGGAAAGCCTTGTGCGCCGCTGGCCTGTAGCATGCGACGGCTTTGGTCTATGTGTTGCTGGGTGGTGAAGCCTTGTAGCTGCCCATACGCAGCGCTAAACGCAGTGCCCTCTAAACCCAGCTCGCCCGCCAGATTCGTCAGCACGGGCAACTCCGAAATGTGCAGGCCGCGTACGTAATGTGCTTTTTGCAGCAGTCCTAGCATTGGCAGGCCTTTGCCTGCCAGTTGCTCAGCCGCCAGGATGGCGGTGGTGGGCGGGGCGGAGTCTAGCCACACGCCCACTGCGTTCAGCAAGCCATCTCGGTAAGCCGTGCCAAACTCCTGGCCTGTCATCTGCGCAATGCGGTCGTCATGGGGCAGCACATAGTTGCGCCAGTCGGAGGTAATTTGGCGGCGGCTGGTATCGGTCATCATGCCGCCGCCGTGCAGCACGATTTGCAGGCCGGGCAGTTGTGCTGCAGCGTGTACCAAAGGTGCGGCGGCATAGCACCAGCCACACAGCGGGTCAAAAATATAGTGCAGGGTGGCGGTCATGGTGCTCTTATATGTATAGCTGTTAGCGCCTGCCTATCAGGCGTTAGAGGGCTATTTTAATAAAATTTGAACTTACTCAAGCTGCAGCTTCTTCTTGGCGATCAGCTCGTTGTACATCTTGCGATCGGCGTTGATGCGTTGTTGTAGCTTGGCGGGCGATGGGTCGTCCAGCGCCCAGGCTTGGCGCAGCAGCTGGTCTTTGATATCGGCCTGAGCCAGAACGCTCAGCATGGCCTCACTCAGCTTCTGTTGTACGGCGGCGCTCATGCCTGCCGGTGCCATCAGCGCGTTCCAGACTTCGATGTTCACATCCTTGGCGCCGATCTCAGTCATTGATGGCGTATCGGGCATCAGCGGTGTGCGCTTGGCCGATGTGACGGCCAGCGCACGCAGCTTGCCCGAGTTGACCAGCGGTAGCACGGTCGATATAGGAACCAGCGCTGTCTCGATCTGGCCGCCTAGCAAGCTGTTGATGACGGCGGGTGCTCCGTTGTAGGGGATGTGCACGGCATCAAAGTGCATGGCATCCTTGAGTAGTTCCATCCCCAAGTGGCCGCCGTGGCCCAGGCCGGTGGATCCGTAGCTGGCGGATTTGCCTTTAGCGCGCAGCGCGGCCAGCAATTGCGTGATGCTGCCGGTGGCGGATGCTGGCATCACCCAGGCCAGGGGCGATACACCCACCAAGGCCAGCGGCGCAAAGTCCTTGCTCGGCTCGTAAGGTAGTTTTGAGTACAGCGCCTGCGATGAGGTGAGCGGCCCGTTGCCGATGATGCCAAAAGTGTGGTCGTCCGTAGCTCGGGCGATTTGGTCAGCGCCGATATTGCCGCTAGCGCCAGGGCGGTTGTCTATCACCACGGGCTGGCCCAGCAACTGCGCCAGCGGCGTGGCCACCATGCGGGCCTGCATATCGGGCGATGAGCCCGCCGGGTAGCCCACCACAAAGCGCAGCGGTTTGTGGGGCCAGGCGGCGTCAGCTGCAAAGGCTTGGGTAGCTGACATGGGCAGGGCGGCAAGGCTGGCCAGGCCCAGCAGGGCGTGGCGGCGGGAAAAGGTTTGCATGGGTGATATGAAGCCAAAGAACAGATTTGGCGCCCATGCTAACCCAGCGCACGGCGCTGCTGGGTGAGGCTGCTGTCGCCTGCGGTGGCGCAGATCTTGCGCGCTGTGGCTCGACGCACACAAGGGCAGCGCAGATCTCGGGTGTGCCAGTATGATTCGTGCTTTGTCACCGGCCGGCGCACAATTTGATTGCGTGGGCGAAACTTTTGTTACAGCCGCCATGAGCCGTTTACGCACCCGCAGCACGGGGACACCCGCACCTTCCAGCAACCAGCAGGCCGACAACCACCAGGCTCCGCCGCCGTGGCCACCACAGAAATTGCCGCCTGCCGTGTCGCAAAAACCAGCCCCCGCATCGGCCAGCAAGCGCACTACGTGGCTGCTGGTGGGCGGCTGGCTGGTGGTAATGTTCGTGATCTACCTAGTGACCGATGTGTACCGTAAGCCCGCTGAGGGCAAGGTGCTGGCACATGGGGTGCTGGAGATCCAGCGTGACCGCGATGGGCACTTCCGCGTGCCGGGCACGGTCAACGGCGTGCCGGTGCAATTTATGGTGGATACCGGGGCAAGCATCATCAGCATTACCGACCGTATTGCAGAGCGCGCCCAACTGCCCGAGGGTGTACCCATGCAGTTCCAAACCGCCAACGGTGTGCGCGAAGGCACGATGAGCCGCGCGGACCGTATTGAAGTTGGGCCGCTCACCGTGAACAATCTGCGCGTAGGCACTGGCTATACCAGCGAGGGTGAAAAGGATGCGCTGCTGGGCCAGAATTTTTTGCGCTATTTCGATGTGAGCATAAGCGGTAATACCATGGTGCTGCGCGCACGGCCTGAGAGCGATTAATTTTATAAAATAGCAATTAGCGACCGGCTGATGGGCATTAGCTGCTATCAAAATGGTGGTTATTCAGTGTGGGTGCAGCCCGTACTGAGCCAAACAAAAACGCCCGCATTCAACATGCGGGCGTTTTTCGTTAGCAGGGCAGGGTGCGGTGTAATAGCGCCTTACTTGGTGCCAAAAATGCGGTCGCCCGCATCACCCAGGCCGGGCAGGATGTAGCCGTGATCGTTCAGCTGGCGGTCCACAGCAGCGGTGTAGATGTCTACATCTGGGTGCGCAGCTTGCATGGTTTGTACACCCTCAGGTGCGGCCAGCAGGCACATGAACTTGATGGACTTGGGCGCGCACTTGTCTTTGAGCTGCTGCACTGCGGCAGCGGCAGAATTGCCGGTCGCCAGCATCGGGTCTACCACGATCACATCGCGCTCGCCCATGTTGTCGGGCATCTTGAAGTAGTACTCAACGGGCTGCAGCGTCTCTGGATCGCGATACAGGCCGATGTGGCCGATACGCGCGCCGGGCACTACGTTCAGCATGCCATCCAAAAAGCCGTTGCCTGCGCGCAGGATGGAGACTAAGGCCAGCTTCTTGCCGTCGATGACCTTTCCGACCATTTTCTCCATCGGTGTTTCGATTTCCAGATCTTGCAGTGGGAAGTCGCGGGTGATCTCGTAGGCCATCAGCGTGGACAGTTCACCTAGCATGCGGCGAAAACTGTTGGTGCTGGCTTCCTTGCGGCGCATCAGCGTCAGCTTGTGTTGGACGAGCGGGTGGTTGATCAGGTGGAGGGTGCTCATGGTAATTGCGTAGGTAACTTTTGCTTGCAATGGTAGCAGCGGCAATTTTGGATTGCAGTGCGTGCTAATAAATTTTTACCGAATGGTGAGGTTTTAGCCTTGGGCTAGTAATTGCGCATAGTGGCCCAAGTCCACATTACCGCCGCTGATCAGCACGCCAACTCGGGCGCCTTTCAAATCTACACCGCCAAAGCGCGCACCGGCCAGACTGAGCGCGCCAGTGGGCTCAACCACCATCTTCATGCGCTCGGCATAAAACCGCATGCAGTCCACCAGTTGGGCATCGGTGGCGGTCACGATATTGGTTACATCGCGGCGGATGATGGCATAGGTGATATCGCCCAGCGCCTGGGTTTGTGCACCATCGGCAATGGTTTTTGGGGTGTCGATCTTCACAATTTCGCCTTTGCGCAGCGATTGCTGTGCGTCGTTGCCTGCCTCGGGCTCTACGCCGTAGACCTTGCATTGAGGCGCCATGGCTTTGGCTGCCAGCAAGCAGCCCGACAGCAGGCCGCCGCCGCCCAGGCAGACAAAGAAATAGTCCAGGTGGGGCACATCGTTAAAAAGCTCCTGCGCGCTGGTGCCCTGGCCGGCAATCACATCTTTGTGGTTGTAGGGCGGGATCAACGTCATGCCGCGCTCTTCGGAAATCTGGCGGCTGATGGCCTCCCGGTCTTCGGTAAAGCGGTCGTAGGTGATGACTTCGGCGCCATAACCGCGTGTGGCATCCAGCTTGGCGGCGGGTGCATCTTGCGGCATAACGATGACGGCGGGCATGCCCAAAATGCGGGCCGAAAGCGCAATCGCCTGCGCGTGGTTGCCTGATGAAAACGCCAGCGCTCCGCGTTTGGCTTGCTCGGGCGTGAACTGGGACAGCGCGTTATAGCCGCCGCGAAACTTGAATGCCCCCATACGCTGAAAGTTCTCGCACTTAAAAAAGAACTCTGCACCTGTCAGCTTGTTCAAGGTGCTTGATCGCATCACCGGCGTGCGGTGGGCTACGCCTTGCAGGCGCTGGGCGGCGGCTTGCACATCATCAAAAGTGGGCAGGGCGGCAGGGGGGCTGGAGGCGTTCATGGCGGTCAATGCGTGCGTTGGTGACTATGGTTTGCCATATTAGTGGCATTTGCGGCTCGGGCGGCCCAGTCAACACCCTATGCGTTAGGGCATGGGTGCGAGCGGACAAACCCGAGTTCTCAGTCGCAAACAGGTGCTTACGTATAATCTTGGGCTTGTCTAGGCTTTGCTGCGAAGGTTATTGGTTATGTGGAACAAAAAGAATGCGTTGGCTGCTGTTGCGGTTGCTGTCTCGGTGTTGACTGCCTCTGGCGTGCAAGCCCAAGGCCGTGAGCTGGTGGTGGCCTCTAGCGCTA
>JAVXMM010000030.1:11810-42181 GCA_036646255.1 Comamonas sp.
ATGCACCGTTCGCGTTTGAGAACAAGGACAAGCAAATTGTTGGCTTTGACATCGATATCGTCAACGCCATTGCCAAACAGCAAAGCATGAAGATCCGTGTAGTCAACACGCCTTTCACCAGCATTTTTGCGTCGCTGAACAACGGCGATGTGGATTTTGTCATCTCGGGCGTGACCATCAACGACAAGCGCAAGCAAAGCTTTGATTTCTCAGCCCCTTACTTTGATGCTCGTCAGCTGATTGCCGTGCCCAAGGACAGCACCGTCAAGTCGCTGAAAGACCTGAAGGACAAGAAGGTGTCGGTCGTTAGCGGATCGACCGCAGACGACGTGATGAGCCGCGAAGTGGGCAAGGCCAGCACCAATATCCGCCGTTTTGAGAGTACACCGCTGATCATCTCCGAGCTGGCGGGCGGCGGTGTGGATGCTGCGATTGGCGACAACGGCGTGATCGCTTTCCGCGTAGCGCAAGTGCCAGCGCTCAAGGTGGTGGAAGACCCGAACTTCCCGAACGAGCACTTTGGCATCGTTGTACGCAAGGGTGACAAGGCCTTGCAAGACAAGATCAACGCCGGTTTGGCAGCTATTCGCGCCGACGGCAGCTACAACGTGATCTACAAGAAGTGGTTCAACCAAGAGTACAAGGCGCAATAATTTAATAGCGATGTACGCTGCACAGACGGCCGCTAGGCCGTCTTTTTGTTTGAAAGATTAAGTATGGATAACAACACGCCCGTGGAATGGTTTGGCTGGTTCCGCCCAGACATTCTGGTGGAATACAAGCAGCTGTTCTGGCAAGGCGCGCTGGTGACGGTGGGCATGACGGTCGCCTGTATTTTGATGGGCTGCGCCCTGGGCCTGATGCTGGCGCTGGCGCGCTTGGCGGATGCCCGCCACCAACCGTGGAAGGCGGTCTGCAAATACCTGCTGCGCTGGCCGTCAACGGTGTATGTGAGCTTTTTCCGTGGTACGCCGCTGTTTGTTCAAATTTTGCTGATGCATTTTGCGGTGATGCCGCTGTTCATCCACCCGGTAAATGGCCTGTTGATCAGCGGTGATTTGGCGCGCGCCCTGAAGCAAGACCATGGCGCATTGATATCCGGCATGGTGGCGTTGACATTGAACTCTGGTGCCTATATCTCGGAAGTCTTCCGCGCTGGTATCCAGTCCATATCGCTGGGGCAAAAGCAGGCGGCCATGTCGCTGGGCATGACACATGGGCAGATGATGCGCTACGTGGTGATCCCGCAGGCTTTTCGCCGCATGTTGCCCCCGCTGGGTAACAACATGATCTCGCTGCTCAAAGACACCTCGCTGGTATCTGCCATTGGCTTGGCTGAGATGGCCTACGCCGCCCGCACCGTGGCCGGCGCCTATGGCCGTTATTGGGAACCGTACCTAGCTGTGGCGCTAGCGTACTGGCTGATGACCTTCTTGCTGACGATTGGCCTGCGCAAGCTGGAGAATCATTTGGCACGCAGCGATCGCAGCTGATACGCCAATCGCAAACACCAAAAAAGAAACCGGCTCTAGGGCCGGTTTTTTCATGGTGCTATCGAAATAATTTGCTATTTGGCTACTGACGGGCGCTAGCAGCCTGTTTGGTCATTATTTTTTGCCGCCCATTATGCTGCCCAGCACGCCGCGCAAGATCTGGTTGCCCAGCTTGGTGCCAAAGGAGCGGGCGGTGGATTTGGCCATGGATTGCACAATGCCGTCCTTCTTGCCGCCGCGGGGGCCGGTGGTGCCAAACAGCATATCGTTCAACGTGCCCATTAGCCCGCTATCTGCCTGCGCTGCTGCGCCGCCTGATCCTGCCGTGGCCTTGCTGCCATCGGCAGCGCTAGTCTCGCCTGCGCGGGCTTTGATGATCTCGTAGGCTGATTCACGGTCCACCGTCGCCTCATAGACGCCGGCGACCAGTGAATTTTTCAGCAAGACCTGGCGTTGCTCGGTGGTGATGGGGCCCAGTTGGCTGCCCGGCGGCACAACAAAGGCGCGTTCCGTCACACTGGGGCGGCCTTTTTCGTCGAGAAAGCTCAGGAGTGCCTCGCCCACCGCCAGTTCTGTGATGGCGGCCTCGATGTCGATCTTTGGGTTAGCGCGCATGGTGGTGGCCGTGGCCTTGACAGCTTTTTGGTCACGCGGGGTAAAGGCGCGCAGCGCGTGTTGCACGCGGTTGCCCAGCTGGGCAAGTACGCTGTCAGGTACATCCAATGGGTTTTGCGTGGCAAAGTACACGCCCACGCCCTTGGAGCGCACTAGGCGCACAATCAGCTCAATGCGCTCCAGCAGTACCTTGGGGGCCTCATTAAACAGCAAATGAGCTTCGTCAAAGAAGAAGACAAACTTGGGTTTCTCCGGGTCGCCAATTTCGGGCAGCTTCTCGTACAGGTCAGACAGCATCCACAGCAGAAAGGTGGAGTACAGGCGTGGTGAGTTCATTAACTTGTCGGCCGCCAAGACATTGATTACGCCTTGATTACCTACGGTTTGCATCATGTCGTCGATGTTGAGCATAGGCTCGCCAAAGAACTTGTCGCCGCCTTGCTGCTCAATTTGCAGCAGGCCTCGCTGAATGGCGCCCACGCTGGCTGAGCTGATGTTGCCGTACTCGGTGGTGAACTGCTTGGCGTTGTCGCCCACAAAAGTGAGCATCGCGCGCAGGTCTTTCAAGTCCAGCAGTAGCATGCCGCTGTCGTCTGCAATCTTGAAGACCAGATTGAGCACGCCCATCTGTGTGTCGTTCAAATCGAGCATACGGCCCAGCAGCAGCGGGCCCATGTCCGAGATGGTGGCGCGCACCGGGTGGCCCTGATCGCCAAACACATCCCACAAGGTGGTGGGGCATGCTACAGGAGTAGGAGCATCAATGCCGCGGTCTTTGAGCGTAGCAGCCATTTTTTCGCCGATACTACCGGCTTGGCTGATGCCCGTCAGGTCGCCTTTGATGTCGGCCATAAAAACTGGCACACCAATGCGAGAAAAACCCTCGGCTAATGTTTGAAGGGTTACAGTCTTGCCAGTACCGGTGGCGCCGGTGATCAAACCGTGACGGTTGGCAAGGCCTGGTAGCAAAAAGCACTCAATAGCGCCGTGTTTGGCAACCAGTAGGGGTTCGGCCATAGTGGGTTTCCTCGAAAGCGTGCAAGTCAAAAGTAAAATCGCTAGTTAGCAAGATTAAACGATACCAAAGGAATTTCTGTGGCAGGACACAGCAAATGGGCCAATATTCAGCACCGCAAAGGTCGTCAAGACGAAAAGCGCGGCCGCATCTGGACCCGTATCATCCGTGAAATTATGGTCGCGGCGCGCCAGGGCGGTGGCGACATGGATGCCAACCCGCGTCTGCGCCTCGCTGTCGACAAGGCCAAGGCAGCTAATATGCCAGCCGACAATATCAAGCGCAACATCGACAAAGCCACGGGTAACCTCGAAGGCGTGTCGTACGAAGAAATCCGCTATGAAGGCTATGGCATTGGTGGCGCCGCCATCATTGTGGACACAATGACCGACAATCGCGTGCGTACGGTGGCCGAAGTGCGCCATGCGTTCAGCAAGCATGGCGGTAACATGGGCACCGAAGGTTCGGTGGCCTTTCAGTTCAAAAACGTGGGGCAGTTAATTTTTGCTCCTGGTGCTGATGAAGAAAAGATCATGGAAGTCGCGCTGGAGGCCGGCGCGGATGATGTGATCACTGATGAAGAGGGCGCAGTCGAAGTGCTGACTGCCCCATCCGAGTTTGAAGCCGTGCGCAATGCGCTGGCTACCGCTGGCCTGACGCCCGAAGTGGCAGAAGTGACCATGCGCCCTGAAAACACCATCGATCTGGATGAGGAAGGTGCGGTCAAGATGCAAAAGCTCTTGGATGTGCTGGAAGATCTGGACGATGTTCAAGAGGTTTACCACAACGCTGCGTTATGAAGGTTCTTGTGATTGGTGGCGGCGGCCGTGAACACGCAATGGCCTGGAAGTTGGCGCAATCGCCCAAGGTCACCAAAGTATTTGTTGCCCCAGGCAATGCAGGTACCGCGCGCGATAAGCACCTGGAAAACCTGCCCATTACTGATGTGAAAGCGCTGCGCGAATGGGCGCAGAAAGAAGGCGTTCAGGTGACCGTGGTCGGCCCTGAGGCGCCTCTGGCTGCTGGCGTGGTGGACGAGTTCCGTGCGCACGGTCTCAAGATCTTTGGTCCAACCAAGGCTGCTGCGCAACTGGAGTCGTCCAAAGCCTTCTCCAAAGACTTCATGGCGCGACACGGCATTCCCACGGCGTTTTACGACACCTTTACTGATCCGGCAGCCGCACACGCCTATGTAGACAAAATTGGTGCACCGATTGTGGTCAAGGCCGATGGTCTGGCGGCTGGCAAGGGCGTGGTGGTGGCATTGACTCTGCAAGAAGCCCATGATGCCGTGGACTTTATGCTGGTGGACAATAAATACGGCGTAGCCCACAACGACGGTGGCGCCCGTGTGGTGATTGAGGAGTTCCTCGACGGCGAGGAAGCCAGCTTTATCGTTATGTGCGACGGCAAAAATGTGATCGCCATGGCCACCAGCCAAGATCACAAGCGCTTGAAGGACGGCGATCAAGGCCCGAATACCGGCGGTATGGGCGCGTATTCGCCCGCGCCCGTGGTCACCGCTGATGTGCATGCCCGTGCCATGCGTGAAATCATCCTGCCTACTATCCGTGGTATGGAAAAAGATGGCATCCCGTACACGGGCTTTCTCTATGCAGGTTTGATGATCGACAAAGCGGGCCACCCTAAGACGCTGGAGTTCAACTGCCGCATGGGTGACCCGGAGACTCAGCCTATCCTGATGCGCCTCAAGAGTGATCTGGTCGATGTGATGCTGGCCGCCACTGATGGCACGCTTGACCAAGTCGAGCTGCAGTGGGACCGTCGCACCGCACTAGGTGTAGTGATGGCCGCACACGGCTATCCAGAAGAGCCGCGTAAGGGCGATTTGATCACCGGCTTGCCGGAGGACGATGCGGAGGCCATGGTTTTCCACGCTGGTACGGTGATGAAGGAGGGCCAGCCCGTGACGAGTGGTGGCCGCGTTTTGTGTATTACGGGGTTGGCCGATAACGTTAAGCAGGCGCAGCAGCGTGTGTATGGCGTGGCCAGTCAGGTGCATTTTGACGGGGCGCAATATCGTCGTGATATTGGCTACCGCGCCATCAAATAAGCTGCGTTAAGCGCTTACCATTCCGCCTGCATCGGTTAGCCTTTGCAGGCGGAATGCTTTTAAAAGCGGCTGACACGACCCTTGATGCGTCGTTGTTTTGCCTTGTCGTACCTTTGTACTGTCTGCGTCTTCACGTCTTGTTTTAACCGCAAATTTGCGATTTACTGGGCGGTGTTAGTCGCTCTAAGGATTGTTGTGCTGTCCTCTTCTGTCGATCAATTGGGCGATGCGCCTGAAGTGCAGGTTGTCGCTGGCTATCTGCAAGGCCTGCAGGCATCCATCACGCAAGCGTTGGAGGCGATTGAAGCGCGTGCGGGCAGCGATGTTCGCTTTTTGGCGGATGCCTGGCATAAAGAGCCAGGCGAGAAGCTGCAAGGCAGGGGTATCACCAAGATCATGGAAGGTGGCGCTGTGTTTGAGCGCGCAGGCGTGGGCTTTTCGCAAGTACGTGGCCCACAACTACCGCCTTCAGCAACGCAGCACCGCCCTGAGCTGGCGGGGGCACCGTTTTCGGCTATGGGTGTGTCCTTGGTATTCCACCCGCGTAACCCGCATGTGCCGACCGTGCATATGAATGTGCGCATGATCGCCGCGGGCCACCCCGGCCAGCCCGCAACTTGTTGGTTTGGCGGTGGCATGGATTTGACGCCGTTTTACCCGCACGAAGAAGATGCCGTGCACTTTCACCAAACCTGTCGCGATGCACTGCAGCCCTTTGGTGCAGACTTATATCCGCGCTTTAAAACTTGGTGCGATGAGTATTTTTACCTGAGGCACCGCAACGAGCAACGCGGTATTGGCGGCATCTTTTTTGATGACTTTGCCGAGCAGGGGTTTGAGGGCGGCTTTGCCATGCTGAAATCGGTTGGTGATGCGTTCTTGGAGGCCTATTTGCCTATCGTAGAGCGCCGCCAAGGCATGGCTTACGGTGAGCGCGAGCGCACGTTCCAGCTCTATCGCCGTGGCCGCTATGTCGAGTTCAATCTGGTCTGGGACCGGGGTACGCATTTTGGTTTGCAGTCGGGTGGCCGTACCGAGTCAATCTTGTTGTCTATGCCTCCACTGGCAAGCTGGAGCTACCAACGCCAAGATCCGGAAGGCTCACAGGAAGCCGCGTTGTTGCAGCAGTTTCTGGTGCGTCGTGACTGGATTTGACGCACCGCCTTATAATACTAGGCTTGGCTTTAAAAGCGCCACACCCCAATGGCCTAGAAACGGCTATTCCCCCAAAGCAGATGAGCGGTTTGCAATGCCATATCGCTTCATCTTTGTTACTTGCGTGTTGACGCGATCAACAATAACTGCAACACGCGCTATAGTAGAAACCTCTTCTTCCATCAACGACTGATGACCACCGCCAAAAAACCATCCGACTCCGCCGCCAAAAAGAACGTTACCCAACTGCAGCGTGCCATCGTTGACGGCTTGGAGGACGTGAAGGCGCAAGACATTCAAGTGTTCAACACCGAGCACTTGTCGCCGCTGTTTGAGCGCGTGATTGTGGCGTCGGGTACGTCCAACCGCCAAACCAAGGCGCTCGCCTCTAGCGTGAAAGACGCCGTTAAGGAGGCCGGCTTTCCCAAGCCCCGAACCGAAGGAGAAGGCAATGGCGAATGGATCATTGTGGACTGCGGCTCGGTTGTAGCCCACATCATGCAGCCCATGATCCGTCAGTACTACCGTCTGGAGGAAATGTGGGGTGAAATGCCAGTGCGCATGAAACTGGGTGCTCCCAAGCCTAAGCCTGTTGTTAAAGCCAGCAAGGTCAAGGCAGACGCTGCTGAAGGCGTGGCTGCTAAAAAGCCTGGCAAGCCCAAGGCCGCAGCTGCTAGCGACGAGGCTCCAGCCAAAAAAGCTGTAAAAAAGGCCGCTGTCAAGAAGATCACAGGTACTGTTGCTGCCAAAAAGCCTGCTGCTAAAAAGCCCGCAACCAAGTCGACCGTAGCACCGGTGAAGACTGTTGTGGTGAACAAGCCCAAGGCCGCCAGCAAGCCTGCCGTTAAATCTGCGGCTGCCAAGCCCGCTGCTAAAAAGCCCGCCGCCAAGCGCGCAGCGCCTAAGGCTAAGTAAGTCCACTCCTTAATAACGCGATTACTTTGTCGGCTTCGCTAGTTGTGCCCTTTGTACTGCTTGCGCCTTGCCTTCACGCACGCGTTTGATCGAGAAACGGAACAAAGCCGATTAAGAACGTTTTTGCGTTCTTGCTAAAAAGAGCTGAACTGCAAGGCAGGGCGGCTCTTTTTTTATTTGAAAATTGCAACATGAAGATCCTGATCATCGCTGTAGGCCAGCATGTGCCTGATTGGGCACAAACTGCGTATGACGACTATGCCAAACGCTTTCCGCCCGAGTTGAAGGTGGAGTTGAAAGCCGTCAAGACTGAGCCGCGTGGCTCCAAGACGGTCGAGACCTTGTATGCGGCCGAACGCAAGCGCATAGAGGCCGCAATCCCGCGCGGCACGCGCATTGTGGTGCTGGATGAGCGCGGCACCAACCTGACGACCAAGGCGCTGGCTGCGCGGCTTAAAAACTGGCAGTTGGAGAGTGATGATGTGGCTCTGATCATCGGTGGCCCTGATGGCTTGGACCCTGAGTTCCGGGCGCTGGCGCACGAGCGAATTCGCTTGTCAGACTTGACCCTGCCGCACGCCATGGTGCGCGTGCTGCTGATTGAACAGCTGTACCGGGCCTGGTCGGTCAATGCAGGCCATCCGTATCACCGCGAATAATCGGGTTTAGAGCAAGCTGGGCGCGCACAGCCGACTTCGCTCAACGTTCATTCTTGCCAGCAGGGTGCTGGATGCGGTATGCTGCAAAAATAATAGCTGTTTGCGCCCGGTAGCCGGGCGCGAGAGCTTGTTTTTCTTCAAAGCTCTGCGCACCACTCTATGGAACCCTTTGTCTATCTGGCTTCGCAATCCCCACGCCGGCGCCAACTGCTGGAGCAGATTGGGGTGCGCTACACCTTGCTACTGGCCAATAGCGAAGATACTGAAGAACCTGAAGATCCAGAGGCTTTAGAAGCTGTACTGCCGCGCGAATCGGCCACAGACTACGTGCAACGCGTGACTGGTCTTAAGCTTGATGCCGCGCTTGCGCGGCTTGCGCGCCGTGGATTGGAGGGCGCGCCTGTGTTGTGCTCTGACACTACGGTTTCACTGGGGCGGCGCATTCTGGGTAAGCCAGAGTCTGCCGATGAGGCCACTGAGATGCTGCAATCGCTTAGCGGCAAAACCCATCGTGTGTTAACTGCCGTGGCGCTGCAAACCGGCCGAAAGCGCTTGACGGCGCTGTCCGTATCGCAAGTGCAGTTCGCAGAGATGACGGATGCCCAAATTGCCGCCTATGTGGCCAGTGGTGAGCCCATGGGCAAGGCCGGTAGCTACGGCGTGCAAGGGCGTGCGGCGGCTTACATCGCCAAGATCAGCGGCAGCTACTCCGGCATCATGGGCTTGCCGGTTTTTGAGACGGCTAACCTCCTGCGAGCAGCGGGCTTTGATATTTAAAAAAGAAACCCCATGCAAAACGATATTTTGATCAACTGGTCGCCGCAGGAGACACGCGTCGCCATCATTGAGGCCGGAGCACTGCAAGAGCTGCACCACGAGCGAACTCTGGAGCGCGGGCTGGTCGGCAATGTTTACTTGGGCAAGGTATCGCGCGTGCTGCCGGGCATGCAATCCGCCTTTATCGATATTGGACTGGAGCGAGCCGCATTTTTGCATGTTGCCGATGTATGGCAGCGCCAAGAGGGCGGCGAAGCACCGATGTTTGCGCGCAAGGGCGAGCCGCAAGTGCCGATCGAGAAGCAGGTGTTCGAAGGCCAATCCATCATGGTCCAAGTCATCAAGGACCCGATTGGCACGAAGGGCGCGCGCTTATCTACCCAGATTAGCGTAGCAGGCCGTTTGCTGGTGTTTTTGCCGCAGGACGACCATATTGGTGTGTCGCAAAAAATACCGCAAAACGAGCGCGATGCGCTGCGTGGACGCCTGCAAGCGCTGGTGGGTACGGCCGAGACGGGCGGCGGTGGTGGTTTTATTTTGCGCACCAACGGGGAGGATTCGACTGATGACGAGCTGGCCGAGGACATCCGCTACTTGCGCAAGGTATGGGGTCGTATCAAAGAATCTGCCACCAAGCAGGCTGCTAAAACCCTGCTGCACCAGGATTTGAACCTGATGCAGCGCGTGTTGCGCGACATGGTGACCGAGGGCACGCAATCCATCCGTATTGATTCGCGTGAGCAATTTGACCTGCTTAAACACTTTGGGCAAGAGTTTATGCCGGCCGCCGTGCCCAAGCTGCAGTTGTACAAAGGTGAGAGGCCGATTTTTGACCTGTACGCAGTGGACGAGGAAATCGCACGTGCACTGGGCCGCAGGGTCGATCTCAAGTCAGGTGGCTATTTGATCGTGGACCAGACCGAGGCGCTGACCACAGTGGATGTGAACACCGGTGGCTACGTGGGGGCGCGCAATTTCGACGACACCATCTTCAAAACCAATCTAGAAGCCGCTCACGCCATTGCGCGCCAACTGCGTTTGCGCAACCTGGGGGGCATCATCATCGTCGACTTTATTGACATGGTGCATGAGGAGCACCAGAAACAAGTGTTGAGCGAGCTTCGCAAACAGCTGCAGCGCGACCGCGTCAAAACCATGTGCGGCGAGTTCTCGCAGCTGGGCCTGGTGGAGATGACTCGCAAGCGCACGCGTGAATCGCTGGCCCACATGCTGTGCATGCCATGCCCAGTGTGCCAAGGCGTTGGCCAAGTCAAAACCGTGCGCACCGTCTGCTATGACATCTTGCGTGAGATCCTGCGGGAGGCACGGCAGTTCAATCCCAAGGAGTTTCGCGTACTGGCGGCGCCTCCTGTCATCGAGATGCTGCTGGATGAAGAAAGTCAGCACTTGGCAGGTCTGTCCGATTTCATTGGCAAGCCGATTTCGCTGCAGGCCGAGGGGCGTGACGGCTCGGACCAGTACGACATCATTTTGCTGTGACGGCGTGCGCGCCCCGTGCCGCATGGTGGCGTATGCATCGCTTAAAGCGTAAAGGCTGGCAATCCCGAGTTTTCCCTAGGAATTCGTTGCCCGAATGACAGCCGATTGACAGCTTCTCCTTTGATGATTTAAATAGTATTAATCAATCAAAGAAGGAGTTTTAATAATGGAATTTAAACCATCGACCCTGTTGCGTACCTCGTATCAGAGGCGCAAAGGTGTCGCTACCGGCCTGGGGATGGCGCTAATGTGCGTGGGAAGCGCAGCGCAGGCGCAATCTCAGGTGCAACTGTTTGGTGTAATCGATTCGAATATCACACGCCTGTCGAGCAGCGGCAGTGGCTCACTCAACCAGCTAGGTACCGATGGAAACTCCACCAGCCGCTTGGGCTTTCGCGGTAGCGAAGATATGGGGGGTGGCTTAAAGGCCAGCTTCTGGCTGGAGGCTGGCCTTGACGCTGACACAGGCGCTGGTGGCTCCACCAGTGTGGACAACATGAAGAATCAAAGCGGTGGTTTGACCTTTGGCCGTCGCTCCACGGTTAGCTTGTCGGGCGATTTCGGAGAAGTGCGCTTGGGCCGTGATTACGTACCCGGGTTCAGCAACCTGACGGTGTCGGGCGGGGGCTACCATGCTTTCGGCGCCAATGGCGTGGGCTCTGCGCCGCCCATGTTCTATCCACCAGCGGGCGCGCGGGGCGTCACCCATGTGCGTTCGTCCAACTCCATTGCCTACCACATGCCCAAGATGGGCGGCTTCTTCGGTACCGTCATGTACGGCTTCAACGAAAGCATCGCCAATAATGATGGCCGTGTGGTTGGTGCTCGTGTGGGATATGCAAGTGGGCCACTGAGCCTGGCTGTGGGCACCACCAAGACGAGGCACAGTATCCTGGGTGACCTGAAACAGTCCAATATCGGTGCGAGCTATGATTTCGGCGTTATCAAGCCCATGCTGCTGCTGGGCGAAAATAAAGCGGGTGACGACAAGAAGACGCGCGCCTGGGCGCTGGGTGCGCATGTGCCGGTGGGGTCGGCAGGCCAGTTCCGGGTGAGCTATGGCGCTGTCAAAGCGACCAATGTGGCCAACGATGCTAATCACATCGCGCTGGGCTATGTGCACAGCTTGTCAAAGCGCACGGCGCTATACGGCAGTGTGGCCCGCGTCAAGAACAAGGACGGCGGCAAAGCCTTTACCGTGGGCAACGGTCTGGCGGTGACTGATGGAGATGGATCGGGCACTGGTTATCAGGTCGGTATCCGCCATTCGTTCTGACGGGGTTGGGCGCTGTGCAGTCCTGTGCTGCACGCGCCCCGGCCGCCAGAATGTGCTGTGATTGCGACTGCGTTTAGTTACTCCTAATTTGATAGCTGCTTGCGCCTTGTAGTAGGGTGCAAGCAGCTTTTTCCTTATAGGAGGCAACATCAAGGCCCGCATGAGTTATCACCAACTGATGTACTGGTATATGGCCACGGTGCTTGCAGTGTGTGTGCTGGGCAAGGCGCAGTAGTTGATGACCAAGAGCACAACGCTCCACCGTTCATGTGGATGGGTCTATATGGTGGTGACGATGACTACCGCTCTGGTTGCACGACACCAGCCTGCGCACATCGGCCCGGCGCTGTGGGGGCATTTGCGGCTGGATTCATCTTCTATGCGTACTCGCACTGTGGGCAGGGCCTCGCGCGTGGCTGGACGCGTGCAGAGGCAACATTGGTGAGCTCCGGGGCATCATGGTGACCCCGTATTGCGCCAGCGCTGCTGGAGGCAGGGGTATTCACCCTGCTGCCGCGGCGCTACCTGCACGAGATGCCGTTTGGCTAGCCGCTGCCAGCCTTCGGAGAAACAGCTTACAGCTTGCGCAGCCGCTCCAGTGCCGCATTCAGTGTTTCGTCCTTTTTTGCAAAGCAAAAGCGCACCACTTGCTGGTCGAAGCCATCGCCGTAAAACGCGGACAGTGGAATGGCCGCAACGCCCAGGTCCTTGACTAGTTGTTGGCAGAAGTCGGCTTCATTGGAGTCGGTGATGCCCGAGATGTCTACGCACTGGAAGTAGGTGCCGGTGCAGGGCAGCAGCTTCAGGCGCGAGCCCTCCAAGCCTGCGCGGAACAGGTCGCGCTTTTTTTGGTAGAAGGCGGGCAGGTCCAGGTACGGCGCGGGGTTCTTCAGGTAGTCGGCCAAGCCTACTTGCATGGGCGTGTTAACGGTGAAGACGTTGAACTGGTGCACCTTGCGGAACTCTGCCGACAGGACTGCGGGCGCTGCGACGGTCGCGATCTTCCAGCCAGTGACGTGGAAAGTTTTGCCAAAGCTGCTGATGACGAAGGCGCGGGCGGCCAGACCTGGGTAGCGTGATGCGCTCTCGTGGCGGGCACCGTCAAACACCATGTGCTCATACACCTCGTCAGAAAGCAGCAGGATGTTGGTGGGGGCCAGCAGGTCTTGCAGTTGCTGCATTTCTTGCGCCGTCCAGGTGCTGCCGCTGGGGTTGTGCGGAGTGTTGATCAGCAGCAAGCGTGTTTTGCGGCTGATGGCGGCGCTGATCTTGGCGAAATCTGGGCGGAACGTGCCAGGGGTGAGTGGTACGCGCACGGCGACACCGCCCGCCAGCTCGATGTTGGGCGCGTAGCTGTCGTAGCAGGGGTCGAGGATGATGACTTCATCGCCTGGACTGACGCAGCAGAGGATGGCGGTGAGGATAGCCTGCGTGGCGCCTGCAGTGACGGTGATTTCGCTGGTCGCGTCGTAGTGGTGGCCGTATAGCGACTCGATCTTTTGCGACACGACGTCGCGTAGCGCGGGCACGCCCGTCATGGGCGGATACTGGTTGTGACCAGCTTGCATGGCGCGAGTCACGCCTTCAAGCAGGGCTGGGTCGCAGCCAAAATCTGGAAATCCCTGGCCCAGGTTGACGGCTTTATGCTCGGTCGCCAGGGCTGACATGACGGTAAAAATGGTGGTGCCGACCTTGGGAAGGCGGCTGGGGAAGCTGGGCGTGGTGGCGATTGCGGTCATGCTATTAGATGTTTTACGTGACTAGCGCCCGATGGACGGGCGCTAGCAGCTATCAATTTACAAATATTTTAGGCGCATTGCCTACAGCTCGTAGTCGGCTACGTGACCGACCATGGCGCGGTCTACCAAGTCGCGGCTTAAGCGGTCACTCAGCAGCTCGGCAAATTTGTAGACAAAGTTGCGCATATACGCCCCGCGCTTGAAGGCCACGCGCGCCACGCTTTGGCCGAACAAATGGCCCATGGGCCGCACGGCCAGGTCTTTGATCGGGTCATCGCGCATGGCCATCTCGGCCACAATGCCAATACCCAGGCCCAGGCGCACATAGGTTTTGATGACGTCGGAGTCAATCGCCTCCAGCACAATCTTGGGCTTGAGCTGGCGCGCCGCCATGGCCGCATCAATCTTGCCACGCCCGGTAAAGCTGGGGTGGTAGGTAATCAAAGATTCGTTGGCGATGTCTTCAAGGTTGATGCGCTCTTTTTGCGCCAACGGGTGCTGGTGCGGCATGACCAGCACGTGCTGCCACTCGTAGCAGGGCAGGGTGACCAGCTCAGGGTAGTCGGCCAGCGATTCGGTTGCCATGCCGATGTCGGCTTGCTCGTCAATCACCATGCGCGCAACCTCTTGCGGTGTGGCCTGGTGCAGGCTGATGGAGACCTTGGGGTAGTGCTCGCGCAATTTGGCCACGGGCGTGGGTAGCACATAGCGTGCTTGCGTGTGGGTGGTGGCAATCGATAAGGTGCCGCTGTCTTGTGTGCTGTACTGGTCGCCAATGCGCTTTAGGTTGCCCACCTCGCGCATGATGACTTCGATGCTTTTGAGCACATGCAGGCCGGGCTCGGTAATGCGCTTTAAGCGCTTGCCGTGGCGGGCGAAGATATCGATGCCCAACTCCTCCTCCAGCTCAATAATGGCTTTGGAGACACCGGGTTGCGAGGTGTGCAGCGCCTTGGCGGCCTCGGTCAGGTTCAAGTTGCGGCGCGCGGCCTCTTGCACAAAGCGGAACTGATGCAGATTCATACAAGATCAAGATATATGGATTGGCGTCATTATGCGTCAGGGGAATATAAAAACCAGTGATGTCGATAGAAAACCTGCTGGTGCTGTCGAATTGGCGGCTAGGCCGCGGGTTGCAGGTAGCTGTTGGCAATGGTGGACAGCAGTTGCATCACCCGCTCATCCTCGCCCATCGCCGGGGCAATGGTGAGCGTGATAGCTGGGAATTGTGGTGCAAGCGTACTTACCAGGCGGGGGATGTCTTCGCTGGCATGCTTGCCTACGCCAAATAGCAGCGGCCAAATGGTGATGTTGGTGAGCTGAGGATGCTGGGACAGCACGCAGTGCAGGGCGGCATCTAGTGGCGGCTCGCACCAATCCAGGTAAGCACAGGCAACGGTGGCTTGGGGATGGGCTTGTTGCACCAAGGCCAACAGATGCTCGCTATTGCGCCGCCACACCGGGTCTTTGGAGCCGTGGGATAGCAAAATCAAACCCGTGGTAGAGGTGTGCATGGTGTGGCTTTGGTGATGGGTGTTTGGTGACAACAACAAGGGTCCTCAGGAACCTTTGGGGATTATCGCTTTCCCATAGATGGTCGCGCACATTTGCGCTGCGGCGCAGCATATGTAGCAAAATGTGCGGGTTGTAGGAAAGCAGGTCATCAATGGCGCTGCGCTTTACATCGCCTACATATTTAGCTGTAAAAATAGGAGAGTTTGCTGGATCGCAGCGCCTGTCATGGCGCTAGTCCACGGCTCTATAAAGCTTTACCCCATGCCCTTACCGATGATGCTGGATGCCCTTTCCTCACCATGCCAGACCTTGCCTGTTTCTACCTTCTCGGTAAGTCCCAGCTCTCAACTCATAAGCAAGCCTTGGCGCAGCAGCGCTATCCGCACCGCCGCTGTACTGGCCGCCGCAGGCGTGCTGGCGGCGTGCTCGGGTAAGAAAGAGGCAGAGGCCCCTGCACCCAAGACGGTCGAAGTCGGTATTGTCACTATCCAACCCTCAGCGCAAAGCTTGATGGCCCAGTTGCCGGGCCGTACCAGCGCCTTCATGATGGCTGAGATTCGCCCCCAGGCCAATGGCATTGTGGAGAAGCGCCTGTTCACTGAAGGCGCCTTGGTCAAGGCAGGCCAGCCGCTCTACCAGCTGGATGACCGCTCAGTGAGTGCCGCTGTCAACAGCGCGCAAGCGGTCGTGGCCAAGGCCAAAGCTACGGCGCAAACCGCGCGCAGCAATGCCGCACGCAATGCCGAGTTGGTCAAGATCGACGCCATTAGTCGCCAGGTGTATGACGACAGCCAGGCGCTGGTGGCGCAAACCGCATCTGATGTGGCAGTAGCGCAAGCAGCGCTCGACAACGCCAAGGTTAACCTGCAGTACACGCGTATCGTCTCGCCCATTGGCGGGCGCGTGAACATCTCTGGCGTGACGCCGGGTGCCTTGGTGACGGCGAACCAGGCCACGCCACTGACCACGGTGGTGCAGCTCGACCCAATGTATGTGGATTTCACACAATCCAGCACCGAGATGCTGCAACTGCAGCGTGACCTGGCAGCAGGGCGTTTTCAAAAGGTGGACGGTGACCAGATCCCCGTGCGCATTCGCCTGGATGATGGCAGCGACTACGCTCACACGGCCAAGCTCAAGTTCTCGGGCGTGATTGTGAACGCCACTACCGGCACGGTGACCTTGCGCGCACAGGTTCCCAATCCAGATGGCGTGCTGATGCCCAATATGTATGTGCAAGCCTTGCTACCCACCGCGGTGGCGCCTGATGCACTCCTGGTGCCGCAGCGATCGGTGACCCGTGATTTGACTGGCAAAGCCAGCGTGATGGTGGTGGGCACCGATGACAAGATCGAAAAACGCCCGCTGGAGCTGGATCGCGCCATTGGCACGCAATGGCTAGTAGACAGCGGTCTGAAAGCCGGCGAGCGCGTGGTAGTCGATGGCTTTCAGCGTGTGAAAGTGGGCGACAAGGTGAACCCCGTTGCCGTAGATTTGCAAGCCCTGGCCGACAAGGCGCGCAGCCCTGGTCGCCCGCCTGTTGATCCCGCCGCACCTGCTAAATCTGCCCCTGCAGCTACTCAATAATAAGCAGAGGCTGCACATCCATGGCACAGTTTTTTATCCAGCGCCCGATTTTTGCGTGGGTGATCGCCATCATCATCATGCTGGGCGGCGCCTTGTCAATCTCCAAGCTGCCGCTGGAGCAGTACCCCGATATTGCCCCGCCGCGCGTGACTATTGGTGCGCAGTACACCGGCGCATCGGCCGAGACGGTGGAGAACTCCGTCACCCAGATCATCGAGCAACAGCTCAAGGGCATCGACAACATGCTTTATATGAGCTCGACCAGCAATGCGTCGGGTCAGGCGCGTTTGACGCTTACCTTTGCACCAGGCACCAATGTGGACGTGGCCCAGGTGCAGGTGCAAAACAAGATTCAGGGTGCGCTTAACCGCCTGCCCGAATCGGTGAAGAGTCGCGGTGTCTTCATCAACAAGGGCGGGCAGGATTTTCTGGTCACCTACAGCTTCTACTCCAAAGACCGGTCCATCACCGAAGTGGATATTGGCGACTACATCAACAGCAATATCGTGGATGCGATTGGCCGTATTGAGGGTGTAGGCGACGTCAACGTGTTTGGCACCTTCTACGCCATGCGCATCTGGATGGACCCGGCCAAGATGGAGAAATACGGTTTGATGCCGTCCGACATCGCCAACGCATTGAACGCCCAGAACGCCCAGGTATCCGCGGGCCAGATCGGCGCTTTGCCCGCCATCAAAAACCAGCAGCTTAACGCCACTATCACCGCGCGCACCAAGCTCAAAACGGTGGAGCAGTTCGAGAGTATTGTGCTCAAGGCGGCAACCGATGGCTCGGTCGTCACCGTACAAGATGTGGCTCGTGTGGAGTTGGGCGCAGAGAACCAGTCCATCCAGGCCAAGCTCAACGGCATGCGCGGCGCGGGCATGGGCATCATCTTGGCCGATGGTGCCAATGCGATGGCCGTGTCCGATGCGGTAGCGGCCAAGCTGGCCGAGATGCAGCCTTTCTTCCCCAACCAGATCGAGTACTTCGTCAGCTCGGATTCCACACCCTTTGTGCGAGCCTCCATTCATGAGGTGGTGATGGCGTTGGCCGAGGCCATGGTGCTGGTGGTGATCGTGATGTTCATCTTCCTGCAAAACCTGCGTGCCACCTTGATCCCGGCGATTGCTGTGCCGGTAGTGCTGCTGGGCACGTTTGGTGTGCTGTCTATCGCGGGCTACTCGATCAACACGCTGACTATGTTTGCCATGGTGCTGGCGATTGGTTTGCTGGTGGACGATGCGATTGTGGTGGTGGAGAACGTCGAGCGTGTGATGCACGAGACTGGCTTGTCGCCCAAAGCCGCCACCCAGCAATCCATGCGCGAGATTACGCCCGCGCTGATTGGCATTGGCGTCACCCTGTCTGCGGTGTTTGTGCCCATGGCATTTTTTGGTGGATCGACTGGCGTGATCTATCGCCAGTTCTCCATCACCATCGTGGCGGCAATGGCTTTTTCTGTGTTTGTGGCTTTGACGCTGACACCCGCTTTGTGCGCCACCTTGCTCAAAGCGCCATCGCATGGTGAAGGCCATGAGCGTGCAGTGCGCAATGGCCTGTTTGGCATTAGCGACCGATTTTTTCGCTGGTTTAACCGCAGTTTTGATGCCACGGCTAACCGCTACCAAAAAACAGTGGCCTTTAGCCTGGGCCGAGCCAAGCGCATGATGCTGATTTTCATCGCCGTGCTTGCGGGAGTCTGGCTGCTGATGGCGAAGCTGCCCACCTCGTTCTTGCCAGATGAGGACCAGGGCTTCTTGTACGTGAACGTCAACCTGCCCGCTGGTGCGGCCGATGCCCGCCTGCAAGATGTGCTGGATGAGGTGCGCGATTACCTGCTGGCCCAGCCCGATGTGGTGAGTTTTAACCAAGTCTCGGGCCTCAGTGGTGACCAAAGCTCAGCACGCGGGTTTATCCGTCTCAAGCCTTGGGCAGATCGCCCGCTGGTATCGCAATCTGCAGCCACCTTGGCGCACAAGGCCACCAAGGATTTGGCAAAAATCCGCGATGCCCGTGTGTTTGTCATGCTGCCGCCTGCGGTGCGCGGCCTGGGGTCGAGCGCTGGCTTTAACTTTATGCTGAAGGACATTAACGGCCTGGGCCATGATGCATTGCTGGCCGCCACCAACCAGTTGCTGGATGCCGCGCGCAAAAACAGCAACCTGACGGCGGTGCGCACCACCAATCTGGACGATGCTACCGAGCTGCGCGTGGATGTGGACGATCGCAAGGCCGCAGCGTTGGGCTTGTCGTACACCGACATCAACAACGTGCTCTCCAGCGCCATGGGCGGAACCTATGTGAATGACTTCTTGAACAATGGCCGCGTCAAGCGTGTCTACATCATGGGGGATGCTCCACACCGCATGCTGCCACAGGACATCGGCAAATGGACAGTGCGCAACAAAAATGGCGAGATGGTGCCGTTCAGCGCTTTTGCCACCAGCCACTGGGCGTATGGATCGCCGCAATTGCTGCGCTATAACGGCGCCCCTGCTTATGAAATCATTGGCAGTGCTGCACCTGGCGTGAGCTCGGGCTTGGCCATGCAAGAGCTGGAAGCCATGCTGGCCAAACTGCCCACGGGTATTGGTTACGAGTGGACAGGCGCATCGCTGCAGGAGCGTCAATCCGGTGCACAGGCGCCTATGCTCTATGCCATCTCCATTCTCTTCGTCTTCCTTTGCTTGGCCGCCTTGTATGAGAGCTGGACTGTGCCGCTGTCGGTGATGCTGGCCGTGCCGCTGGGTGTGATTGGCGCCTTGGCGGCTACCTACACGCGCGGGCTGACGAATGACGTGTACTTTCAGGTCGGCTTGCTTACCACGGTGGGTTTGGCAGCCAAGAATGCAATCTTGATCGTGGAGTTTGCAGTGCAACTGCAAGAGCAGGGTAAAAAATTGTTTGATGCAACCGTGGAGGCCGTTCGCCTGCGCCTGCGCCCCATCTTGATGACATCGCTGGCTTTTGGCTTCGGTGTAGTGCCGTTGGCCATTGGTACTGGCGCTGGCGCTGGTGGCCGTAACGCCATTGGTACCGCGGTGCTGGGCGGCATGGTGGCATCGACCGTCTTGGGTATTTTTATGGTCCCCGTGTTCTTTTTGCTAATTCGAAGCTGGTTCAAATCCAGTAGCGGCAGCGAAGAAACCCTGCAAGCCCCAACCACTGTGAAGGAGGGCGCGCAATGATGAGCAGCCCGCAACTCACGATCTCGTCTGCTTGGCGCTTGCCGCTGGTGCTATTGGCTGCCGGTGTTTTGAGCGCCTGTAACCTTGCACCCATCTACCAGCGCCCGGATGCACCGGTGCCTGCCACGCTGGATGGTGTTCTCTCTAGCGTGCCCAGCGAGTTTGCAGTTGAGCCTGTATCTGCCGATGAGTGGCGCATGCTGTCCTGGCAACAGTGGATAGAAAACCCACGCCTGCGCGAGCTGCTGGAGCAAGGCCTGCAAAACAACCGCGATCTGCGCGTGGCGATGGCCAATATCGACAAAGCCCGAGCCCAGTATGGCGTGCAACGTGCAGACCAGCTGCCAACCCTTAATGCCAGCGGCCAAGGTTCACGCACCCGTATTGCAGACGATTTGCGCTCGGCCAGTGCAGGCTCATCCACCAGCAACCAGTTCAGCGTGCAACTGGGTATGGCTAGCTATGAGCTGGACTTTTGGGGGCGCGTGCGTAACCTGAGCGAATCGGCCCTGCAGCAGTACCTGCAGGTCGAGGAAAACCGCCGCAGCGTGCAGCTAGCCTTGATCACCGACACGGCCAGCGCCTGGGTGGCACTGGCCAGTGACCAGCAACGCCTGCAGTTGGCGCGCGATACGCTTGCCACGCGTGAGCACGGTTACAGCTTGGTGCAGCGCATGCACCAGCTGGGGGCGACCAATGGATTGGTGCTGGCGCAAAACCAGACGGCGGTGGAGACCGCGCGCAACGATGTGGCGGCTTATGAGTCGCAGGTGCAGCGCGATCGCAATGCGCTGCAGTTCTTAGTGGGCGGCCCGGTGGTGGATGACTTATTGCCACCGCAGCCTGCTGCATCGCTCACGGTGCAGGCGTTGAAGGATGCCGGATCGGGCAAGCTGCTGGACAAGGCCACGCCACAGGTGGCGGCGCAATCCGCTGCTACAGCTATGACGGTGGTGCCCGCACGACTGTCGTCACAGGTGTTGCTAGCGCGGCCGGATGTGGCGGCGGCCGAGCACACGCTGCAAGCCCAGTTTGCCAATATTGGCGCGGCGCGCGCGGCCTTCTTTCCAACGATCAGCCTGACAGCCAATGTGGGCACGGGCAGCAATGAGCTGTCTGGCTTGTTTGAAGGCGGCAACCGAGCCTGGAGCTTTGTGCC
Source organism: Comamonas sp. (assembly GCA_036646255.1). Lineage (GTDB taxonomy): Bacteria > Pseudomonadota > Gammaproteobacteria > Burkholderiales > Burkholderiaceae_C > Comamonas. The sequence continues at coordinate 32,481 of JAVXMM010000030.1, forward strand.
TCAAATTCGCTTACCCATTTTTGACAGTGGCCGCAACCAAGCTAATTTGGACATCGCCCAAGCCAATCGCGAGGTAGCGCTGGCGCAGTATGAGAAAACCATTCAAGTCGCCTTCCGTGAGGTGAACGACGCACTGGCCGACCGAGGCACCATGCAGCGCCGCCTCGCATCCCAAGATGCCTTGGTGCAGGCCTCCAGCCGTGTGCTGCAACTATCGCAAGCGCGTTTTAAAGCTGGGGCTGATGACTTTTTGACGGTGCTGGATTCGCAGCGCAGTCTGTATGCGGCGCAGCAAACCCAAATCAGCTTGCAGCAGGCTGAGCAGGTCAACCGCATTGCGCTGTACAAGGCGTTGGGCGGCGGTATCGACACGGCTCAATAGGGCGGAAGAAGCCATCGCTCAATCGCGCAAAGCCGCTAGGGCGATGGCCGCTGCACTACCATTGCAGCATGACTGATACACAGCGCCCCGACACCGAAACGACCAATGTTGCTGACTTTGACGCATCCACCGCGCAAGCCGTGGATGCGCTCATTATTGGTGCTGGGCCGGTGGGCATGTTCGCTGCCTTTCAACTGGGTTTGCAGGGCGTGCAAGCGCATATGTGCGATACCTTGGCGCAAATGGGGGGGCAGTGCATTGCGCTGTACGCCGACAAACCCATTTACGATATTCCGGGCGTTGCATTGTGTACGGGGCGCGAGCTGGCGACGCGCTTGGCCGATCAGATCAAACCCTTCGACACCAGATTCCATGCGCGCACCCAGGTGGCGCAGTTGCAGGCGCATGGTGATGGCCGCTGGCGCGTGCAACTGCAGTCTGTGGATGGTGGCGCTGCCACATGGATGTTGACAAAAACCGTGTTGATCACTGCTGGTGTCGGTGCCTTTGTGCCTAAGCAGTTACGGCTGGATGGAATGGATGCCTTGGTGGGCAGGCTGGCGTTTTACCACCCTGATTTGCAAGATGCCTGGCTGGCACAGCAAGTGCAGGGCAATCCTGCTGTGCGCATTGTGATCAACGGCGGCGACGAGGCGGCAGTGCAAGCAGCCCTTGCCGCGGCAGACCACCCATTGCTGCAAGCAGCACACATCACGCTGCTGCACCGGCGTGACCAGTTCAATGCACCCCAGCCTCTGCTAGATGATTTGGCCGCATTGCGCGCTAGCGGACGCTTGGACGTGGTGATCGGCATGCCGCAATCCATTGCAGTAAGCGATGTTAAAAATGATAGCTATCTAGGGCCGCTGGGCGGGCGCCAGGCCACAATTATTTATTGCGACCCAGAAGGCCAAGACCAGCAACTTCCTTGCGACCAGCTCTGGGTGTACCAAGGCATATCGCCCAAGCTGGGCCCGTTGCTGAGCTGGGAGTTGGCGATTGAGAAAAAGCAGTTGCAAGTGGCGGTGGATACTTTCCAAACCAGCGCACAAGGCATTTACGCGGCGGGCGATATCGTCAGTTATGCCGGCAAGCGGAAGCTGATTTTGTGCGGTTTTCACGAGGCCACCTTGGCGGCACTGGCGGCGGTGGAATACTTGCGCGGTGAAAAGCTGTTGCTGGAGTACACAACCACCAGCAAGCGTTTGCATGAGCGCCTGGGTGTCTCGCATCCGGACTAAGCCGACTCTTGCAAATCAAAAATCTACTCGCGCGCGCTGCTGGTACGGCACATGCGAGTGTGCTGGGGGCGCAGAGCTGAAACCCGCCCATGGGTGGGTACCATGGGCCCAGAACTTGCACCTGCGATCCGCTATCCCGATGGGACTGCACCGGCCAAACTCAGGCGTCATACCAAACTCAGGCTGGCGTGGCGGCCAATGTTCTGTGCTCGTCGTTGGTGATGAGCTGGAGTCATAAATACGTGGTGCGATCTGGGCCAGTAAGCGTGTAGACGAGCAGGGCACTGTTCGATAGCTGCTAATAGCGAATACAGCTGGGCTGGAACCAAGTCTGCAGGGCTGAATGCAGCCCTGCAGACACAGGACTTGTTAGGTCGGCGGCCTGTTGCACCTCATTCGGTGTGTCAGCCACATTCCCTGGCCTTGCTCTAGCGCATTGACCGGCTGCGCCACAGCTCACGCGGTGCCAAACTACGCTGCCGCCTTAGTAAAGCAGCGGTGGCGCGCTAGCCGGGAAAACCTGCGGTATTCTGCGCCAGGCCAGACAGATGATGTGAGATTGACTACGAACTTATCGCAAGAGCGATCTGTGCAAAGCTAGTGGTATCTCGGGCGAAGGAATCGGCCGATGCGATTGCAAAAATTGGGGCCACGCTTGCCCTGCTTAACGGCTCCACCATCCGCATCAGCATCCGCAACAGTCAGCCGGATATGAGTAGCGACAAACCATATTTCATCTAAAGGCTTTGAAGGCGATGAGGCCGGCGTTTATGCGCGAGCCATAGTTCTATTGCTTGCCATAAGCGCGCTCCACCTTGGCGATGCGCACGGCATAGTGCTCGTACCAGCGTTCTGCACCAGCGCGCTGTGCGGCTAGGTGGTCGGTGTTGGCTTTCCAGTTGTTTATATCGGCCTCGGTCGCCCAGTACGACACCGTAATGCCCAGTCCATCAGCGCCACGCACGCTTTCCACTCCTAGAAAACCGGGCTGTTGTGATGCGAGCTGGACCATGGCATCAGCCATATTTCCATAAGCATCGCCTTCGGAGGGGGTGCGTTGCGACGTGAAGATCACGGCATAGTAGGGCGGTGTGGGGGTGTTGGCAAAAGTGGCTTCGCTCATGCTTGTCGCTCTATTCCTAAACTTTCCAGTACGTTGGCAATCTCGCAGCGCTTGCACGCCGCTCGCGTGATGCAGGCGTAAAAAAACCAGCGTGATGCTGGTTTTCTGGGGGTTAGCGGATCAGGTCCTTGATCTTGCCGGGCTGGCCGTTGGCCTCGTCGGCGCCTTCCATCGGCGTTTTACGCTTGGTAATGCTCTTCCAGCCATCGGCCAGGGCCAACTCTGCGTTCAGTTTGATGAATGCGAGTTGGTCGGCAGGCACATCTTCTTCTGCGAAGATGGCATTGGCAGGACATTCAGGGATGCAAACGGCGCAATCAATGCACTCGTCTGGGTCGATGGTGAGGAAGTTCGGGCCTTCGCGGAAGCAATCGACAGGGCAGACGTCCACACAATCGGTGTATTTGCACTTGATACAGTTTTCGGTGACGACGTGGGTCATGGAGTTATTTTCGCCAGTGGTTCAGACAGACAGCGAGCAATTTTACGATCTTTGTACACTTGCACATAGCCCGCTGCCTAATAACGTGGTTTTTAGCTGCGAGACTGCATTGGCCTATTCCACCAAGACAGCCGCAGCCGTGCTGTTGCTCGCGGTATCGACCAGGATCATCGATCCCAGATCGCGCGATTGGGCGAAGGATGCCATGGGCACCGTCTCTTGCAGCGTGATCTCGACTCTGCCAATCGCGTTGGGCTCCAACTGCTCGGCAGCGTGGCGCTCTAGCGTGTTGATGTCGAGGCGGTTCAGCACGGTGCGTACCTTGGCCTTGATCCAGCGACGGCCATGCAAGGCCCAGTACACGCGGCCCGGCACCAGCGGCTCGTTGTCCATCCAAGCCACGGTGGCGGTGATGTCGCGGCGCACAGGCCAGGCGGATTGCTCGGCAGGCGACTCAAAGTCATCGTCGCCTGCAGCATGGCCAACTGGCGCGGCCACCAGCCAGTCGCCTCGCGATACATCGACTTCACGGTCCAGCACAATGCCGGCGCTTTGGCCTGCGGCGCGGGCCTTGATTTGGCGCGTGTGGTCTAGTACCTGGGCCACCGTGGCATGTTGGCCGCTGGGCAGGATTTGCACGGCCGTGCCCACGTTGACTTCACCCGTGGCAATTTTGCCCCAGAAGACGCGGCGGCCTTGGCGCGTGTCGGCAGATGCCGAGAATTTCTCTACCCATTGCACGGCAAAGGCAAAGGGCTGCGCAGCCTCTGCTGGCGTGGTGGGTAGTTTCTCTAGCAATTGCAACAGGCTCGGGCCTTGGTAGCCTGCCCAGCTGGCGTGCTGCGTCACCACGTTCCAGCCTTTTAAGGCAGATACGGGGATGGTGGCCGCCACAGTAATGCCTGCAGCTTGCGCAAAAGTGGCCAAGGCGTTACGGATGTTGGCAAAGGCCAGTTCGGGGTTGTCCACCGCGTCCAGTTTGTTGACGGCAAACACCAGCGAATGTACGCGCAACAAGTGCACCAGCAGGCTGTGGCGGCGGGTTTGTGCCAGCAGCGGCAACTGGGGGGTCTTCCAGTCCAGCTTGGTGGCATCGACCAGCACCACAGCGGCATCGGCGCTGGATGCGGCGGTGACCATGTTACGTGTGTACTGCTCGTGGCCGGGAGCATCGCCAATGATGAACTTGCGCGATTCGGTGTTGAAGTAGCGGTAGGCCACGTCGATCGTGATGCCTTGCTCGCGCTCGGCGGACAGGCCATCGGTCAGCAGGGCCAGGTCGGTCTCGCCACTGCGCTGCACACCGGCCAGCTGGTCTTGCAGCACGGATTTGCTGTCTACGAGCAAGCGGCCAATCAGGGTGGATTTACCGTCATCGACTGAGCCGCAGGTGATAAAGCGCAGCGCCGATGCATTGGGTGATGTAGCGCTTATTTGGCTTGTAGCGCTTTCCTGGCGGGTGCTAGTTGCTATGGTTTCGATAGTCATTAGAAGTATCCGTCTTTCTTGCGCTTTTCCATCGATGCATCGCTGGTCTTGTCGTCCATGCGGGTGGCGCCGCGCTCGCTCACATCGGCGGCCAGGGTTTCGATCACGATGTCGGCCGCGTTGGCTGCATCGCTCTCTACCGGGCAGGTGCAAGTGATGTCGCCCACGGTGCGAAAGCGCACGGTACGGCTTTCCACTACTTCGCCATCTTTGCTTGGCGTCAACGGCGTCACCGGCACCAGCAGGCCTTTGCGCTCGACCACTTCGCGTTGGTGGGCGTAGTACAAGCTGGGCAGGGCAATGTTCTCGCGCTCTATGTACTGCCACACATCCAGCTCGGTCCAGTTGCTGATGGGGAAGACGCGGAAATGCTCGCCCGGCGCCAGACGGGTGTTGAACTGCGTCCACAGTTCCGGACGCTGGGCCTTGGGTTGCCACTGGCCAAAGCTGTCGCGGTGGCTGAAGATGCGCTCTTTGGCGCGGGCCTTTTCTTCGTCGCGTCTGGCGCCACCGATCAGCGCGTCAAAGCGGAACTCCTCAATCGCCTCCAGCAAGGTGACGGATTGGTGCACGTTGCGCGACTCGCTCGCATGGGCCAGACGCACAGTGCCGCGCGCCATGGAGTCTTCGACGTTGCGCACAATGAGCTCGGCCCCCAGCTCCTTGGCGCGAAAGTCGCGGAAGTCCGTCACTTCGTGAAAGTTGTGACCCGTGTCAATCATGAGTAGCGGGAACGGGATGCGGTTCGCGCCAAAGGCCTTTTCGGCGCACTTCAACATCACCAACGAATCCTTGCCGCCGGAAAACAGCAGCGCCGGGCGTTCAAAGGCGGCGGCTACTTCGCGCAGGATGTAGATGGTTTCTTCCTCCAGCGCATCCAGGTGCTGGTTACTGAGATGGCTCAGCGCATCGTTGTCTACACGGGCGTTCATATATAAGCTTTCAAGCGAAATTGGCATCTGGCGCGCTTGGAGGGCGCTAAGAGAGCTAGCATTTTTAATGCGCTATGTGCAGGCCACATTCGCGGTTGTCTTCACCTTTGGTAGGGTCCACGTAGTCAAAGTTATTGGGCAAACCGTGTTTTTGACAGTATTCGTGCAAATCCTTGGATGACCAATGCAACAGTGGCGCTATTTTGACCAAACCATCCGGGTTGAGGCTCACCGCATCCATTTGCGCACGCACCGCAGTATCAGTGGCGCGCAGCGCAGTGAACCAGATCTTGGGCGCTGTCTCCCGCAGGGCCCGGGCAAAAGGCTCTAGTTTGACTTCTTCGGTGAATGCTGCGTGGCGCGAGTCGGTGAGTGCGGGCGTTGCGCCGTCGACGGCTTCGCGGTGCGCACGCGATCGGCGAGGCAGGTAGATTTTCAGGTTCAGGCCCAATTGCCGGGTCACGGTATCGGCAAACTGGTAGGTCGCAGCGGTGTTGTAGCCGTTGTCCATCCACACCACGGGCACATTGGGCTGAGTACGGGTGACCATGTGCAGGATCACCGCCTCAAACGGGCGGAAGTTGGTGGTGACTATGCTGGGCAGGCCTAAGGCAAGTGCCCAGTCCGTCAGGCCCTGCGCATTGTGGCCCAGCTCGGCGTTGATGCGCGCCAGCGCTTGCGGGGAGAGGTGCTGGCTCATGCAGGCACCTGTGAAAAGTGGGGGTGCACGTCCGTACTTCCTTGGTAAAAGCCAGTAAAGCGCGCAAATTGACGCTGAGCATCAGCAGGGTCTACACCTGCTTTCAATACAGCGCTGCTAAAGCCCGTGCGCTGCATTTGCACCAGCTGGTCAATCAGCACATCACCGGTGGCGCGGATATCGCCTTTAAACCCACGGCGACGACGCAGCAGATAGGCCTGGCTAAATGCGCGGCCATCGGTGAAATTGGGGAAGTCCAGCTCAATGCGCGCCACATTCTCAATCTGTACGGTCAGCATATCTACGTCATTGGCGAGTTGCAGTACGCTGGCATCGCCGTCAATGGGCGCGTCATGGTCGGCATGGGCCAAAATTTTCAAGTCTTGATGGATAGTCATCGTTGTTCTTCTTGGTACTGGTTTAAGCGGCAGCTGTTTCTTCGGGCAGGCGGGCCGATTTGCCTGCTTCCTTGAACGGATCAACTCCCACGCGGCGCACGGTGTCAATAAACCGCTCACCGCTTTGGCGCAGGTCGCGGTAGGTAGTCAGCACGGCTTCAATCACGCCGGGTACCTCGGCAGCGCTGAACGAGGGGCCAATTGCCTTGCCTGCTTGGGCGGTGCCTGAAAGCGTGGCGCCGTCCGAGCCGCCCACGGTGATTTGGTACCACTCTTTGCCGTCCTTATCGACACCCAAGATGCCAATATGGCCGCTGTGGTGGTGGCCGCAGCTATTGATGCAGCCGCTGATGTGCAGGTCGATATCACCGATGTCGTCCAATTCGTCCAAATCTTGATAGCGTTCGGTAATGGAGGCGGCAATCGGCAGACTGCGGGCATTGGCCAGTGCACACAGGTCACCGCCGGGGCAGGCGATCATGTCTGTTAACAGATCGACATTGGTGCTTGCCAGGCCCAGGGCCTTGGCTTGCAACCATAAGTCATGCAGGCGGCTGACATGCACCCATGGCAGCACCACGTTCTGGTCGTGTGTTACGCGTGCTTCGCCAGCAGAAAAAGCATCCACCAGCTGCGCGAGGGCATCCATTTGGTCGGCCGATGCATCGCCAGGCGCCTGGCCTACGCGTTTGAACGACAGCACCACGGCGCGCAGTTGCGGGTTTTGATGGGGGCGCACATTGCGCGCCACCCAGCGGCCAAATGCAGGCTCTTTGGCGCCTTGTTCGGTGAGTGCGTGTTTGGCGTCGGTCGCGTTTACCTGTGGGTAGAGCGATAAATCAGGTGGCACAAAGCAGGCGGCTACGCGGTCAAACTCGGCTTGCGGGATGGTGTGCGGGCCGCCATCGATCTCGATGATCTGACGGAACTCTTCTTCCACTGAGTCAATATAGGTCTGGCCCTCTGCCTTCACCAGGATCTTGATGCGGGCCTTGTACTTGTTGTCACGGCGGCCGCGCTCGTTGTAGACGCGCACAATCGCTTCGATGTAGTTCAGTACCTGGTTCCAGGGCAAAAACTCGCGGATCAAGGTGCTGATGACGGGCGTGCGGCCCATGCCACCGCCCACAAACACCCTAAAGCCAATTTCGCCCGCATCATTTTTGACCAGATGCAGACCTACATCGTGCCAGCCGGTGGCGGCGCGGTCTTCGCTCGATCCGCTGATGGCTATCTTGAATTTGCGCGGTAAAAATGCGAACTCGGGGTGTAGCGTTGTCCACTGGCGCAGTACCTCGGCATAAGGGCGGGGGTCAACGATCTCGTCAACGGCCACCCCAGCCAGTGCATCAGTCGTGGTGTTGCGAATGCAGTTGCCGCTGGTCTGAATGCCGTGCAGGTTGACGCTGGCCAGCAGGTCCATCACATCGGCAGACTTAGTCAGCGGAATCCAGTTGAACTGCACATTGGTGCGCGTGGTGAAGTGCGCGTAGTGCGTGGGTAAATAGGTGGTGCCCATGGCGCCCTGGGTCTTCAAGGCGTCTTGGTAGAGCTGCTCTTCCGGGCTGTCGTACTCACGTGCAATGCGGGCCAGCACGCGGATTTGCGCGGCATTGATCTCGCCATATGGTACGGCTACACGCAGCATAGGTGCATAGCGCTGCACATACCAGCCGTTCTGCAAGCGCAGTGGGCGGAACTCGTCTTCGCTCAACTTGCCGCTCTGCCAGCGGGTGAGTTGGTCGCGGAACTGGTCGGCACGGGCCTGAACGAACTGGCGGTCAAATGAGGTGTATTGGTACATCGTGGTGCTTGATTCTTAGCCCCGCTACCGGCACACAACGCGCCAGTCGCCAAGCTGCTGAGCTGTACTGTAGAAAATTTCTATATAAACTCAAACAATATTTTTCTTAGTGGTGTATCGCTATTAGTTATATAGAAAATGCGCAAGCATCTGCAGATTCCATATATGCGCGCACCAATGTTCAGCGAGACGAGGACAAAAAAAGAGCTACGGACCTTGATCTGTAGCTCTTTTCTTCATGCAGCACGTGTAGTGCTGCGTACAAAAATTAATTAAACGCGCTTAGTCTTGCGCTGGCTCCAAATGCCCAAGGCTGCAATCGCAAGAGCCATCAAGACGAGCTTGAGCATGTCAAGAGCGGGGACGGGCGCAGGGGTGGGAGTCGCCGTGACAATCAGCGTATTGGCAAATGCAGCCACGTTGCCGCTGGAGGTGATGCTCAACGTCACCGGGGCTGGCAGGTTTGTACTCCAGGTGTAGCCATTTGGAGGTGTGGGTAAGGTTATATCTTGGCTAATCGTGCAGGTGCCACCTTGAGGCAGATTGCTGATAGCAGCGGTCCCTGCACTGGTCGATGCCAAAGTCACGTCTGCAGTAAAACTGCCATCGATGCCGCAGTTGGCCGTGTAGTGAAGCACGCCCGATATACCAGCCGCAGGGCCGCCAAGGACGTTGGTGTTGATTGAGAGATTGCTGCTGGCGCGCGCCAGGGTATTGGTTAGCTGGGCGCTGGCAGCCGCTGGCGGTGCGCTCAGGGGGGCGGTAACACTGGGTGCTAGGGTCTCTGCCCATATGAAATTTGTGGGCGCCGCTGGGCGGTTTGTCTCCGTGACTGTGCAAGCTCCCTCAGAGATAACCGGCGTGAGCGCTACGCTGCCAGCATCGGCGCTGGACAACACAATAGCCGAGTTGATGGGAGAAAGTGCAATGCCGTCGCTGCCAGTGCAGGCGACCGAGACAGGAAAGCTGGTGCCGGTCAGGTCTGTGGGCGGTACATTGGCGGGCCAGACCACATGTTTGGATATATTCAGCTGGCCAGCGCGGCAGCTTAAAGTGGCGGTCGCTGCACCGTTGATTTGGCCAGTGGGCGACACAAAATCTACGCCAGGGGTAATGGTGTTGGTGACGATAGGCGTATCAACACACGCCTTGCGGCCAATGTCGGTGTTGGGCCATATGACAGGTACGCTG
>JAVXMM010000031.1:0-30816 GCA_036646255.1 Comamonas sp.
GCATTGACGATATCGAGATGAACCGCACGTTCAACAACGGTATCGGCATGGTGGTAGTGGTGCCTGCAGAGGCAGCCGACACAATTAAAGCCGCCTTTGCCGCCTTAGGCGAGCAAGTCTGGGCCATTGGCAGCATTGGCCAACGCGGCGACAGCGCTGCGGTGACCGTGAGCTAAACCCCATCAGCATGGATGCTAGGCTCTTTCACCAACATCCATGCCTATTGCTTTGCTGACCACCCTTTATGGGACCAAAACCTGCAATGCCACCATCTGACAGCACGGGTGCCCATGTGCCAATCACGGGCGTTGTAGAAGCTCCTCATGCATGGCGGCCGCCGCCTGCACATTGGGGGGTTCGATTGGCATCGTATTTGCTGATGGGAGGCGGGTTGCTGCTCATCATGCTCAATGGTTTACTCGTTGGCCTGCTGGCAGCCTGCGTAGGCTTTACCTTCACCCACTTTTTAGTGCGCAAGATCAACGAGGTAAGCCGGCAGCCTATCTCGCTGAACATGCCGCCACCCCGCTGGATTGAGTATCTGGCTGTGACCTTGGTGCTGGTGATTCCCCTCGTCGTGGTCTCCCTCGGCTTGGTACATTCGCAAGGCTATTTACTCAATGCACCCGCTCAGTACCGCGAGATGCTCAACTCCATGGCCAACACCTTGCTCGATCTGCGCAGCAAGCTACCACCTGAGTTAGCCAGCGTGCTGCCTGATGGTGCGCAAGAGCTGCAGCAGCGCGCCGCCGAGTACTTGAGCACCAAGGCTGGCGCCTTGGCCACTATGGGCCGCTCTTGGCTAGCGGGCCTGCTCTATGTCTTTGTAGGCTTGCTGATTGGTGCACTGGCTGCTGTGCGCCATGGCCGCCTTTCGCATGCACCACTGTCCTACCAGCTACAACTGCGCGTACAGCGCTTTGGTGATGCCTTCCGCCAGATTGTGGCGGCCCAGTTCTGGATCGCCCTCTTTAACACCGCACTTACAGCCATTTTCCTGCTGGGTATCCTGCCGATGATGGATATGCGCCTGCCTTATAGCGGCGCGCTCATTCTACTGACCTTCCTGGGCGGCATGATCCCTATCGTGGGCAATCTGATTTGCAATGCAGTGATCACTACCGTGGGTCTGTCTGTCTCCCCCCTCACCGCCGTGGCTTGCCTCACCTTTCTGGTGCTAATCCACAAGGCGGAATACCTGATCAATGCCAAAGTCGTGGGAGCCAAAACCCATATGGGCGTGTGGGAGCTGCTGGCCGTGATGTTTGTGGCCGAAGCCATCTTTGGCCCCGCAGGCCTAGTGGCAGCACCGCTTTTTTATGCATATCTGAAAAAAGAGTTGTTTGCTGCCCGCCTGATATAAAAAGATTGCTATCTTTTTGTAAGTAATAAAAAAGCCCCGGTGCACTACCGAGGCTTTTTGTTTGAGAGCAATACCTTAATATACTTCGGGCACAAACATGGACTCAGGCACGGGCTGGCGCGTGTAGTCCGGATGGCGTACGCGGTCTGGCAAGACCACGTTCTCATGCTCGACATCGGTATAAGGTACTTGCGATAAAAAGTGTGCAATGCAGTTAAGACGCGCTTTTTTCTTATCGTCCGCATGCACCATCCACCATGGCGCCTCAGGAATGTGGGTGCGCTCCAGCATTACCTCCTTCGCCTTGGTGTACTCTTCCCAACGCACACGGCTTTGCAAATCCATTGGCGACAGCTTCCACTGCTTGAGCGGATCGTGGATACGACCTAAAAAACGCAGGTGCTGCTCTTCATCACTAATCGAGAACCAATATTTAAGCAGGCGAATGCCAGAGCGTGCAAGCATCTTCTCAAACTCGGGCACCGAGCGGAAGAACTCCTCATACTGCTCACCAGTACAAAAACCCATAACCTTTTCAACGCCTGCGCGGTTGTACCAGCTTCGATCAAACAACACGATCTCGCCAGCTGCAGGCAAGTGCGCTACATAGCGCTGAAAATACCACTGCGTACGCTCACGGTCATTGGGAGCAGGCAATGCCGCTACACGCACCACGCGGGGGTTCAACCGCTGGGTGATGCGCTTGATCACGCCACCTTTCCCCGCAGCATCACGCCCCTCAAAAATAACAACGACCTTTTGGCCAGTATGCTGCACCCAATCCTGCAGCTTGACCAACTCACCCTGCAAGCGCAGGAGTTCATTGAAATATTTGTAGTCGGCGTCAGTCAAGCTGGCGGCGAATGGCATGCCGAGCACGCCATCTTCCATTTCAAGCTCCAAGGACTCGTCATAGTCGTCCATCACATCACGCGCGATCTTGTGCATGACATCCTCGGGCAAAATTCCAAATCGGTCTTTCATAACTACTGTCCTCTATCGCGCCATGTTGCCGAAACTGTATGACGAGAAAATGACATATTCGTGTCAAAAAACCGTTTTTTGTTACATTCGCTGTAACTCTAGCAACGCAGCCCTAATTTGCGCCGCATCTTCGGGGTTACCAGACTGATTCAAGTAGTGCTGCAAATCTTCCCGCGCACGGTCATGCATCCCTAGCTCTAGGTAGGCCAAGCCTCGGTCACGCAGCTCTACCCACTCAGTGGGCTGCAGCACCAACAGGCGGTTCTGCACCTCCACCACCTTGACCCAGCTCTTGTCGCTGCGGTAAACCTCTTTCAAGTTAGAGAGCATGCGCGAAATGATGTCACGCGAAGTGGAGGCCTGCAGGTAAAGCCCGAGCGGCACATCGTCCTCATCCACCCGGTGAAACGCCTTCTGCATGGGCTCCAGCATCTCGGCCAGCATGGTGCTAGAAAAGGACTGCCCAGATAAGGGATCCAGCACAATCTGCCCTTCTGCTACGCTGACTTTCAGCAAAAAATGTCCAGGGAAACAAATGCCATGCGCCGGCAACTGCAGGGCCCCCGCCAACTCTAGCCAGATCACGGCTAGTGACACAGGGATACCGCGTCTGCGATGCAGCACTGCATTCAGACAGCTATTATCTGGCGCATAAAAATCATTGGGATTACCTTGAAAACCCCAATCAGCATAGAAACGCTGGTTCAAAGCCTTGAGCCGCGTGAGTGCACTGCGGCTGCCGGAATCACGGTTTTCCCGCAGTTGACCCAGCAGCTTATCAACCTCGTTCACAACCTCCTGAATATCGAGCTGTGGGTATTCAATACAGGCGATGGCAGCGGCCGCCTCTAGCAACGGAAGATCATCGTCGCTTTGCACCAGCGACGCAAAATGCTCCAACGGCGTGGGGACTGAAAAGTTGAAGTCCATATACATCCCAACTGCAGCGCCCTGAAATACAACATTGACCACTTACCGCATCATGGCGCCTACTGCGCTGCTTGCACCATTGCTTCAATGTATAACACTTACACAAAACAGCATCTAGCCAACTGTCACCAACTGTTGCTCATCACTACAAACACCTACTCTTTACTTGAGCAATGTTGGTTTCAGGTAATCAACGACGCAGTAGCTTGCGCAAGTTCATGCCAGACAAGGTCAAGACACCAAAGTACAAAATGACGGAGCCCGTCAACCAAGCAGTCAGCAAACCAACGCGCTTCAAACGCTCACTGCCCAGCGCCACCCAATCAACCATCTGTGCGCCCCACGCCAAAAAGATAGTCAACAGCGTTGCAGCCAAGGCGACCCGGGCAAAAAAGGTCAACCAGCCCGGCTGAGGCTTGAAACTGCCACGGCGGATCAAACCAATCAATAACCACAGCGCATTCACAATAGCGCCCAAGCCAATCGACAGCGCCAAGCCAGCGTGCGCAAAACTAGGCACCAGCACCAGATTCAGCAACTGAGTGATGACAAGCACACAAATTGCGATCTTGACCGGGGTACGGATATCTTGGCTAGCGTAAAAACCGGGTGCCAGCACTTTAATCGCCACCATGGCCAACAAACCCACGCCATAGCCTTGCAAGGCCAGCGCGATTTGATTCACGTCCGAACCTTTGAGTGCCCCATAGTGAAAGAGCACAGCTACCAAAGGCTTGGCAAACGCCAGCAAGCCAACCGCACACGGCACAGCCAAGAGCACCACCATGCGCAAACCCCAATCGAGCATGGCGCCGTAACGCGCATCATCGCCAGCTGCCTTTGCGGATGACAATTGCGGCGTCAGCACCACACCTAAGGCCACACCCAGCAGCGCTGTGGGGAACTCCATCAAGCGGTCGGCATAAAACAGCCAGGTGACACTGCCCGTCGCCATATAAGAAGCGATCTGCGTGTTAATCATCAATGAGATTTGCGCCACCCCCACCCCCAGCAAGGCGGGCGCCATCAGGGTCAAAATACGGCGCACACCCGCATCTGCCCAAGCCTCTTTAATAGCTGACGGCTTGAATGCAATACGCGGCACCATTCCAACACGCTTAAGCGCCGGGAATTGCACCAACAACTGCAGCACCCCGCCCAGCATCACGCCCGCCGCCATAGCGTAAATAGGCTCAATGCCCCGCGCCTGCAGCCAGGGAGCCATCAGCAAGGCTGCAGCAATCATGCAAACGTTGAGCAGCACCGGCGTAAATGCCGGCACCACAAAACGCCTCCAAGTATTGAGTACGCCCGCAGACAAAGCCACCAGCGACATAAAGCCGATGTAGGGGAACATCCAGCGCGTCATCACCACTGCTGCGTCGTAGCTATGAGCATTTTGGCGCAGGCCACTGGCCAAAAGCCAGACCAAAGCGGGCGCTGCCACCACACCCACAATGCAGGTCACCACCAAAATCCAAAACAGCATGGTGGCCACGCTGTACACCAAGGATCGGGTGCGCTCCTCGCCTTCTTTAGTCAGCGTAGTAGCCAGCACCGGTACAAAGGCCTGACTAAAGGCGCCTTCTGCAAAAAGCCGCCTAAACAGATTAGGAATACGAAATGCGACGTTGAACGCATCCGTCAACGCGCTGGCACCAAACATGGTAGCCATCAGCAGATCGCGGGCAAGCCCTGTGATACGCGAGAGCAGCGTAAACAGGGAGACAGTGGAGGCGGCTTTAAACAGTGACACCCGCAAAGTGTAGCTGCGCTGTTGCTGGACAATTATCTACGCCAAAGAATTCTGTGTAAATTACCGCTATAATCACAGGTTCACTGAGATCATCCACAGACTAAAATAGGAATTACAGATCATGGCAGCTAAGCCAGTAAAGAAGAACCCCCGTTTGGCATCCGGCCGCAAGCGCGCCCGCCAGAACGTTAAGCTCAACTCCGCCAACACCTCGCTGCGCTCGAAGTACCGCACCGCAGTGAAGAACGTGGAAAAGGCTGTTGCCGCTGGCGACAAGACCAAGGCCACCGAACTGTTCGCGAAGGCTCAATCGGTGATCGACACGATCTCTGACAAGGGCATCTTCCACAAGAACAAAGCCTCTCGCGATAAGAGCCGCATTGCTGCCAAGGTGAAAGCCCTGGCACTGGCTGCCTAAGACACTTTAGGCAATCGCTCGGGCAGATATCCTGCCCGCCGTTTGTTCCGGGTGCGCTATCAGTGAAGTAAAAAAGCCGTCGCAAGACGGCTTTTTTCATGCCCACTCGCTTTTCAGCAACAGCAGACATAAAAAAGACTGCCGCAGCAGTCTATTGATCATTTAAAGACAGAGGCCTAGTGCATCAAGCCTCTTTATGTGGTGGCTCAGCCTCTTCCGGGATCAGGCATGCATCCGTGGTCTGCAAATCATTATCCCGCGCAAAATTCATCACAAAATCCCAGGCCATAGGCTCGCACTCTTGCAGCTCTCGCTTGACGATCACGCATTTAGCGCCGTTCATCGTGGTTGGCACACACCAAGGCGAATACCCCAAATGGCTCCCCGGGCGCACGCCACCCGGGCGGAACTGACTCATTACCCCCGCCAAGCGCTCCGCCCAATCGCTGGGGCGAAATGTCTTTCCCTTCTGGGTAATACCCAGAATGAAAACCTCTGAAGATGACGGAGAAACCATGTGATGGGAGCCTCTGATAGTTACCGCTAACAGGATCACTGCAATCGGTCAAACCAGTATTTTAACTCTTATATAAGAGATAAGCACTCAAGGTCAATAACGTAAATGCATTAAAATATGCATAAAAAACATAGTTTCAAATTAGAGTGCCTACACATCAGGCAATGCAGCCAATCACTTTAGTTTGCAGCCTGCCACGCTACATACCACCAGCGTCCAAGCCACATGCAATGCTGTGATGCGCATTCTTCACTAGTGGCAGCCTGCCCAGCACCTAGAATGGGTATTCCGCTTGATGCTAGGCCACAGGGGTGTAGCGCCAGCGGGTTTTTGTTTTATCTTTTTTCGGAGATTTCCCATGAACGACACCGTCAAGCCTTCTGAGCCCCACGTGATGACGACCTATGGCCGCGTGCCGGTCGCACTGGAGCGAGGTCAAGGCGTGCGCGTCTGGGACGTCAATGGCAAGGAATACCTGGATGCACTGGGTGGCATCGCCGTCAACACCCTTGGCCACAACCACCCAAAGCTCGTACCTGCACTGCATGACCAGCTAACCAAGCTGATCCACACCAGCAACTATTACTACGTGCCAGGTCAAGAAAAGCTGGCTGCGCTGCTAGTAGAACGCTCGAAGATGACTAACGCATTCTTCTGCAGCACCGGCCTGGAGGCCAACGAAGCCGCGATCAAAATTGCCCGCAAGTTTGGCGTGGACAAGGGCATTGAAAAGCCCGTGATCGTGGTGTTTGACCACGCTTTCCATGGCCGCTCCATCGCCACGATGAGCGCCACGGCCAATCCAAAGGTACGCAATGGCTTTGGCCCGTTGCTTGAGGGTTTTTTGCGCGTACCAGCCAACGACATCGTTGCTCTCAAGGAGGCAACCGAAGGCAATCCCAACATCGTTGCTGTGATGATGGAGCCTATCCAGGGCGAAGGAGGTCTGCACCCCATGCGCGCCGACTTCATGAAGCAGGTGCGCGAGCTGTGCGACACGCAGGACTGGCTGTTTGTCGTGGATGAGATTCAGGCTGGCATGGGCCGCACTGGTAAGTGGTTTGCCCACCAATGGGCCGGGATTGTTCCTGATGTAATGTCGCTGGCCAAGGGTCTGGGCTCGGGCGTTCCAGTGGGCGCGGTGGTTGCGGGCCCCAAAGCCGCTAACGTTTTACAGCCCGGCAACCATGGCACTACCTTTGGCGGCAACCCCCTGGCCATGCGTGCCGGTGTTGAGACCATACGCATCATGGAAGAGGATAAGCTACTCGAGAACACTACCAAAGTGGGCGAGTATCTGCGCGCCGAGCTGAACAAGGCTTTTTCTGGCGTAGATGGCTTTGTTGAAGTGCGCGGCCAGGGCCTAATGATTGGTGTGGAGCTGAACAAACCTTGCGGCGAGCTAATCACCCGCGGCGCCCTGGAGGCTGGCCTGTTGTTCAGCGTGACGGCAGACACCGTGATCCGCCTCGTGCCATCGCTGACCTTGACCACCGCCGAAGCGGACGAGATCGTCGCCAAACTGGCCCCGCTGGTTAAAGCCTTTTTGAGCGGCAAATAAATACAAGAGGGACTGAAAACGCAATGAAGCACTATCTGCAATTCCAAGACTTTACCGCCGACGAATACGAGTACTTGTTCAAGCGCGCAGCGCTGATCAAGCAGAAGTTCAAAGGCTACGTTACCCACCACACACTGGCCGACCGCACCATGGCCATGATCTTTGAAAAAGCCAGTACGCGCACCCGCGTGAGCTTTGAAGCAGGCATGTACCAGCTAGGTGGCTCCGTCGTGCACCTGACGACTGGTGACAGTCAATTGGGCCGCGCTGAGCCGATTGAGGACAGCGCACGCGTCATCAGCCGCATGACGGACTTGGTGATGATTCGCACCTTTGGCCAAGACAAGATCGAGCGCTTTGCCGAATTCTCGCGCGTGCCTGTCATCAACGGCCTGACCAACGAGTTTCACCCCTGCCAGATCCTCGCGGACATCTTCACCTATATCGAGCATCGCGGCTCCATCGCCGGCAAGACAGTTGCTTGGGTGGGTGACGGCAATAACATGGCCAATACCTGGCTGCAGGCAGCCAACCTGCTGGGCTTTAAGGTCCATGTCAGTACACCAAGTGGCTATGAGATTGATGAGAAATTAGCCTTTAGCGCCCGCCCACACAACAAAGATTGCTATCAGATTTTTAGCAACCCAATGGACGCCTGCAAGGACGCCGACCTGGTGACCACCGACGTGTGGACCAGCATGGGCTACGAGGAAGAAAACGAAAAGCGCATGAAGGCCTTTGCCGACTGGTGCGTGGACGCCGAAATGATGGCTGTCGCCAAGAAGGACGCTCTCTTCATGCACTGCCTGCCCGCCCACCGAGGCGAAGAGGTGATGGCAGATGTCATCGACGGACCGCAATCCGTGGTGTGGGATGAGGCAGAGAACCGCATGCACGTGCAAAAAGCACTAATGGAATACCTGCTGATTGGCAAGCAAGGCTGATCACACATCATCAAACCAAAGCGGCCTGCGGGTCGCTTTTTTTGTGCCTACCCGATGCTACACAACCGCACAAAAAAAACCCCGCTACCTTGCGGTACGGGGTCTAATTTTGATAGCTACTAACGCTTAAGCAGCGGGCGCTGATGTACGAATCAAGTAATCAAATGCGCTGAGCGATGCTTTAGCGCCCTCACCTGCAGCAATGATGATTTGCTTGTACGGCACATTGGTGCAGTCGCCCGCAGCAAACACGCCGGGAACATTGGTGCGGCCATGCGAATCGACCTCGATCTCGCCGAACTTACTCAGGTTCACCGTGCCCTTGAGCCACTGCGTATTGGGCAGCAGACCTATCTGCACAAAGATACCTTCCAGCGCCACAGTCTTCACCTCGTCGTTGGTGCGATCCTTGTAGGTGATGCCCGTGACCTTTTTACCGTCACCATTCACCTCCGTCGTTTGCGCGTTCAAGATCACATCCACGTTGGGCAGACTCTTGAGCTTGCGCTGCAGCACGGCATCCGCCTTCAACTCACCGGCAAACTCCAGCACAGTCACATGCTTGACGATACCAGCCAGGTCAATTGCAGCCTCAACACCTGAGTTACCACCACCAATCACGGCCACTGCCTTGCCCTTGAACAGCGGGCCATCGCAGTGCGGGCAATAGGTCACACCCTTGGTGCGGTACTGGTCTTCGCCCGGCACATTCATGTTGCGCCAGCGTGCACCGGTGGACAGGATCACAGTCTTAGCCTTGAGCGTTGCGCCGGATTCGGTCTGCACTTCGATCAAGCCCCCCTCTTGCGCCGCAGGGATCAAGGCCTTAGCCGTTTGCAGATTCATCACATCCACATCGTAGTCGGCCACATGCAGCTCCAGCGCGGTTGCAAACTGCGGACCTTCGGTCTTACGTACCGAGATGTAGTTTTCAATATCCACGGTATCCAGCACCTGGCCACCGAAACGCTCAGCTGCCACACCCGTGCGAATACCCTTGCGGGCCGAATAAATAGCTGCTGCCGCACCGGCAGGGCCTCCACCCACGATCAGCACTTCAAACGGTGCTTTGGCAGAGATCTTCTCTGCCTCACGCGCAGCCGCACCAGTGTCAACCTTGGCAACAATCTCTGCCAGCTCCATCCGGCCTTGGCCAAAGCGTTCACCGTTCACAAACACGGTAGGCACACCCATCACTTCACGCGCTTCCACTTCATTTTGGAAGATGCCGCCATCAATCGCGGTGTGCGTGATCTTGGGGTTCAAGACCGACATCAGGTTCAGCGCTTGCACCACATCAGGGCAGTTGTGACAAGACAGCGAATAGTAAGTCTCAAAATGCAGCGGTGCATCGATGTTCTTGATCTGCTCCAGCAAATCAGCAGACTCCTTCGAGGGATGGCCGCCTACTTGCAGCAGAGCCAACACCAGCGAAGTAAATTCGTGGCCCAGCGGCACGCCAGCAAAGCGCACGCCCACATCGATGCCCGGGTTAGTGATCAAGAAAGAAGGCTTACGCGCATCAGCGTCGTTCTTCTCAACCACGGTAATCTTGTCGTTCAGCGCCTTAATGTCCGCGAGCAACTCGCGCACTTCCTGGGACTTGGCACCATCATCCAAGGTCGCCACCAGCTCGACAGGCTTGGTCAGGCGCTCCAAGTAGGCTTTCAATTGGGCTTTCATGGTGTTGTCGAGCATGGAACTTCCTTCTTGCTTCTAATTTTTGAAAAAAGAAAACCCGGGCGCCAGGCACCCGGGCGTCTATCACGATCTAGTCTTTAACGGAGTGTGACGACTTAGATCTTGCCAACCAGGTCCAGCGAAGGAGCCAGAGTCTTCTCGCCTTCTTTCCACTTGGCTGGGCACACTTCACCTGGGTGCGATGCGGTGTACTGAGCAGCCTTGAGCTTGCGCAGAGTCTCCGACACGTCACGGGCGATTTCGTTGGAGTGGATTTCTTGGGTCTTGATCATGCCATCAGGGTTGATCACGAAAGTGCCACGCAGTGCCAAACCTTCTTCAGGAATGTGCACACCAAATGCGTTGGTCAGTTGGTGCGTAGGATCGCCCACCAGTGGGAACTGAGCCTTGCCCACAGCTGCAGACGTTTCGTGCCACACCTTGTGCGAGAAGTGCGTGTCGGTGGTGACGATATACACTTCAGCGCCCATTTTTTGGAACTCTGCATAGTTATTAGCAGCGTCTTCGATCTCGGTAGGGCAGTTGAAAGTGAAAGCCGCAGGCATGAAAATCACAACAGACCACTTGCCCTTCAGATCGGCCTCGGTCACATCGATGAACTCACCCTTGGCGCCAGCGCGCTGCACAAATGCGGTGGTCTTGAAAGGTTGGACTTGCGTGTTGATGAGAGACATTACTGTTTCCTTCTAGTGGTAAAAAATAATTAACAGAAGCTAGTGTATGAAAAATCAAACGATTAATCTAATTAATTAGATTCATTATTTTAATTTAAAAAAACTATTTTTGAATTTTCTGGTCCAGCTCGATTTCTATGTGCGGACACTTCTATTTTTTGCAAGCGCGTGCCATGAGAACCCGTTGATACCAAGTTAGCACAATGGTAAAACATGCGCTTTGCGCTCCGATAAGGCCGCATCATGCAGGCGACGACGGGCACTGTCAAATGCGAACACAACTCAGCCTTAAACGCAGCCAGAACGCGTGCCAGCGGTTATAGCGATGCCAAGTTTGGCGGATGGGTGAATCGCCCGCACAATAGCGGCTACCCCCAGCAATCAAAGAGAAGGAGCCCCCATGAAAGGCGATCCCAAAGTCATTGGCTTTTTGCAAGCCCAATTGAAAAACGAACTCACCGCCATCAACCAGTACTTTCTGCATTACCGCATGTACAAGCACTGGGGTTTTGACAAGCTGGCCAAGAAGGAATACGAAGAATCCATCGGCGAGATGAAGCATGCAGACTGGCTGATGGATCGTATCTTCATGCTAGATGGCCTGCCCAACCTGCAAGACCTAGGCAAACTGCAAATTGGCGAAGACGTACCAGAAGCACTGGCCTGCGACCTACGCCTAGAGATCGCCGCCCAAGCCACCATCAAAGATGGCATGGCTCACTGCGAATCAGTGCGTGACTACGTATCGCGCGATCTGCTGCAAAAAATTCTGGACGATACCGAAGAGCATATCGACTTCCTGGAAACCCAGATCGATCTGATCGACAAGGTGGGCACGCAGAACTACCTGCAATCGCTGATGGGTGAGATTGAGTAAAGTAATTACTATCTTCAGATAGCTAAAAACCAATACCAAAGGGCGCTAGGCGCCCTTTTTAATTGATATTTTTTTTGCAGAGCCACAGCTCGCATTCTCAAACGGCTATTGCATGTTCATCCGACGTTGCCAAGAAGTCGTGACCAATACACGCACCCAGCGTGTGCACGCGCTCTAAAAACCGCACCAAATAAGCATGTAGACCAGTCGCCAGTATTTCGTCAATGCGGCCGTATTGCAGTTCTGACAACAACAGGCCGGCCTGTCGCTGCGTCTCTGCCGACTGGTTGTTGGCCAGTGCCTCCAAGTTCTGCACCACCTCATACATACTGGCATGCAAAGAACGTGGCATGTCGCGCCGCAGGATCAGCATCTCGGCCACACGCTCTGGCGTGATTACATTGCGGTAAACCTTGCGGTACACCTCAAACGCCGAGACACTGCGCAGCAGCGCGCTCCAATGGTAGAAGTCAAACTGCGCATTACCTTTGCCCGGAAAATGCTTGCCGTGGTAGTCCGTCTTTCTTGCGTGAAAGCGCACATCCAGCAAACGCGCCGTGTTGTCAGCCCGCTCCAGTACCGTGCCCAGCCGCACAAAACGGAAAGCATCGTCTTGCAGCATGGTGCCTAGCGCCACTCCGCGCGACAGGTGGGAACGGTACTTGACCCATTCAAAAAACTTCGCCGGATCGGTCTCGAATTTTTTAGCTTTGAAGAGCCGGTGCATCTCCAGCCACGTCAGGTTTTGCGTCTCCCACACCTCAGTCGTTAAAGCACCACGCACAGCGCGAGCGTTCTCGCGGGCGGCTTCCAGACAGCTGTAGATGGACGATGAATTGGTCTCATCGCGCACCATAAAGTGCAGCACCCCTTCGAGCGAGATGTCATCGTGGCGTTCGTAATAGGCAGGCAGCAGCTCACTGATGGACAGCACGCTTTCCCAAGCCTTGGTCGCCGCGCTGGCAGATTGCGGCAGCATGGATGTTTCGTAGCTGACATTCAGCATACGCGCAGTGTTTTCTGCCCGCTCGGTGTAGCGCGACATCCAGAATAGGTGATCAGCAGTACGGCTTAGCATAAGCAATCCTTCTTGGCGTATTGAATGTGAAGATGCTTATTCATAAACGCCCTCCTCCCCTTCACTCACGTCATCCTCCGGTCCACGCAGCACCCAGGTGTCCTTGGTGCCGCCGCCCTGTGACGAATTCACCACCAGCGAGCCTTCTTTCAGCGCCACGCGCGTCAAACCTCCAGCCACCATTTGCACAGTCTTGCCACTTAGCACAAACGGGCGTAGATCTATGTGACGCGGTGCAATACCGCTCTCCACATAGGTGGGGCTACTGGACAGGCTGAGCGTTGGCTGCGCGATATAGCCATTGGGGTTGGCTAGCAGCGCTGAGCGAAACTCCTCAATCTGCGTGCGGGTGGATGCAGGCCCAATCAGCATGCCGTAACCACCAGCGCCATGCACTTCTTTGACGACCAGCTCGTCCAGATGGTCCAACACATATTTCAGATCGTCGGGCTTACGGCACATCCAGGTGGGTACGTTGTGCAGAATCGCCTCTTCGCCCAGGTAGAAACGGATCATCTCTGGCACATAGGGGTAGACCGATTTATCGTCTGCAATGCCGGTACCCACGGCATTGCAAATCGCTACATTGCCTTTCCGATATGCCTGCATCAAACCGGCACAGCCAAGCGTTGATGTGGGGCGGAAGACCTTGGGGTCAAGGAAGTCATCGTCCACCCGGCGGTAGATCACATCTACGCGCTGCAAGCCCTGCGTGGTGCGCATATAGACCATATCGTCACGCACGACCAAATCCTGGCCTTCAACCAGTTCCACACCCATTTGTTGCGCCAAAAAGGCGTGCTCAAAATACGCGCTGTTGTACATGCCAGGCGTGAGCACAACCACAGTGGGATTATTCGCAGCATGCACGGGCGCACTGGCCCGCAGTGTATCCAGCAGCAAATCGGGGTAATGCGCAACGGGCGCAATCGCATGACTGCTAAACAAACCAGGGAAGAGACGCATCATCATGCGCCTGTTCTCCAGCATGTACGACACGCCAGACGGCACGCGCAGGTTGTCCTCCAAAACGTAATAGCTGCCGCTGCCATCGCTGTTGGCTGCGCGCACAATGTCGATCCCCGCAATGTGCGCATATACGTCGAGCGGCACATTCACGCCCTGCATCTCTGGGCGGTACTGGCTGTTATCCAGCACCAGGTCTTTGGGGACGATGCCAGCTTTCAGAATCTCCTGGTCGTGGTAGATGTCGTGGATAAAGCGGTTGAGTGCCGTTACACGCTGCACAAGGCCTTTTTGCATCTGCGCCCATTCGTGTGACGGGATGATGCGCGGGATCAGATCAAACGGGATCAAGCGCTCAGTGCCCGAGCCGTCCTCATCCTTTTCGCCATACACCGCAAAGGTGATTCCGACACGGCGAAACACCAGCTCAGCCTCTTCTCGTAACGCCTGCATCTTGTCTAGTGGCTGCTGCTGGAGCCACTTGGCGTAAGACTGGTAATGCGCCCGCTCCTGCCCATCGCTATAGGGAAGAGCGTTGTACATCTCATCAAATTTCTGCATCGGCCATCCTTTCTTACGCTTTTAGCTTAGCAAGTTTCAAGCCACGCCCAGGTAGGTAATAACCTTCATCAGGATTCAATTATGGATTGATTTCTCCAATACCATCATCAACCGCCTCCTGGAGTATCCCTGCTTGCAAAGCTGGCGAAAGCTGCACCTGGTGCTGCCAAAAATGCGGCTGTCGTTGCCGCAGGCAAACAAGCGCCAGGGGCTCATACGAATGCCACTGTGCCGCGCCACACGCCACCGTAGAGAGCAGTGGGATCCGTAGATCTGCATAACGCTGCACTACGGGCGCAGCTGGGTGTTGAAAACGATTACGGTAACCCGTTTGTGCAATAGCCCAGTGTGGCTGGACAGCCTCCAGGAATGCGGCGCTGGATGATGTTTTGCTGCCATGGTGCGGTGCCAGTAAAAAATCGGCGCGCAGCGGCGGCGAAGCACCATTCTGGCTCGCTTGCACCAGATTTTGCTCTTGCGCCTTTTCCAGATCACCCATCAGCAAGGCGACTGCGGAATGGCCAGCAATGGGCGCCGCAGCGATGCGCAGCACACAGCTGCGGCTGTTGCCTGTATGCGGCAACTTTGCCGCGCTGGCAACGACAGGCGGCGTATCTTGCGGGTGCAACACTTCAAAGCGTACGCCATCCCAATCCCAGCGCACGCCAGCCACACAGTCGCGCCATGGTGCGGGGCCCTCCATACCCAACCTGCGCCGCTCATGCGGCATTAACGAGCCCATCAACTGCGCAGGTTGCAACTGCTGCACCACGGCAGCAGCACCGCCAGTGTGGTCGTTATCGGCATGGCTTATCACCAGCATGTCAAGCGTTCCGCTGTCCAAGCCCTTGGCGCCCAACGCACGCAAGGTAGGCACAACCACCCGGTCACCCGCATTACTGCCAGGGCCGTAGACAGGGCCTGCGTCGTACAACAGGCTGTGGCGCGCCGTTTGCACCAACACCGCTTGGCCCTGCCCCACATCCAGCGCCAGCAGCGTGAACTGGCCTGCATCAGGCCGCAACGGCTGCCAACAGATAGCAGGCAGCAACCATGGCAGGCCCAACATACGCAACTGCCAAGGAAGCGGCAACACCATGCACACACCACCCACAACCGCAGCAGCAGCCGCCCACCACGGTGCCTGCGGAAACCACAGTGCTGCGCCTGGCAACTGGGCCAGCCATTGCAGGCAAGCCATGAGTGGCTTCATCGCCCACACAGCCACATCCCACAGAGGCGGCACCAAGGTACCTAGCAAGGCTAGTGGCGTGACCACCCACGTTACCCACGGTATGGCCAACAAATTGGCCAACAAGCCAATCACCGAGACCTGTCCAAACAACAACAAGGACAGAGGTGTGAGCGCTACGGTCACCACCCACTGCTCTCGCAGTAGCTTGGCCATGGCAGAAATTGCATTGCTTCGCTGGCTAGCGCCCGCCGGTCTGGCGCTAGGCTCGCCTAAATCAGAAGCAAACAGAATACCTACCGCCAAAAAGCTCAACCAAAACCCTGCCTGTAGCAGCGCCGTTGGCTGGGCGAGCACCACCACCGCGCACGCCAACAACCAGGTTACATACCAAGGCCATTGCCTGCCCGATAGCCGCAGCAAAACAACCACCGTAAGCATCAAAACGGTGCGCTGTGCGGGTACGCCCCAGCCGCTGAAGACCGCATACGCCAGCGCACATAACACCCCGCCGACCAGCGCCACACGCGGCGCTGGCAGCCACAAGCAAAGGCGTGCGCTGCGGCGCCAAAGCGCGCTGACAAGCACAGCAGCTACCCATGCAAACAAGGTTATGTGCAAGCCAGATATCGCCATTAAATGCGCCACGCCGGTGGTACGAAAAAGCTGCCAGTCCTCGCGGTCAATCGCACGTTGCTCGCCTGTTACCAGTGCCACCAATACACCCGCGATACGGGCGCGGCTTGCGCCGTCGGCATCTTCACGCTCGGCATCGGGCGCCAGCCGCTGCACCATCGCATCGCGCACCTGTTGGCGCAAACGCTCTACCGGGTAGCCTTGCCCATCACTCAGGTGTTGGGGCACCAAAGCCGGATCGCCACCTGCACGCGCAACGCGCACATAACCACTGGCTTGCACGCCTTGTTCCCACACCCACAGCTCGTAATCAAAACCATAAGGGTTGACGCTGCCATGTGGCGCTTTTAAACGCACTGGCAAGCGCCAACGCTGGCCAGCCATCAAGTGAGGCACCGCATCAGCCGCAGCACTCAAGCTGGCCTTGCTCGGTGCTGGCGACCAGCTGCCATACCAAGCCAAATCCACCAACGGCGGCACCGTAACCGTTTGGCCGGCACGCTTTGCAGCGGTAACCGCCAAGCGAAATCGCTGCCCTGCCGCCACCGTTTGCGGCATGGCGACAATCACGCCATCCACCAACAAGTCAACGCCTTCAAGTGCAGGATCTAGCTGCGTCTGCATTTGCTGCGCAGCACGCCAGCCCGCTACGCCATAGAGCAATATAGCCGCAGCCACGCAACATGCAATACGATCCAGCCAAGCCCGTGGCACAGCCCATCGCATCATCAACACAGACAGCAATGCGCCCACCACAGCAATCACTGCGTACCCACTACCTGGCCACAATTGGGCTTGCTGCAGTTGCAAGGCCGTGCCTAGTAAAACGCCCCACATCCACGCAAGCGGCCTCCATCGAACCGGGGTAAGGCGAGCGGGTTGCAGGGCAACTGGTACAAAGGACATGCCCCCATGCTAGGCCCCGTACCAGGCGCAGCAGCTGCGGGCTTGCACCTAGACGCAGATCAAACAACAAACCAGCCCAACTAGACAACCCCAAGCCCCGCTGCCATTTGTGCCACACTTGGGGCCTTCTACCCCATGGCGCAGCCTGCCTGCGCTCTGCCCCACCAACCGAGGACACCATGAGCGTTTACGACAAACTCCAAGCCCTGAACATCAGCCTGCCCCCGCTGGCCATACCGGCTGCCGCCTACTTGCCCTATGTGCAGACCGGCAACACCGTGTTTTTAAGCGGCCACATTGCCCGCAAAGACGGTAAGCCCTGGGTGGCGCAGTTTGGCCGCAACATCACCACAGAAGAAGGCAAGCTGGCCGCACGTGCTGTGGCGATTGACTTGCTGGGCACGCTGCAGCACGCAGCGGGCGGTGATTTGAACCGCGTCAAGCGCATCGTCAAGCTGATGAGCTTGGTCAACAGCACAGGTGATTTCACCGAGCAGCACCTGGTCACCAATGGCTGCAGCGAGCTGCTGGCCGAAGTGTTTGGCTCTGAAAAAGGCGCCCATGCCCGCAGCGCATTTGGCGTCGCACAGATCCCCATGGGAGCCTGCGTTGAGATCGAGATGATTGCCGAGCTGGCCTGATACCTCACTCTGCATTTGATGCACGGCGCCAATGTCGGTTAGACATGGCGCCGTTTTGTTTTTGCATAGCAATTAGGCCACTAGCGCAGGTATAGTGTGCGCTAGGCATGCAAAATTAATAGCAAACAATGCATAGTCCACTCTCCCAGTCACTACATGAGACAAGCAATATGAGCATCTACGACCAACTCAAAGCCCTGAACATTGAACTGCCTGCCGTGCGCACGCCAGCAGCCGCTTACTCGCCCTTTGCCCAAACCGGCAAGCTGGTCTTTATCAGCGGCCACACTGCCAGCAAAAATGGCCAGCCCTGGGCCGGAAAGCTCGGCAAAAACATCACCACTGAAGAAGGTAAACAGGCCGCACGCTCGGTTGCCATCGACCTGATGGGCACGCTACAAGCTGCCGTGGGTGGTGACTTGAACCGAGTCAAACGCATCGTCAAAGTGATGAGCTTGGTCAACAGCACTGAAGACTTTACCGAGCAGCACTTGGTGACCAACGGCTGCAGCGAACTGCTGGCCGAAGTGTTTGGCCCTGAAAAAGGCGCCCACGCCCGCAGCGCATTTGGCGTAGCACAAATCCCCCGCGGCGCCTGCGTGGAGATTGAGCTGATCGTCGAAGTGGAATAAGCCCCCATTTCCCCCATTGCAGTAAGGCCGCTAATGAGCGGTCTTTTTGTTAGTCCAACAAGCTGGCATTCTCACTGGCTATGAGCATGCAAGACCCACAACACCCTACACCCGCTGAGCCAGCAACCCTAGTCCGAAGCAGCTTTCAGCGCCTGCGCAGTGGTTGGTTGCTGGTAACGGCGTGCGGCGTTAGTGCCTGCAGCTCGGTCCCGGATGCAGAGACGCAGCTGCGCTACCAAGCCTCCAGCCAGTACTCGGCCAAGGATCAGCGCTTTCACAATGCCGACAACCCTGCCATGCAAGCACATGCCAACGGCTTCCAGATCTGGTCACGGTTTTTGTTTGGCGACAAGACAGGCACGACACCACAAGACGCCATCCCCGTGCGGCCCGTCACCGCTGCGCAATTGCAGCAACTCCCTGCCGATGCCAATCACATCATTCGACTGGGACATTCATCCCATCTGCTCAAGCTGCAAGGCGGCTACTGGTTGATCGACCCGGTGTTTGGCGAGCGCGTGTCGCCTTTCAGCTTTATCGGGCCCAAACGCCATCACCCCACGCCATTGGCGTTGAGCGATTTGCCGCCTATCGCAGGTTTGGTGCTGTCGCACGACCATTACGACCACCTGGATGAGCCCACCATTCTTTACTTAAAGGATAAAGTGGAGCGCTACTTTGTGCCACTGGCCGTGGGCGCACGCCTACGAGCCATGGGCGTAGCACCCGAGCGAATTACCGAGTTGGACTGGTGGCAGCAAGACCAGCATGCCGGAGTGAAACTGACAGCCACACCGGCCCAGCATTTTTCAGGCCGCACACTCAGCGACCGCAACAGCACGCTGTGGGCATCCTGGGTACTTGATGCGGGTGGCCAGAAGATTTTCTACAGCGGTGACACCGGCTACTTCCCCGGCTTTAAGGCCATTGGTGACAAGCTAGGCCCGATGGATGTGGCGTTGATGGAAAACGGTGCCTACGACCCCTACTGGCCATCAGTGCACATGACCCCCGAGGAGACCGTGCAGGCCTTTGCGGATGTGGGTGGAAAACTGCTCTACAGCGTGCACAACAGCACGTTTGCGCTGGCCATGCACCGCTGGCGCGATCCCATGGACCGATTGGCCGCGCTCAGCAGCGCCAACAATTTAGCGCTGGCAACGCCTGAAATTGGCGAAGTCCTGACCATTGGACAGGCACGAGAAAATGCACTGTGGTGGCAAAACTTGCGCTAACAACGTATTTTGGTATAGAGCAAAAACGCCACTAGCGCACAATCAGCGGTTAATAGCAGCTACCATTTCTATCGCTTTAGCACAAAATTAACGCTCAGCGCGATCCAACACCTCTCGTATTTTGCAGGCCATCTCATGCAGGGCAAAGGGTTTGAAAAGCACGGGGTATTTACCTTCAATCAAGCCCTCCCTCACCGCAATTTCTGCCGAATAACCAGTTGCAAAAATGATGGGTGTTCTGGATGTTGACTCCAGCAAGGCAATCAAATCCAGCACCGTTTTATTGCCCGGCATCTTCACATCCGAGATGATTAAGTCGATCTTGACGCCGCTGTTGATAAAGACCATGGCGTGCTCTGGATTGAATGAAGTGATGGTGTTGTAGCCCAGAGAAGAAAGCACCTCGGCCAGGGTCTCACGGACAGCAACATCGTCCTCCACCAGCAACACCGTTTCCGTGCCGCCAATCGTGCTCTCTATTGCCTGCGGCATCTCTTCTGCGCGCACCCCTGATCTGGGAAAGTACATGGACACCATCGTGCCTTTTCCAGGGGCTGATTGCACATCAACAAAGCCACGTGAGCTATCAACAAAATTCTTCACCATGGGCAAACCCAAACCCGTGCCGCGCCCCGATTTTTTGGTCGTGAAAAATGGCTCCCAAATGCGTGCAAGCACTTCATCGGGCATACCCGTGCCTTCATCGCTTACGCGGAAGAGCACATAATCCTCCACCAAACCATTGCGCTCCAATGACTGGTTGGCAATCTGCAAGCGCACATTGCCACGGCCGTCGCTGGCATCGCGGGCATTAATGGCCAGGTTGATGAGTGCGTTCTCCAGGTACATACGATCGAGCCGCACCGTATGCACATCTTCCGCCACCTCCATCAGCAGCTGCGCCTCTGCCCCTACGGCTTGTAGCAACAACCCATGCACGTCCTTCGCCAGTACCACCGGGTCCAGCACTGAAACGCTTTGCGGCATGCGACCACTAAAGCCCGCCATCTGGGTCGACAAGCGTGCAGCCCTCTTAATGCAATCACGTACCGCCGTGATGGGGCCACTCAGTGATGCATCCGTCTTGCGAGCAAGCGAATCCATGTTCATCCGCATGACGAACAGCATATTGTTCAAATCATGTGCCACGCCGCCTGCCAGGTGCGACACCAACTCCATCTTTTGCGCCGATGCCGCCAGTTGCTGCGCACCGCTCAGTAGCTTCTTCTCTTCCACGCTCTGCAAATAGAGCTGATCAATCTGCGCTTGCAGGGCTTGCTCCTGCTGCACAAAGGTATCGATATTGATGCTGGTGCCCACCCAGTAAAGTATTTGCCCAACATCACCATAGACTGGTGCTGCGGTGGACAAAAACCAAAAATACTCACCGGTATGTTTGCGCAAACGGTAGCGAAACGGCTCCAGCTTCAGCGTCATCATGGCTTTTGAGAAGGTGAGACTGGCGCGCTCTAAATCATCAGGATGAATTTTTGATACCCAGCGGGTATTTTCCAGATCGTTGACCTCCACCTCGTTATAGGTGAATAGATTGGAAGTGTGGTTGGTCCAAAAAACCTCGCCACTGGTATGGCACAACCAAATGTTATGCGGAAAAAAATCGAGCACGCGCTTGAACGCCTCATGCTGAAAGATGGGCAATGCGTTGCCGTTTGTGGCTTTATCAAGCAATGGCACCGCCACACAACGTACGGCAGATCGCGACTGCATATCCACGCCTTGCACAGCCACAGGTGTTAGCTCCATTCGATGCTGAGCCTCAGGCACATCCAACACCGTCAACTGCCAACTCTGCATGCACTGCACGATCGATTCCCGCAATGCCTCAAACTCCACGAGCAGGTTCTTTCCTGAAGACACATGAAAGCTCTTCACGAAGCGCTCGAATGCTGCATTGGCGTACAACACCGTGAGGTTGCAGGGATCGATGATGCAGGTTGCAATCATCGAATCAGCTAACAAATCGATATTCAGCTGTAACTGACAGTCCCGCATAGTTTTCTAGATTCTCAAAATAGATCTCGTCGCCCGCATCACATATCCACCAAGCCAACATCTGCTAGTAGATACACACCTGCAGCTTTTTCAATGACCAGTCTAGCAACCAAGCGCACAGAAGACTAATCAAAAACAAAATCTACAAAAATTTTATCAATAATAGTCACAGGCAACATCACGACAACACCAGCACCATAAAAAAAGGCCAGCAATGCTGGCCTTTTGCGAACACGAAGCGCTAGCGCTTACTCCACACGGACAATACCTGTCAGCTTAAAAGTCCAGCCCGTTGCTTTGCCCTTGCCTCCGCGCTTGCCTACGGCGTTGTTCAGGCTGCGGATCTCCAGGGTTTCTTCCTTGTCCTTGCCACCACGGCCAACACCGGTGATGCGCACACTGCGGATATACGCAGCCGCGCCAGCTAGCTGATCCTTGTCCTCCAGCTTCATCAGCTGCAGGCCACGACCACCGGTCATGGTTTTCAGCTCAGTCAGCGGATAAGTCAGCACATTGCCACCGGTCGACAAACATGCCACATGGGTGGCCTCGGCCAACTCCACACTGCCGCTGGTGCCGCCGATGTGCGACGGCGCGCACAGCGTATCGCCCTCATTCAGAGTTACAAACGCCTTGCCCGCCTTTTGACGCGACACCATGTTCTCCACCAGCGCAACAAAGCCATAACCCGCACTAGACGAGACCAGCAAACTAGCAGTCACCGGCCCGGCAAAGTAGTAGAGGATTTGTGTGCCAGCTTCCAGCTCCATCAAGGTGGTGACAGGCTGACCATCGCCTCGCCCACCGGGCAGTGATGCCACCGCAATCGAGTACACGCGGCCATTGCTGCCAAACACCAGGAGCTGGTCAACCGTACGGCATTCAAAGGTGCCGTACAGCGTGTCGCCCGATTTAAAGCTAAAGCTGTCTGGAGCATGGCCATGGCCTGTGCGCGCGCGCACCCAGCCTTTTTCCGACACGACGACAGTGACCGGCTCATCCACCACCTTCACTTCGGCAACCGCTTTTTTCTCTTCTTGAATCAGAGTGCGGCGAGCGTCGGAAAACTGTTTGGCGTCGGCCTCGATCTCTTTGACCATTACGCGTTTGAGCGAGTTGGGGTTACCCAAAATGTCTTCAAGCTTGCCTTGCTCTCCGCGCAGTTCGGCCAATTGCTTTTCGATGGCAATGGCTTCCAGTCGTGCCAACTGGCGCAGGCGGATTTCCAGAATATCTTCGGCTTGGCGCTCGGACAAATCAAAGCGTGCAATCAACGCAGGTTTAGGCTCGTCGCTGGCGCGGATGATGGCGATCACCTCATCAATGTTCAGCAAGATGAGCGCACGGCCTTCCAAGATATGGATGCGGTCCAGCACCTTCTCTAGCCGATGTTGCGAACGGCGGGTAATCGTGGTCTGGCGGAACTCAATCCACTCTTCCAGCATTTGGCGCAGCGATTTTTGTGTGGGCTTGCCATCAATGCCAATCATGGTCAAGTTGACGGACGAAGAGGACTCCAGGCTGGTGTGCGCCAGCAGACAAGTAATAAGCTCCGACTGCGGTGTTTTTCCGGTCTTAGGCTCAAACACCAGGCGCACAGCTGCGTCTTTGCTGGATTCGTCGCGCACGCCGTCCAGCACCGACAGCACGGTCGCTTTCAGCTGAGCCTGGTCCTGAGTGAGCGTCTTCTTACCGGCCTTAACCTTGGGGTTGGTCAGGTCCTCGATCTCTTCGAGCACCTTCTGCGACGAGACGCCGGGAGGCAGCTCATTCACCACCAGTTGCCACTGGCCGCGCGCCATTTCCTCAATCGTCCAGCGCGCGCGCACCTTGATGGAGCCACGGCCGGTGCGGTAAGCGTCGGCAATGTCTTTGTCGCTGCTGATGATTTGGCCACCGCCGGGGTAATCAGGGCCGGGAATGATGGCGTGCAGGTCTGCATCGGTCATCGCCGGTTTTTTGATCAGGGCTACGCAAGCATCGGCCACTTCGCGCAGGTTGTGGCTGGGGATCTCGGTCGCCAAGCCCACAGCAATACCGCTGGCGCCGTTCAGCAGCGAGAACGGCAGGCGCGCGGGCAGCTGGGCGGGCTCTTCCTCTTTGCCGTCGTAGTTAGGCACAAAGTCAACCGTGCCCATGTCGATCTCATCGAGCAGCAAGGTCGATATTTTGGCCAAACGCGCTTCGGTATAACGCATGGCGGCAGCGCCGTCGCCGTCGCGGCTGCCAAAGTTGCCTTGGCCGTCGACCAGCGGGTAGCGCTGCGAGAAATCCTGCGCCATGCGCACCATGGCGTCATAGATGGCCGAGTCGCCGTGTGGATGGTATTTACCCATGGTGTCGCCCACCACGCGTGCGCTCTTGGTAGGCGCTGCGCCGTGGGTGGCGTTGGCGCCACTAAAGCCCAGACCCATGCGGCCCATGGTGTAGAGGATGCGGCGCTGTACCGGTTTCTGTCCGTCGCACACATCAGGCAAGGCGCGGCCTTTGACGACCGACAGAGCGTACTCCAAATAGGCGCGCTGCGCGTAGTTGCCCAAGTCCAAGCTGTCGCCATCATCTGGCGGTGTGGTGGATGGGAAATCCAGACCAGTTTGTTCACTCATATTTTGATAGCTTTCTGCGCTTTATGGGCGGTCACCAGTGACATTTTTCTATACGTTTTCGCCATGTCCCGTCCACGTAGTTCTTACATATCGACTTCGACGTCGTTGCCATGCAACTCCATCAGCTCGCGGCGCGCGGCGGCCTCGCCCTTGCCCATCAGCTGCCCCATTACCTTCTTGGTAGCAGCTAGATCGGTGTGGCTGAGCTTGACGGGTAACAGTCGGCGGGTGTCTGGGTTCAGCGTGGTTTCCCACAGTTGCTCGGCGTTCATCTCGCCCAAACCCTTGAAACGGCTGACCTTGCATTTCTCACGCGGCACGCCATCTTTGGCAGCCTTGTCGAAGATACCGTTCATCTCAGCCTCGTCCAGCGCATAAACCTTGGCAGCAGGTTTTTTGCCACGCGCAGGGATGTCCACTCGGAATAGCGGCGGCCGCGCAACGCAAACATGGCCTGCATCAATCAGTTTGGGGAAGTGCTTGAAGAACAGGGTCAGCAGCAGCACCTGGATGTGTGATCCATCCACGTCTGCGTCACTCAGGATACAAATCTTGCCGTAGCGCAGGCCACTCAAGTCCACCTCATCCTCCGGGCCATGCGGATCGACACCGATGGCGACCGAGATGTCATGAATTTCGGTGTTAGCAAACAGGCGGTCGCGGTCAACCTCCCAAGTGTTGAGCACCTTGCCACGCAGCGGCAGAACGGCCTGCGTCTCTTTGTTACGACCGGCCTTGGCGCTACCGCCAGCCGAATCACCCTCGACCAGAAATACCTCGTTGTAGGCGATGTCGCGGCTTTCGCAATCCGTCAACTTGCCCGGCAAAACAGCCACGCCGCTGCCCTTGCGTTTTTCTACCTTTTGACCTGCGCGTTGACGGGTTTGAGCGGCTTTGATGGCGATCTCAGCCAGCTTTTTACCGTACTCCACATTCTCGTTCAGCCACAACTCCAGCGCCGGGCGCACCACGCCTGACACCAGACGCACAGCATCGCGTGAGTTCAGTCGCTCCTTGATCTGGCCTTGGAACTGCGGATCAAGCACCTTGGCGCTCAGCACATAGTTGGCGCGAGCGAAAACGTCCTCTGGCATCAACTTGACGCCTTTGGGCAGCAGCGAATGCAGCTCGATAAAGCTTTTAACAGCCTGAAACAAGCCATCGCGCAAGCCACTTTCATGCGTGCCACCTGCGCTGGTCGGGATCAGGTTGACATAGCTCTCGCGTACCGGCTGACCCTCTTCAGTAAAGGCAACACACCACGACGCACCTTCGCCTTCGGCGTAATTGTCGTCGTTCTTGCCGGCAAAGCCTTCGCCTTCAAATACCGGAATGACCGGATCAAACGACAGGGTTTGAAGCAAATAATCTTTAAGGCCGCCCTTGTACTGCCAGGTTTGCGTGTCGCGGGCTTTATCGTTCGTCAGCTGCACGCTCACGCCGGGCATCAGCACAGCCTTGCTGCGCAGCAGATGCACCAAATCGCCCATAGGCAGATTGCTGGATTCAAAATATTTGGCATCCGGCCACACGCGCACCGTAGTGCCTTGCTTGCGGTCGCCACTGGTGATGGGGCGCACTTTGAGCGGCTCCACCACATCGCCACCGGCGAAGGTCAAGGTGGCAACGGAGCCATCGCGGTAGATCGTTACTTCCATGCGGGTCGACAGCGCGTTCGTTACCGACACGCCCACGCCGTGCAGACCGCCGGAGAAGCTGTACGCCCCGCCCTGACCTTTGTCAAATTTGCCGCCCGCATGCAGGCGGGTAAAGACCAGCTCGACCACGGGCGCATGCTCCTCGGGGTGCAGGCCAAACGGAATACCGCGCCCGTCGTCCTCCACACTGATGGAAGCATCTGTGTGCAAGTAGACGCGGATTTTTTTGCCAAAACCGGCCAAGGCCTCGTCGGCAGCGTTGTCAATCACCTCCTGGATGATGTGCAGCGGATTGTCGGTGCGGGTGTACATACCCGGGCGCTGCTTGACTGGTTCTAGCCCTTTAAGGACCCGGATCGAGCCTTCTGCGTATTCACTGGTAGACGTATTTTTGCTTGCCATAGCCTTCTATTCTAGCCACTGTATTTGTAAATAGCTGTATGGATACACAGGTGATTAAACAAGATGCTGGATTAAACCACGCGGCGTAGCGCCGCTCCAACGCCGCCAGCAATATCCCGGCGACAGCTGATTTGCTGCATTGCAGTAACAATCACTATATACAGACATGGTTCTATCTAAATGCAAAACAACAACGCACAACAATTGTCGATAGCGCGGGTACTGCTGTGCGGCGGTGCCGTGGTGACCTTGTCCATGGGCATTCGCCATGGTTTTGGCCTGTGGTTGCAACCCATCACACAAGAGATGGGCTGGACACGCGAATCCTTTGCCTTGGCGCTTGCGGTGCAAAACCTCAGTTGGGGCCTGATCGGTATTTTTACCGGCATGCTGGCTGACCGTTTTGGTGCCACCAAGGTGCTGATTGCAGGCGCCATTCTGTACGCGCTTGGCTTGGTCGGCATGGCCTGGGCTCCAACCACCTTGATGTTTACCTTGACCGCGGGTTTACTGATCGGCATTGCGCAAACCGGTACAACCTATGCCGTGATCTACGGCGTGATTGGGCGGCAGATACCGGCAGAAAAGCGATCTTGGTCCATGGGCGTAGCGGCGGCGGCTGGCTCATTCGGCCAATTTTTTATGGTGCCGGTAGAAGGCCAGTTAATTGCCGGCCTGGGCTGGCACAACGCGTTGGTGGTGTGTGCTGTGCTCGTGCTCATCATCATCCCCATGGCACTGGCGCTGCGTGAGCCCAACTTCCACGCGCTCAAAAAAGCATCGGCGGGTGCTCACCAGCAAAGCATTGCGCAAGCGGTGGCCGAGGCGTTTAAAAGCCCCAGCTTTTTACTACTGACAGCAGGCTATTTTGTCTGCGGCTTTCAGGTGATGTTTATTGGCGTGCACATGCCCAGCTACCTGAAAGACTTTGGCCTGCCACCCCATGTAGCCAGCTACTCACTCGCGCTGATTGGCCTGTTTAATATTTTTGGCACCTACCTGGCAGGATCACTGGGCCAGCGCGTGCCCAAGCGCTATTTACTGTCGGGTATTTACTTCATCCGCGCGGTGGCCATCGTGCTCTTCTTGCTGGCACCGCTGTCACCTTGGTCGGTGTACCTATTTGCGGCTGTAATGGGCTTTTTGTGGCTGTCTACCGTGCCACTCACCAATGGTTTGCTGGCGCAAATCTTTGGCATCCAGCACCTGTCCATGCTGAGCGGCTTTGCCTTCTTTAGCCATCAGATCGGCAGCTTCTTAGGCATTTGGCTGGGCGGCTATCTGTACGACACCACGGGCAGCTACGATGCGGTTTGGTATGTGGCCATTGGGTTAGGCGTGATAGCTGGATTGATCAATTTGCCAGTGAAAGAAACACCAGTGCAACGCAAATTCGTAGTGGTATAAAGTACAGCGATCCGCCTACACTGCCAGCCATGAGTTACACCACCACATCCCCCAAAGCTACGGACCCGCGCCGCTGGTGGCAAGCGCTGGCATGGTTGCTGGCCGCGCTGGTGCTGGCAGGCGTTTTCATGCTCTACACTCAGCCAGAATTCATGGTGCGCATGGCGGACCATGTCTGGGCTTGCTTTTAGCTCGCGCCACCAGCATTCAGATAAATACCCGCCTAGCGCCCACCCAGTGGGCGCTAGCAGCTATTTAATCGATAGCATCCATGCAGATACCTTCTCCATCACCTTGGATCACCCGCTTTGCCCCACTGTTCAGCGCCAACGGCCAAGTGCTGGATGTGGCCTGTGGCAGCGGCCGCCATGCGCGTTACTTGCACAGCCTGGGTATGCAAGTCACCGGTGTGGACCGCGACAGCATTGCAATCGCTGCATTGCGCAAGAGTCTGCCCGGCACCTGGGTAGAGGCCGATATAGAAAACGGCCCCTGGCCCTTTGCGGGCCAGCAGTTTGATGCTGTGGTCGCCACCAACTACCTGTGGCGCCCGCTGTTGCCGCAAATCTTGGCCAGCGTAGCGCCTGGTGGCCTGCTGTTGTACGAGACTTTTGCCGATGGAAATGCCGCGTTTGGCAAGCCCTCTCGCCCTGATTTTTTGCTGCACGCGGGCGAGCTGCTGCAGGTATGCAGCGGCTGGCACATCATGGCGTATGAGCACGGCAAGCTCACCCAACCCGATCGAATCGTGCAGCGCATTGCCGCGCGTAACAGCACAACACCTGCGCTGCATTACCACACGCCATAGTCCCAAAAGCCATTTGCTTTGCATAACTTTGCAGCGGCAGTGCTGCTGACGGCAGCACCCTTCTGACGCGAACAATCTATGCAAAGCCCAGCGCGGCTGCGCATTTCTGGGGCATCTTCGTAATGCTTGCACCTGGTCACAAGCTCCACAGCTTTGCCCAATTTCCTCCACTTTTGGTGCCTACAGTACATACACAGGCTCTGATGGAACGCAAGACACACTCCAGTTCAGTTCATGCACCATGGTGCAGTAATCGTTGTTGTATTGACAAGGCAGAGCCTGCTTTCTGAACACAAGGATCGCCATGAAACCCATAGAATTCAGCTGCCTTTTGCTATCTACCGCCGCCATGTCAGGCGCCCTGCTGCTGGGCACACTCACCAACAACGCGCACGCCGCAACCCCCAGCCCAGTCACCGCAGCCCAAGCAGCCATTGAGGCATGCCAAGGTAAGAAAGAAGGCGACGCCGTGCAACTGCCCACTGGCAATGGCAAAACCGCCAAGGCGATCTGCCGCAAAGTTAAAGGCCAGTTGGTAGCACAACGCACCGCCAGCATTGGGCCGTGATGGCCGACCTAGCGACGCTTTTACACACCCCACGCTTGGTGTAAGAGAATAGCCGGGCAGGCATTGCGTCTGCCCGTTTGGTTTTCCGCTTTATCTATCCGTGCCCAACCGCTTTAACCGCCTCCAAACCCGCGTCCTGCTTGCCATGGTCCTGCTGCTGCTTGGCCTTCTGTTGGGCTTTGCGGTGTTTTCGTACTGGAGCTTACAGCGCGGCTTGGCGCCCTATGTGGCACAGATTGAGCTGGGTCGCCTAGAGTACCTGGAGAGCCAACTGAGGCGCGAGTACGCCAAAGAGCAAAACTGGAACAGCCTGACGCCCGAGCGCTGGAATGCACTAACCCGGTTCGGCAACCAAGCCGCAGTGCCTGTAGCCCCGCTTGCAGAAGAGGTTAAACCCAAGGGCGCCAGCATTGGCCCAAGCAGCAAACCTAATTTACAGCCGATTGAGCGCCACCCTCTGCACGAGCGCCTGGGCCTGCTCAACGCCCAAGGCCAGTTGATTGCGGGCGTCCCCGCCCCGCCAGGCAGCGCTACCAACCCGCTTTTTAATGGCAAACATGAGTTGATCGGCAAGCTCACATTAGGCCCGCCTGCCGACTTAAAAAACCAGATTGATAGCACCTTTTTGAAAGAGCATTTGGCCTTTCTAGCCGTTGCAGCAGGGCTAGGCTTGGTCGTCGCCGGTGCTCTGTCGTGGTGGCTTAGCCGCCGCTGGATTCGCCCAATTGAAGCACTCACCAAGGGCGCTCATTCATTTGCCCAAGGCCAACTGGACTACCGTATTCCCGTCACTGGGAAAGACGAGCTGGCCCAGCTTGCCACGCGCTACAACCACATGGCCGAACAGCTATTTCAAGCGCAGGCCCAACAGCACGATTGGCTGACCCAGGTAGCGCATGAGCTGCGCACACCACTGGCCGCCGTACGTGCCGAGATTGAAGCTGTGCAGGACGGTATTCGGCAATTTGACAAGCACACAGCCGATCGCCTGCACCGCCAGATCATGCGTTTGACACAGCTGGTGAGCGACATGCGCGCCACCATCCCTTCATCTTTGGTCGTGCATGCACCAGATGCCACGCCTGCATTGCAGCTGACTGCACCCACCGCCGCGTCTGCCGTCTCGGTTGACGTGCGCGCCTTGATTATTGAAGCCGTAGACGCCGTACAGGCCCGCTTTATACAAGCGCAGATTGCGCTCCCGTCTGCACAGACTTTAGCCACAAATTTGCCAGCTGCGTTTGTACAAGGCAACGCAACGCAGCTGCACCAGGTACTGAGCAATATTTTTGAAAACAACCTGCGCTACACCGATGCACCCGGCCGCGTTGATGTCAGTGCCAGCCTGCGCGAAGGCGCCACCGCCCAAGGTCGTCAGCGTTGGATTGAGCTGCATATTGACGACAGCTCGCCCAGCGTGGCGCCCGCTGACATACCGCGTATTTTTGAGCGCTTCTTTCGCGTAGAGTCATCGCGCAGCCGAGCCAGCGGCGGCTCTGGCCTGGGCTTGGCTATTTGCAAAAGCATTGTGCAGGCCCATGGCGGCCAGCTGCAGGCGCAAAGCTCGGCCTTGGGCGGGCTGCGCGTTACGCTGATCCTGCCTTTGATGGACACCTCCCCATGAACACTACCCTGCCTCGCATTATTTATGCCGAAGACGAAGCAGATATTGCCTCCGTCGTGACCGACTATCTGGTGCACGCCGGTTATACCGTCGAGCACTATGCCAATGGCGCTGAAGCCCTGGCCGCGCTGATCAGCCGGCCGCCTGCTTTGGCTATC
>JAVXMM010000031.1:30826-41932 GCA_036646255.1 Comamonas sp.
GGCTATCCTAGATTTAATGCTGCCCGGCGCCGATGGGCTGAGCATCTTGCGCGAATGCCGTGCGCGCCAACTATGCCCTGTCATTTGCCTGACTGCAAAAGTTGAAGAAGTGGACCGCCTAATTGGCCTAGAGATGGGCGCGGACGACTATATCTGCAAGCCGTTCTCGCCGCGAGAACTAGTGGCACGCGTCAAAGTAGTGCTGCGGCGCTACCCAATGCTGGGCATTGCAACCTCCGACGCGCCGCAATCCGACTGGCGGCTGGACGAAGCTACCTGCCAAGCCAGCTGGCGCGGCCAAGACCTGGGCCTGACGCGGCGCGAATTTTCGCTACTGCACATCTTGCAGCGCCACCCCGGCAAGATCTACCCGCGCAGCCAGTTGCTGGACTTGGCCTATGCCGATGCGCTGGAAGTAAGCGACCGCGCTATCGATAGCCACATCAAAAATCTGCGCAAAAAACTGCGCACAGTAGTGGGTGAAGACACAGAACACATTCGCTCTGTATACGGTGTGGGCTTTGCGTTTGAGCCTTAACGACACACCCACTACGCACGAATTTAGTCATGCGTACTGGGGCTCCAAAATGCCTGGAGAACGCCAGGCTTGAGCGACAACTGCTGCACCAGTGCATCCATCTCGTCGCCTTGCACCGACTGCGCTGCCAAAGTTGCCTCAATCACCACCTCTTCATCACCAAACGGCTTGATGTCGATATCGCCCGGTGGGTATCCGCCATGCTCCAGCACATCTTGCAGCATCGCAATCGCTAAGCGCTGGTGCAAGCGCTCTGCAACTACAAAAACCGCATTGGTCACTTCAGTCGATTCCACATCCAGTGGCTTACGGTTGATGGTATTGACCAGCGGGCGCAGCAAAGTATTGGCTGACAGCACCAGCACCGTGCCCATCACCGCCTGCGCGATCAAATCTGCACCGGCAGCGGCGCCCACAGCAGCAGACCCCCACAGCGTTGCCGCAGTGTTAAGCCCACGCACATTTCCCTCCTCGCGCATGATGACGCCAGCCCCCAAAAAACCAATACCCGAGACCACATAGGCCATCACGCGCACAGCGCCATCAGCACCGGAAATCGTATGCGCACTATCTACAAAGATAGCGGCACCCACCGCCACCAGTACATTGGTGCGCAAGCCAGCTGTGCGCTGGCGGTACTGCCGCTCCAACCCGATAAGCGCCCCTAACACGAAGGCGGCCACCAAGCTGATCAGGGTGTTGAGCAGGGAATCCAGTTGTATAAATTTTTGTGCTTCCAGCATCACGACGTCCTTTCAGTATTGTTGTTTGACGTTTAACTATTGCCATCCGTAGCGACGGATGTACCACTTCTTCATGACTTGCGTAAGAAGCATGTAGGCCACCAGCACGCCCCCCAAGAACACAAAGTACATGCCTGGCAAGGCTTGCAGCTTGAAGTACGGCGCCAGCGGCCCCATGGGTAAAAAGATGCCAATGGCAATGACCACCAAGGTCATCAGGCTGACTGGCCAAGCCGCGCGGCTTTGTATAAAAGGAATGCGCCCAGTTCGGATCATGTGCACGATCAGCGACTGGGTGAGCAAGCCCACCACAAACCACCCCGACTGGAACAGCGTTTGGTGCTCTGGAGAGTTCGCGCCAAAAACCTTCCACATCACGACAAAGGTGGTGATGTCAAAAATAGAGCTGACAGGGCCGAAGAACAGCATGAAGCGGCCTACATCGGCAGGGTTCCAACGCTGGGGCTTGGCGATCAACTCATCATCTACGTTGTCAAACGGGATGGCTGTCTGCGAGATGTCATACACCAGGTTTTGCACCAGTAGCTGAAGTGGGAGCATGGGCAAAAATGGTACGAACGCACTGGCGACCAGCACTGAGAACACATTGCCAAAGTTGGAGCTCGCCGTCATCTTGATGTACTTCAGCATATTGGAAAAAGTGCGCCGCCCCTCTTGCACGCCTTGCTCCAGCACCATCAGACTCTTTTCCAGCAGGATGATATCGGCAGCTTCTTTCGCCACATCCACCGCCGTATCGACTGAGATGCCAATATCTGCGGCGCGCAGAGCTGCTGCATCGTTAATGCCATCGCCCATAAAACCCACAACATGGCCGTTGGTCTTGAGCATGCGCACAATGCGCTCCTTATGCGCGGGGCTTAGCTTGGCAAAGATGTTATGACTCTCCACCACCTGAGCCAGTTGTGCATCGTCCATCTGCTCTACCTCACCACCCAAGATGATGGCCTGCTGGGTAATACCAACCTCCTTGCAGACTTTGGCAGTGACAGCTGCGTTGTCACCAGTCAGCACCTTGATCTGCACACCATGTGCAATCAAAGCTTGCAAGGCCGGGGCGGTGCTCTCCTTGGGTGGGTCAATAAAGGCTACAAAGCCGCACAACACCATATCGGCCTCATCAGCCACGCCATAGCTGTGCTGTCCAGCCGCTGTATCGCGGGTTGCTACAGCTACTACGCGCAAACCCTGGCCATTCAACTCCTCAGTGGTCGCCACGATGCGCGCGCGCAATGCAGCATCCAGTGCTATCTGGCTATCAGCAGCACGTACCGCCGTGCAAACCTGCAGCACCTCATCAACCGCACCCTTGGTAATCACCGTGTGTTTGTCGCCTCCCTTGCTCACCACCACCGACATACGCCGGCGCACAAAATCAAAGGGCACTTCATCCACCTTGGTGTAGGCCTGTACCGCACTGCTCAGCTCCCCATGCTCCAGCACCGCTACATCCAGCAGGTTTTTTAGCCCCGTCTGGTAGTAGCTGTTCAGGTAGGCCATATCCAGCACATATTGCGACTCATCACCCCAGGCATTGAGGTGGCGCGACAGAAAAATCTTGTCCTGTGTGAGCGTTCCGGTCTTGTCGGTGCACAGCACATCCATCGCACCAAAATTCTGGATCGCATCCAGCCTTTTGACGATGACTTGCTTGCGCGACAAATACACCGCCCCCTTTGCCAGGGTAGCCGTCACAATCATGGGCAGCATTTCTGGCGTCAGCCCTACCGCCACCGAAAGCGCGAACAGCAATGCCTCGCTCCAGTCGCCCTTGGTAAAGCCGTTGATAGCAAACACCAGAGGCACCATCACCAGCATGAAACGGATCAAGACCCAGCTGACTTTGTTGACACCCGTCTGAAACGCAGTCGGCGCGCGCTCCATAGCCGTTGCCTTGCCCGCCAGCGCACCCAAATAGGTATGGTTGCCTGTAGTTAACACCACAGCCACGCCCGCACCAGACAC
The DNA here is from genome assembly GCA_036646255.1 of Comamonas sp. Classification (GTDB taxonomy): domain Bacteria; phylum Pseudomonadota; class Gammaproteobacteria; order Burkholderiales; family Burkholderiaceae_C; genus Comamonas. Next base: position 34,094 of record JAVXMM010000031.1, read on the forward strand.
CACATTGGTGCCCATGAAAACAATGTTTTCAAGTTCGACCGGGTTACTCAAATCCTCGCTCTGCAGCTGCGCATATTTCTCAACGGGCATGGATTCACCTGTCATTGCTGATTGAGCCAGGAACAAATCCTTGGCCGCCAGCAATCGGCAGTCAGCAGGCACCATATCGCCTGCTGACAGCTTGATGATGTCGCCAGGCACCAACTCCCGCACCGGTAGCTCCAACGCAGCGAACATTGGTGGAAAGCGAGAGGGTCGCGCGTCTTGCGGAGCGTCTGCTTCCGGTTTATGGCCAGTGCCGCGGCGCATTACCGTCGCGGTGTTTGACACCATGGCCTGCAACGATGCAGCCGCCTTGTTGGCCCGCCCCTCTTGCCAAAAGCGCAGCACGGTTGCGATGGCCACCATAGAACCTATCACCATGGTTGCCTTGAGATCATCAGTCACCCAAGACACGATAGCCAGCAAAGTGAGCAGCAGATTAAACGGTGTTCGAAAGCACAGCCACAAATGCTCGGCCGCTGACATAGGCTTGTCTTGTGCAATCGTATTCCAGCCTACTACTGCTCGGGCTGCATGCACCTGATCAGCATCCAGCCCCTGCGCACTGCTGTGCAGGCTTTGCAGCAGATCCCCTTCCGCTGTACAAGCCGCCGTCCGCAGCCGCTCGCTCATTGCCGAAGGAATACCCGCGTCTACAGGCATCTTGGCCAATGGATCGAACATGGGTAGACGGCGAAAATGCTGCCCCCAATGACGTGAGCGCAGGAAGTTTACGAATCCATTTTTGAGCCAGTTCAACATGACAATTCCCCTCTCGCCGGGCACGCCTAAACCATGCCTGATGGCGTGTGCAATCCCAAACCCAGCCTGCGCACGATCGATGCTATCGCTCTAGCGCGATGAATGTACGCAAGCGCTAGTGAAGGAAGGCGGGGCGACTGAATGGATCCAGCGCAGCTACTGCTGATGCGCCTGATTCGATAAAAGCATGTCGACGCAAAGCAGGCACCGGTGGCTGCCGCGCGCTCTGCAACGCGAGAGCGCTCTTACGCAGCCTGCAGATATACAGCGCAGGCTTGTGCCATGGTGCAAAAAGCACGGCACACGATGCGATACGCAATTGCATAAATTGCTCCCACACCCAACACCAATGGTCGCAAAAACAGCGCTGGCGTTAAGGCAAGAAATATGGGATGGGATGCATGTGCTGTGTCTACAGCGCGCGTTTAAAACGTCTGCAACACATACAAGCTGCCCGCCTGGTTAGGCAAGGCAGCGCGCAAAGCTGAGGCGTTTGCGATTACCTTGCCTGTGGTCGGTTGGCGGTTTGCCAACAACTCGGTAAATCCACAGGAACACTCCTTAGTGATGAATGGCGCGGATTGTAGCCCCGTGCCGAAAAAACAGCCAGCGCTTTACCAAACATTTTCAAACGTCACCAACGCAATTTAAGACTCGACCATGACAGCGCAGCCGCAGATCAATCCAGCGCAATCTTGCGCTTCGCCACAATTTTTTCTATCTGCGCACGGGTGTCCTCAATCAGCGTTGCAAACTCCGCAGGTGTGCTACCCAAGGGCTGTACACCCAGTTGTTGCAATCGCTCTTGCAAGGCGGGGGATCTCAAGGCGGCGTGTGCTGCGTGGTTGAGCTTTTCGACCACCGCTGGCGGCGTGCCCGCCGGCGCCACCAAGCCGAACCAGGTGATGGCTAAACGGTTGAGTGCGGGGTAGCCCTGCTCAGCCAAGGTGGGCACCTGCGGCAGCGCCGGTAGGCGCTGGTGGGCAGCTACGGCGAAAGGCACTAGCTTGCCGGATTGCACAAGTGCAGCAGAAGATGGGTACTGATCGCTCAGCACCTGAGTCTCCCCCGCCAGTGCACTGTTCACCACCGGTCCTTGGCCTTTATAGGGGATATGGCGCAGGCGAATGCCCAGCGTTTCGTTCATGGACTCTGCAATCAGATGGCCGATAGAGCCCACGCCGGACGAGCCAATCGTGTAGTGATCAGGCTGCGCGCGCACTGTGGCAACAAAGCTTTGGAAATCGCTCACGCCCATCGAAGGATGTGCGGAAAACACCGAGGGTATTTGCGCCAGCGTAGTTATAGGCGCAAATGCGGTCAGCGGATCGTGGCGGGCGCTTTTCAAAACCACGGTGTTTACCGCCAAGGTACTGATGGTCCCCACACCAATCGTATAGCCATCGGGTGCGGCCTTGGCCACAGCATCGGCGCCAATCAGGCCCGCAGCCCCAGCGCGGTTGTCCACCACTACGGGCTGACCTAATGAGGTGTGCATGGCATCCGCTACCAGCCGCGCAACGATGTCTGTCGAGCCGCCGGGCGCAAACGGCACGATCAATTTAACCGGGCGTCGCGGGTAGCTATCTGCCTTATCTTGTGCATGGGCGGTGGGTGTACCCAGTGCAGCCGCGCACAGCAGCGCGCTCGCCCACACAAGGCGGTAGTTGGCGGATAACAATGCGCGCATGGCGTTCCCCTGAATGGTGCTTTGAGAAGCGGCATTATGGCAACACCCAAAGACATCATTGGCGCAAGCATATCTACCACTCTCTATTTGATAGCTGCTACCGCCCGCCAGTCGCTAGATGGGTGCATTCTTATTCCAATACACACCTAGAATCTAGGTGACTACGGCAGTTGCCCCGCACCGCCTGGGCAACGCATACTCACAGGGTATGCCGCCCGGCTTTTGCTCACGGCATCCCCCTACACCTACAAGCTCCACAAGGACCATCATGGCAGACAAAAAAATCATTCCGATCAAACCCGCCAACGCGCGCTCAGCCCACATCACCCAAGGCAAGGCGCGGGCACCCAATCGGTCGATGTACTACGCGCTGGGCTACCAGGAGGAAGACTTCAGCAAGCCCATGGTGGGTGTGGCCAACGGTCACAGCACCATCACGCCCTGCAACGCTGGCCTGCAAAAGCTGGCCGATGCAGCAATTGCCGGCATTGAAGAATCGGGCGGCAATGCCCAGGTGTTTGGCACGCCAACCATATCGGACGGCATGGCCATGGGCACCGAGGGCATGAAGTTCTCGCTGGTCAGCCGCGAGGTGATATCGGACTGCATCGAAACCGCCGTGCAAGGCCAGTGGATGGACGGCGTACTGGTGGTGGGTGGCTGCGATAAAAACATGCCCGGCGGCATGATGGGCATGCTGCGTGCCAATGTGCCCTCCATCTACGTTTACGGCGGCACCATCTTGCCCGGCAACTATAAGGGCCAAGATTTAAACATCGTCAGCGTGTTTGAGGCAGTGGGTGAAAACGCCGCTGGCAAGTTGAGCGACTTTGATCTTAAAGAGATCGAGAAACGCGCCATCCCCGGCACAGGATCGTGCGGCGGCATGTACACCGCCAACACCATGAGCTCGGCCTTTGAGGCGCTTGGCCTGTCCCTGCCCTACTCCAGCACCATGGCCAACCCGCATGACGAGAAGCAAAACTCGGCCAAGGAGTCGGCCAAGGTACTGATTGAGGCTATCAAGAATGACATCAAGCCGCGCGACATCGTCACCAAAGAGTCGATAGAAAACGCCGTCGCCGTCATCATGGCCACAGGTGGATCGACCAACGCCGTGCTGCACTTTTTGGCCATTGCCCATGCGGCAGAGGTGGAGTGGAGCATTGACGACTTTGAACGCATCCGCAAGCGCACACCGGTGATCTGCGATTTGAAGCCCAGCGGCAGATACCTGGCCGTAGACCTGCACCGTGCAGGCGGCATTCCGCAAGTGATGAAGATCTTGTTGAACGCTGGCCTGCTGCATGGCGACTGCATCACCATCACCGGCAAGACAATTGCCGAGACCCTGGCCGATGTACCCAACCAAGCTGCGGACCAAGACGTGATCCGCAATATTGATAACGCCATGTACAACGAAGGCCACTTGGCCATCTTGAAGGGCAACCTGAGCCCTGAAGGCTGCGTGGCCAAGATCACAGGTTTGAAGAACCCTGTCATCACCGGCCCAGCACGCGTGTTTGACGATGAGCAATCTGCACTGCAAGCCATTTTGGATGGCAAGATCCAGGCCGGCGACGTGATGGTGCTCCGCTATTTGGGCCCCAAGGGTGGCCCCGGCATGCCCGAGATGCTAGCCCCGACCGGCGCGCTGATTGGAGCAGGCTTGGGCGAGAGTGTGGGCCTTATCACAGACGGACGCTTCTCCGGCGGCACCTGGGGCATGGTGGTCGGCCATGTGGCGCCCGAGGCCTATGAGTGCGGCAATATTGCGTTGATCCACGAAGGCGACGCCATCACTATCGATGCCCACCAACTGCTGCTGAACCTAAACGTGGATGACGCCGAACTGGCCAAACGCCGCGCAGTCTGGAAGAAGCCGGAGCCACGCTACACCCGCGGCGTGCTTGCCAAGTTTGCGCACAACGCATCTAGCGCCAGCAAGGGCGCAGTGCTGGATGACTTTAGCTAAAACCAGCTCGCTCTAACTGCCCTGTCTGTGGGCGGCTACCGCTCCCCAAGCGCACCAATTTCTACACACCTGTCATCAAGAGCAGAACGACAAGGAGCTAGTCAAAAGCAGGTGGGTGCATGGGTGAGCGTGATTTCAACTTTGGCATTCGCCACAAGTTCTATGCACGTACGCTTACCCGCTTCAAGGTAAAAATTTACCGCCCGCAGGCTTGTTGCCTGGGGGCGGTTTTTTATGGATTTACGGGAAAGCTCAGTGTCTTAATCGAGCAAAGACACATCACGCACCGCACCCTTGTCAGCCGATGTGACGAGCTTGGCATAGGCCTTGAGCGCTGTGGACACCTTGCGGGGGCGTGGCTTAACGGGTTTCCAGCCCAGTGCGGCCTGCGCTTCGCGGCGCTTGGCCAACTCTTCATCGCTGACCAGCACGTCAATGGTGCGGTTTGGAATGTCGATACGGATGAGATCGCCATTTTTCACCAAACCGATGGCTCCGCCTGCTGCAGCCTCAGGTGAGCAGTGGCCAATCGACAGGCCCGAAGTGCCGCCTGAGAAGCGGCCATCTGTCAGCAACGCGCAAGCCTTGCCCAAACCCTTAGATTTGATGTAGCTGGTAGGGTAGAGCATCTCTTGCATGCCGGGGCCTCCTTTGGGGCCTTCGTAGCGCACGACAACTACATCGCCGGCCTTGACTTGATCCGCCAAGATGTTCTCCACCGCTTCGTCTTGCGACTCCACCACATGGGCCGGGCCCTCAAACACCAGGATGGAATCATCCACGCCTGCTGTTTTCACCACGCAACCGTCGAGCGCGATATTGCCCTTGAGCACCGCCAGCCCGCCCTCTTTAGAGAAGGCGTGCTCGTACGAGCGGATGCAGCCTTCGGCACGATCCATATCCAAGCTAGGCCAGCGGGTGTTTTGGCTAAATGCCACCTGGGTGGGGATACCAGCCGGGCCTGCCATGTAGAAAGTCTTGACAGCTTCGTCTTGCGTGCGGGTGATATCCCACTGCTCCAGCGCCTCCTTCATGGTCTTGGCATGCACGGTCGGCACATCGGTGTGCAGCTTGCCTGCGCGATCCAGCTCGCCAAGGATCGCCATGATGCCGCCTGCGCGATGCACATCTTCGATGTGGTACTTGTTGGTATTGGGGGCCACCTTGCACAGCTGGGGCACGGTACGAGAGAGGCGGTCAATGTCGGTCATCGAAAAATCGATCTCAGCCTCCTGTGCAATCGCCAGCAGGTGCAAGATTGTGTTGGTCGATCCACCCATGGCGATGTCGAGCGTAATGGCATTCTCAAACGCCTTGAAGCCCACCGAGCGTGGCAGGATGGATGCATCTTCCTGCTCGTAATATCGCTTGCACAACTCAACAGCCAAGCGGCCGGCACGCTTGAAGAGTTGCTCACGGTCCGCGTGGGTTGCCACCACGGTGCCGTTGCCCGGCAGCGCCAGGCCCAGCGCTTCAGCCAGGCAATTCATTGAATTGGCAGTGAACATACCGGAGCAGGAGCCGCAGGTTGGGCAAGCGGAGCGCTCCACTTCAGCGACATCGGCATCGCTCACCTTGTCGTCGGCTGCCATAACCATGGCGTCGATCAAGTCGAGCTTCTTGATCTGGATGGTCTTGCTGCCGTCGGCGGCTGGCACAGCCAACTTGACCTTGCCCGCTTCCATCGGGCCACCGGAGACGAACACAACCGGGATATTCAGGCGCATGGCGGCCATCAACATCCCAGGGGTAATTTTGTCGCAGTTGGAGATGCAGACCATCGCATCAGCGCAGTGTGCGTTCACCATGTACTCGACCGAGTCGGCAATGATTTCGCGGCTGGGCAGCGAATACAGCATGCCGTCATGACCCATGGCAATGCCGTCGTCAACGGCAATGGTGTTGAATTCCTTGGCGACGCCGCCAGCGGCTTCGATCTCGCGAGCGACCAACTGACCAAGGTCTTTTAAGTGAACGTGGCCAGGAACAAATTGCGTGAACGAATTAACAACAGCAATGATGGGTTTGGAGAAGTCATCATCTTTCATGCCAGTGGCACGCCACAGCGAACGGGCACCCGCCATATTGCGGCCGGCGGTAGAGGTTTTGGAACGGTAAGCAGGCATCGTGGTGTACGAAACAGATAAACAGTAAAAAGTAAAACTGCCCTGCACGGTGCGCATAAAGGCGATGGCCAGTGGCTGGAGGGCAAGTGGGCACAGGCCTTTTGAGCATGCGCCAGTGTTAGAACGTGTTTGCGATCTTTTAAAATTGATTATGACCCACGCAATGTGTCCATCGCAGCACCCAGGATCCTAAGCCCCCTATCAACAGGCACGGCACTATTAACCATTTACGCAGGCCCATTGCATAGCACCGCAGATTCATAGCTGCAATCACCAACAAAAAACCGCCTGGTCTGGCGGCTATTGCGGTGCGCATGTGCAAAGGGCTTAACGGCGGCGGCGTACGCCTTGCCCCATGGCCTCTTTGGCCTTGTTGATACGCGCTAGCTTCTTGGCGTCCTCTTGCTCCATGGCTTTGCGCTTGGTATAGCCAGACCAATCGGCCCAAGCCCACCACAGTACCGCAAGACCAAAGGGCGCCAGCACTGTCCACCATGACCACATGGCCACCGGACCAATTTCCAGGTACTTCAACAACAGAAGTATCACACCCAAAATCAGAAAATACATGACAATCTCCTCCTACACGCGGAACCTCTCTGCGCACTCATGCTCCTACTCGGAGAGCATTAGAATTAATGTAACTCAAGCCAAGGAGATTGCACGATGAAACGTATTCTGATTGCCACGGCACTGGCGGTTTCGGCCAGTGCTCCAGCGTGGGCTGATCAGGCACTTGCCCAATCCAAAAACTGCATGGCCTGCCATTCGGTTGACAAGAAAGTGGTGGGCCCCTCATTCAAAGATATTGCCAACAAATTTGGCGGACAAGCTGGTGCTGCTGATATGCTGGCACAAAAAATCGTCAAAGGCAGTTCCGGCGTCTGGGGTCCTGTACCTATGCCTGCCAATACGCAAGTGAGCGAAGCAGATGCCAAAACCCTGGCGAACTGGGTTCTGTCGCTAAAGTAAATAGCACTGCCAAATCTAGGAGGCTGCCAGCAATAACTTATGCGTCAAACAGCCCTCTTAAGGGAGCCATGAGTGAAGGATGTACGTATGACATCCACTCTGGCTCCTTTTTTACACCCATTTTTTACGCCACATTCAACTTCACTTGAGTGAAAACTACCTAAAAAAACAAAAGCCCTGCAGATTCTAAAATCTACAGGGCTTTAATGTCTCAATACTGGAGGCGCGAACCAGAGTCGAACTGGTCTAACCGGATTTGCAATCCGGGGCAT
>JAVXMM010000032.1:0-41928 GCA_036646255.1 Comamonas sp.
GCCCATGCACACACCACTTTGCATTTCAAGACAACCGCTTTTTCATTCGCGACAACGGGCGTAATTCAGCAAAGAAAATATCTTCTCCAATGGCCACACACAATACAAAAACCTGCCTCTGATCACCGCCACTCTCAACCTCATCTCATTCGCAACTGCGGGTTTTTGCTGACCTGTAGCAGTCACCAATTGCCAAGTCGCAGTCATGAAGCGCGAAGTGCAGGCTATTGCGCCCATCCATCATGGATCCGTGGTTTGAGCTCTGCAGCGCTGATCGCTCACGCCAATTCCCACGCTGCGCCGCTAATGGGCCAGCGGCAGTTTCGATGAATAAGTACAGGAGACAAAAATGACAACCGTTGTGAAATTCCATGAAGTGGGTGGCCCTGAAGTCATGCGCTTTGAGAAAACTGAAGTGGGCACCCCCGGCAAAGGTCAGGTGCGACTACGCCATGTCGCCGTAGGCCTGAACTTTGCCGACACCTACTTTCGCAGCGGCATCTACCCCGTGCCATTACCCAGTGGTTTGGGTAACGAGGCATCGGGCGTGATTGAGGCGGTTGGCGAAGGCGTGCACAACCTGAAAGTGGGCGACCGCGTGACCTACACAGGCTTCACCAACACGCTGGGCGCCTACAGCACTGCGCGCTTGATTGACGCCGCACCGCTGATCAAACTGCCCGACGCCATCAGCTGCGAACAAGCCGCCGCCATGACCATGCGCGGCCTGTCTGCCGCCTACTTGTGCCGCAAGATCTACCCATTTGAAAAAGGCGAAACTATTTTGCTGCACGCGGCAGCTGGTGGCGTGGGCCTGATCGTGTCGCAATGGGCCAAGCTGTTGGGTCTGAAGGTGATTGGGACCGTATCTAGCGAAGCCAAGGCAGAGATCGCCCGCGCGCACGGCTGCGATGAGATCGTCTACTACACCCGCGAGGACGTGCCCACCCGTGTGCGTGAGCTGACCGATGGCAAAGGTGTGTCCGTCGTTTTTGACAGCGTGGGCAAGGACACCTTCATGGGCTCGTTGGATTCACTCAAGCGTCGCGGCCTGCTGGTGTGCGTGGGCACAGCGTCCGGCAAGATCCCGCCGTTTGACCCTGCCATTCTGGCGCGCAAGGGCTCAGCTTATGTCACCCGCCCTGGTCTGGCCGACTACATTGCCGACCCGGTAGAAAAAGCCCAACTGGTAGACGAGCTGTTTGGCCATGTCGCCAGCGGCCGCATACGCATTGGGATTAACCAGCGCTATGCACTAGAAGACGCGGTACAAGCCCATCGCGATTTGGAAGGCCGCAAGACCACGGGCTCCTCCATCTTCACGATTTAAACCGCTCACTGCACAGGAGAACATCATGCGAAACTTCATGCATCGCCTGCGCGCAAGCGCCGCCATTGCCTGCTTAAGTCTGTTCGCTGCATCTATTGCGCACGCCCAGAACTGGCCAACCAAACAGATCCGCATCATCGTGCCCGCGCCACCAGGCGCCATCACCGATGGCGTAGCCCGCTTGCTAGCCGAGCACCTGCAAGCCAATTTGGGGCAGGTCGTAATCGTCGAAAACAAACCCGGCGGCTCAGCAGTGATTGCAGAGCGCACTGTCATGGCTGCGCCAGCGGATGGCCATACCCTGATGGTGGCGCCATCCAGCGTGTGGACGGATTTTCCACTTACCGTCAAAACGCCATTTGATGTACACAAAACTTTTACCTATGTGTCGGATGTAGCCAACATGGTCCACATGCTGGTAGCCAACCAAAACTTCCCGGCTACCAAGATACAGGACGTTCTGGACTATGCGCGCCAGAGTAAAGACCCCGTGAACATTGCCAACCTGACACCAGGCACCCGCTCGGAGCTGCTGGGCCAGTTACTGAGCGAGAAAAGCGGCAACAAAGTCACAATCGTTCCCTATAAGGGCTCAGCCCCCGCCATGGTCGATCTAATGGGTAATCAGGTACAACTCAGCTTTGAAGTGGTGACCAATGCCGCCACCTTGATCAAGGCTGGCAAGATTAAAGCGCTGGGCGTAGTCTCCTCCACTCGCTCCCGGTTGCTGCCCGATGTACCTAGCTTTGCAGAGCAAAACATGCCTGATTTCGTCATGCCAGATGCGAGCGTTGGACTCTTTGTACTGAGCAGCATGCCAGCACCGCTGATGCAGCGTATACGCCAAGAGATGGAAACCATCACTCGCTCCAGCAAGTTCCAATCTCAACTGGCAGCGCAAGGCTTTGATACCCCGCCATCTAGCACACAGCAAGAGTTGCAGCAAAAAATGCTGGCCACGGTAGAGCAAAACCGCAAGATCATGGGCACGCTAAAACTGGCAACGAACTAAGCAGCTCATACGAATGGCTACCCAAGCCTTTGGCAACGCGGCCAGCACCAGTCCGCGTTTTTTAATCGCCGCTGCTACGGTCCGAACCTTTGGCGCGGCTTTCTTTGGCGCTGCAGCCAAACTGGGTCAGGTACCAGCGCGAGAAGCTGCTGGGTGCAGTAAAGCCCAGCAGCTCCGCAATCTCGGTCAACGATCGGTTGGTTTGGAACACATAGCGCGCGGCCAGCTCTTTGCGGATATCGTTCATCAGACCCGAAAAACTCTGGTCTTTGTCGGTCAAGCGACGCTGAATAGTACGCGGCACCACACCCAAATGCTCGCTCACTTTTTCGATGCTGCAACGGCCTGTGGGCAGCAGCAGCACAATGGTACGGCGCACGTCATCCAACACGGCCTCACCGCTGACTGGTGCCGCCTGCTCCAGCAACTTTTGCGCATAGCGCACCATGGCGGGGTCAGCAAACTCATTGCGCGCATCCAAGTCCGATTTGGCGCAGATGATGCAGTTGAACTCATGGTTGAACTCCACGCGCGGACCAAACATCTGGGTATGCATGGCCATATCACGCGGGGGGGCATGCTCAAAACACACCAAACGGGGCTGCCAGTCACGCCCAATCAGCTGACGTATAGCCCGCACCATCACGCCTAGCGCCAGCTCTACCCGCTGGCGCGTGGGCTCGTGTGCACCACCGGCCAGCAGCAGCTCACGGATCAGCACCGTATCGCCCTGCTCCTCAACGGCTAAGGTCATTGCGCCATTCAGCATCGCCAAGTGGCGCACCAGCAACTGGAGCGAGTCGCGCAGCGTCTCCTGATCGCGCATCAGCAAACCTACCGGCCCCATATTGGACAGCAGGCGCGTGCGCGCCATGCGCAGACCAAAACTCTCACTACCCGATACCAAGGCCGAATTCTGCAATAGACGCCCCACCTTATCGACGGGGATCATCAGATCCGGGTCATCCAGCACGCTGGGGCTCAGGCCCACATCGAACAGCATGCGCGCAGGATTAAGCCCCGAAGCCGTTGCAACTTCAGCGTAATTGGTCAGGCAGGCAGCGCGTACAAGTGACGCCATGGAAATACCTAGTTGGCACTAATTGCAAAGCGCCAGTCATGTTTTGACAAGCACGGATGGCGGGGAATTTCCACACTCTTGTGGAAGAACCATTCTATAAGGAGACAAACCGAATGAAGAATGAATTGGGGACAGGCCCTGCCATCGTCCGTTCAACCTCCCTCACCCGGTCCATCGTCGTCAATCAGCTCAATTGCAGCATTGGCGCAGAGCTGTCCAACGTGCACCTTGGAGCCGTCGCAGAGGATGAAGATCTGCTGTCGCAAGTGCGCCAAGCTCTGCTCAAACATCGGGTGATTTTCTTCCGCAACCAGGACATTACGCGCGCAGAGCATGTCGCCTTTGCGCGCCGATTTGGGGAGCTGGAAGATCACCCCGTTGTCGGCAGCCATCCGGATCACCCCGGCCTAGTGCAAATCTACAAAACGCCTAACAGCCCGCCAGAACGCCACGAAAACTCCTGGCACACCGACGCCACGTGGCGCGACCAACCACCACTGGGCTGCGTTCTGCGCTGTGTGGAATGCCCACCCATTGGCGGTGACACCATGTGGGTGAACATGGTCATGGCCTATGACAAGCTGCCTGACGACATCAAGGCCAAAATTGCCCCTCTGCGCGCGCGCCACAGCATTGAGTCAAGCTTCGGCGCACCCATGCCGATTGAAAAGCGCCTGGCGCTCAAGGAGCAGTTCCCCGATGCCGAGCACCCCGTGGTACGCATCCACCCGGAGACGGGTGAGAAGATTCTCTTCGTCAATAGCAGCTTTACCACCCACTTCACCAACTACAACACCCCGGCTAATGTCCGATATGGGCTGGACAAAGCGCCGGGCTCGTCGCAGTTGCTGAACTACCTGACTAGCCAGGCCATGATCCCCGAGTACCAGGTGCGCTTCCGCTGGGAGAAAAACAGTGTCGCTTTCTGGGACAACCGCTCCACCCAACACTACGCCGTAATGGACTACGAGCCCTGCCACCGCAAAATGGAGCGCACAGCCATCATGGGCGACTCCACGTACTAAGAACAGCACCAGATGACACCGCCTACCGTATTGATCGTCCCCGGCCTGCGCGACCATGTAGAAGCGCATTGGCAAACCCTGCTGGCCAAAGAGCTGCCAAATGCCGTCACCGTGCCGCCGCTAGAGCAAGACAAGCTCAGCTGCCAAGCGCGGCTGAATGCCATCGACCGCGCCTTGGCCGCCATTGAAGGGCCAGTACTCATCGTCGCGCACAGTGCTGGCTGCATGATGGTGGCCCACTGGGCACAGCGCAGCACCCGCCCAATTATGGGCGCTTTGCTGGCAGCCCCTGCCGATGTAGAGACGCAGATGCCGGCAGGCTATCCCACCAAAGACCAGCTGGCCGCCAATGGCTGGGCACCCATCCCGCGCACGCGCCTGCCCTTCCCCAGCATCCTGGCAGCGAGCAGCAACGATCCACTGACCCAGCTGGACCGAGCCCGCCGCTTTGCCGCTGACTGGGGCAGCCAGCTGGTGGAGCTGGGCCCAGTGGGGCATCTCAACCCCAATTCAGGTCACGGCCCATGGCCGCAAGCGCAAACGCTGGTTGACGACGTATTGCGCTTGGCTCAGCAGACGCAAGCCGTGTAAACAACCACTCACAGCGGATAAAAAACGGACAGACCCGCAAAGCACCACGCCCTGAGCCTGACCCGCCCCACAGGAGACAAACATGAACAATACTGCACTGCAAGCACCCACAAGTCGCCACCTCAGCCGCCGCCTGGCTGCGCTGGCAATCACGCTCGTCGCAGCTGCGCTGGCTGCCCCTGCACAGTCCCAGCCCGCCTGGCCTAGCAAACCCATCCGCTTGATCGTTGCCGGCCCCGCAGGCGGCAGCGCAGATGCTCTAGCCCGCGTGCTGGCCGTCGGCCTGCATGAAAGCCTGGGGCAGCCCGTCATCGTGGAATCCAAGGCCGGTGCATCAGGCGCTATCGCCATCAACGAACTCACCTCCAAGGGCAAGGACGGCTATACCTTCCTGGTCATCCAAGATGGCGCATTGAGCGAGGCCCCATTGGCACAGAAGGTGAACTACGACCCGTTCAAAGATCTAACGCCCTTGGCCCAGCTCACGCGCACTGGCTTGGTGTTTGTCGCCAACAAGGATTTGCCCGTCACCAACATCAAAGACTGGGTCGAGTACGCAAAAAAACAACCCGGCGGCGTGGAGTTCGCCTCATACGCGACCGGCTTCAAGGCCCACACCTCTGGCATGCTGCTGGGCCAGCTCACCGGTGTCACCATGCGCCATGTGGGCTACAAGGGGTCGCCCCCTGCGTTAGCCGATGTCATGGGCGGACATATACCCTTTATGTTTGATGGCCTGACCACCTCAGGACCCTTGGTCAAAAGCGGCAAGATCAAAGCCTTAGCCGTGGCCTATCCCACGCGCCTTTCCGCCCTGCCCGATGTACCCACCTTTACTGAGCAAGGCTACCCACAGCTGGCCAAGCCGGGCTGGTTCGCTGTGTGGTCGCGGCCCGATGTGCCTGCAGCCATCCAGCAAAAGGTGCGCGCTGTTAGCTTGGCGCACCTGCAAAAGGAATCGGCACGCCAGCAAATCCACTTGCTGGGCATGGAGCCCGGCCTACCCGTCACCACCGATGAGATGGTGGCAGATCTGAAGGATGCGACGCAAAAGCAGGCAGCTCTGCTCAAGTCCATCAACTACCAGCCCGACAACTGATAACGGCCCGCCGGGCCCCAGCAGCAAACCAACCTGCCGACGCCACCTGCACCCGCAGGTGGTGTGGCTTAGTGCACCCGCTTTATGGGCACCGTGCTTAGTTCAGCCGGGCTTATCACCTGAGGCAGTGCGCGCTCGCCACACCCGGCCACCTTTGAGTTCTTGCGTTTTCTGTAGATAGCTTGATTCGCGTTTTCAAGGAGATAAAAATGGGTCGTACAAAACAATTGATCAGCGTGCTCGCATGTGCAAGCGTATCTTTTAGCAGCTGGGCACAGTCGTCAGTGCAGATCTATGGCGTGATGGATTTGGCTGTTTCCTCGTACCGGGGCGAAGGCGCAGGATCGCGCCTCATGCTCACCAGCAGTGGCAACCAAGCCAGCCGCATCGGCTTTAAAGGCCAAGAGGTACTGGGAGAAGGCTTGCGTGCGGGCTTCGATCTGGAGGCTGGCCTGGGCGCCGACACCGGCTCCGGCCAAGCTACTAACACCAACAACCAAACCTCGGGTTCTGTCAGCACAAGTGGTCTTACTTTTAACCGCAAATCCTTTATGTATTTGCAAAGCCCGCAATGGGGCGAAGTACGTCTGGGCCGTGACTATTCACCCGCCTTCTGGAACCTGTTTTTGTACGATCCCTTCCGAGTAGGCGTGGGCATGAGCGCCCATGTGCTTCACGGCACCACGGTTACAGCGTTTCGTGCGTCCAATAGCGTGGGCTACTTTTCGCCCGGCTGCTCCGGCCCCGCTTGCAAGGGCCTGTTCTTCCAGAGCATGGTCGCCTTTGGCGAAAACGGCCCTGGCCCCGAACGCCAAGACGGTCAAGTCTATGGCGCACGCCTTGGCTATGGCGGCCATGGCTGGGATACCGCCATGGCGCTGGCTACCACGCGCAACAAGGCAGCAGACAGCTACACCCAGTTCAACATAGCGGGCGCCTACACCTGGCAAGGCCACAAGCTGATGCTGCTGCTGGGCGAAAACCGAACAGGCAACCGCATGGCGACGCTTGATGAAGCGAATCGCATACGCTTTGCACAGGTAGGCGCCATCTGGAAGGTCGGCGCACACCACATCCCCATGAGCGTGATGCGCCTGACGCGCAACGATGTCAGCGGCAGCACATCGTACAAATACGCTGCGGGATACGTGCACAACTTGTCCAAACGCACCGCGCTCTACGGCACGTACAGCTATGTGGACAACCGTGGCAGCGTGGGCCTCCCCGTAGCATCCGGCGCGTTAAATGGCCCCACCCCTGTTGCAGGTGGCAATGCATCGGGCTTTGACGTTGGCCTGCGTCACAACTTTTAAAACCTATCCCCCGGTGCGCAAGACAGCCACCTCGCGCACCGGGGTAAAGGCAGCCATCTATACACGATGCTAGCCCTTTGTTTCTCCTCGTAGTTTCCCTTGATTGGTAAAAATATGCACGACTGTGCTTTTTTTATCAAAATTTGGCGCTTACCCCGTCGACAAGCGCTGGCGTGCTTCGTATGCTGGGTCTTCAACAAGGCAGTTTTCGATCACCGTTCAAGCTCGTACACAAGGAGACAAGTGATGACTCAGGCAAAAAAATGGATCATGGTGGCCGCCACGGCCTTACTCGCCAGCAGTGCCTATGCGCAAAAGGCCGGTGACTGGGTGCTGGGTGCTGGCGCACTGCACTACGCACCACAAGACAAAAGCAAGCCGCTGTCCTTTGTTGAACCCGTGCAGCGCGTGGTGGAGGGCTCGGGCGCATCGCTCAACAGCACCACCACACTCGGCCTGAACGCGCACTACTTCCTGACCGATAACTGGGCAATCGAGGGCGTGCTGGGCGTGCCACCGCGCCTCAGGCTAGATGGCGCTGGTACCTTGAAGCCCGTTGGCGAGCTGGGCACCGCCAAACTCTATGCACCATCGCTGTTGGGTAAATACTTTTTTGGCAATGCAGATGACAAGTTTCGCGTCTCTCTCGGTCTGGGTGTCACCTACTCGCAGTTTCGTAACGTACGCTTAACCAGCGGGCTGCAAGAAACCTTGGGTCACAAGCTCAACATTCCGCCAGGTGCCTCCAAAACCACGGCCAAGATCGACAGCCAATGGGCGCCCGTCTTCAACGTCGGCGCCAACTACGCCATCGACAAAAATTGGGGACTCACCTTCTCCGTCTCCTATATCCCGATGAAGACCGACGCCAAGCTGACCACCACGGTTAACGGCAACAAGGTCGCCTTATCCAAAACACGCCTGACGCTGGATCCCATCGTGCCCTTCCTCTACGTCACCTACAAGTTTTAACACATAGGTTTTGCGATGGCTCCAAGTCATTCTTACGCGCCCGCAGCAGAGCTGGGCGCTTTTTTTATGGACGTTTGATGACATTGCACGAGCACAAGCTCGGCGCTTTCCATGATTGGCATATGCCTTGTCGCGCTGCACAATGGTTTGGCCCTCTCAACCTACCGACCAGGACACTGACCTATGACAGCGAAGAAGATTTTGATGATCTGCGGCGACTATTGCGAAGATTACGAAACCATGGTGCCCTTCCAGACCTTGCTGGCCGTGGGCCACACCGTGCACGCCGTCTGCCCAGACAAAAAAGCGGGCGAGCAGATCAAGACTGCCATCCACGACTTTGAGGGCGCGCAAACCTATAGCGAAAAGCCCGGCCACAACTTCACTCTCAACGCCACGTTCGCAGATGTAAGGGCCGAGAACTACGACGCCCTCGTCATCCCCGGTGGACGTGGGCCCGAATACCTGCGCAACAACCCCGCCGTGCTGGCCGCCGTACGCCACTTTTTTGACACCAACAAACCCGTGGCCGCCGTCTGCCATGGCGCGCAACTGCTGGCAGGCGCAGGTGTACTCAAAGGCCGCACCTGCTCAGCCTACCCCGCCTGCAAGGCCGAGGTAGAACTGGCCGGTGGCACCTATGCCGACATTGCTGTGGACCAGGCACACACCGAAGGCAACCTGGTCAGCGCCCCCGCCTGGCCCGCCCACCCACAATGGCTGGCCCAATTCCTGCAACTACTGGGCACCCGTATCAGCTTATAAAAATGGGCTGCTAGCGACTGTCCAACGGGCGCTAGCAGCTACCTAATTGATAGTAAAGACTGATCAAAAAGTCTTGCCTTGTTCGCGCCACCCAGCGCCGCACCGGCACCTAACGCCAAGTATTGAGTCACCTGATAGCGCCCGCCAGCACAGCGCAAGGACATCCAAAACAATAGCAGTACGCAGTGCCACAGCATCCATGATGCAACGCACAGGCCCGGCGCCACACTGCTACCATCGCAGCGCCATGACGACAGATAGCTACGCCACCCACCTCGCCGCAGGCAACCAACTGGTTGCAGATGCGCAAAAAATCGCCACCTCCGACTTCGCTGCCGCCCGCGCGCTGTGGCAGCAAGCGGGCCAGCAGTTCTACCGAGCCCACCAGGCCGACCGCAACCAGCCCGAAGCCGCCTTCCGCCTGGCCCAAGCCTGGATGGCCGAAGCCCACGCACTGCAAAAAGAGGACTCACCCAACGCCAACGTCATGTGGCAAAACGCCGCCGCCCAAAGCGAGCTGTCCTTCGACCTGGATCCCACCAACGCCCGCATCGCCATGGCCGCCGCCAGCTGCCACTTTTATGCGGGCGAGCATGATGCGGCCAACGCGTGGTTGCAGATTGGCAAGCATTTAGGGCAAGAGCAATCCCCCGCCGAGCCAACAGACTCTGCATAACGCCCCAATACACAGGTATCAAGCCCGCATAAGCGATGCTCGATATGTTTTGGGCGACACACCCGTGGCAGTGCGGAACTGGCTACGCAGCACCTGCACACTGCGATAACCCACTTGGGTGGCAATCGCTTCTAGGGGGTGCGTGCTTGTTTCCAATAGCCGCTTGACCTCTTCTGTGCGCACCTGCGCCAGCCACTCGCTAGGCACCGTTCCGGTGCCTTCGGCAAAACGGCGTAAAAATGTGCGCTTACTCATAGCCACCTCAGCCGCCATGCGTTCCACACTCCAGAGCTCATGCATGTTGGCGCGCACTACATCCAGCAGCACGGCCAATCTCCCAGACTGGTCGTGCACTACCGGGCGTTCAATAAACTGTGCCTGCCCGCCGTTACGGTGCGAAGGCACCACCATTCGACGCGCCACACTGTTGGCGGCCACCACACCAAAATCGCGGCGCACTAAGTGCAGCATCAAATCAATACCCGCCGCACTACCGGCCGATGTAAACAAGCGATCTGCCCCGGTGTAGAGCACCTTTGCATCTACCTCAATCGACGGAAATTGCTGCGCCAACGATGGTGCATAGCGCCAATGAGTAGCAGCCCGTCGCCCATCAAGCAAACCCGTAGCAGCAAGCACAAAAGCACCTGAACAAATCGACGCCAATGTAGCGCCACGCTCCCACGCGGCGCACAACTGCGCGCACAGTGCTGGCGGCACGGGTACATCCTGGCCTTTCCAGCCGGGGATCACGATGAGATCGGCAACATCCAGCAGTTCTGCGCCACCAGTTGTTTGCACCTGCAGCCCCCCTTGCGCACGCAAGGGGCCAGGTTCTATCGCCGCACTGGCAAAGCGGTACCAGTGCGCCCCCATCTCGGGGCGCGCCAAACCAAACACCTCCGCCACGATAGAAAACTCGAAAGTGCAGAGCCCGTCATAAATGGGCGCGACCACCAGCGGGCCACTTGGGAAAATAGGAGCGTTTGGCATATTGGCGTAAATCATTCTGTTTATGTCATTTACGCCAATTGTAGGTAGCCATGTGTTTCTGAAGAATAGACATCTTCCCAACCAGGAGGAATTGAATGACCAGCCATGTAGCCCAAACCCCTGCGGCTCCCAGCGCCAATGCAGTGACCCATTTCTCTGCCGAGTTCACGTTCGAGACTGATTGCTGGGACGTGCACCACGCGATCAGCACGGACACTCAGGATTTTGTCTTGCTTGATGTACGCAGCCCCGATCTCTATGCCAAAGGCCATGTCCCAGGCGCCATCAACCTGCCACACGGCAAGATCGTGGAAAGCAAGATGGCGCAGTGGCCTGCCAGTACTTTGTTCGTCACCTACTGCGCCGGCCCGCACTGCAACGGCGCCGCACGTGGCGCGCTGCGCCTGGCAAAGCTGGGCCGGCCAGTCAAGATCATGAGTGGCGGGGTCACAGGCTGGATCGACGAGGCGTTCGCTTTGCAAAAAAGCTAACCAACAGCCCAGTTGTCTCAATAAAAAGAAGCGCCTTGCAGCGCTCCTTTTTTGTTAACCCATGAAGGCCGCTGAACGCGGCTTGTACCTCGCTGTTTAGAGGCGACCCACCCAAGCGCCGGTTAAAGCGCACGCGATCGACAAGGGCCTCCCCATCACGGGCCTGCGGGCCCAGGTGCAGGTGGTCAAGTGCGTGGAGCATCTGCCCCTGTACCGGCAGAAAACCATCTGTGCCCGCGCTGGTCTCGCTCGCCCCGTACTCATCACTGATGCAGTGGCTCAGCACCTGCGGCGTGTGGCTGCAGGTGCTGGTCAATGCGCTCAAAACCGAAATACTCAGCCCCCGCGAGCTACAACGAGACGCTGGTGCAAATGCTCTGCCCGGCAAGGGAGTCACGCACCAGGCGCCTTGAAGACATGAAGGCCGTGGTGTACGGCTTCTGCGAGTCTAGAGCTGAGGAACATCAGCCATCCATACGCCGCCAGAGGGTATGTGATTGGCCTGGCGTGATTCAGTTCAGGCAAGCGGGGCGCCTTCAACTTCAGACTCGTTAATTGCGAAGGGTTGATTCAGTCCAAACAAGGCGGGCTGCTTCGTGCAGGAATTGCTTAGAACAGCCTATCTAAATAAGACCTAGAAACCAAGTGATCACCAGCAACGACAGCGACAAGGCCCATATCCAGAAGAATGAGTAGCGAATGTGCTTGCCCATCGACAGCTTAGCCAAGCCCAGCCCCATCCACAATGCCGGTGAGAACGGGGAGATGAAGGTGCCCACAATGCTGCCAATGATCATGGCATAACCCGCAGAGATGGATGACACCCCGGCTTGCGAGGCTATCTGCTCCACCACTGGAAACAGCGCGAAGTAATAGGCATCAGTGCTGAGCACCAACTCCAGCGGAATGCCGATGGCACCAATAACCAAATGCAGGTAGGGCAGCAGCATGGGAGGCAGAACATCCACCAGCGCGAGCGCAATGCTGTTGAGCATGCCGGATTCTTTAAGAATGCCCAAAAACGTACCCGCCGCCAAAATAATACTGGCCATCATGATGGCCCCACCCGCGTGAGCGCTGATGCGTTCGATCTGCAGTTTGGGTTGCGGGTAGTTGATAACCAGTGCCACGCACAAGGCAATCATGAAGGTATAGCCTGGCGGGAACCAGCCAATCACCAGTACCGTTAGGGTGAGCAGAAAAACGAGGGCATTGACCCAGCGCAGCCCCGGGCGCAGCAGCAGCGCACGAGCCTTGTCTGCAGCATTGGTTGCGGCCTCTTGTATGACCTGCTCGGCGGTGTCATGTGGCAGCTGCGTTGCAGGCTCTGCACTGTGCGCCTGGGCGCGAATACGACGCTGCTCGCGCAGCCCCAGAAACACTGCCAGCACCAGCAACATCACCAGACCGATGACCTGCACCACAATCAACCCACGCCATAGCACCACAGCGTCCACCTCCAGCACACTGGCGACCCGACCCACCGGGCCACCCCAAGGCAACATGTTGACAATGCCAGCGCTGGCAGCCAGCAGCAAAAACAGCAGGTAAGGGCTCATTTTCAGCCGCTGGTAGAGCGGCAGCAAGGGCGGAACCACCAGCAAGAAGGTGGATGCACCTGCACCATCGAGCTGCGCCACTGCAGAGATCAGTACAGTGCCCACGGCCACGGCGATCACATTGCCACGAGTGACGCGCACCATGGCGCGTATCAACGGGTCAAACAAGCCCACATCGTTCATCACACCAAAAAACAAGATGGCAAAGATGAACATGGTCACCACCTGCACCACCGAGCTGATGCCATGGCGGAAGAAACCGCTGATATCTTCCGTGCTGAAGCCAGCAACAAGGGCGCCGACTAGGGGAACCAACACCATGCTGATGACCGGCGAGACTTTCTCGGTCAACAGCAAGACAACGATGACAATAATTATGGCTAAGCCAATCAAGGTGAGCATAGGTAATTTTTTTAGAAACTGGAAAGAAGTAGCTGTCTTTCACAAAGCAATTTGCTTCATGAAAGAACTTCTTGAGGAAAGCATCCTCCTCCGTATATGAAGCAAGAATTTCTCTCAACGGTGGAGCTAAAGAAACGAAACTAATTCATGCAAAAAAGCCTCTCTGGGCTGTAGCTGTAGCGCTCCAAGGAGGTGCTGTGGGGTGTATTCGCAGCACGGGCACCATGCATGGCCGCCACCGCATCTGATGACGTGAGGTCTCGCACAAACGAGACGCCTGTCAAGCGAGCGCCGCTGTCGGCTTGCCAGAAGTAGCCGCATTGCGCCTTGTCATCAGCGCTGGGAAAGTGCTGGGTGCACCCAAAGCGATCGAGTTTGCCCAGCAGTACCCAGCTGGAGCTGGGAGTGAGCAACTGCGCAGCGCTCACAACGGTGGCGTCAACATCCGCCTTCGCCGCCTTGCGCGCAGCTTCTATCTCTTGCCAGTTGGCGGGTTCTTGCTGAGGGCTGGAAAAGTGTGCGGAGCCTGGGGAAGTGGCCTCACCCTGGCGGTGCTGGGTGCCTGCTTCTTCTGCCGCCGCTTGACCAGCCTCTGTGGCGATCTGGTTAAAAGGGTTCGCCGGGGTGACGACTTTGACTTTCTCAGCGCATAGCGAGTACGCCACACCGCCTTGGCAGCCAATGAATTCGGTGCTTGGGCCAGTGACAATGCGGGCATAGTCGACTGTGTCGTCTATGCGGGCTGCTGGTTTACCTGCCATTGCTCATCTCCAATTGATAGTTGATTGATGATAGCAATTTGCAATCAATATGCCTAATCAATTAGTTTGGAGACCCGTCGCCAGCTATGGCAACACCGGCTCCTGAGCCAATATCAATTCGATCCTGAAGAAAGCAAAATGACGACGCACCAAGGGAGGCGTTAGCCGCTCTAAGCTCAGGATGCATCAAGGATGCCTCCCCCTCATCACTGCTTTGAAAAGCCAGCAAGTGAATTGGCTGGCAGCGGACGTACTTGTACCTTTGCGGCCATCGATCTGGTCTTTCTTGATCATGTGCGCAGCCTCAATACCCGCTTCAAGGTGCGTGCACAAAAACCGGCTTGAAACCCAGCATGGGCCTGATGATCCGATTGATGGATCAGTGGTTTTCCTCAGTTCGGTTGCTCAGGTATTTGATTGCGCAAAGCTCTATGGAAACGGCCAGTGCCGCTTTTGCAGTCACAACAAATATCTTGTTCGCAAGACTGCACCAATACATATCTTTGGGCACGCCATGCACCCGATAACCCGCTCAAGAAAGCGGTGGACGGCAGTGGAATAGCGCTGGTAAATCAGCAAAAAATCTAACGTTTTCCCCTGTGCGTCAACCACGCTGTAAAGATACTTCCATTGAGCAGATACCGGGTGCAGGGCTCACCCATGCGCCGCCTGTTGCCCGCTAGGCGCTTGTGTGTTCTGAGCGACGCGTCCAACATGGGCGAACAGCTCTATCGACTAGCAGTGGAGGCAGCGTGGTTAGCTGGCTCGCCAAGGCTTTCCATCATCTCTTCAATGTACGGCAGGCTGCGCGGGCAGGCCACATGCCAGCGCACGCAGGGGCGCATGATCTCAGCGGGTAGTGGGCGGCGCTTGATCACCTTTTGCAAAGCATGCGTTCATGCCGAATGTGGTGGAGAGTTCGAATCTCATGCTGGCCAGCCTCGTAGCTGCACCTTACCGCGGCAAAGCCAACAAGCCTTGTAGCTCGCCTTTCTTTTCAGCACCTTGATCTGTCAGCACTCAAGCCCCTCCTATCCGGCTCGCCAACCACCCCAACCAAAACAGCACAAAGCCAATCATCCCGCCCACCATCGTGCCGTTGATGCGGATGAACTGCAGATCTCGGCCTATGTTCCATTCGATCAAGTCGCTCAGCTCCTTCGCGTCCCAGCGCTTTACCGTATCGGCGATATGGGTGCCAAAAAACTGGGCAATCTCGGGTGACAAATCGCGTACCCACATCTCCATGCGCTCATTCAGCGAGGCGCGCAGCGCATCGTCGGCCGCCAGCGATTTGCCCAACCACAGGCCCATGCCGCGCACGTTACGCGCCATGGCAGAGTTGTCGTCAGCCAGGTCGCGCTGCAGGCTGGCACGCAGGCTTTGCCACAGCTCCTGCACGTA
The DNA here is from genome assembly GCA_036646255.1 of Comamonas sp. Classification (GTDB taxonomy): domain Bacteria; phylum Pseudomonadota; class Gammaproteobacteria; order Burkholderiales; family Burkholderiaceae_C; genus Comamonas. The sequence continues at coordinate 15,475 of JAVXMM010000032.1, forward strand.
CTGGCCCACAGCGGCATCGTGCTGCAGATAACGGCGAACCTCTTCCCCTTTGGCGTGCCAGACTGGATCGGTTTGCAAGCGCGCAATCCACTCTTGCATGGTCTCGTCAAACTTGGCACGCAGCACATGGCTGGGGTTGTCGGCAATAGCATCCAGAAGATGCTCCAGGCTGCTGGCGATCATGGCGGAGCCCTTGTCGCTGAGCCAGCCGGTGGGCAACATTTTTTCCTTCACCGGGTGCTCGGTTTTCAGCCAGTAGGCAATGGTTTGTGCAATCAGCTCGCGGGTTTCGCCCTCACGTAGCAGCTCGACCAGCTTGTCCAGCGCTTGCTCTAGCAGCACTTGATGGCGACCCTCGTGCGTCAACACCGTCAGCAGTTTGGACAGCGATTTGGACAGGTCAAGCTGGCCCAGCAAAGTACGCAGCGCCAGCTTGATGAAGCGCTCCACCTGTGCATCTTGCACCGTGGCCAGCGCGGCAGCCGCAAGGCGCGCCACCTGGTGGCCGAGCAACTCAGCATTGCCGGGCGATTTGAGCCACTGCGCCATTTTGTCAGCAGGCCTGTGCGTGCGCACCAATTGCACCAGCGAGTCGCCATCCAGAAATCGCTCGCGTACAAACACGGCCAGGTTCTCACCAATCCGGTCTTTGTTGCGCGGGATGATGGCCGTGTGCCGCTCGATCCACGGGATAGGAATGTGCTTGAACAACGCCGACACGGCAAACCAATCCGCCAGCGCGCCCACCATGCCCGCTTCGGTCATGGCGCGCAGGCAGCGCAGTGCCAGCTGCCAGCGCTCGGTCTGCGCAAAAGGCTGGCCGATACACCAGCTGGCCAGCACAAACAGCAACGCCACCGCAATCAGCAGCAACAGCGGAGTGCGCTTAGCGCGGCGCAGCAGGGTTTGCTGCTCTTCGGTCAAAAGCATGGGCATGACGCCCACTGTAGCGGCAAGCATGCGCCGCTGCCAAGTCAAAGCACGGCGGCGTTTTCCCCGCGCGCAACAGGCACGTTGCAAAGCAGGGACAATGGCGGCCATTGATTTTTTAAGGCCCCTATGACCGACACCAACACCCCCGCCCGCCCCGAGCTACCCGATCATCTGTCCATCGACCCACGTAGCCCGCACTTTGTGCGCGCCGTGTTTGAGCACGACATCGGCATCCGTTTTAACGGCACCGAGCGCAAAGATGTCGAGGAATACTGCGTGAGCGAAGGCTGGGTGAAGGTGCCCGCAGGCAAGACGCTGGACCGCAAAGGCCGCCCTCTGCTGATCAAGCTGAAGGGCGCGGTAGAGGCTTACTACAAGGACTAAGCCAACACAGGTTGCACCAGCACCCAAAAAAAGTGAGCTGCTAGTGCCTGCTGGCAGGCGTTTTCAATATAAAAACCTATTGAAATCAGCCTGCAGTGGGCGCCAGCAGCTCATTTTTTTAAACATCTCTGCACTACTGCTGAGATGCCATATCGCTTAAACCAGCGCTTCAGCCGGGCCGAAGAATTCGTAGCGCACCTGCTTATCGGGCACACCCAGGCTATGGAGTGAGCGCTTGAGCACTCGCATGAAAGGGCGTGGGCCGAGGAAGTACACGTCCGCATCGCGCGAGGCGGGCAACCATTCGCCCAGTCGCTGCTCGGTCAGATAGCCTTCAGCGTCCACCTGATCCTCAGGCACAGCGCGGTCGTAGCAGTAGTAACGTGTGAGCTGCGGATGCTCGGCCGCCAACTGGTCGATACGCTCGCGGAAGGCATGCGCCGAGCGTTCGCGCGCGCAATGGATGAAGGTAACAGGCCGCTTGGCAGCCAGAGCCGTGGCCAGCATGGGCAAGGTAGGCGTGATGCCGACGCCGCCGCTGATCAACACCAGCGGCTTGTTGCTGTCTTGCAGCGTGAAGTGGCCGGCTGGCGGGAACAGTTGCAGCGTATCGCCCACCTGCACTTGGTCGTGCAGATAGTTGGAGACTTTGCCGCCAGCTTCACGCTTGACGCTGATGCGCAGGCTTTTGCCATTGGCCGGAGCCGACAGCGAATAGTTGCGGCGCTGCTCCTCACCACCGATCAGCGCGCGCAGGCCGATGTACTGGCCCGGCAGATGGGCGATGACCTTGCCGCCGTCGGCTGGCACCAGGTAGAACGAGGTGATCTCAGCGCTTTCCTGCACCTTCTTCTCGACCTTGAAGGAGCGCTCACCGCGCCAGCCGCCTTCCGCCTCGGCCGTGCGGTCATAGACGCTGCGCTCAGCGCCGATCAGAATATCGGCCAGCTGCTGATAGGCAGCGCCCCAGGCAGCAATCACCTCATCGGTTGCGATCTCGGCACCCAACACCTCGCGGATGGCGCGCAACAGGCAAGCACCAACAATGGGGTAGTGCTCCGGCTGCACCTGCAGGGCCACGTGCTTGTTGATGATCTGCGCGGGCAGATCACCCAGGCCTTCCAGCTTGTCGATGTGCTTGGCATACATCAGCACGCTGTTGGCCAGCGCACGTGGCTGGGCACCACTTTGCTGGTGCGCCTGGTTAAACAGCGGGCGCACCTCGGGGTACTCGGCCAGCATGGTTTTGTAGAAATGCGTAGTCAGCGCCTCACCGCCCGTCTCCAGCAGCGGTACGGTGGCTTTGACAATGGTTTTCTGGCTATCGGTCAGCATGCAAGATTCCTTGTAGCAATGGTGTTGATTGATCTATTGCAATCGCTGTGCCAGCTCTACGCCCCATTTAAATCAATGGATTACCAGCACACCAAGTCATAGTGACAGCATTAAAATAGGTCGTATTGACATCAATCAAGTCAAAGTGACAACCTCCAAAATACTCCACGCCGTCATCCCCCTGGTGGCCGACCTAGCCCAAGAGCTCCCCGAACGCGAGCGCCTACGTCGCCTACTAGCCACGTTGCGCACCCTGCTGCCAGCCGATGCCGTAGCGCTGCTGCGGCTTGACGGCGAATGGCTGCGCCCCGTCGCCATTGACGGTTTGATGCCAGATACCCTGGGCCGCCGCTTTAAAGTAGCTGAGCACCCACGCTTTGCCCAGCTACTGGCCGCGGGCCAGGCCATGCGCTTTGCGCCCGGCAGCCCCCTGCCTGACCCGTATGACGGCCTGGTCGCCCAGCATGGCCCGCTGGAGGTGCACGACTGCATGGGCTGCGTGCTACAAACCGGTGGTCTGGCCTGGGGCCTACTCACTTTGGACGCGCTAGAGCCCGGGCGCTTTGCCGACCCCGCTGCGCTCGAAGTACTGCAAGCCTTTAGCAACCTGGCCGCCGCCACCGTAGCCACAGCCGAGCGCGTGCAGCAACTTACCCACGCCGCCGCCAGCCGCCTGCCCGTACAAGGCGCTAACCACGCGCAGCGCAGCATTTTGGGCAACAGCCCGGCCATGCGCCAGTTGCAAAAAGACATTGCCTTGGTAGCCTCCAGCGATTTAAGCGTGCTGATCACCGGTGAAACCGGCACCGGCAAAGAGCTGGTCGCCCAGGCCGTGCATACGCAATCGGCCCGTGCCAACAAAACCTTGGTCAGCATCAACTGCGCCGCCCTGCCTGACAACCTGGTCGAAAGCGAGCTATTTGGCCATGTGCGCGGCGCCTTTACCGGCGCCCTTGTCGATAGGCGAGGCAAGTTTGAGCAAGCCGACAAAGGCACGCTGTTTCTGGATGAGGTGGGTGAGCTATCGCTGGCCGTGCAGGCCAAGCTGTTGCGCGTGCTGCAAAGCGGCCAGCTGCAGCGCCTGGGCTCTGACCGTGAGCACCTGGTGGACGTGCGCGTAATTGCCGCCACCAACCGCAACCTGATCGACGAGGTACGCGCAGGCCGCATGCGCGCCGATTTTTACCACCGCTTAAGCGTCTACCCCTTGCACGTACCACCATTGCGCGAGCGCGACAGCGACGCCCTGTTGCTAGCTGGCTATTTTCTGGAAGAAAATCGCTCGCGCCTGGGCTTGGGCGGGCTGCGCCTGTCCGCCGCCGCACAAACCGCGCTGCTCACCCACGCATGGCCCGGCAATGTGCGCGAGCTGGAGCACAGCATCAGTCGCGCCGTCTTGCAAGCGCTAAGCCGCTTGCCCAGCAAGGCGAACACCGCCGCCAAACACCCACGCATGGTACAACTGGATGTAGAGGATTTCCCGCCCCTAGCGCCTAACCAGCGGGCGCCAGCAGCTATCAATTTAGGATTAATACCCAGCGCTACCGATATCGCCACGAGCGACGCAGGCCTGCGCGGGCAAGTCTCCGCCTACGAGCGCCAGCTGGTGAGTGCCAGCCTGAGCCGCCACCAAGGCAACTGGGCCGCCGCCGCCCGCGAGCTACACATGGACCGCGCTAACTTGCAGCGCTTGGCCAAAAGACTAGGGCTGGAGCGGCCTTGAAGAGGACAGCAGCAGCCACGCAGGCCTATGGGTAAAACCAAGCGCAGCCCACTACCAAGCATCGTGCCGCATCCGCGCTACGGGAGTGCGCCACAGCCATCTGGCGTGCGCGGTATCTCACTGGAAGCCATTTTGCAAGGTCACTGGGGGTACAGCAGGCGCAAGATCTTCCCCGAATCTGTGCTGATCGCTGACACCAGCAAGCAAAATTACTCCACCTTTCCTCGCACGTACTACGTGGACATCATGCATACGTGCAAAAGCTGCCGCCGGCCATTTATCTTTTTTGCGGCCGAGCAAAAGCACTGGTTTGAGATGCTGCGGTTTTAGGTAGACGCCGATTGCATACATTGCCCGGAGTGCCGCCAAGAAAGCATCACCGCCAAGCGTGAGCTAAAGCGCTACTCCGAGCTGGTCAACATCACCAATCCCAGCAAGGGTGAATTGCAGCAACTGGTCGATGCAGCCAACTCGCTGTTGATGCAAGGCACACTCAAGAACCCTAGCCGGCTCGGGCAGCTTAAAAACCGGGCACTAAAGCAAATCCCGGATTACGCAGGTACAAAAACTTTAGCGCTCATCTTGCAACCCTGTCCACCAACAGAAAAGGCCTGACACCAATGTGCCAGGCCCTTGTTGCTTGGTGAGCTTAGTAAAAGCGGCTTATTGGCCCTTGATACCCAGCAGCTCCACTTCAAAGTTCAACGTGGCATTCGGTGGAATCACGCCGCCTGCGCCACGTGCGCCATAGGCAATGCCGGGTGGGCAGGTCAGCTTGGCCTTGCCGCCCACTTTCATCATTTGCACACCCTCCGTCCAGCAAGGGATCACGCCTTGCAGCGGGAACTCAATCGCCTCGTTGCGCTTGTAAGAGCTGTCAAACTCCTTGCCGCTATCGGGGAAAGTGCCGCGGTAGTGCACCTTGACGGTGTCGCTGGCCTTGGGGCTGGCGCCTGTGCCTTCTTTCACGCTCTCATACACCAGACCGCTTTTGGTGGTGACTGGCTTGCTCTGCGCTTGTGCGAAACCTGCGCCGAGGGCGATTGCTGCAAACAGTGCGCTGATCTTCAATGCTTTCATACCGATGATTCCATTCCTCATAAAAATTGCATTTTGCGTGCTACTGACGGGCACCAGCAGCTATCAAAGCAGAAGTTAACCTTTGATACCTAAATCGTGCAAAGCTTTACGCAAATGGCTAACCGTGCGGTCCACGTTATGCCATTTATCCAGCCCAAACAAGCCGATACGGAAGGTTTTAAAGTCCGGGCTTTCGTCGCACATCAGCGGCACACCGGCGGCGGTTTGCAGGCCTACGCTGGCAAATTTTTTGCTGTTCTGAATCTCAGGATCGGTGGTGTAGCTCACCACCACACCAGGCGCCTTAAAGCCGTCTGCCGCCACGCTGGGAAAGCCCCGCGACTCCAGCAGCTCACGCACTTGTTGGCCCAAGGCTATTTGCTCAGACCGCAATAGCTCAAAGCCATAGCCTTCGGCCTCTTTCATCACATCGCGCAACTGCACAAGGGAGTCAGTCGGCATGGTGGCGTGATAGGCGTGCTGGCCTTTTTCGTAGCCTTCGGCAATCTGCATCCACTTCTTCAGATCGCAGGAGAAGCTGCTGCTCTTGGTGTCCTCGATCGCTTTACGAGCGCGCTCGCTCAGCATCACCATAGCGCAGCAAGGCGGGCCGCTCCAGCCTTTTTGCGGTGCGGTGATGAGCACATCAACACCAGTCTTTTGCATGTCCACCCACATGGCGCCGCTGGCTACACAGTCCAGCACCATCAAGGCACCCACCTCGTGCGCGGCAGTGCTGATGGCTTGCAGGTAGTCGTCCGGCAAGATAATGCCGCTGGCGGTTTCCACATGCGGTGCAAAGACGACCTTGGGCTTTTCGGCCCGGATCGCGGCGGCTACTTCATCCGCCGGGCAAGGCGCCCAGGCATCTTGCGCGCCACGGCCTTGCTGGCGGGCTTTGCAGATGACGGCGCCACCACCCAGCCCCCCTTCTTCAAAAATCTGCGTCCAGCGGTAGCTGAACCAGCCGTTGCGCACGATCAGCACCTTCTCTTTGTTGGCAAACTGGCGGGCCACGGCCTCCATCCCAAATGTGCCACTGCCGGGCACGATGATGGCGGTGTGCGCGTGGTAAGCGTGTTTGAGCGTATGCAGGATGTCGCCCATTACGCCAATGAACTTTTTGGACATGTGGTTGAGCGCACGGTCGGTGTAGACGACCGAAAACTCCAACAAACCATCGGGGTCAACGTGGGGCAACAATCCGGGCATAGCAATCTCCTAGTTTTGGATGTGGCTGCGAGCTTAGCATGCAGGCTTTTCAGATCATCGCGCAGCCATATTTGTAATAAATGGGCCGCCAGCGCCCGCCTGACGGACAAAAAGCAATCAATTTTGATAGCAAAAGCTTAGCCTGCTGTCGCGTAGTTGCGGCTGCCAAAAATGCCGCTGCCCACGCGCACCATGGTCGATCCGGCCTGTACAGCGGCGGGCAAATCGGCGGTCATGCCCAGCGACAAGGTATCCCACTGTTTGAGCTGCGGCAGACCCAGCTTGGCGATGTCGTTAAAGGCAGCTTTGGCACGCTGGTGCACCGCCAGTTGCGCGTCAAAATCCGGCGCCACATCGGGCACGCTCATCAGCCCGCGCAGCACCAGGTTGGGCAATCGCGCCATCTCGCGCACCAAGGCCTCCACCTCCGCGGGCGCCACGCCTGATTTGGTGGCGCCGCCATCCACATTTACCTGGATGCACACCTGCAGCGGCGCCAAATGCGCGGGGCGCTGATCCGACAGGCGCTGAGCTATTTTTAAGCGGTCGACCGTGTGCACCCAGTCAAAATGCTCGGCCACCAGGCGAGTTTTGTTGCTTTGCACTGGGCCAATGCAGTGCCAGATGAGGCCCATGCCTTTGAACGCAGGCTGCTCGCCAAAGTAGCCAATCTTCTCCACACCCTCTTGAATGTAGTTTTCTCCAAACGCTCGCTGACCAGCGGCAATCGCCTCGGCAATCGCGTCCACACCAAAGGTTTTAGAGACAGCCAGCAGCGCCACGCTGCCCACCGGGCGGCCTGCGCTACGGCAAGCCTCGTCGATTTGCTGGTGTATGTGCTGAATTTTTTCGACAATCGTGCTCATAATGTTTGGCAGAGTAACAAATCACAGAGGGAGTTGCAGTGGATATCACCCAATTGCTGGCATTCAGCGTCAAAAATAAAGCGTCTGACTTGCACTTGTCGGCGGGCTTGCCACCGATGATCCGTGTGCACGGTGATGTGCGCCGCCTCAATGTGGACCCGCTGGACCACAAAGCCGTGCACGCCATGGTCTACGACATCATGAGCGATGCGCAGCGCAAGCACTACGAAGAGTTTTTAGAAGTCGACTTCTCTTTCGAGATTGACGGCCTGGCTCGCTTCCGTGTCAACGCCTTCAACCAGAACCGGGGCGCAGGTGCGGTGTTCCGTACCATTCCCAGCAAGATCTTGACCTTGGAGCAACTGAACGCGCCCAAGATTTTTGCAGACTTGGCTTTGAAGCCACGTGGCATGGTGCTGGTGACGGGCCCAACCGGCTCGGGTAAATCCACCACCCTGGCAGCCATGGTGAACTACCTGAACGAGAACGAGTACGGCCACATCCTGACGGTGGAAGACCCGATCGAATTTGTGCACGAGTCAAAAAAATGCCTGATCAACCAACGCGAAGTGGGCCCGCAAACCCTGTCGTTCAGCGCAGCGCTGCGCTCCGCCCTGCGTGAGGACCCGGATGCGATTCTGGTGGGTGAAATGCGTGACTTGGAAACCATTCGCCTAGCGATGACCGCAGCAGAAACCGGCCACTTGGTGTTTGGAACCTTGCACACATCCAGTGCTGCCAAAACCATCGACCGTATCATCGACGTCTTCCCGGCCGAAGAAAAAGAAATGATCCGCGCGATGCTGTCTGAATCGCTGCAGGCTGTGATCTCGCAAACCCTGTGCAAAACCAAGGACGGCCAGGGCCGCGTGGCCGCGCACGAGATCATGCTGGGCACGCCCGCGATCCGAAACCTGATCCGAGAGGCAAAGGTGGCGCAGATGTACTCCACCATCCAGACCAGTAACAACATGGGCATGCAGACGCTGGACCAGAACCTGACCGACTTGGTGCGCCGCAATGTAATCAGCGCGGCCGAGGCGCGCGGCAAGGCCAAGATCCCAGAGAATTTCCCTGGCTAAGCACTCCAGCGTCCGTTGGTGATCTGCTGACAAACGGTTGCAGCAAAGGCGCCAGCGGTGATTGCCAGCACTGTTAGCGCCCTTTATCCTGTGTGAGAAACGGATCAAGGAGCGCTGCACCATGAACACAGGCCTGAACCCAGTAGACGACCTAGCGGATGCCGAAACTGGCTTTTTCCTGCACGGCTTTCACCAAGCCTCCAGTGCCGAGATCCCCTTTGTGCATTGGAGTCAGCGCCGCAAAGCCATCCAAGCCCAACTGCTAACACCATCTGATCCTGCCGCCGCTCTGCGCATGGTGTGGGCGCAAGATACCGCGCTGCACCTGCTCCAATCCCCTTTTATTGAGCAGCTGGTGCAGTACCTGGAGTTCTACCAGGTACCACCCCAACAAACCATCATCCAGCAAGGTGAGCTGGGCGACTACATGGTGATTGTGATGAGCGGCCGTGTCTCGGTTGACCGGCAGCAGGCTGACAGCCGCTTGGTGCATTTGGCCGATGCACAGCCCGGCGAGGTTTTAGGCGAAATGTCGCTGTTTGACAGCAGTCCGCGATTTTCTTCGTGCACCAGCAGCACCGACTGCGCCCTTGCTGTGCTGAAGGCCGATACACTGGATGCCATGATGGAGCTGGATGCGTCCACAGCCGCCTATTTGCTGGCGCTGTTCACGCGAAAGTTATCCACGCGATTGCGCCAGATGAGCGCCCGGATCGAGCCCTGATCCCTTCAGGCCCCGCTATCCCGAGCCTGCCACTGTTGCGCAAGTAACAATGACGATAGTTTGGGAGGAAATCCATGGAACGGGACCAGGCCAGTAAATTCATCAACGACTTGCTCAAGCTGATGGTGCAGCGTAATGGCAGTGACTTGTTCATCACGGCCGATTTTCCGCCCGCGATGAAGATCGACGGCAAAGTCACCAAGGTCTCCAGCCAGCCACTGACACCCAACCATACGATGACCTTGGCCCGCTCCATCATGAGCGACAAGCAGGTAGCCGAGTTTGAGCGCACCAAGGAATGCAATTTCGCTATCTCGCCCGCTGGTATTGGGCGCTTTCGTGTCAACGCCTTTGTGCAGCAAGGCCATGTGGGACTGGTGATGCGGACCATCCCCTTGACTCTGCCGACCATTGACGGCCTGGGCGTACCCCAGGTACTGAAAGAAGTGGCTATGGCCAAGCGCGGCCTGTGCATCATGGTTGGCGCAACCGGTTCCGGCAAATCCACCACCTTGGCCGCCATGGTTGATTGGCGCAACGCAAACTCTTTCGGCCACATCATCACCATTGAAGACCCGGTGGAGTTTGTGCACCCGCACAAAAACTGCATCGTCACGCAGCGAGAGGTAGGCCTGGATACCGACGGCTGGGAAGCTGCGTTGAAGAACACGCTGCGTCAGGCACCTGACGTCATCTTGATGGGCGAAATCCGCGACCGCGAGACCATGGAACACGCCGTGGCCTTTGCCGAAACCGGCCACCTGTGCTTGGCAACCTTGCACGCCAACAGTGCCAACCAGGCGCTGGACCGCATCATCAACTTCTTCCCTGAAGAGCGCCGCGCGCAGTTGTTGATGGACTTGTCACTGAACCTGCGCGGCTTGGTGTCGCAGCGTTTGATGCCCAAGCAAGACAGCAAGGGGCGCGTTGCTGCGGTGGAGGTGATGCTGAACACGCCATTGATCGCGGATTTGATCTTCAAGGGCGAAGTCGGTGAGATCAAGGAGATCATGAAGAAAAGCCGCAACCTGGGCATGCAGACCTTTGACCAGGCGCTGTTTGACCTATACGAGGCCAACCAGATCACCTACGAAGATGGCCTGCGCAATGCCGATTCGGTGAACGACCTTCGTCTGCAGATCAAGCTCAACAGCCAGCGCGCCAAACGCACCGACCTGGCTGAGGGCACAGAACACCTCACAATCGTATAAGCTGTCAGCGTTTTGGGTTGATAGCCACGCGGCACCCAGGTTTACCTCGGTGTCTTTTTCTTTGGAGACACACACAAATGGCATCGAGTATTCAAGCACGCACATACGAAAGCACGCCCTCGCTCAAAGTCGCCTTTATTGGCCTAGGCGTGATGGGCTACCCCATGGCCGGCCACCTGGCGCAATCGGGCCACGCCGTCACCGTCTACAACCGCACCGCCAAAAAGGCCCAAGACTGGGTGGCGGAGTTTGCCGCCAGCAAGGCCCCGCACCATGCAGCAACCCCACGCGAAGCGGCTGCAGACGCCGACATCGTGTTTTGCTGCGTGGGCAATGACGACGATCTGCGCGCCGTAACCACCGGCCACGACGGCGCTTTTGTGGGCATGAAGCGCGGTGCCATTTTTGTTGACCACACCACCGCATCAGCCGATGTGGCACGTGAGCTGTATGCCCAGGCCAAGACGCTGGGGCTGGAATTTATTGATGCCCCAGTCTCCGGCGGCCAGGCTGGTGCCGTCAACGGCCAGCTGACAGTGATGTGTGGCGGTGATGCGACCGTATTCAACACTGTCAAACCCGCAGCCATGGCGTTCTCGCGGGCCTGCACCCTGCTGGGCGACAGCGGGGCGGGCCAGTTGGCCAAGATGGTCAACCAGATTTGTATTGCTGGCGTGGTGCAAGGCCTGTCGGAGGCGATTGCCTTTGGCATGAACGCGGGCCTGGATATGCCCCAAGTGCTGGATGTAGTGAGCAAGGGCGCAGCGCAAAGCTGGCAGATGGAGAACCGCGGCAAGACCATGGTGGAAGGCAAATTTGACTTTGGCTTTGCCGTGGACTGGATGCGCAAGGACCTGGGCCTGGTGCTGGACGAAGCCCGCCGCAACGGATCACGCCTGCCACTAACGGCTCTGGTCGACCAGTTCTACGCCGATGTGCAGCAAGCCGGCGGCAACCGCTGGGATACCTCCAGCCTGATCACCCGTTTAGCGCAAAAATAGTAGCTGCTAGCGCCCATTAGCTGGGCGCTAAATATTAAAAAGGCCGCAATCTGCGGCCTTTTTCTGTGAAGCGCAAGCGCTCAGGGCTTGGTGGTAAAGCCGTCGTTCAGTGGCTTCACCGGCTGGGCGGAGACGGGCGATGTCGTCACACCCGTGCCAAGCGGCGTTGCCCCGCTAGCGGCAGGTGCAGACACGGGCACTGGTGCGCTCTTGGACTGGATGGCGGCGGCGCTGCCATCATTCACCACGGGCGCGGCATTGCCGGTGCTGCGGTTCACGCCCAAGGTTTTCAGCTCGTCTTCCGAGACAATTTCAAACACGCGCACCACTTTTTGCACGTTGTGTACGCCACGCGCAATCTCAGCAGCACGTTTGGATTCGCGCTCCGTTACGCGGCCCATCAGGTAGACCACGTTGCGCTCTGTCAGTACCTTGATGGCGTTAGATGTCAAATCCTTGGCATCAACAATACTGGCCTTCACCTTGCCGGTGATCAGCGTGTCTTGCGAGCGCTGCGACAAGCTGGAGTTGAACATCACGGCCAAGTCGTTCACCACGGCTTTCACATTCTGGCTGGCGCGTGCGGCTTCTTCGGCCTTTTGCTTGTAGGCTTCAGTCGGCACCTCGCCGGTCAGCAAAACTTGGCGGTTGTAGCTGGTGACGTTGATATGACCGTCGTTACCGGCTTTTTCCCGAATGGCACTAGCCACGCGCGACTCAATACCTTCATCCTCCACCTGGGTACCGGCAGTGCGGCGGTCGATCGCCATCACCGTGCCACCTACGGCAGCACCGCCCAGTACCAGGGGTACGCAGCCCGAGACCGCTGCCGCCACGGCACCCACGGCCGCCAGGCTCAGGGTCAATCGCTTCCAAGACACAGGCATCATTCCTCTTCTCCTAACAATTGGGTATCGATTCCGTCCATCAGGCAGTGCAGCACCAGCTGATGCACCTCGCGCACACGCGTGGCCCGATCATGGGGCACGCGCATCAGCACATCGGTTTCGTTCAGCACACTGGCTACATGGCCGCCGCTGCGGCCTGTCAGCACGATGGCCGACATATCACGCTCATGCGCTGCTTGCACGGCATTCAGAAGCGCGCGGTCGTTGCCGTCCACGCTGATGATGAATAAGAGATCGCCAGATTGGCCCAAAGTTCGCACCTGGCGTGCCAAGGCCTGGGTGGCAGCTTTATCTGATGCCAGGCTACCACCTAGTTGCGCCTGCGCCAGCATGCCGCTGTCCAGCGCCAGGGCAGCCAGCTCGGGGCGTTCGCGGTCCATCCCGGACACGCACATGGCCGCAAACTGTGCGGCTTGCGCCCAAGACAAACCGTTGCCACAGCACAGAACTTTGTTGCCGCTGGTCACACAGGCCAAAAGGGAATAGACCGCGTTGGCAATGCCTTCGCTCATCTCCGTGGACACCTGGTAGTGGAGATCGGCGCTATCGATAAAGTGCTGTTGTATATGTTGCTCAAGCATGGAGGCCCGATGATAACCGTGGAGGCTTTCCCCTTAGGGCGCGATCAGTCGTTTTGACGCACTGTTGTAACGAATCGCACGCGGATTGCACCTTACTCATCATTCACAAGCATTTTTGCCAGATAGCGCCTATCTGACAATCACTAACAGCTCTATTATTGATAGCAATTGTGTCTAATCCACACCCGCATCAAACGCCGCCCGCAGCCACTGCACATCGTCCTGCACCAGCACGGCATCAAAACGGCAGGCCGGCAGCGTGGTTTGCGCAGCCAAATAATGCCGAGCCGCCAAGATTATGCGCCGCTGCTTGGTGCCACTGATGCTTGCGCCCGCACCTCCAAAATCGGCACTTTGGCGCTGACGTACCTCCACAAACACCACGGTGTCATCGCGCTCTTGCATCACCAGGTCAATCTCACCGCCGCCACGCCCGGGGGTACGGTAATTGCGCGCCAGCAGCTTAAGGCCTTGTTGTTGTAGATAATGGAGCGCCGCATCTTCTGCCGCCTGGCCACGCGCCTTGGTGGTGGCTGCACCGCCATCCAGTGCGGCAGCAGCAGGTGACGCAGCGCGGCCCTGGCCACGCCATTTTTCAAGGATCTTCCACGGTGTCTGCATCTTTTTCCTCCGCCCTGCCTGCCGCCCAAGCAGCAGCGGGCAACCAGCAATACCCCGCATCGTGTCTGTACGTGGTGGCCACGCCGATTGGCAATCTGGCCGACATCACTTTGCGCGCCCTGCATGTGCTGGAGATTGCCGACGCCGTTGCCTGCGAGGACACACGCCACACACACAGCATGCTCCGCGCCTATGGCATTGGCAAGTCGGGCGGGCAATTAATTGCCGTACACCAACACAATGAGGCCGAGGCCGCCGAGCAAGTCATTGCCCGTTTGCAGCAAGGCCAGCGTATTGCGTATGTGAGCGATGCCGGCACCCCCGGCGTGAGCGACCCCGGCGCGCGCCTGGCCGCCGCCGTGGCGCGCGCTGGCCTGCGCGTAAGCCCCCTGCCCGGCGCCAGCAGCGTCACCACCTTGCTCAGCGCCGCCGGTGCTGTGGCAGTCGATGAAACCAGCAGCGGCTTTGCCTTTATCGGATTTTTGCCTACCAAGACACAAGAGCGCCAGCAAGCCGTAGCGCAACTGGCGCAAGACCCGCGCACTTTGATCGTTTTAGAGGCCCCGCACCGCATCGCTGATTTAGCCAAAGCATTGGCCAGCTTGGGTGACCGCCTGGTCACCATGGGCCGCGAGCTGACCAAACAGTTTGAAGACATTGCTACCATGCCTGCATCCGAGCTGCCCGGCTGGCTGGCGCAAGATACCAACCGCAGCAGAGGCGAGTTTGCCGTGCTTCTGCACCCGCAAGTCGTGCAAAGCAATGGCAATGCAGATGCCGAACGGGTGCTGGCCCTGCTACTGGCCGAACTGCCCACCAAAACTGCCGTCAAGTTGGCCGCAGATATCACCGGCGCGCCGCGCAACGCCTTGTATGACACTGCACTAGCAATGAAGCGCGGCGCCGAACCTGAAGAATCTGAGTAAAAAAGCCGCTAGCGCCCATCCACCGGACGCTAAAAACTATTATTTATATAGCGTTAAAGCTGCTGGCCATGTACCAAGCCAGCCGCCACGCCACCAAACAAATCACCCTCGACCTGCGGCGTATGCGGGAAAGCCTGGGCCAGTACCGCGCGCAGCGGCTGCAGCGCAGATGAACCGCCGGTCAGGTAAATCGCATCAATCTGGCTGTCTTGCAAACCCGCGGCCTGTACACAAGCTTGCGCGCACTGCGCCACCTGAACCAGCAAGGCGTGCAAGCATTCTTGCAAATCTGCTGGCAGCACATCGGGGCTGAGGCCCGATTCCAGCCATTCCACATCCAGCGGCTGCGCGGTTTGCTGGCTGGAGACACCAATTTTGGCCTGCTCCACCGCATTGGCCAGGCGGTGCCCCCAATGCTCGGTCAGCACGCGTACCAAGCGGCCGTGCAAGGCCTGGTTGCTATAGTTATTGCGCAAGGCCTGAACATCACGTAAGCGCTGCGGGCTGTACAGCCATTGAATCAGGTGCCAAGTCGACAGATCATGGAACACGGCGCTGGGCACCTCGCGCCCATTCGGCCCCACATGACTCAAGCCCAGCAGGGGCATGGCCCTGTGCAAGCTCAAGCGGCGGTCAAAATCAGTACCACCAATGTGAACGCCGGTAGTGGCCAAAATATCGCTGGCGCGGTCGGCGCGCTGCATACGGTCTGGCCCCAGGCGGACCACCGTAAAGTCAGACGTACCGCCGCCAATGTCCACCACCAGCACCACCGATTCTTGCGTTACGCGCTGCTCGTAATCCAGCGCAGCAGCAATCGGCTCTAGCTGAAAGCGCACATCATCAAAACCTGCGCTGCGCGCGGCGTGTTCCAGCGCCGTTTGTGCCAACTGATCGCGCACCAAATCGTCATCGACAAAATGCACGGGCCGCCCCATGACCACGGTGCGTGGCACCTCGCCCAACTGCTGCTGCGCCGTGGCAGCCAATTGCTTGACGAACATGGCCACGATATCTTGATAGGCCACCAACTTGCCGTGCACTGCCGTTTTCTCTTGCATCAAGGCGCTGCCCAACAGGCTTTTGAGCGAGCGCATCAATCGGCCTTCGGTTCCCTCCAAATAACGTGTCACCGCATCACGGCCAAAGTGGGTGCTGTTTTCTTCGGTATTAAAGAAAATGGCGGTGGGCATAGCCAGGTGTGCGCCCTCAGCCCTCAACAGCTGCGATGACACAGCCGCCCCCCCAACATCGCGCTTGACCGCCATTGCAGAGTTGGAAGTGCCAAAGTCGATACCCAGGATGGAAGATGCAGAAGCCATAAGCGCGACCTGCGCAGCGGCAGGCATGAAAAATAGGAGGAAAGTGAGGGCTGCACGACGAATTCCATTTATCCCTCATACAAACCCAAGGCCGGGGCAAAAACCGGGCGCAAGGCAGTCGCAAATGGAGAATTGGAATTGGTGCGCAGCAATAAGAAAACCTCTGCATCATTTCTGATGCAGAGGTTTGTATCTTTGGTGGCCCGGCTCAAAATCGAACCACGGACACGCGGATTTTCAATACAGACAAACCCGAATCAACTATATCATAAGTTGAAGCTTTTCAAGGGTTTTCTCGCTCCTGGTCGACTCCACGCGCTCACTTCCAAGCCCCTTACCGAACTCGCCGCGCGCACAGCGCACTTTATCTTTTTCTCTTCAATCAGCTCAAGGAGCTGGCCGAATATTCTGCACACCGCTACCGAACACGAGTCATCACTTTTCGCACCATCATCTCCTTTTATGCATGCGAATAGCTGAGGCGCCAGTCCCGCTTCAAACTTTTCATGCTTACCTCTTTGTCAACTCGCTGAAGGTCACAGAACGACCAATTTCGGAAGTTCAGGAGTCTGCAATAAATGGGACGAATCTTGAAAAGAGTTTGTGTAATCATTGAATCTCAACAAGCATCATTCTGGTCGCATCATGGACGTCATCGAGGCACATCGGCACAGCATTCGCCATCGATCTGAGCTTGAAACAAGTGATGTATGCGGCTGCTTCCATTGTCTGGAGACTTATCCGTCATCAGCAGTCACGGAGTGGACTGATAAAGGCGACGACACAGCCTTATGTCCAAAGTGTGGAATTGACGCTGTCCTTGGCTCTGCATCGGGTGTACCTATCAACGCTCAATTTCTCCGCTCAATGCAAAAAAAATGGTTTTAGCAGCCATCAACCAGTCACTCGTCAGAGCGAGATAAGTGCCCGCAATGGGGTGTCATGCGGCTGCCAGCAAACCAACAAAGGCTTGGTCACGAGATGCTGGACGCTTGCCGCTACTACTAAATAGCGGCACCAAGGAACGGCTGGCGCATAACAAGATATCGACCGACTATTTCTCCCCATCATGGGAAGGTAAAGTCCAAGCCGAGCATCCTGATAAGCACGAAGGTGATGAGCCCCAAGCCTAGAAGTGATAGAACAAAAACTGCAGCCGCCATACCGCCTGCGCGTAGCACAGCGCGCTTCTCCCTATCCTTCTTCTCTTGATCGTAATGCCACTTGATGGCGAAGAACATCCCCGTGCCGAACATGAGCACCTTGAACGTGACGAAGACTATTGGGATCCAATCCATCATTTTGATATTTCCAGGCTATTACTTGACGCTATCTATCGAGAGGCGCACCACCTCGCCTGTGAAGTAAAGTGGAGTGACTTGCCGAGCGCCAATGAAAGAGGCAAAAACGCCAGTGGCCACCCATACAAGACTGGTAGTGCTGCACGCCCTGAGGCATATTACTTAAAAGCAATTTCCATACATTGAGAAAAACTGTCCCAGTCGAAAACCATGCAAGATGAAAATTCACCAATCTGGCTGCCACGATTGGCCGTGCACGGTGGGCCTCGTTTTTTGCAGATTTCGGATGCCTTACAGGCGGCTCTGGCCGACGGATCTCTGAAACCGGGCGATCGGCTGCCTCCGCAACGCTTGTTGGCAGCACAGCTGGGGGTCGACCTGACAACGGTCACGCGCGCATACAACGAAGCCAGACGCCGCAACTTGCTGGAAGGCCGCGGAGCCCGGGGCACTTATGTGGCGGCACCTAAAGTCGAATTGGCCCCGATTCTCGACCTGAGCATGAATACTCCACCACCGCCAGCGGGCGTGGACTTCGACGACATGTTGAAACAAGGTTTGGCTCAAGTACTGATGCAGGCAGATGCCCAATTGCTGATGACTTATCACTTGGGCGGAGGAAGCGACTCCGATCGTCAGGCCGGAGTTAAGTGGCTCGAACCGATGTTTGGACATCTGGATTCTGGCCAGGTGGTTGTCTGTCCTGGGGCACAAGCGGCAATCGCCGCCTTGATCCTGGCACTGACGAAACCTGGCGATGTCATCTTGGCAGAGCCAACGAGCTACCCCGGCTTGCGTGCCGCAGTGGCCCAATTAGGCCGCCGCCTCATCGCAGTGGAAGCGGACGAGCACGGGATGGTGCCCGAGATGTTTAAGCAAGCCTGCAACAGGCACAAGCCTAGGCTGGTTTATCTCAATCCAACATTGCAGAACCCAACCGCGATCACGATCCCAGACGGGCGGCGCAAAGAGCTAGCCAACATCGCCATGCGCTGCAATGTACGCATCATCGAGGATGACCCCTACTGGCTTCTTGCCGACGCGCCACCACCACCTATTGCCACGTTTACCCCACAGCAGGTGCTCTACATCTCAACCCTGTCAAAATGCCTGACGCCCGGCTTGCGTGTCGCCTTCGTGCTCATACGTGACCCGCACGAACGCGAACGTTTCCTCGCAGCACTAAGAACATTTGCCTTGATGGTCGCGCCTCTGACGGCTGCACTGGCCACGCAGTGGATCTTCGACGGCTCGGCTCAGAGATTGATGGAGGGCGTGCGCAAGGAGGCACGCCTGCGCCATCGGATGGCTCGTGACGTTCTGGCTGGGCGGTACAGCGGCACTGGCGATGGGCTGCATGTATGGCTTGAGTTACCGGGGTATTGGAATCCCTCACAGCTTGCGCTTGCAGCCAGCAACGAGGGCATCGCAGTCACGCCCGCGGAGGCGTTCGCAACTGGCGGCAAGGCCGTGAATGCGATTCGGATTTCATTGGGTAGCATCACAGATCGTGGACGTTTACAGGCAGGCATTCAGCGACTGTCTCATCTGCTTGCAAGAAGGCCCGAGTCGTTTAGCGCAACAGTGCTTTGAACATCCCGGTAACACTGAGCCTCATCAGAGAATTATTCAATGCAGTCGTGCAGCTGTTCGCTGCCTCAGTGTTTATTGATCGTTAGACCACCCGCCGCCCCCAGCGCAGCATTACGCCCTTTGCGTTTGGCCAGCTCTTCTGCACGGATCACGTCATCAATACAGCGGGCGGCTCTGGCGACGCGCTCTGCTTCTGAGACCCTGCGCTCGAAGGTGACCATCAAGGTTTCTCGATCAGCAACAACAAGATGGCGCTGCATGACTTTCTCCATAAACACCAAGCGCCAGCCTTCAGACGCCATGGCGTTGATGTAGGCCTCCAGCACTTCGGTCTCGATGCGCCCCTCCCCCAGTAGAAATGAACTGATCGCGCCATCGGCCACATCGATGACTTTGTATTCGTACTCCATACGCTCTGACTCCTTTCGGTTGGTTGATTGGTTGTGAATGGCGCACCGCGCCGCTTGACAGGCCCCGCCAGGAGCCAATGCCCAGTTCTGGCTATCTGCGCCAGTTGTTGAACAGTGAACATGTCACGTTTTTCGTGACGACAGATTATCACCAAGTCACGAGACTCGTGACATGTCTTCCACGCCTTCTCAAACCTCTACAGTCGTAGGTCGCCGCATGCGGTCTCGACGCGAGGAATTAGGCTGGTCTCAAGAAAAAGTGGGTGTAGAAATAGGCATCGACGAGTCATCGAGCCGCGCCAGAATCAGCCGCTACGAATTGGGCACACACGAGCCACCCGTAAAAACGGCAAGGTTGATTGCCAAGGTGCTTGGAGTGCCACTGGCCTACCTCTACTGCGATGAAGAGGAAGTAGCGGCTCTGCTCAAGGAGCTCGCTGCCAGATCAGCAAGTCAGCGAAGAGCTCTTGTCACTCAGTGGCTACAAGATGCTCAAAAGGCCGCTTAAGGGCTGCAAACGGCCAAAAGCGGACTTTCGTAAGTGCTGCACAATCTGGATGGCCTCGACTTGGATTCTGGGAGGCATAACCGTTCTGGAGGGGATATATGCTAAATAGTCCGCAGCAGTTGTATTCGGTTCACGACACTTCCGGTTGCAGGCATTACAACCATCCAGAGTTCCGTCTTCGTGTGTCAAACAATGCGATTCCACTGGCGGATGTGTCGTTTCTTCTCGACTATCTCGAGAAGAGCGTTGAACGTGGGCAGCGATTTCATAGCGGAGAAAGCTTGCAAATTGGCTGGATGTACACGACTCTCAAAGTTGGTCCTGAAGGATGCCTGCATGTTCTTGAGCCGGACATGAAGGCAATCCCCGTGGAGTTTATTGACTCAGTGGACTCCACCTTGACCCACCTACGGAATCAGAAAGATGTCGTTGAAAGCCTCACCCCCGCAGTGCTGCCTGCGTTCCCCTCGCTACGTTCCAGTGTTGTCGTTCATGTGAACTACAAAAGCGCTACAAGAATTCTTCTGACTCGGTTCGAGGCGGCGGACGCGGCAGACTCGGGGTGGTGGCTAACAGATTTGGATGACCCAGCGCATCAAGACCCGCAACGATTCCTCAAAACCTCTCTCTATCAACTCGGTGTCAATAGACCGGATTTGGTCAAATTTTTTGCCATTCCATTTGGTTTACAGGTCGCTATCGACGACACCTATATTGGGGTGCTGGATTCGAAAGGCGAATTGCAGCAGCGACCAAATTCATTCTTAAGCGAATTGAATAAAGCTTGTCAACCATAGCGATTTCGCGTTTTCTCAAGCGCTACGTTTTGTGCGCTGCGGAAACGATATCTAGTTCGACTTTGCTCAATGACCGCTTTGGGTCGTTACTGACCATCGGAGACGAGTCGTAGCTATTAACGGCAAGGCATCCGAGGCCACGGTCTGACCAAGACAGAGAGTTACCCCAGGCAGTCGCCGGGACTGATTGCGCAAGACCTGAGTTCAAGGCGTTGGCGCCTGAGAGGTATCTAGGCACAGAGAAGGCACCGTCTAGGCCTTGAAGAGAAGCTCTTCAGAACCTGCTAAAGTGCTGGCCTGTTCGGAATCTGTTCGCCACGTAGAAAAGCCTCCGCACCATTTCTGATGCAGAGGCTTACTATCTTTGGTGGCCTGGCGCGGAATCGAACCACGGACACGCGGATTTTCAATCCGCTGCTCTACCAACTGAGCTACCGGGCCCACAAGTGAAATTATAGCGCGGTTTTTTCGCCCTTTTTCCGAAATCGGAAAATTAGTGTTTTTTATTTCGGGTGAGGTCTACGCCAAGCTGACGCAGCTTGCGATACAGGTGGGTGCGCTCCAAGCCTGTCTTCTCTGCAACACGGGTCATCGAGCCGCCTTCGCGTGCTAGATGGAACTCGAAATAGGCCTTCTCAAAACCATCTCGCGCTTCGCGCAGCGGGCGGTCCAGGTCAAAGCCTTGGTGGGCGTTGGGCATGGAGTCCACCACAGCAACAGCAGCCACCACAGCAGCCACTGGCGAGGCGTAATTACTGGTGGGCTGATAGCTAACTGCCTTACCAGGTACAACTGCTGGTGCAGCGGGTGCTGGCACATTGCGCTGCAAACCTTGCTCTACTGCTTTGAGCAGCTTTTGCATGGTGATGGGCTTTTCCAAAAAAGAGAACGCGCCAATGCGCGTTGCTTCTACCGCTGTATCAATGGTTGCGTGCCCGCTCATCATGATGACGGGCATGGTCAGCAAGCCAGTCATGGACCACTCTTTGAGCAGCGACACGCCATCGGTATCTGGCATCCAAATATCGAGCAGCACCAAGTCGTACGGACCTTCACTGCGCGCCAAACGCGCCTGTGTTGCGTTCTCGGCGACATCGACGCTATGCCCCTCATCATTCAAGATCTCGGACAGGAGATCTCGAATCCCCAATTCGTCATCAACAACCAGAATATTTGCCATATTTTCTGAAAATCCAGTGCTGCAGGCGTTGGAAAGCTTTCATATCGCTACTGCTTCTTCAATAGCGAATGATAGCGACACTTGGGCACCTAAGATTTTTTCTCCCTCTATCCTGTTTGAAATTTCTATGCGAGCCCCATGCTCGTCCGCGATTTTCTTGACTACCGCCAACCCTAAACCGGTTCCTCTTGGCTTAGTGGTCACGTAAGGCTCAAAGGCCTTTTGTAATATATGTTCGGGAAAGCCACAACCGAAGTCAGCAATTGTCAAACGCACCCGCTTGTTATTACTCACAAAACGAGTTGCGACCCGAACAGCAGGTGCGGCTTCGGTTTTACCATTCCACGCCTGTGCCGTCGCATCTTGCGCATTTTGCAGCAAGTTGTGGATGACCTGGCGTAATTGCTGGGCATCCCCCAAGATGCGTGGGGCAGCTGCGTCCAAGTCAGCCTCTACGGGCACCAGCGCATTCTCGGCACCATAGAGGTGTAGCACATCCATGACGAGTTGATTCAAATCTAGCGCCTGTAACTCGGCAGCCGGCAGTCGGGCATAGTCGCGGAACTCATTAACCAACCGCTTCATCGCATCAACTTGCTCAACAATGGTGTTGACCGATTTTTTAAGAATCGCTTGGTCGGCTCCTTCCAGCTTGTGACCTAGCTTCATCTCCAACCGTTCAGCCGACAACTGGATCGGTGTAAGCGGGTTCTTGATCTCATGCGCCAAGCGGCGTGCCACCTCACCCCAAGCTTGAGAACGCTGGGCCGAGACAATCTCCGAGATATCGTCAAACACCAGCAAACGCCGGTCATCCGGCAAGGTCGCACCGCGCGCCACCAGGTTGGTGCTATTTTGGTTGGGCAGCTGGCTGTCGCCATGCAGTTCAAACGATTGCTGCCAGTGGTCCAGGTAATGTTCGCCCGTCGCGTCGTGCAAGCGGTTGAACTGCTCATCCACTCCATCAGCAAATGCCTCCAGTCCCGGCAAGTCGCGCAATGGCTTTCCCTCACACGCGGCAAGCGGCGCACGCAAGATACGGGTGGCGCCGGGATTACTGGAGCGCACCACGCCATCTTTGTCCAGCACGATGACGCCCGCAGTCAGGTTGTCCAAAATCGTTTGCAGGCTTTGCCGCGCTTCATCGGTTTGGCGTATGCTACGCTCCACCGCGCGGCGGGCATCCAGCAATTGCTGCGTCATCTCAGCGAAGGACCGGGTCAAACTACTAAGCTCATCCTTGCTCGGCAAGATAGGTTTAGGCCGCAAATTACCCGATGCTACTTCACGCACCCCCTCCGCCAACACCAGCAATGGGCGCACCAACTGGTTGCCCAGTAACGCAGCCAGTACTACGGCGCCAAATACTGCCAAGAATAGGCTCAAGGTCAAGGTGCCTATATACATGCTGCGCAGGCTGGTGCGCGCCAGCGCACGCTCTTGGTATTCGCGATTAGCTTCTTGTACTTTCAGCGCGTTCACCACCAAGGCCGACGGCAATACCATAGTGGCCTGTAGGTACCGGCCATCGGGGATCACGCCCAAATCACCATTGGCCACTTGGACCAGGGTTTTGACTCGCACGTTCGCAGGGTCCCCTTTGGAGGGCGTGCTGAGGTCAGCTAGCTCATCCAGCCCTTCAATTTGAAAAGCACGTTGCTGCTGGCTTGCTGCGCGCTGCAAAGCTGCAGCGGGTTTCTCGGGGTTGAGTACAAAGCGCGACTGGCCCGTACTAGCAATGGCTTGCGCACTGGCCGACCAGAGCACCACATCATCAGCACCTAACTGGTCCTTGATGCGCTCAAGCACCAAACCAGCCGATGCATCAGGCACCTGGGACAGCTGGGCACTTGCAGTGCGCGTTCTCTCGGCCATGGCGTTGGCCGTGGTATCTAGCGTGATGCGCGCAAGGTTCACGCCCGCATCCAGCGCCCCTTCGACTTTGACATCAAACCAGTTCTCGATCGAGCGCGATACAAACTGGTAGGAGACAAAATAAATCACCACCCCCGGCAACACGCCCACCAAGGCAAAAGTGGCAGCCAGCTTAAGCAACAGCTTGCTGCCAAAGCGTTTAGACGCCAAGCGTCGCATCAGGCTTATGACGCCCCACAGCACCACCAAGCCCAGCACACAGGCCACTCCAATATTGATGCCTAGCAGCACACCGTAATAACGTTCATACAGCATGCGATTGTTGGTGGCTAAGGAGAGCAAGAACAGCAGGACCAAGCCAATGCCAAGCATCACCGACAAGCCCACGACCACCGACCAGCGCGCCCGGCTGGGCGTGTGCGCTACGCGCATGGACGAGGTTTTTTCGGACCTCACTGCGTGCTGACCTCAGGCATGGGCAGCTGGCTTTTTAACTGCAAGTTCAGCCCGTTGCCACCAAAAGGCGAGAACTGAAAGATGCGCGGTAACTGTGTAGTGTCGAGGCGGAAATTGAACTTGACGAGATAGTCAGCGTTGTCGAACAGCTCATCCGCGCCAGCAATCTTCCACTGCCGAACACGCTTGACTACGGCCAGTGCCTCGTCCAGGTTATCAAAACTTTGCCCTAACGATGCGGCCATGCCCACCTCAGTCAGCGGGGTGCTAGCGACATGCAGGCGCCAGCGCCGGGTCAGCGGCTGGTAGCTCAGCCGCATATGACGAGCAGTTTTACTAACGATTTTGTCGCGCCAGTACCAGCGCGAGGAGATGATCTCCGCCTCTTGCACAAAGTACAGGGTTACGCCTTTGTAGAGTGCATCCTCCACCTGCTCGGGCAGATCAAACTGCAGCGCGACAGATGCAAAAGCGCCTTCTGCATTGCGCACCAGCTGCAGCTCTACCTTGCGCTCGGGCTCAGTCGCCCACACTGGCGCTGCCGTGGCAAAACACAGCATCAGCACCAGAGAAAGGATCTTGTACACATGCATAAAGGCTTATCGAAGCGGTTTGTGCAGCAGCGCGTAATAAAAACCATCGTGGTCACGCGCCAAGCTGGCTGGGCTATTGTCACCGCCATCACCGCCTTGTGGCAACAAATGCCCCGGCGCGGGCAAGCGCTCTGCATCTGCGTGGTGGTGCAAAAACTGCAGAATCTGCTCCTCGCCTTCTTCGCGGAAGACCGAACAGGTGCAGTACAGCAACCGTCCGCCCGGCACCACCAACGGCCACAAAGCCGTCAAAATTTGTCGCTGTATCGATGCCAGCTGGGCAATATCTGTGCTGCGGCGCAGCCAGCGCACATCCGGCTGACGCCGCACAATGCCCGATGCCGAACATGGCGCATCCAGCAAGATGGCATCAAAGGCATCGAGCCCGTGGCGCGCTTGCACAGCAGGCCACCAAGTGCTCACCTCGCTGGCGCTGGCAACGACCACATCGGCATGCAAGCCCAAACGCTGCAAAGTATCATCGATACGCGTTGCGCGCTTTTCGTCGATCTCCAGTGCGACAACATCCATGGCGTTTGATGCGCTTGCCTGCTCAAGCAGATGCGCCGTTTTCCCGCCCGGCGCAGCGCAGGCATCCAGCACGCGCAGGGCTTTCCCATCACGGGGCACCAAACCATTCAGCAACAAAGGGGCTGCCATTTGCGCAGCACTGTCTTGGACTGATACCCAGCCATCAGAAAAACCAGGCAGGTGATCAACGGGCACGGCCTTGGTCAACACAATGCCCGCATCGCCCACGCCGGCAACGGCAGCAATACCCGCCTCATCCAACAACTGCAGGTAGGCCGTGCGATCAGTGCGCAAGCGGTTGATGCGCAGCGCCATCGGTGCTTGTGCATTGTTGGCCGCAATGATGGCTTGCCAATCTTGTGGGTAGTCTTTGCGCAGACGCGCCAGCCACCATGCGGGGTGGTTGTACTGGGCAACCGTGTCTTGCAAAACCTGGTGCAGAACGTCTGCCTTCTCGCGCAAAAAACGCCGCAGGCATCCGTTGATAAATGCAGACTGCGACTTGGTGGCTGAGCGCTTTTTTGCTGCTTCTACTGCTTGATTGACCAAGGTGAAAGCATCGTAGCGCGGCGTATCGGGCAGCATCAACGCCAGTGCTGTACACAGCAGCGCATCGACAGCGCCAGCGGGCTTGCGTGGCGCAAGCTCAGCGCGCACGGATTCGGCGGTGCCCAGCATGCGCAACACATCCATCAACAGTGCTTGTACACCGGCGCGTAACGGGGCCTCTACCCCCGCTAGCACGGCGCGGGCAGATTGGCCTTGGCGCACCTCTTGCAGAGCGCGGGCAACCGCCACCAACTGTTGGGCAAGGCTTGGGCCGTGCGTAGCAGCGTCGGTTTTTTTAGAAGGAGATGGGTTGCGTGCGCGCTGGTTCATGCCTGGTGACAAGCAGATGCAGTGCAGCATCTGCCTGTAGTAATTGCTATAAATTTATAAGTCCATATTGCCTATGGACGGGCGCTATAGCGCCAAAACATAAAAAGCCCGTAACTCCGCGAGGCGAAATTACGGGCTTTGCTAGAAGCTCACTGACGGGTTTGCACCCGCCAGTGCTGCAGATCAATCCGCAGCCGGATCAGCAGCGGCGCTATCGCCAGTGACTTCGACCTCTTCAGCCGCAGCCAGCTCGGCTGCCTCTGCGTCGGCGATGGCACGGCGCTCGGCGTCGTCCATCTCGTCCTTGGCCTTGCGTGCCTGGTGGTAAGCCAAGCCAGTACCAGCGGGAATCAGACGACCCACGATGACGTTTTCCTTCAAGCCACGCAGCTCGTCGCGCTTGCCCATGATGGCAGCCTCGG
>JAVXMM010000033.1:0-41882 GCA_036646255.1 Comamonas sp.
CCACGGCCAGATGCCCGAGCGCGAGCTGGAGCGCGTGATGCGCGACTTTGTGGCGCAGCGCTACAACATCTTGCTGTGCTCCACAATTATTGAAACTGGTATCGACGTACCCAGCGCCAACACCATCATCATCAGCCGTGCCGACAAGTTCGGTCTCGCCCAGTTGCACCAGCTGCGTGGCCGCGTAGGCCGCAGTTACCACCAAGCCTATGCATATTTGATGGTGCCGGACTTGGATGGTTTGACCAAGCAAGCAGCGCAGCGGCTGGAGGCTATTCAGCAGATGGAGGAGCTAGGCAGCGGCTTTTACCTAGCCATGCATGACCTGGAGATACGCGGTGCGGGTGAGGTATTAGGCGACAACCAGAGCGGCAATATGATGGAGATTGGCTACCAGCTCTACAACGAGATGCTGTCCGAAGCGGTGCGCTCACTCAAAAATGGCAAAGAGCCTGATCTGCTGGCCCCGCTGTCGGCCACCACCGATATCAACCTGCATGCGCCCGCACTGCTGCCTAATGACTACTGCGGCGATGTGCACCTGCGCCTGTCGTTCTACAAAAAACTGGCCACGTCCAAGACCACCGACCAGATCGACGGCCTGCTGGAAGAAATTGTGGACCGCTTTGGCAAACTGCCCGCGCAAGCCCAGACCTTGATAGATGTGCACCGCCTGCGTGTGCTATGCGAGCCGTTTGGCATACAGAAGGTGGATGCGGCGCCCGGTGTCATCAACATCACCTTCCACCCCAACCCGCCAATCGACCCAATGACCATCATCAGCCTGATCCAAAAGAACAAGGCCATCAAGTTGGCAGGTAATGACAAGCTGCGCATAGAGCGCGCCCTGCCCGAAGTGAAAGACCGCGTGCAGATGGTGCGCGACGTAGTGCGCAGCCTGGGCAAGCCACTGGCAGCCACCGCGCCAACTGCAGAAAAGGCCGCCGTCTAATCGCTAGAATCAGCCGCATTCGCACCCGCAATACGCCAAACCAATCAATACACCATGACCAACACCACCAACGGACTAGAAGTTCGCGGCACCCTGCCCTCTACCCGACTCTCGGATTACAAGCTGATCGCGTTCGACATGGATTCGACCCTGATCACCATCGAGTGCATTGACGAGATTGCCGACATCACCGGCAAAAAAGAGGAAGTAGCGGCTATCACCGAAGCAGCAATGCGCGGCGAAATCACCGACTACAAAGACAGCCTGCGCCAACGCATGGCCTTGCTGCAAGGCGTGCCCATGGCCGATATTGAACGCGTGCTGAAAGAGCGCCTGCAACTGTCACCTGGCGCCAAAATTTTGGTGGACGCAGCACATGCAGCGGGCCTCAAGGTGCTACTGGTATCGGGTGGTTTCACCTTTTTTGCCAACCACGTCAAAGGCCTGCTGGGCATCGATTTTGTGCGAGCCAATATTCTGGAGGTGCAAGACGGCAAGCTGACCGGCGGCCTGGTCGAGCAATCCTGGGGCGACATTTGCGATGGCGACGAAAAGCGCCGCACCGTACTGGGCTTGGCATCGCTGATGGGCATTACGCCTGATCAGGTAATCGCCGTGGGCGACGGCAGCAACGACCTGCCCATGATGCGCGCAGTGGGCGTATCAGTGGCCTACCACGCCAAGCCCCGCGTACGTGCCGAAGCCAAGGTAGCCATCAACCAGGGCGGTCTGGATCGATTGCTGGAAGTGTTTCCATAAACTCCTCCATGTCCAGCCGCAGGCTCAGCTCGCGGCTGAGCATGTCATGCAGCTGCCTTGGGTCGATGGGCTTGTGCATCAAGGTTGCACCCATCGTGTTGGCAAGCTGCAGGCGTGCCGGTGCGGTGTCGCCCGTCAAAATGATGTAGTGCGGTAGATGCGTCTGCCACGGCGGGTAATGGGCAATGGCTTCGCGCATTGCCATCACCACCATGCTGCCATCCTCGGTTTTTGACAGGCGCAGATCGGTCAGCACCACATCAAACGGACGGCTTGCACTGTCCTCCGCACGCCGCAACAAGCGCTGCACCTGGCCTACGGTGGCCGCACTTACCACCTCGCACTGCCACTGCTCCAGCATGCTCGACAAGCCCACGCGTACCAGAGGCTCGTCGTCGACAACCAGCACCTTCATGCCGGCAAGCGGCTCGTAAGCACCGTCGTCGGCATCCTCCCACAGGCCCGACACCAGACCATAGCCGCCAGCAGGCGTGGCTTCGGCCATCAGCGCAACGCGAAACACCGAGCCCTTGCCCAGCCGCGAAGACAGTGACACCTGCACGTTCAGAATGTCGGCCAGTTCACGCACAATGGCCAAGCCCAAACCCAGGCCCTTGCCGCCGGGACCGTGATCTTCACTGACCTGCCGGAACTCCTGAAAGATCAGCTCATGGTTGGATTGTGCGATTCCCAGGCCCGTGTCCCACACTTCAATGCAGCGCTGTAGACCGCGTTTGCGCACCGCCAGCAGCACGCCACCCTGATCGGTGTAACGCAACGCATTGGAGACCAGATTGCGCAGCAGCATGAAAAGCAGCGACTGGTCGGTGTGCACCCAGTCCTCACTGTCTCGTACCCGAAAAAGCAGCCCCGCAGCATCTGCCTGCGGGCCAAACTCCTTCTCCAGCCGGCGCAGAATGCCGGCGATGGCAACCGGCTGGAACTTGGCATCCAGCACACCAGCTTCGATACGCGAGTAGTCCATCAAGGTATCGAGCATTTCGCGGCTTGCGGCGCTGGCAGCGCGTGCATGCTCCAGAACGCTGGCCTGCGGTGGCGTCAGCCCCGAGCCCCGCAAGGTCTCCAGAAACAGGTTGAGTGCCTGCACCGGCTGGCGCAGGTCATGGCTCACACCGGCAAGAACGCGGTTTTTGTCGTGTACCGCGTTCTGCGCATGGCGAGCGTGGTCGCTCAAATGTTTTTTGTACGATGCAATCGCATGCGCCAGTTGATCAATCTCGTCGCCATGCAGATCGGGCGCGGTGTTAATACCACCGAATTCATCATCACGTACTTCGCGCTGCAGGTTCACAATCCGGCGCGAAACCGAGGCATCCATATAGATGCCCGCGACGATCACAATCAAGATCAGCGCCGTCACCAGCCAGTTCAAGCGCTCCTGCTGGTTGGCCACATCGCGCGACAACTGGCGGCCACGCTCATTGAGCTCTCGGCGCAGATCTGCAGCCACATGGCTGGCCAGCAGAGACAGCTTAGTGGCCAGAGCCTGGCTACCCGCCACCAGTGCGTCGATCTGCATCCCGGCCTCAACATAGACCGAAGGCTCGAACACCGCCCCGCTCAATTGCTCCACCTTGCCACGGAGGGCCTCACGCGTGGCGACCAGTTGCTGCCCAAGATCGTGCATATCGCCTCTCTCCTCCAGCTCGGTCACCAGCTTGTCCAGCCACAGCATGCGGTCGGTCAGCTCCATCATGTTCAGTCGCCGCTCGCTCTGGCTGTTGCTCTGCCCTACCAGGCGCGCGTAGCTCGCCACCATCTCGCTTTGCTGCATCAACCGTGTACTGGCGACCAGTTGCTCCATCTCGACGTTCGCCAGGCGCCGCACCTCCTGATCCGTACGCTTGAGGCCCCTAATCGCAAACACGAACACCAGGGCAATGCCCACCGCGACCACAGTCAGGATGATCAACAACCTGGCGGTGACCGAAGGTCTGGCGAGCTTCAGGGAGCGGAGCATGTGTTTGTGTCCATGAACACCTCAATGGGAATACGCCCAGCCGCGCAGTAGCCTGAAAGGCCTGCGAGGCCTTCTCCTTTTTCAAAGACTGTCTGTAATGGTTCAAAAAACATAGCTATTAGCGCTTTTACTCATTGGGTTTTATCCGTTGAACCCGCCAAGACTCCATACAAACATTTGCCGTCAACTGCCTTCTTTCAAAGCACGTGCACAGATTGCACTGACTCGCCTCAGTTCTGCCAACGCAGGTTCTCGATTGCAAAGACGGGGATGGGACAGTGCTCCCACATCCCCGTCAGCTCACGCCGGATGAAATTTCGCTCTGGCCGCAATTGGATGAAGATGTTGACCGCATCCTCGGTGATCTGGCGCTGTGCCTGCCCCAGCTGTTCGTTGCGTTCGGCGTCGCTGCGCGCGGCGCGGACCTTCTCCCAGATTTTCTTGAAGGCGCGATTGTCATAGTTGAAGTAGTAGCCGTTGCGGGCGTAGATATTCAAGTCCATAGGCTCAACGTGCATGATGACGGTCATGTCGTAATCCTTCTGCTTGAACACTTTGTTCAGCCAGGTAGGCCAGTCCATGGTCACGATTTCCACCTGAATGCCGATGGCCTCCATCTGCCGGGCCACGATCAGGCTGCCATAGCGCCCATAGTCGGTAGGCGGCATTGCCAGCTTCAACACCGTGCCCGGCGCCACCCCGGCCTCGCGCAGCAGCGCCTTGGCCCTCTCCACGTCATAGGGATAGCGCCTCACCAGGTCTACGTACGCGGGATGGAACGGAGAGAAATGCGAACCGATGGGTACAGCCTGGATCAACGGCCCATAGATGCCACTGTATTCACGGCGGTCAATGGCATGGCTGAGGGCCCGGCGCACGCGAATGTCGTTAAGCGGCGCACGGGCGTTGTTCAGCGCCACAATCTGCTTGCCCTCCACCCCGCGCGAGGTCATCACATAGTCGGAACGCCCGGCAAAGACACCTGTCAGCCGCGTCACGCTACTCAGCACATCGATGCGGCCTTCAGCGAGCATGCTCTCCGTCTCGAACGACGTGGTCATGAACAGGAACTGCGCCTCGCGTATTTGCGGTTTCTGGGAGTTCCACCATGAATCGTTACGCACCAGGTTCACCGAATGGCCCCGCTTCCAGGTAAGCACCCTATACGGCCCCGTTCCCACGGGCCGTGTTGCATTGGTATCAGCCGTACTGGGATGCACCATAACCGCCCCTGGCAATGCCAGTGCATAAGGCAACAGGCTGTCGGGTGTGGTCAGGTGGATACGCAGCACCTGGTCATCCACCGCCTCGACCGAAGCAACCTTGTCGAACCACTCGAGGTAGGCATTCATGTCGGTCATCTGCATCATGCGCCGCAGACTGAAGACTGCAGTACGCGCATTGAATGGCTTGCCATCGTGGTAGAGCACCTGTTTGCGCAACTCAAAGTCGACCGTCTTCCCATCCTTGCTGACCTGCCACTGCGTCGCCAGCCGTGGCCGCACCTGGCCTTCCCCATCAATCAGGGTCAGTCCTTCATAGACGTTGGCATAGGTGATCTCGCTCGCTGTGCCTGCGCTGGTCGTAGTAATGTCCAGCGACGGTGGCTCCAACTGAATACCGACGCGTAGGCTGTCCGAACCGGCCCAGGCCGGAATCAAGCCCAGCCAACACACCAACCCCAGCAGCCAAAATCGCCATTGCTGCCGCGGCAGGCTGATGG
Source organism: Comamonas sp. (assembly GCA_036646255.1). Taxonomy (GTDB): domain Bacteria; phylum Pseudomonadota; class Gammaproteobacteria; order Burkholderiales; family Burkholderiaceae_C; genus Comamonas. The sequence continues at coordinate 5,416 of JAVXMM010000033.1, forward strand.
GCACCAGGCCACGCCTGCGCGCCGGGGAGCGTTCGCGTACAACTCCAGTGCCTTGCTCTGCCATGTTTATCTCCTCCTGCCTGCCGACTGCACTATCCGCAGCACCGGCTATCGCTTGTACCTACTTGATCAATATGGCCGGCAAAACGCCACTGCGCTGTGCGTTCAACACGGCCTGAGTACGGGTTTCTGCACCAAAGTGCTTCAGAACCGATGCCACTTGGTTACGGATGGTGTGTTCGCTCAGGCCAAATTGTTTGGCGATTGCCTTGTTGCTGTAGCCCTTGGCCAGCATCTTGAGCACCTCATACTGACGCACTGGCAGCTCGCTTTTTCCTTCTCCCAATGGCGGCACGCTACACAGATTCACGGGCTTGCTACGGCTAACAGGCTCCAGCCCCGGGCTTCTGCGCAACCAGTGCTGCACCTGGGCGCATATCGCATCGGGTTGCATCGCTTTAGACATGAAGCCCGAAGCTCCCTGGCGCACTGCGTCCTTCATCAGCTCCGGATGATCATGGCCTGAGAGCATTACCACAAAGGCGCGAGGCCACCGCTTGCGCACATGATCAATGCCGACCAGCCCGTCACAGCCAGGCATGCTGATATCCAACAGAACCAGATCGGCCCAGCACTGCAGCTCAACAGCCTCAGCCACAGAGCTCGCCTCATGAATATGGGCCTGCACCATATCGCTGGTCGACAGCATCATCCGCAGCCCCTTGCGAAACATGGGATGGTCATCAACCAGCACGACAGACGGCAATGGAAGCGTCATGTTCACCCCTCGTCTTTCCCTTTTGATAATTTTTGGCGCAAACGCATACATGTCGTTACCTTACATCCAAACCAATCCGTAACCAATAGTTCATTTGTACTAATTCCTCGAACGCGTCATTTTCAACACCAGCTCGACTAGTCATAAAAATCAATAACCAATTGATAAATATATAAAAACAAACGAAATTTAATCAACAACGCAGCGCGATATAACCGATTTTTATAGTCTTCACCTAGTACATCTGAGCTATTTACGATTGTTCACCAAAATTTAACGATGCAGCCATGCGAAGGCATTGCTGCGATGCGGTCAGTGCACTCGCGCTCCCACCCGTCTGGCCCACCGCAGACGGATCCAACAATGCGAGGACGACATGAAAAAAACCACCACCTATCTGGCCGTTGGCTTGCTGACGGCAACCGCTCAAGTCCATGCACAGGGCTGGCTCGGCGAGTCCGTGCCCTGGCAGTTCCAAACTAGCGCCGACCGGGCCAACCGCGCCCTGGTCAACGACTTGGTAGAGAAGAAAAAGGGCGGCTATTACGACGCTTTCAAAAGCACCTACATCACCAATATCGAGCGGCAGGTCAACTGCAACTTCCAGCCCACCTCGGCCGGCAACAGCAGTGCCGCTGACCAGGGCAACAGCGTAGCTTCGCCGGTGACCAATGCCTCGTCCGGCACCAGCGCGAGCAGCACCGGCAGCTCCAGCCAAAGTCGCGACAATCTCGGCCGCGGCGGGGTCGCGAACAACAACCAAAGCAACTCCGGCTCCATCACCAGCGGTGTCCAGGGCAGCCCTTCGACCACTACTACGGCCCCGATCAATAGCGATCACGCCAATGGCCAGCAGGACATGCAGGTCGCGCAGAACAACAGCGGCAACCAGAGCACGAGTGTGAGCGGCAGTTCAGCCTGCCAGTTCAGCTCCAGCGGTGCCATCAATTAAGCCCGGCGGAGGACACCATGCACACATTCACCAAGCACACTTCCCCCGCAATGCAGACGGGGCGCAGCAAAATCCTGCCGCTGTCTAGCTTGGCCACCGCCATGTTGCTGGGCGGCTGCGCACTACCCACCTATCAGCAGGTGCAGATGGCTGAGGGAGAAGCCGCCGTCATGCAAGGCCCTGGGCCACGCCACAACGGCACCCCGCTGGACGGCATTCTGGCCTGCCTGTCCCACCGCATCGTTGCACAGCAAAGCGGCAAAGCGCCTTTGTCAGTCGCGGTCGGAGATATCAAGGACTACACCGGCAAGTACTCGCAAGGCGATGGCAATGTCGTCACCCAAGGCGGCGCGCTGATGGTGTACTCGGCGCTGGGCAAGCTCGGCGGCGCAATCGACGTACGAGAGCGCTTTGACACCCGCGTGGCAGAGCTGGAGCTGGCCTATACCGACCGCCGCCAGCTAGGCGATGGCAACTCGCATCCACTCGCCGATGACAAGGGCCAGCGCGCCGTGCCCTGGCTCCCATACTATGGCGGCTCCATCCTCAAGTCCGACTACTACATCATCGGCGGCCTGACCGAGGTGAACTACAACATCCAGTCCGGCGGCATTGAGGCCCAGGTCAACCAGATTGGCCCGCGCTACCGGGTCTTCACCATGAATGTTGGCGCGGACCTGCGAATTGTCGAGACACGTACGCTGCGCGTGGTGCGTTCCGTCAGCCTGCAAAAGCAGATCGTGGGCAGGGAGATCGGCGCTGGTATCTTTCGCTTCTTCGGCAGCAACCTGTTTGACATTAATGCCGGTAGTAAAGACTTGGAGCCTGTGCAACTGGGCGTGCGAACCACGCTGGAGCAGGGTGTGATCGAGCTCATCAGCACCATCACCCAGACGCCGGTAGCACCTTGCCTGGAAAAACCCAGTACCACCGAGCAAACCCAAGCCGCCGCGGCAGTGCCAGAAGAGCCTCCTCCCGCCCCCCCAACGGCCCAGCCCACTGCAGTTGCTCCACAGGCATCAGTGGTCACCGAGCCGCTTCAGGAAAGCACCGCCGCCGCGATGACTGCGCTAGACGTAGTGTTCGAGGAAAACTCCAACCGCATCGCCCAGCAATCTGCCACCGCTGCGGCGACCGTGGCCACGCGCCTGCGTGCCGGCCAGGGCGTGCGCATAGCCCTGCTAGCCCGTGAGCGCGAATCCGACCAAAACCCGACCCGCCGCGACGAGCTGACCGACGCCCGCATTCAAGCCCTGCGCGGCCTGCTGGCGCAACACGGCGTACCGCCCGATCAAATCAACGTCATCTGGCGACCATCGCCTGGCGACAACACCGTGCATCGCTACGGCGCTGGTTACCGGCTGCTGGCAAAGCTGCAGGTAGCGCCCTGAGCGCTCCCTGCAGAGATTGCATTGGTATCAAAAACATAGCAGACAGCGCTTAATTCACAGACGCTAGAAGTCAATTTCATTCATTTCCAAGAGTTCACCGGGTTTTTTACGTATTTTCCCCTGTCACGTTTGAATTTTCCCAAGGAGAGCACCATGTCACGTCACCACTCCCTACGTTCCTTGCGCGTCCACCTTGCACCACTGGCAGCCGCAGCGGCTTTGCTGTGTGCCGCTGCAGGTGCCTCTGCGCAGTTAGTGCAAACCAATGGCGGCCTGGTCGGCGCCGATGTCATCACCATTGGCCCCAACGGTGTTCTGTCTAATACCCTGGGCACTACCCCCACCAACATCAACAGCAATAGCTACAAGGCATCGGCCACCGGCAACCAGAACGCCAGCGCAACCACCAACCACAATCAACAACCTACTGCATCCACTCCCTCCGTTACGCAAACTGTCACTGGCGCCATCACAGCTAACAGCAACGCCGGCAAGACCGGTATCGACACCACCGGCACCACGGTGGGCAATACCGGCAACCGCACCGGCACCCAAGCCACCGTCAATGACAATTCGACCACATCCACCGCTGCGGGCAACGACAGCAATGCCAAGCTGACCCTGGATAACAGCGCAGGTATCACGCTGGGCGCCACCTCGCCAGTCAGCCAGGGCACGGTACAAAGCGTCACCGCTCCCGTATCTGCCACCACACAAGCCAATCTGATCGGCATGGATCTGCTCAAGCGTTTCAACAGCATTTTTAGCGACACCACCTGGTCCAACCTGCAGCTGGACGTGAATGGCAACCAGGCCAGCGCCATCAGCAACGCCAACCAGGCGGTCAACACCGTGTCGCTCACCACCGCGGGCGATGTCAGCCTGCAAGCTCCGGTGCTCAGCGGTGTGACCCAGGGAAGCACCGAAGCAGTGAAAGCCAACACCACGATCGGAACGCTGGGTATCGTTCTCAGACCCAACATCTTGACCAGCAATCCGAGCAACAGCGGCTTCAACGCCAATGGCAACAGTATTTCGGCAGACGCGCAGGGCAACCAGTCGGATAACCAGTTGCAAATCAGCGGTGCCAACGTAAACGGCAGCGGCAACGCATCACTCGTGTGGGCGGCGTCCATCCAGAAGGGTGATCCCACCCACGCGACCGGCCCCGTCAGCGCCGATAGCACGGTAACCACGCTAGGCGTGCAAAACAGCATGCCGCTCTCGTCGAGCAACCGCTATGCAGTCGACCAGAACGCTGTCACCGCGCAAGCCGGCGGCAATGCCGCTAATAACCAGGCCCAGGTGAGCGCGACCGGATCCATTCAAAACCTGAACGTAGCCGCCACCAGCGAACAAGCCAACAGCGGCGTTGCCGCCACCACACGATCCAGCCTGCTGGGCGTATCTCTGGTGGGATCCGCCAATGACCAGATCAGCGTCAACGGCAACACTGCCAGCGCCGCTGTCCAAGGCTCGATGGCCACTAACACCGCATCAGCCCTTGCAAACGGTGATGTGGCCGGCAGCACCGCAAGCGCCACCAATACGCAAAATCATGTCTCGGGCGCCATCAGTGCATCCTCCAACGTGACGACTCTGGGCAGCCTGAGCACTGGCTCGTTGGACGGCACACAAACCGTCAACGACAATGGCATCCACTCCAGCGCTTCAGGCTTGGATGCCACCAACCACGCTTTGGTACGGGCTAGCGGTTCCGTACAGGCCAGCAATGCCAACGTAGTCAACGGGCAGGAGCAAACGGCAGGCAATATCAGTGCCACCAGCCAGGCCGGGCAGATCGGTGTGAGTAGCAGCTTGCTATCCACTGGAGATACGTCCACGGTCAACGGCAATGCTATCCAGGCCAACGCTGAGGGCATGCAGGCGGATAACATGGCGTCCATTGCAGCCAAGGCCAACGTGAGCGGCAGCAATGCAGGCATCTCCAATACACAAACCCACCAAGGTGGCAATGTCAGCGCTAGTTCCGCCGCTACCCGCATTGGCGTGAATGTCGGGGGGCTGAGCTCTGGCAACCAGCAAACCATCAATGGCAACCGTATGGATGCTAGTGCCCGGGGAACGAATGCCGTTAACCTGGCCTCCGTGCATACCCCAGGCACGGTGACCAACGCCGTTGCCTCGGTGCTCAGCAACCAAACCCACAAGACAGGCGATGTCGACGGTGGCGTCCGCGTCAATCTGGTGGGCAGCAGCGTGGGAGGCTCTCTCAACGACCAACTGGTAGTCAACAACAACGCCCTGAGCGCCAGCGCCACCAGCCAGCAAGCCAGCAACACTGCCTCGCTGAACGGAACTGCCGGCATCAACGGATCCAGTGCATCTGTCAGCAACACCCAGTTGCACCAGGCCGGCAACGTTAATGCGGCCATCACCAGCCTGACCTCCACGAGCCCCAGCCCCTCCATTACAGATGCGGTCATGGTGGGCGGCAAACTGGGTACGGGGGCCATCGACGGCAGCGTGCAAGTCTCAGACAACAGCGCGCAGGCCGACGCCAATGTCAACCTAGCCAACAACCAGGTGGAAGCGATCAGCGGCAGTGCATTAAGCGGTCCCGGCATCATCACGCTAGGCAACAGCCAGACAGCGGGTCGCGGTAACGCAGCCGCTGCGGTGCAAGTCAACTATGGCGTGACCGGTACGCGCACCGGCGGCAACACCGCGGTGGTCTCTGGCAACAGTTCGACCGCCACGGCCAGCCAAAACCAGGCCCTCAACACGCTGGCCGTGCAAGCGGGCAGTGACCTAGGCATGGCCGCACCCACGCTCGCCAGCGAGCAAAGCGCCGCAGGCAACACCAGCGCCACAACCTACACCCAACTACTGACGGGCACGGGCACCATCGGCGCCAACGGCGACACCACCATCACCGGCAACCAGTCCAGCAGCACAGCCCGCGCCAATGTGGCCAACAATGTGCTGGCCATCAGCTCGGGAGCAGCCATTGCGCTGACGGCCAGTTCGCTGAGCAACACCCAGACGAATACGGGCAAAGTCAGCGCCACCACGGAGGTACAGATCCCGGTGGGCAGCACAGCTCTGACCGGGGCAATGGAGGGCAACTCCGTCATATCCGGCAATGCTGCCAATGCGATGGGCTTGGGCAATGCGGCATTCAACGCGCTCACGGCCGACGCCGGCACCGCGCTCAACACTGGCTCGTCGCTGGTTTTGCAAAATGCCCAAGCCAACACCGGTGCCATAACAGCCAATGCAACGCTCAACGCACCAGTGTTCTCCAACGGCGGCACTGTCACCATGACTGGCAACACCGGCAGCGCCACTGCCATGGGCAACAGCGCGGTCAACCAGATCAACGCCACAGCCCTGCCCAGCCAATTGGTCGCCGGCCTTACGCTCACCTCGACGCAAATTAACACGGGTAACGTGACTGCTATGGTGAACGGCAGCCTCACCAGCACGGGTGGCACCAGCGCCAACCTCTCGGGCAACCAGATGTCGGCTATTGCCGTCGGCAACCGCTCTGTGTCCTCCATGGTCATCGGGGTGAAGTGAGATAAGCGGCGTCCTCCCTGCCGCACCGGCGGACGCATCGTCCCTCGCCGTCCGCCTTTTCAAGCCCACCTTCTGGTGGGCTTTTTTGCGCGTGAGGGGAAATAATGGGTTTGGGAGCGCCTAGCGCCTGGATGGCCATGCGCCGCCATACCCTACAATCCACCGGGAACTGCACTACCAATAACCAATAACCCAAGCGCAGCCTCCCCTGGCCACTGCCTCTGTCTGCTACGCGCAGCTTGATATTCGCAGTGGTTGCCCTTATCTCTCCAGAGTCGGCAAGACACTGCTCCCGCAGTCTGTCACCTGCCTTTGCTATTTTCTAGAATGGAACCCTTGTGAATCCTTCGTTTCGCACATCTATCTCTGTAATCACTTTGACCGTAGCTGGCCTCGTGCTGCCAGGCTTGGCTCACGCCAAGCGCATGGGTGGCGGCCTCAAGTCGCGCCCTGCTGCTACACAAAAAGCAGCACCCGCAACCCCTGCCAAGCCAGCCGCAGCGCCTGCTGCAGCTACTCCAGCAGCTACGAACACTGCAGCACCCGCTGCGGCAGCCCCTGCAGCCGGTGGCTCCAGCATGATGGGCACCATGGGCGCCGCTGCAGTGGGCGCTGTGGCCGGCACTATGGCTGGTAGCGCCATGGCTGGTGCCATGGGTGGCGACAAGAGCAAGGAAGAAGCCGCTGCCAAGGAAGCAGAAGCCAAGAAGGCTGAAGCTGAAGCTGCTGATCTGCAAAAGAAGGCTGACGAAGCCAAAGCCAAGGCTGAGGCTGCGCGCGCTGTCATCAAGTAATTGGCAAGCCGCGGTGCCCCGCGCACCCAGCAAAAAGCCCGCAAGCCTATGGCCTGCGGGCTTTTTCATTAATGCACAGATCTAAACGTTTCAGGGCGCTAGCGCCCGGTCTGTGGGCACTAATCTTTCAAAATTAATAGCACTCCATCAAGGCTTGCCCTGCTGCGCCAATGCCGCACGCAACGGCTGCAGCAAGGCCCCCAAGTTGTTATGGTCGATCTCGTACATCAGCGCCAGCAAACGGCCCAAATCGCCTTTGGGAAAGCCTTCTCGCGCAAACCAGCCCAGGTAGTTTCCAGGCAAATCGGCAATCAAACGCCCTTGATATTTACCATAGGGCATAGCCGTGGTCAGCAGGCGTTGCAACATTTCGGGGTCAAGCGCGTTCATTCGATCACTCGTGGCAGGTCAATTTGCGCAGCATACGCGCTACGGCTTGGAGCAATGTTGGCTATGCACTCAAAACAATTAATTCATATAAAGATTGAATTCTTTATAACCAAATGTCTTAATATTCTTTGAAAACACCCCCATTTGGCGCTAGACTTGCACCCCATCTTGGTTCGGTCCCATCAAGATTTCGTGTATCGGGGCTGGTCTTTTTACTTTTTGCAAAACACCATGTTCAAAAAAACGCTTTCTGCTCTCGCTATTGCGGCCCTAGCCGTATCTGCCCACGCTGCTGATGTGGCCCTGAAAGTGGCGGCCTCGCCTGTACCTCACGCCGAAATCCTGAACTTCGTCAAGCCAAAACTCAAAGCCGAGGGGGTGGATCTGCAAGTGCGCGAGTTCAGCGACTACGTCCAGCCCAACGCAGCGGTAGAGGACAAGCAACTGGACGCCAACTTCTTCCAGCACCAGCCTTACCTGGATAGCTACAACAAGGATCGCAAGAGCTCTATCGTGGCCGTGCCCAACGGAAAAATCCACGTTGAACCCTTTGGCGCTTACTCCAGCAAGATCAAGAACATCAAGGACTTGAAGGACGGTGCCACCATCGCCATCCCGAACGACCCATCCAACGGTGGCCGCGCCCTTCTCCTACTGCAAAAGAACGGCCTGATCGAGCTGAAAGACGCCACCAAGCTGACCTCCACCCCACTTGATATCGCCAAGAACCCCAAGAAGCTGAAATTCAAAGAGCTGGAGGCCCCTCTGCTACCGCGCGCACTGGCTGACGTAGATGTTGCCCTGATCAACACCAACTACGCAATCGAAGCCAAGCTCAACCCCACCAAGGATGCGCTGCTCATCGAAGGCTCGGACTCCCCCTACACCAACATTGTTGCGGCCCGTGCTGACCGTGCCAACGACGAAGCCATTGCCAAGCTGACCAAGGCTTTGCACAGCGAAGAAGTGAAAAAGTTCATCCTGGAAAAGTACAAGGGCGCGATCGTCCCCGCCAACTAAATTGCCAACAACCAGCGTGATGGCGACATACCTGCGCCCTTAGCAAGGGTTTTGTCGTCGTCAACAATGCTTGTATTGACCGCTGATTACAAAAGGCACTCCTCTCGAGTGCCTTTTGCTATTGAGGCTCCTGTAACATGCAAGGTCTGTAGTGGGCGAAAGCCCCAGGCACCCGATTTCGCGATTCTCCCCCTCTGTATGTCCAAACTCATCGTGCACGGCGGCACGCCTTTGCAAGGCCGCATCATCCCCTCGTCCAATAAGAACGCCGTGCTGCCGGTGCTGTGCGCCACGCTGCTGACGAGTAAGCCTCTGGCCCTGCATGGCGTGCCCGACATCACCGATGTACGCAAAATCCTCGATATTTTCGAAAAGCTCGGCTCCACCGTAGAGATGGACTATGCAACGGGCGAGCTGAAACTGCACCACGCTCACACCCATTTCGATGCCAACAAGCACCACCTGCCTGAAGAGATGCGTTCATCTATCATGCTGGTGCCGCCGCTGCTGGCCCGCTTTGGCGTAGCCCGGTTAGAAGACAACGTCAAAGGTTGCACCTTGGGCGTACGCGAGATTGACCCACATATTGAAGTCTTCCGCCGCTTTGGCGGCCGCGTGGAGCACGGCGAAGGCTCGCTTATCGTGCGCTGCGATGGCAAGCTGCACGCTACCCAGCATTGGCTGGATTACGCATCCGTCACCACCACCGAGAACTTTGTGCTGTGCGCAGCCACGGCCGAGGGCACCTCAGTGCTGACCAATGCCGCTTGCGAGCCGCATGTACAAGAGTTTTGCCGCTTTATGGTGATGCTGGGCGCCAAGATTGAAGGCATTGGTACATCGCGCCTGACAGTGCACGGCGTGCAGCAGCTGGGCGGTGGCGAGTTCCACTTTGAGGAAGACTTCCACGAGATCACCACCTTCCTGGCGCTGGGGGCTATCACCGGTGGTGATGTGCAGGTGCGCAACCGCACGCCCGACAATTTCCCGCTGATCGATCGCACTTTCGCCAAGTTTGGCGTGCAGATCGAGCACAAGGATGGCTGGTCGCGCGCTATCCGCAAAGGCCCACTGAAGGTAGAAACACCTTTTACCCGCAACGTGCTGACCAAGGTGGAGGCCGCGCCTTGGCCTTACTTCCCGGTGGACCTGCTGCCCATCTTTATCGCCCTAGGGGTGCGCGCTGAGGGCAATGCCATGTTCTGGAACAAGGTGTATGACGGTGCTCTGGGCTGGACAGGCGAGCTGTCCAAGTTCGGCGCCCATGTGTTCTCGTCGGATCCGCATCGCATCGTCACCCTGGGGGGCAATCCGCTGACACCTGCTGTGGTCGAGAGCCCCTACATCATCCGCGTGGCAATTGCTCTCTTCATGGTCGCGGCCAGTACGCCTGGCCGCTCCGAGATTCGCAACGCCACACCGATCAAACGTGCCCACCCGCACTTTGTAGAGAACCTGCAAAGTTTGGGCGCCAAGGTGGAATGGGCTGGCGGCAACTAAGCCTAATCACTAACAAATCAATAGTAAAAAGCGCTTGCTGCATGTGCAGCAAGCGCTTTTTTTCGCTCATCATTCAAGCAAATTCAGAGCAGCGAATACGACCCCGAAAACTGCATATTTTCGATTGAAGCAATGCTTGAAATCGCAGGCAGTTCAGGCATGCAACCAAGCGAAAACGAGAAGCAAGACTTGTTTTGAACGCTCTTAGGCTACCTCAGCCACCGGTATGCGCTCACGCAAGGTCTTGGCCGCCTGCACCATATGCGCCAGAGCGGGAAGCACCTCGGCCCACTGCCGCGTCTTCAAACCGCAATCGGGGTTGATCCACAAGCGCTCGGCAGGGATACGCTCAGCCGCTTTTTCCACCAGCTGCACCATGTGCTCCTGAGTGGGAATATTGGGCGAATGGATGTCGTACACACCAGGGCCAATCTCGTTGGGGTACTGGAAGTTCTCGAACGCATCAAGCAGCTCCATGTCAGAGCGTGAGGTCTCGATGGTGATAACGTCCGCATCCATATCGGCAATCGACGCAATGATGTCGTTGAACTCCGAATAGCACATGTGGGTGTGAATCTGGGTTTCATCTGCCACGCCGTTGGCAGTGATACGGAACGATTCCACAGCCCAGTGCAGGTACTCCTTCCACTGCGACTTGCGCAGCGGCAGGCCTTCGCGCAATGCTGCTTCGTCGATCTGAATCACACGCACACCGGCCTTCTCCAAATCCAACACTTCTTCGCGGATCGCCAGCGCCAGCTGGTAACACGACACTGAGCGCGGTTGATCGTCACGCACAAACGACCAGTTGAGAATCGTGACAGGACCAGTCAGCATGCCTTTCATCGGCTTGTTGGTTAACGACTGGGCGTAGCTCGTCCACTCCACCGTCATCGCCTTGGGGCGGCTAATATCGCCGAATAAGATGGGTGGCTTGACGCAGCGTGAGCCATAGGACTGCACCCAACCAAACTCGCTGAAGGCATAGCCATTCAACTGCTCGCCAAAGTACTCGACCATATCATTGCGCTCGGCTTCGCCGTGCACCAGTACATCCAGACCCAGGGCTTCCTGCTCATGCACGCTGCGTTCAATCTCGGCACGCATGGCGGCTTGGTAGCTGCCCGAGTCCAGACGGCCCGCCTTAAATTCGCTGCGGGCGCGACGGATTTCTGTCGTCTGCGGGAAGGAGCCAATCGTGGTAGTTGGGAATGTGGGCAGTTTTAGCAACGCAGCCTGCTTAGGTGCACGCTCGCTATATGCATGTTGGCGTTGGCCCAGCCTGGCGTCGATCTGGGCCACCGCTGCTTGCACGGCAGGGCTGTTGACGCGGAGTGAATCACGGCGTGCCGTCAGTGCGGCGGCGTTCTCGTCCAGCTCTGCTTTCACTGCATCACGGCCGTCACGCAGGGCCTTGCCCAGTACACGCAACTCATCCAACTTTTGCAGCGCATATGCCAACCAGGATTTAACATCAGCATCCAGCTTTTTCTCGTTGTTCAAATCAACGGGCACGTGCAACAAAGAGCAAGTTGGCGCAATCCACAAACGGCTACCCAGGCGCTCGGCCAGTGGCTCCACCCAATCCAGCACGGCGATCAAATCAGTCTTCCAGATATTGCGACCATTGATCACACCCAACGACAGCACTTTGTGCGCGGGCAGCAGTCCCAGCAGTTGCTGCACATCATCACGGCCATTGATGGCATCGATATGCAGGCCCGCCACGGGCAGGTTGGCAGCCAGGTACTTGTTTTCGGCCAGTTGGCCAAAGTAAGTTGTCAGCAGCAGCTTGGGCTTGCCTGCCTTCAGATGGTGGTAGGCGGTGTTGAAGGCGTGTTGCCAGTCGGCATCCAGCTCGGTCACCAAGATCGGCTCATCGATCTGTACCCATTCCACGCCATGGGCCACCAACGTGTCCAGCAGCTCGGCATATACGGGCAGCAAGCGGGACAGTAAGTCAAGCTTGTTGGAATCATCCTTGGCCTTGCCAATCGCCAGATAGGTGACGGGGCCGATGATGACGGGCTTGGCCTTCACACCTTGAGCCCTGGCCTCTGCCAGTTGCGCCAGCAGGCGCGATGCGTCGAGCTTGAACTGCGTCGCAGCAGTGAACTCCGGCACGATGTAGTGGTAGTTGGTGTCAAACCACTTGGTCATCTCACCTGCAGCCACGCCTTCACAGCAGCCGTGATGCACTTCAGCACCTTTGGCTGAGCGACCACGGGCTACGCGGAAATAATTGTCGAGCGGATCACCGTGAAAGCTCTGCACACGCTCAGGCAGATTGCCCAGCGTAAAGCTCATGTCCAGCACCTGGTCATAGAAGGAAAAATCACCCACGGGTGCCCAATCCAGCGCTTGCTGGTGACTCCAGTGGCGTGCGCGCAACTCGGCACCCAGATCCTTGAGCGTGTCACTGGAGGACTCGCCCTTCCAGTACGACTCGAGTGCGAACTTCAGCTCCCGCTTAGCGCCGATGCGGGGAAAGCCGAGGCTGTGAATGGTGGTCATGAAATAGCTCCTAGCGGTCAATGCAATGGAGGCCGATGGTAGGCAAAACCACCCATGACGTAAAATGGTTTTATCTCACATATCCATGAAAATAATTCACAAATGCTAGAGCGTATTCATCTAAGCATCGTGCAAGAGGTTGAGAAGCAAGGCTCTCTCACTGCCGCCGCCGATGTGCTGTGCGTCACGCAATCGGCGCTGAGCCACTGCATGAAAAAGCTGGAGGGCCAATTAGGCACCGATATTTGGCTGCGCGAAGGCCGCAGCCTGCGACTGACCCAAGCCGGGCAGTACCTGTTAGCGGTGGCCAACCGGGTACTGCCACAGCTAGACTTGGCCGAAGAGCGCTTACAACAATTCGCCCAAGGCCAGCGCGGCGCACTGCGCATTGGTATGGAATGCCACCCTTGCTACCAATGGCTGCTCAAAATCGTCTCGCCGTATCTGTCTGCGTGGCCTGATGTGGACGTGGACGTGAAGCAGAAGTTTCAGTTTGGCGGCATTGGGGCGCTATTTGGATATGAGATTGATTTACTAGTCACGCCCGATCCACTCGACAAACCTGGTCTGCAGTTTGTGCCGGTGTTTGACTATGAGCAGGTACTGGCAGTGGCGGCGACACATCCACTGGCGCAAGCTGGCTATGTGCTACCCAAGCACTTGAACCCCGAGGTACTGATTACCTACCCGGTAGCTACCGACCGGCTCGACATCTACAACCAGTTTTTGCTGCCCGCTGGCATCACACCGCGCCGCCACAAAACCATTGAGACCACCGACATCATGATGCAAATGGTTGCCAGCGGCCGGGGCGTGGCCGCGCTGCCGCGCTGGCTGGTGCTGGAGTATGCCGAGAAGATGGATGTGGTGCCCGTGCGCTTGGGGAAAAAAGGCATTGCCAAACAAATCCATCTGGGTGCGCGCAAGGCAGATATGGATACCGACTACCTGCAAGCCTTCATCGCACTAGCCAAAGCTGGTTTACCTGCCAAGAATGTATCGACTTAGAAAACTATAATTTTTATAGCTGCCAGCACCCAATGGTCGGGCGCTAGACGGCTATTTCTTATGAATCGCCATCATCCGCTTAAGCCACTGCTGGCTCTGCCGATTTAGGTACGGAGCGCGGCACCGGCTGGGGCCGCGCCGTTAACGCACTGCCCATAGCTGCCAGCATGATGATGCCAATCGCCGACCATTGCACCGTACTCAACTGCTCGTTTAACACCAGCATGCCGGCAATAGCTGCCACGGCGGGCTCCGTCGCCAACATGGTCGAAAACGCACTGTGCGACATACGCTTCAAGGCAAACATCTCTAGCGAATATGGAATGGCGCTAGACACTGCAGCAACCGCCAGGCCGTAGAGCAAGATCGACGGATCAAGCAGCTTGGCACCCGCCTCCGCCACGCCGAACGGCACTACCACAACCGCAGCCGCCAACAACCCCAGCGACACCACCATGCCGCCATGCAAATGCCCAGCGCGCTTGCCCAGCACGATATAGCCCGCCCAGCACACCGATGCACCAATGGCATAAGCGAGGCCAACCGGGTCCAGCGCCCCTACCTGCACACCAAACATTGGCAAGATCAGCAGCATAAACAGGCCCACCACGGCCAAGCCCAGCCAGACCAAGTCCAGCAGACGGCGCGACGTCCACACCGCCACCGACAGTGGCCCGATGAACTCAATCGCCACAGTCACACCAAATGGCAAGCGCTTGATCGCCATGTAAAACAGCAGATTCATCAAACCCAGCACCGCGCCAAAGATGGCGATCTGCGTGAGATTGGCCTTGCTGGGCCCGAAACGCCAAGGCCGCCAGATCAACAGCAAAAGCAGTGCCGAAAATCCCACGCGCAGTGCAGTAGTGCCCTGCGCCCCAATCGCCGGGAATAGATGTTTAGCAAAGCTGGTACCCAAACACAGTGACGTGACCGATGCCAGCACGGCCAAAGAAGGCAGCACACGCTGCCATAAAGAATTTTGCATGAGCGAGATAATATTGCAGCAAAGCGGATTAATTTCCGCTATTTTTACTAGCTCTGCACAATTTTCACCCGCCACTATTGCAATCGGGAGGCTGTTTGCCCACGCCACTAGACCACTTTGATGAAGCCATTTTGTCGATCCTGCAGGCCGACAACCTGACGCCACAGCGCGAGATTGCCGAACGCGTGCACCTGTCGCCGGCCGCTGTGCAGCGGCGCATCAAACGCCTGCTGGGCAGCGGCGTGATTGCAGCCAATAGCGCCCAGCTCAACCCCGATGCGCTGGGCCGGCCACTCACCATCCTGATTGAGGTGCAGCTGGTAAACGAGCTAGATGCGCTGACGGCGGGCTTCCGCGCACGGGTTGCGGCCGAAGATGCGGTACAGCAATGCTATGCCGTCACCGGTCAAACCGACTATCTGCTCGTGGTGACTGCTGCCGACATGCAAGAGTACCAAGCCATTACCGAGCGCTTGTTTGGTGGCGACCAGAATATTCAACGCTTCACCACGTCGATCGCGCTAGCTACCTTAAAGCGCAGCCTGCATGTGCCCCTGCCTGCACAAGCCTTAGCAGTACATTCAATGCAAAATTAGTGGCTGCTAGCGTCCGCCGGATGATCTCTAGTGTGTTATCTCGCTAAAAACTGCCAAGTAACATGCGCTCTTGCATCGCACAAAACTATCCTCATCTATTCAGCAATTGACATCCAAGGCAGATAGCCTTGGCGCAAGAGGTTGGAGATTCACCACATGAGCGACAGCAATCCACTCATCATCAGTGCACAAGCCCTTGATCGGCGCTTGCCCGGCATTGATCCGTTTATCTTTGGCGCCTACCACCAAGACGCCTACCCCCGGGGCAATGGCCAGCTGGGGCCCGATGCTGCGCTTCTCAAAGGGCGCGAAATCGGCATGGACTTTAGTGGCCAGGACGGTTGGAGCATGTACCACGGCGATACGGTACCCGGCTTCCCCGCGCACCCGCACCGCGGTTTTGAGACCGTGACCATCGTGCGCCAAGGCCTGGTCGATCACGCCGACTCACTTGGCGCCACCGCACGCTATGGCGAAGGTGATGTGCAGTGGCTCACCACCGGCAGCGGTGTGCAGCATGGCGAAATGTTCCCCCTGGTGCATGAGAACAAGAGCAATACGCTCGATCTGTTCCAGATCTGGCTGAACCTACCCGCTAAAAAGAAAATGGCCAAGCCCGACTTCACCATGTTCTGGGCACACCAAATTCCGAAAATAGTGCAAACGGATGCGCAAGGCCGCAGCAGCGAGGTTGAGGTGATTGCCGGCGATTACGCGCCGGTAGACGTGGCAACAAATGGCAACCAAAGCCTTGTCAAGGCGCTAACACCGCCAATCGACTCATGGGCCAGCGAGCCCGGTACCGATGTGGCGATCTGGATCATCCGCATCGAGCCGGGCGCCAGACTGACATTACCCCCCGCCAGCGCAACGGCACGGCGCGCGCTTTACCTGACCACCGGCAACACCGTGACTGTGGACGATCGCCGCTTTGCGCAAAAAGTGATGCTCGAAGTAAGGGCCGACCTCCCTGTCCCACTGCACAACGATGGCAGCGAGATGATCGAAATACTGCTACTGCAAGGCCGCCCTATTGGTGAGCCCGTAGCGGCCCACGGGCCTATCGTCATGAACACCCAGCAAGAGGTGGCGCAGGCGATGCGCGACTTTCAGCGCACCGAGTTCGGCGGCTGGCCCTGGCCCACCCAGGCACACACACACGGCACCGCCAAGCGTTTTGCCAAACACCCGGATGGGCGATTAGAAACACCTAGTGAGTAATCACTGAAGCGCTCTATCTCTGCCCAAAACGAAAAAGCCTGCCCGCACCGAGTGGCAGGCTTTTTTTATGGTCTAGCGTGACCCATCTACAGAACACCCGTTTATCGCGTATTTGCACGAACCGGGGTTTTGGCGCCGCAATTTGCACGGTGCTCTTTCGGGACCTGCAGAGTAACAAGATACGCTGATTCAGCCACGAGAGACTAGGGAAAACCAGTAGCTTCTTGGGAGTGATTAGCACCCTAAATAATTCAACATATGGAACAATAATTCCACAAACAGAAATATTGGCCATCAAATTGAGGAATGCAGATGCAGGTAAAAAGAATAGCTGGTGCACTAGGTGCAGAACTGTCAGGACTTGATCTTGCCCAAGGATGTAGCGCTAAACAGGCAGCTGAAATCCGCCAAGCGCTGCTGGACTACCAAGTCATTTTTTTGCGTGACCAGAACCTCACACCCCAGCAATTTCTAGACTTTGCCGAGGCATTTGGAGAACCGATCCGGTATCCGTTTGTGAACGGAATTGAAGGTTTCCCCTCGATCATTGAAGTCAAAAAACTAGAGCACGAAAAGGTCAACTTCGGTGGTATCTGGCATTCGGACACAACTTATCTTGACGAGCCTCCAATGGGGACGATGCTTCTGTCACGCGAAGTACCCAGCTACGGTGGCGACACCTTGTTTGCCAATCAATATCTGGCTTATGAAACGCTTTCTGCAGAGATGAAACGAATCATTGATCCCTTGGTGGGCATCAGCACATCTGCACAGGCCGACGTTAGCAAAACACGGGAAGATCGCATCAAAAGCGATGGTCAGATGGTGGAGCAGAAGGATTTTTTGGCCGAGCACCCCGTGGTACGCACACACCCCGAGACAGGGCGCAAAGCGCTGTATGTCAATGTCGCCCACACTGCAGGTATCAAAGGGCTTACACAAGAAGAGAGCCAACCGCTGCTGCGATTTTTGTTTCAGCATCAAGTCAAACCAGAGCTCACTTGCCGGTTTGCGTGGAGTGCCGGCGCCATCGCTTTTTGGGACAACCGGTGTGTGCAGCACAACCCCGTGAATGACTATCACGGCTTTAGACGCATCATGCAAAGAATCACATTGAAGGGAGATCGCCCTCGCTAACTTGGTGCCCAGCAAACAGCAAAGAGGCAGTTTGCTGGAGTGAACTGAGCCACGCGCCGCCATACAGGCAGCACGGGCACGTCACCAATAGTTCAATCCTGGGCCAACTGACGAGACAGAAAACTGCAACTCGCCACCAGCAGACTCGCCATTTCTGCAAGGTTAGCCTCTATCCGGTGCTGGGGGCCCGCCACAGCGACGGCCAGTGGCTCATTGCTCACGTTGATAAATGCAGCGAGAGCCCAAACGTCGCTGACATTCTCACCGCGGGTAACAAAGTATCCAAGTTTGCGGCTAGCAAGTATGTCTTTGGACAAACTGTCTGCCTCGGTCTTGGTCGAGCGAGTAATAGCTTGAAATTTACGCTCTTTCAACCACTCCATAAGTTCTGCTTCCTTGAGGCTTCCCAACAGCGCCTTGCCAATGGAGCTGGAGTGCAAAGGCTTAATATCGCCGGGCTTTGCGGAGTAGCGTATCGAGTGCATGCTCTCCACCACTTGCAAATAAATCACTGAGTCACCTTGGCGCTTACCAAGAATGATGGTTTCTCGCGTGGCATCGCGCAGACGCTCCAGCACAGGTGTTGCACGCTCCACCAAAGGATCCTTCGCACAAATATCAGTCATGACATCAAACATGCGGCGCGTCGGATAAAGGGCCCTTGGCCGGCTCAGCGTGTACAGATACCCACGCGCAATCAGCGTAGAGACGATGGCGTGACAGGTACTCTTAGGGATATCAATGGCCTCAGCCAAATCAGTCAACGACAGCGGCACCTGGCTTCGCTGAAACACTTCAAAAATATCGATCATGCGATCAATCGAGGTCACCGTAATACCCGCCATCTGATTTCCTTTCTACTCCAACCACCCAAAACAATTATTCAACAGGCTGAACAAATTTCATTTCCACTAAGTGTATTCTGCTCTAAATATTAATTTGTTCCAAATACAGAACAAACATTCTTGATCAGGAAAAAATATGTTCGTACTATGAAAACAACAACAAGTTTCATGGAGACGAACCAAGGTGACGGAAGCCCAAGACATCCTTATTGATCAGTGCGCTGATGGTGTGGTGAAAATCTCTATCAATCGCCCACTAAAGCACAACGCCTTGGCCGGCCGTGTCTTGAACACGCTGTCGCAAGCGATTCGTCAAGCAGGAGCCCAATCAAGCACTCGTCTTATCTTGCTGAGCGGCGCAGGGGATCGCTTTTTTGCAGCAGGCGGGGACTTGCTGGAGCTTTCATCTATTAAGGATGAGAGTGCAACGCAAGCCATGGCAGATAACTCGCGTGACGCACTGGATGCGATTCGCCAATGCCCAGCTCCCGTCCTTGCGTACTTAAATGGCGATGCTATTGGCGGGGGCGCTGAACTAGCCGTGGCTTGCGACAACCGCCTGCAGGCATCGCACGCGCGCATTGGATTCATTCAGGCACGCTTAGCGATCAGCAGCGCTTGGGGCGGAGGCCCGGATCTGTGCCAGCTCGTAGGCAGCAGCCGCGCATTTCGCATGATGTCGCGCTGCGAAATGATCGATGCACAACAAGCACTGGCGTGGGGGCTGGCCGACGTCGTCATCAGTGACGGCATTGATGGCGCAGATATGCAGCGCTATCTGGAGCCCATGCTCACTTGCCCTATTCATGTCCTTCGGGCCATCAAAGCCCAAACAGCGGCATGGAAAGCCGGACAGACCTACCAACAACGCCGGGAAGTCGAACGCCACCAGTTGATGAACACCTGGCTGCACGATGACCACTGGCTCGCATCTGATCGATTTCTCGCGAAAGGCAGCAAATGAATAGAGATGACAACATTCAGTTCCGGGAAGTTGAGCCGCAACTTCGCGCCGTCTCACCTAGCGGCATTGAAGTCCCCACCTGCGTAGACGCAAGCGCGGTCAATGAAGCTCGTATTGGAAAGCCCGGTGAGTATCCATTCACCCGAGGAATCTTCCCTGACGGCTACCAAGGACGTCTTTGGACTATTCGCCAATACTCAGGTTTTGGCACAGCAGAAGAGTCGAACGAGCGCTATAAGTTTCTGCTTGAAAAAGGCCAGACAGGTCTCTCTGTTGCACTGGACTTGCCCACTCAATGCGGACTAGACCCAACCCATCCCATGGCACGCCCGGAGATTGGCAAGGTCGGAGTGTCCTTGTCGAACTTGAGCGAAGCAGAGATCCTGTTCAAGGATCTGGACCTGTCAAAAATCTCGACCTCGTTCACGATTAACGGTACTGCCGCAATTATTTACGCGATGTATCTGGCCGTCGCTGACAAGCAAGGCGTGCCACGCAGCAAGCTCACGGGGACGATTCAGAACGATATTTTGAAAGAATACGTGGCTCGAGGCACCTGGATTTTCCCAGTCCGCCCCTCAATGCGCCTCATCGCCGACTCGATCCTCTATTCCAACGAAGTATCTCCTCGCTTCAACCCTATCAGCATTGCAGGCGCCCATGTCCGCGATGCGGGCGCAACGGCTGCTGAAGAAATGGCCTATACCCTGGCCAACGGCCTGGCTTATGTAGATGAGTTGCGTGCCCGCGGTGGTGACGTAGAGAAGTTTGCCAAACGTCTCTCCTTCTTCTTCTACGTGCACATGGACTTTTTCGACGAAATCGCGAAGTTCCGTGCAGGGCGTCGCTTGTGGGCCCGGCTGATGAAAGAGCGCTATGACGCACAAGACCCCAAGGCACAGCATTTCCGCTTTGGTGTGGTGTGCGGAGGCTCATCACTGGTCGCACCACAACCCTACAACAACGCGGTACGTGTAGCGGTAGAGACCATGGCTGCCGTCTTTGGTGGAGCGCAATCCATCTTTACCTGCGCTTTTGATGAAGCATTTCAAATCCCCACAGAGTTCTCTGCCGAACTAGCAGTTCGCACGCAGCAGATCTTGGCCTATGAAAGCGGTATTGGCCGGTCTGTGGATCCACTAGGCGGCAGCTATGTGCTTGAGCAACACACCGACCGCATGGAAGAGCAAATCGTCAAAGTCATGAAGGAGATTGATGACTACGGCGGCGTGGTTCGAGCGATTGAAGACGGCTGGATACAAATGCGCCTTGCAGAACGCGGGCTGGAGCGAAAGCTAGATACAGACGCAGGCATCAACGTGGTGGTAGGGCAAAACCACTTCAAAAAAGAAAACGAAGAGATCAAAGTTGGCGAAGTATTTTCACTAGATCCAACGGTTGCACAGCGCGCACTAGAGAAGTTTCAACGCGTACTGGATACACGTGACAACGCAGAGGTGAAACGCACTCTTGACCGTCTTTCTGCAGCTGCAGCCAACGACAAAGAAAACGTGATGCCGTACCTGGTGGACTGCTGCCACGCATACGCCACGGTGGGTGAAATGGTCGAATGCCTCAAAGCGCAATGGGGCGAATTCAAGGAGCCGGTGAACTTATGAACACACAACAACACTCCGCCAAGCTGGCATCCAAACGGATTCTCATTGGTAAGCCTGGCTTGGATGGCCACGATATCGGCGCCAAGATTATTGCGCTCACCCTGCGAAACGCCGGCGCTGAAGTGATCTACACCGGGCTGCGTAGAAGCCCTGCGCAAATAGCTCAAGTGGCAATCGATGAAGGAGTCGACGCGGTGGGCCTCAGCATCCTGTCTGGCAGTCATAAAGAGCTGGTGGCTGACGTTATTGCGCAGCTTCAAGAAATGAAAGCACACGGGATAAAGGTGTTTGTAGGGGGAACGATACCCGCCGAAGACCACGCTCCGCTGCGCCAGCTGGGCGTAAGTGCTGTGTTCACCGCTGACATGCCCTTGGAGCGCGTAGTCGACTCCTTGGTAGAGAGCTTGTCATGACAGCCCCGCTGGCTGGAATCCGCATCATCGAAGTTGGCCATATGTTGGCCGGCCCATATTGCGGGCTGATGTTGTCTGATTTAGGCGCTGAAGTAATAAAAATTGAAGCACCTGAAGGCGACATAGGCCGTACCGTGAGCCCTCATTTTGTGGGCCCGTACAACGCGTATTTTGCAAGCCTAAACCGTGGCAAAAAGAGTGTGGTTCTGGATCTAGCCAGCGAGTCGGGATACCAGGCACTTGAGCGTATAGCCAAGACTTCACATGCCTTGGTAACCAATCTACGACCCTCTGCCATACGCAAACTAGGCCTGACCTACGATGCACTCAAAACAGTCAATCCACAACTGGTGTGTGTTGCGCTGACAGGCTATGGTTTGGATGGGCCTTATGCCAATAATCCTGCGTACGACTATGTCATCCAAGCCTTGGCTGGTGTGATGGCACTGACTGGTGACCCATCGGCCCCACCTACCAAGGCAGGCTACTCCGCCGTTGACAACTCTGCCGGCCTGGTTGCAGCCATAGGTTTACTGGCAAAAATCGTTCATGGCAAAGGTGGCCAGGTAGACGTCGCAATGTATGACGTCATGCTGTCACAGCTGAACTATCTAGCCGGTGCAGCGCTCAATGCTGGCGAGACGATAGAACGGATGGCCGACTCATCGCACCCTTACTTGGTCCCCGCTCAAATTTTCGCAACTGCTAGCGGCTGGCTCACCCTGTTCATTACCCATGACAAGTTCTGGAAAATTTTCAGTGATGAAGTCGGGCAGCCTCAGTGGGTAAGTGACCCCCACTTTGCATCGATGGCCGCCAGGCGCGAGCATCGCAGCGAGGTTATTGCAGCCATTACGCAGGTACTGCGCCAAAAATCAGCCTCCGAATGGGTGGCTCGCTTGGCTCCACTGGGCCTGGTGGTTTCAGAGGTGGGTACGCTGAATGCAGCACTGGACAGCGATATAGCTACATCGCGCGAGCTCGTGGTTCCTCTTGGCGATGGACGCCTTGCCCTTCGCGGCGTTGCCAGCCCGATACGCTTTGATGACTTCAGCCCTACCTATGGGTTACCGCCTCTGCTCAATGAGCACGGAGGCGATTTTCAAGAAGAGGTATGGCATGCATCAAAGTCCGCTTAACCGCTGGGAACTCAGCCGCGCCTTGACGAAGTTGGCAAATTCCAGCGCCACGGAAATAGCGCGCGGAGCTCCTCCTCCAAAATCTTCCCATATCGCACGCCGCATAGGTATTACAGGCGCGCCAGGTGCAGGCAAAAGCACGTTGGTTGGACACCTTGCGACTCAGCGTCTGCACAAGGGGCGCCTAGGTGTGCTCGCGGTAGATCCAAGTAGTCCGCATAGCGGTGGAGCCATACTGGGCGATCGCGTCCGGATGGACGATATCGAGGGAGCGAACGAACTGTATATACGCTCATTGGGCTCTCGTAAAACAAGCGATGGCTTGGCAGACAACCTCCCCGAAATGCTGGAACTGCTAGACGCGCACGGATTTGACGAAGTCATTCTTGAGACCGTGGGTGTGGGCCAGGCCGAATATGCGGTGCGCAATCAGGTCGACACCTTGGTACTGGTTCTCCTCCCAGACAGTGGAGATGCCGTGCAAGCCATGAAAGCGGGAATCATGGAAATGGCAGACATTTTTGTGGTGAACAAGGCCGATCTCCCTGGGGCGCAACGAATGGTGACCGACTTGCGCCGGATCGCCGCAGTGACCCGCAACAACCCTGGCTCATGGGTACCGCCCATCCTGCTAACAACTTCGACCCAAGCCGAGTCAATTAGAAATTTATCGGACGCCATCGACCAGCATTCAGCATGGCTCAGCCAAACAGATAGCCAACGCAAACATGTGCTCACTCAGCGCGCACGCTATCGACTGAAACGCAATTTGGAGTTGCGTATTGGTGATCTGATCAAAAACCTGGACGAAGAATTTTTCTCACAATCCGTGGCTGAGCAAATGCTGAGCGTACTCGATGCATTGCGCACTCCATTAGACGCTCAGGCAATGGAGGCATAAGCATGTTGAAGAAGTGCGTCGCATCTCTAGCATTGATGATGGCAATCATGCCCATGTCTGCGCAAGCAGACACCCCATTCCCAAACAAAGCTGTGCGAATCATTGTGCCGCAAACGCCAGGCGGAGCATCTGATGCACTGGCTCGGCTAGTTGCACAGAAGCTAGGCGCCAAATGGGGCCAGCCTGTGATTGTCGAAAACCGCCCTGGCGCGGGTGGCAACATCGGCATGGATCTCGTCGCCACCGCGCCCTCCGACGGCCATACCTTGTTAATGACCTATGTTGGCACCCAGGCCATCAACGGATCGCTCTATAAAAAACTCTCCTTCGATCCTGTCACAGATTTCTCCACGGTAGCAACGGTGGCGACACTCCCATTCGTCCTGGTGAGTCGCAAAAATGCTCCATTTCAAAACGTACAGGAACTAATCAACATTGCTCGCGATGGCAGGGTCACATATGGCTCTGCAGGCAACGGATCTGTGAATCACCTGCTAGGTGAAATGTTCAACGCCGATGCGAAGGTAAAACTCACTCACGTCCCATACAAAGGAGCTGCACCTGCGATCCAGGACTTATTTAGCGGCCAAATAGACGTGGTATTCACCAGCTTGCCATCGGTAGCGGGCCAGTTAAAAGCGGGTAATTTGCGTGCGCTTGCTGTAACAAGCGCTCAACGAGCCAAGGCATTCGCACAGATACCTTCTATCGCCGAATCAGGAATTTCCGAATTTGACGTGAACCCCTGGTTCGGTTTGGTGGCGCCCAAAAATACGTCTAAAAAAACTGTCCAGAAGATCAACACCGATATCAATGAGATCTTGCATACGCAAGACGTCATCGCAGGTTTTGAAGCCATCGGTGCAGAGCCGTATGCAAGCACACCTGAAGCCTTTTCGCAGCAACTGCAATCTGATGCCGCGAAGTGGAGTGATGTAGTAAAGCGCTCCGGCGCCAAGCTGGATTAGTCGACATGGCACGGACTGAGATCAAGCTTTGCAAGAAGGCCGTACGTGCTGGAGCGCAAAACCACGCAACACAGACTCAAGCCAAAGTTGCACGCACTGCTGCAATTTTCCTGCTGCAACGCAGCGTTCAGATGAAGCACAAGCAACTGACGCTTGTGCGATTACTGGAAGCCCTCAAGCTACACGCACCTATTGATGAAATGCTGTGGCAACACTGCATAACGGTAGCCAAGGCGATCGCCAGTACCCAAGAGTTGCGCATGCTTTATGCGCTACGCAAGCAAGTCGTTCATGGAGACAACTAGATACGGCTTCACATTGTTATTACAACGAAGGGGACCACGATGTCGAAATTCAAGAAGTGCTCAGTAGTGTGGAAATATCAGCCTGGCGTGCAAGCTATTGCGCTCGCGGCGATTACAGCGGCTGCGCCTGCTGCAGTGTTTGCTCAAGCTTCAGATGATGTTGTGCGAATTGGCGTGCTGGCTGATATGTCTGGACTTTACTCAGACATGGGTGGCCAAGGGATTGCAGAGGCTGTCAAGTTCGCCATTGAGGATGTCGGTGGCTCGGTGCTGGGTAAGAAGATCGAGATGGTCAGCTCCAACCACTCCGCCAAAGCAGATACGGCCGCCACTCGTTCCCGCGAGTGGTTCGATACCCAAGGGGTGGACATGATCATCAGCGGCCCCAGCTCTGGAACCAGCTTAGCCGTCGCCAAGGTCGCAGCAGAAAAGAAAAAAATCGTTATGGTGACGGGCGGTGTGGCAGCCCAGTTAACAAACGAGGAATGCTCACCCTACACCGTTCACTACCTGTACGACACCGTAGCACTGGCGCGCGGAACTGGTGCAGCAATGACCAAACAAGGTGGGAAAAGTTGGTACTTCCTCACCGTGGACTATGCATTTGGAGATTCTCTGGAGAAGGAAACCACACAAGTTGTGAAGGCAAACGGCGGCTCGATCATCGGCAGCGTTCGGCACCCGCTTTCGGCATCTGATTTTTCGTCGTTTCTGGTGCAAGCCAAGTCTTCGGGCGCTCAGGTACTTGGGCTTGCCAATGGCGGGGGCGACACCATTAATTCCATCAAAACGGCCAACGAATTTGGTATCAACAAGACGATGAAAATCGCCGGCCTGATGCTGTTTTTGACCGATGTCCACTCACTTGGGCTCAAGCTCACCAGCGGCATCAATCTGACCGAGGCTTGGTACTGGGACACTGATGAAAAAACCCGCGCATGGGCTAAGCGGTTTCAGGCAAAGATGAAAAAAATGCCCACTAGCATGCAAGCAGCCAGCTACTCCGCTGCGCTGCAGTACCTCATCGCAGTAAAGGCCGCAGGCAGCGATCAATCCGACGCGGTGATGGCGCAATTGAAGCAGCAAAAAATTGACGATATGTATACAGCTAACGGTCGAATTCGTGGAGACGGCCGCATGGTGCATGACCTTCGACTGATGGAAGTCAAGAGCCCGGCTGAATCCAAGGGACCATGGGACTACTACAAGAGCATCCAGATCATCCCAGGTGATCAGGCATTTGCATCCAAGGAAGAGTCCAAGTGCAAAAGCTGGAAAGGGGGATAAACAAAAAAAAGCATTTACACGAACTGACTACGGTATTGACAGCTCATATTTCTAGGAGACATAGACATGACAACTAAGACAGCTAATTTCGTAAAGAACACTACCCTTCCATCCGAAGCAGTACGCAAAGCCATTGCAGAAGCGAAAGAGCTACCTATTTTGGACGTAGGCCCCTATCTTGCAGGGGTGCCAGGTGCGCTCGAGCAGCTTGGTGCAGATGTGCGCCACATCCAGGAGAACCTTGGCTTTTTCGCCATCATCAACCACGGCATTCCCCAATCTTTGATTGATGAATCCTGGGCCCAGACTGCTCAGCTGTTTGATATATCGATGGAAGAAAAGATGAAGCATCGCGTCGGCTTTCATCACCAAGGTTACCTGCCTCCCAAGTCTTCCATTCTCCAGTCCAAGGCTATTCAAGACAAGATTGCCGTCAATACCAAAAAGGACACCAATTCTGCATGGCTCTTTATGCGTGAGCGCGAAGCCAACGATCCAAAAGTAAAGGCGAACGTACGCCACCGCGGCATGAACCAATGGCCAGACAGCCTGCCCAAGTTCAAGGAAACGCTTTCGCAATACCAAAATGCGATGGAAAAAGTCGCGCTGCAACTGCTTCCCATGTATGCGCGCGCACTGGATCTGCGTGCCGACTACTTCGACAGCATGTTCAAAACACCCGAGTGGTACCAACGCTGCGCTTACTACCATCCCGAAGAAAAGATGGAAGATGGTCAATTCTCACTGGCCCCGCACTCGGACGGTAGTTTCCTGACCTTGCTGCCCATGACCCCAGTTCCCGGACTGCAGGTGATGACGCCCAACAAAGATTGGCTGAGCGTGAAGTATGTGAAGGACGCCTTGGTGGTAAATACCGGACAGGTACTCAATCGCCTCTCCAACGACACCTTTATTGCAACACCACACCGCGTGGTGAACCCGCCCACCAAGCGCTATGCAATGACCTATTTCTTCTACCCAGACGATGACGCCAGTGTCGCCCCCATTGCGGAGTGCGTCCAACCAGGCGAGAAGGCGAAATACGATTCGCGCACGTTCTACGAGTTCTTTGTCCCTTACCTCGACGACCTCTATCACTACAACGACCCTGAGTTCATGAAAGAAGTAGAGCCAGAGCGCGTCACGATGTAAATCGCCAACGCGTGCCATGCCGTGCATATATACCCCACAAGCTGCTAACAAAAACGGTGGCTTTTGGGGCAGTCTCACGGCAGTTCGCCATGAATGATAGGGAGTCGATGTGAAAAGTCAGTTGCTAATTGATGGGCAATGGGTAGATGCGTTTTCAGGTGAGACGATTGATGTCTTGGATCCCTGCACTGCTATCCCATTCGGAACGATTGCACGCGGGAAGTCTGAAGATGTGAATCGCGCCGTGCTCGCTGCACGAAACGCGCTGGATGGACCCTGGGGGCGAATGACCGCGACCGAACGTGGGCGCATTTTGCAGCGCCTTGCGCAACTCATCATCGCGAATGGTGAAGCTCTAGCGCAACTAGAGGCTCGAGACACTGGTAAACCCATGAGCGTAGCCCGCGCAGATGCTGCTGCAGTGGCCCGTTATTTTGAATTTTATGGTGGGGCGGCGGACAAAATCCACGGTCAAACCATTCCTTACCTCAATGGCTATAACGTCAGCGTCGTGCGTATTCCGCATGGTGTGACAGCACACATCATTCCCTGGAACTATCCTGCTCAAATGATGGGGCGCACCCTAGCTCCGGCTCTCGCTATGGGGAACGCGGCTGTTGTCAAACCATCTGAAGATGCCTGCCTATCAGCTTTAAAACTAGCCGAGCTAGCCATGGAAGCGGGGCTGCCGCCGGGAGCTCTCAACATAGTAACGGGCTATGGTGCAGAAGCAGGCGCCGCCTTGACGGCTCACCCGGATGTGAACTTTGTCACTTTCACCGGTTCCCCTGAGGCAGGTGTTTTGGTACAACAAGCAGCTGCCAAAAACCATGTTCCCTGCGTACTGGAGCTAGGCGGCAAGTCCCCACAAATTGTTTTTGACGATGCCGATCTACAAAAGGCCGTACCGATCATCGTCAAGGCCATATCCCAAAATGCCGGCCAAACCTGTTCAGCGGGCAGCCGCCTCTTGGTTCAGCAGGGAATTTATAACGAATTTGTTGATGCAGTTGCCACCCGCTTTGCAGCGCTACGCGTTGGCTCCCCCGCTATGGATCTTGATTGCGGGCCGTTGATTAGCCGCAAACAACAACAACGAGTACAAGCATTTGTGGACGCAGCTAAAACACAAGGAATCCCAGTTTTAGCACAAGGCACATTTGCCCAAGGTATCTCCAGTGACGGATTTTTCGCTGCCCCTACCTTGTTTGGTACGGTACCGCGCGACAGTCAACTCGCTTGCCAAGAAATCTTTGGCCCTGTTCTCGCAGCCATGTCGTTCACTGACGAGGCTGATGCTATCCGGCTCGCCAATGCGACAGAGTATGGCCTGGTCGCTGGTGTATGGACCGAGAATGGCAGTCGCCAATCTCGGGTTGCGCAGCGTGTGCACAGCGGCCAGGTATTTATCAATTGTTATGGGGCAGGCGGAGGCGTAGAGCTGCCTTTTGGTGGCGTGAAGAAAAGCGGCTATGGGCGTGAAAAAGGTTTCCTCGCCCTGGAAGAGATGAGTACAACCAAAACCATCGTTCAACATTTCGATTAATCAGGAGACACAACCATGAACGTACTAAATAACAAGATTGCCATTGTCACGGGCGCAGGTAGCGGATTTGGCGCTGCCATTGCCAAGACCTACATCCAAGCAGGTGCAAAAGTAGTATTGGCAGATCTACGGTTAGATGCCGCACAAGCTGTAGCCAAAGACTTGGGACCCAATGCTCTGGCCGTAGCCTGCGATGTCAGTCAAGCTGATCAAGTGCAAGCCATGGTCGCGCAATGCGTCAGCCATTTCGGAGCTCCCAACGTCGTGGTCAACAACGCAGGCACCACTCATAAAAATCAATCCATGCTAGAGATTGATGAAGCCACTTTTGACCGCGTTTTCAATGTCAATGTGAAATCTATTTTTCACATGACCAAGGCTGTTGTGCCGCTGATGAAGGCCAAAAAAGATGGAGTCATCATCAACATTGGCTCTGTCGGCAGCATTCGCCCCCGACCTGGATTAACTTGGTACAACAGCTCTAAAGGTGCCGTAAAAGTCATGACCAAATCAATGGCCGTTGAGCTAGCTCCTGATGGCATTCGGGTGAACTTGATCGCTCCCGTCATGTCTCCAACCGGATTGCTGCAAGACTTTATGGGCGTAGCTGATAGTGAAGAAAATCGCGCACGCTTTGTGACAACAATTCCGCTCGGCCGCATGTGCGACCCTATGGACGTTGCAAATGCCGCAACCTATCTAGCCAGCCCACAGGCCCAGTTCTTGACCGGTGTTGAGCTGCCCGTTGACGGAGGCCGGTCAATCTAACAACGTAACACGTGCCTCAGTTCAGGTGGGCACGGCATGCTGGAGGCGCCTGCGTGGCTGGCATGCCTATAGCGCCTGGCAGAGACCATGCTGGTGCGCCTGCGTGAACATGACCAGATTGATTTGGAGCCGCGCCGGCAATTATGTCTAATCGGCACCAAACCCCGGGGGGCCAGGAAATGCCCCCACCCCCACCCCTACGGACCGGGGCAAGCTCGGCTCCAAGCGACACATTGTCGTAGATGTCGCAGCATCAGCTCAACGCAATAGCGAGTCAATTGAATACAAGGCCGCACAAGAGGCTCCGGCATCCATACCTCCGTTGAGATGTTCAGCGAATGTTTTGCATCGACCGGTTGAATCTGCCAGAGCGCAGCAGTCACTAGAGACGCGACAGCCCAATGACCGCTACAGGTGACGCGGCCATTGAGCCGCCAAAGTGGGATAGCGGCAGGCAACCTAGATCAGTCGTTTAGAGAAAATGCTGGGGAAACAACTGAAGGCACAGATTGGCCATTGACTCATTGAGCTTCAACAATACTTCCCGCTAATACCGCCATCGACCACTATTTCAGTCCCCGTCACATAGGCTGATGCGTCAGAAGCCAGGAATGCACAGGCATTTGCGATGTCCCAGGCACTGCCCATTCGCTTCATTGGCACTTGGTTAGCCCTGGCTTGCTTGGCTGCATCAAGGTCGTTTTCATTAAACATTTTGGCCACTGTTGTGGCTATGCGTGGGGTATCAATCAACCCGGGGACGACCGTATTAGCTCGAATGCCCTGCACCGCATACTGTTGAGCAATCATCCGGATGAGTTGTATCACGGAGGCTTTTGTTACGCTGTAGGCAAGGTGTGGGTAGCCGATGTAGCGTTGACCGGCGACAGAGGAGATGGCAATGATATTTCCACCTCCGTTTTGCAGCATGCTTGGCAGTACAAGCTGGGTGCAATGGAGCAAGGCACGAACGTTGACTGTGTTGATTCGGTCCCAATCTTCTAAAGTCGTCTCCATTGCGCCGCCAGTTTTTCCAATGCCAACGTTGTAGTGCAGCACGTCAATACACTTATGCGCTTGAAGGACCTTCTCAAAGACGGCCGTAGTGTCGACCTCAAACGCTACATCCGCCGCATGGGCCTCTGACGTGCCTCCTTCGTTTTCAATCAAGTGGACGGTTTCAAGTGCAGAATCGATATCTCGATCAAGAACACAAACATGTGCGCCTTGCCGTGCATAAGTGACACATGCTGCCCGGCCAATACTCCATCCAGGTGCGACTGATCCTCCGCCTACGACGACTACAACCTTACCAGTCAGATCTAAAAGATTGTTAGGTTTTCCTGTCATGTGGCAAGCCCCACAGTCATGCCGCCGCAAACATAGATTACTTGCCCGGTAGTGAACCCAGCCTTTTCGTCAAGCAGGGAAGCTACAAGGTGAGCTACCTCACCCGGTTGCCCCATGCGCTTCATGGGAATGGTTTCGAGGATTTTTTGTGTTGCAGGAGCCCCCGGAGGGTTTACTTGCTCAAATAATTCGGTAGCAATCGGGCCAGGGCCAACTGCGTTCACGGTGATATTGTGGGCTGCAACCTCAAGAGCTAATGCTTTACTAAACCCATGCAGTGCTGCTTTGCTCGAGGCATAGGCAATACGTGCCGACTTACCAAGCGCAGCTCTACTCGAGATGTTCACAATTCGGCCGCCCCCTAAAGCTTGCATCCCCGGAATAAGTGCTTTGGCACAGGCCACAGATGCATCCAGGTTGACGCGCATAACCGCGTGAAGGTCGTCGCAACTCACATGTTCGACAGAACCTGGGCGAACGATAGCTGCATTGTTTACCAGTCTTGTAACGTAGCCGCTTTTCAGTACGGTTTGAAGGCAGCTGACAAGCGATGCCTGATCGCTGACATCGACCTTGTAGTGTTGCTCGTTGCTTAGGATGGAGGCGGGGGGCTGTAGATCGAGGTTAATCACCTCATAGCCGTCTTCGCAAAGACGTTCAACAATGGCTCGACCTATCCCTTTGCTTCCACCTGTCACTAAGGCGCGAGTTGGCATAGCTTACTTTCCCTCAACCGCGGGGACAAAGGGAATGGCGTGCTCAACTGTGTCCCAAATAAATCGGCCCGATGGATTCTTTTGTTCTTCAACGATATGAGCCACTAGACCGGCTGCGCGAGAAATTACAGCAAATCCCCGCATTACATTGGATGGAACGCCAATTTCTCCCAGCAACGCGGCGACAGATCCCGTGGCATTGATGGTGATTGGGCGGCCCGCAACCACATCAACGGCGCGGGATAGCGTTTCTAGAGCACGAATATGCTCACCCTTGAGGTCTGCCTCAGCCTTGCCTAGCTCCAGCAATTTGTAGGCTCTGGGGTCTACGGGCTTGTGAAGGTGGTGGCCAAAGCCTGGTACTGCCGATTTGGTCTTTTTATAGTGGCGTGCAATTTCTAGTGCTTCTGTATCAGGATCCGAAGAATTCAAGATTTGGTCCAGAAGTGCCGAGCAGTTTTCCATGGTGCCCACAAAGGAGCTGCCAACGGCCAGAAGCCCCGCAGACACTGCACCTTGTAAATTTTCTGGTGCACTCATGTAAATCAGCCGCGTTGCAATGGCGCTTGGCGTCAAGCCGTGCTCCATCAATACGATCAACACTACATCGGTAATGCGCAGATCCACGGGGCGTGCCTCTCTGCCCAGAATCTGCATCAACATGACTTCGGTAAAGGTTTTCTTGCCCATCAAGTCCTCTACTAAGTTCGCATTACCGTATTGCAAGCTGGTGAGGGTATGGGTACAAAGGCTCGTCGTGGGGGTCTTTTTATGGTGCGAGGCTGTGGCGTTCATGGTTGTCTCCAAGAAAATCTAGTGTAGTTATGCAAGTGAAGAAAGTGCCATTTCGCGCACTGTGCTTTTGAGGACCTTGCCAACAGGAGAGCGCGGAAGGGTGGAGTGAAAGAAGATTCGTTTTGGGGTCTGTACCGGGCCTAGGCGCTCTCGCACAAAGGCAATCAGATCTGCCTCTGAAGCCTGTTTGCCGTCACGCAGTTGAACTGCGGCTTGAACAGCCTCTCCCCATTTGTCATCAGGCACGCCGAATACAGCGCACTCATGTACGGCCTCGTGCTGTCCTAGAATGTTTTCGACCTCCACTGGATAGACGTTAAATCCACCCGTGATCACCATATCTTTGAGGCGATCCTTCAGATAGAGGAATCCTCGCTCATCAAACATGCCTCGGTCACCTGTATGCAGCCAACCATCAACCAGCGTTTCAGCAGTCTTCTCCGGAAGACGCCAGTAACCACTCATGAGTAGGTCACCCTTTGCCACCACCTCACCCACTTCTCCCGAAGGAAGGATCTCACCCTGAGGACTCATGATGGCGACATCGTTGAACCATGTAACGCGTCCCACTGAGGCTAGGTTGCGCTCGTCTTCAAAGTCTTCGGGGCGTAAAACTGTCAGTATCTGAGGCGCCTCTGTTTGCCCGTAGGTAGTTCCTAAAACTGATCCGAAGAAGGAGCGAACCTCTTTGATCTTGTCAGCCGGCATGGGCGCACCGCCGTATATCAGTCGCTTGAGCTTTGGGTAATCGTGACATCCTGAGCCTGGGAGGGCCATGAGCATGTAGACCAAGGTCGGAGGCATGAAGCAAACTGTGCCTGCCCTGTCACGGAAGGTGGCGCGAACGGCTTCAGCACCGACGCCTTTCATAATCACGTGGCATCCACCTTGGGCTAGGATGGGGAGCAAATAAGTAGAAGTGCCGTGTGTAATGGGAGCAGCCATCACGTAGCGATCATGCTCATCAAACTCCCACGCCTGAATTTGATTGGTGATGTTGGCCATCCAGGCTCTATAGGGCTGCTGCACACCCTTGGGAAGGCCCGTCGTACCGCCCGTGAATTTAATCGCTTGGGTCGCTGCATCCGGGAGATCGAAGGCAGGCTGCCGAGCTGGCGTATTGGAGGCCACTAGTGCTTCGATGTCAGCACACCCAGACTCCGAGCCAATAAACACTAGAGTGGTCTGCGTCGATCCTGCGAGATGCTCGACTAAGTGCTTGCAATCCCGATCCACAAACACAATCGTTGGCTCCGTTACGTCTGTAATGCGTTTAATTTCCGGAGCTGTGCTCTTTGGATTCAAAGGTACCCAAATCTTTCCGCATGCCAAGGCAGCCAGTAATGCCACGATATGGCCCGCACTATTGCCGGCACATATACCTACTCGGCTTTGCAGCCGGGGATCCATCAATTGCAACGCTTTTGCCAATGCTGCAACTTGTGCAGCGAGTTGCTGATAGGTAAGTTGCAGATCAGGAGCATCAATGGCCAGCCTGTTTGGCCATCGCTGCGCAGCTCGCCAGAAAAAATCAATCGGATACATGTATTCAGAGTCCTTTAAGTCAAAGAGCAGTTATTAGTCGGCTTTTGCACCTGATTGCCTGATAACCTCTGCCCACCGCTTGACCTCTTCGGCTGTGAAGCTCTTTTGCTGAGCGGGGGTGTTGGTTGTGGGCGTCGCTCCTAGCTCCGTAAATCTCTGGCGGATATCTTGCATCTCCATCGTTTTAGCGAGTTCACTGTTGAGCCTGTTGATAGTTGATGCCGGTGTCCCTGCAGGGGCAGCCAAAGAGAACCATGCAGATACGACAATTCCTGGATAACCAGATTCTTTGAATGTTGGGACGTCTGGCAGTTGAGGAACCCGCTCCTCACTCGTCACAGCCAAAGGGCGCAGGTTGCCAGCTTTTATATGCGGCGATACGGATGGAAGGTTGTCAAACATTGACTGCACTTGCCCCCCGAGCAAATCGTTGACCGCTGGTGCACTTCCTTTATAGGGCACATGCATCATGTTCGCTTTAGAGTACATCTTGAACATCTCTCCGGTCAGATGAACTGACGAGCCACTGCCAGATGAGGCAAAGGTAATGCCATCCTTGGAGTCGTTCGCAAACTTCACATACTCCGCCACGTTATGTACAGGAACCCTCGGGTTAACAACGAGAACGTTGGGAATGCGCGCATACATGCCAATAGGAATCAGATCTTTGGTGACGTCATATCCCGGTTTGGCGTAGAGCGTAGCGTTAGCGGTGTTTGCGTTCGTCAAAACATACAGCGTGTATCCGTCAGGCGCAGAGCGGGCGACGAGCTCCGCGCCAACGTTGCTATTCGCTCCGGCGCGGTTGTCTACTACAACGGGTTGACCAAGTAGTTGTCCCAGTTTGACTGCCAGAATTCGTGCCAGTACATCGGTGGCTCCGCCAGCTGCATAGCCCACAACTAAGCGAATTGGCTTGGTTGGCCAATTCGGCTCTTGCGCCACAGCTATACCTTGGGCGCCAACAAGGCACACAACAGCAGCAGCGGTGTAACAGGTGAATTTGCGACGGCTTCCGGTAAACGTTGGCATTGATTTGTCTCCTATATATCTTTAAACGTTATGTAGGTGTCACTGACCTCTATGCCGCTCATACGTCGACTAGGTAGTGAGGCTCTTGGGTGACATGCTCATTATTCGATTGCTGGTCAAATTCTGTTATTCGAAATCGTCCGCTTGCCGGACGAAGACGAAGCAGCAGCGATTTTCTTGTAGCAAAAATTTTGAAAACTGCCGTTGCATGGAGGGCTAGCTATGTCAATGCAAGCAAGAGAAAGAAAATCCCCAGCAAGAACGAACTCTGATGGGGCTCCAGCAGATATCCGGCCTCAAAAAGAGGATGGCGATGGCTGTCGCACCTTAAGACGAGGTCTTGGTGTACTAGATCTCTTGTGCAAAGCCGGTGAAGATGGAGTAAGAGTGGCAGAGATTTGCAAAGCACTGGAGCTCGAGAGAGCGCCCGTGTATCGGTTGTTGCATACCCTGCTTGAAACCGGTTATGCAGAGCGTTATGGACGCTTTCAATACACGGCGACCTCCAAACTCGCATTACCAACCCGCGAGACGTCTGATCGCACCCTTGCCACCAAACTACAACCTGTACTGGAGGAAGTCAGTGAGCGCTTTGGCGACGCAGCGTTTGGGGTTGTCAGGGAGGCAAATATTTCACGCTGTATTGCACGCCAACTTGGCTCTCATCCCGTCCAAGTGCTACCCATCAGCATTGGGAATCGCCAGCCTCTGGGAGTCGGCGCTGCAGGACTCGCTTTGTTAGCTGCTCTAGCGGATGAAGAGATTCTGCAAGTGGTGCATCAAAGCGCTTCGGTACTAGAGCAATATGGCGGTATGACTCCTGCACGACTGGAGATTCTTGTAAAGGCTACAAAGGAACGTGGGTGGTCAGTCGTGGCTAATCATGCAACCCAAGGCGTCCTTGGCGTCGGAGTAGCCGTGCTTTCAAAAGCACGAGCTCCGATTGCTGCAGTGAGCGTGGCATCCACATTAGAGCGAATGCCCAAAGACCGGCAAAGACTGACTGCAAACACGATCATTGAGGTACTCAACAAGTACTTTCCACGAGGGGCGTGAGCGAGCCACCAAGGATTTCTTAGCAAGACCCAAACCTATTCCGAAGGATTTAGTCTGTTTGCGATCAGATTGACTTCGCGGTAAAAATGCTCTCCCTTGTTGCCACGCATATGACCTCTACCGCCTACAACTGAACTGCACGGTTAGCGCACATCTGGATAGTGCAAGTCGCCCATTTTTTACTGTTGCAATCTGAATATCAGCGGCAACTGATCGAGCGGGCTGCATCACAGA
>JAVXMM010000034.1:0-41561 GCA_036646255.1 Comamonas sp.
TGTACTGGAGGGCACCTGCGATCGAATCGATCAGGTCCTGCTGGCGGATGGAGGTTGTCATCGTAGTTGTCTTCTGGGTTAGAGAGGCGTACGGCTATGGCGCCATTTACGCAAGGGATAACCCGGCGATTATCGGCGCTCTGCACCAACGGCGTGCAGGAATGCCCGATAAGTCTTCTAGAAGACTCAGGTCTGGCGCTGGTGGGTGATAGCCTTCGGAGGCTCCAAAATGAGAATGGTTTTTATTGCCTGCGTTACCATAGCTTGGTACACGGTTTACCCGTGGTAATCGGTATCTATCCATCCTGCGGCCCTGGTAGCCAGGCTGAATGAAGACAGCGACTGCGCCGCGTTGTAATTGTTGAGACGCAAGGAATATCCAGCCATGACAGCCACCCGTCAGGAAAAAGACACCTTCGGTTTTATCCAGGTACCGGCTCATAAGTTGTGGGGCGCGCAAACCCAACGCTCGCTGCAAAATTTTGACATCAGTGGCGAGCAGCAACCCCGAGAGATCATCCATGCGCTGGCCCAAGTCAAAAAAGCCAGTGCAACCGTAAACCATGCTCTGGGCTTGCTGGATGAGAAGAAATCCAAGGCTATTAATACTGCGGCCGATGAGGTGATTGCGGGCAAGCACCCCGATGAGTTTCCCTTGGTGGTGTGGCAGACGGGTTCGGGCACGCAGACCAATATGAACGTCAACGAGGTGTTGGCCAACCGCGCCAGTGAGATCATGGGCGGAGAGCGGGGTGAAGCGCGTTTGGTGCATCCGAATGACGACGTGAACAAAAGCCAGTCTAGCAACGACGTCTACCCCACAGCTATGCATGTGGCGGCAGTGACAGCGATTGAGCAAAAGCTGCTACCTGCGATTGCCAAGCTGCACAAGACTTTGAAGGCTAAGAGCGAAGCGTTCAAAGACATCGTCAAGATTGGCCGCACGCACTTGCAAGATGCGACACCGCTGACGCTGGGCCAGGAAATATCTGGCTGGGTGGCGCAGCTGGAGCATGGCGAGCGTCATATCCGCGCCGCGTTGCCACATTTGTATGAGCTGGCACTGGGCGGTACTGCGGTAGGCACGGGGCTGAACGCGCCCAGAGGCTATGCCGATGGAGTGGCGGCCGAGATTGCCAAGATCACCGGTTACCCATTTGTGACTTCGCCCAATAAATTTGAATCGCTAGCGAGCTGTGACGGCTTAGTGCATGCGCATGGGGCTCTCAAGACCCTAGCGGCAAGCTGCATGAAGATCGCCAATGATGTGCGCTGGCTGGCATCCGGCCCGCGCAGCGGTCTGGGCGAGTTGTCTATCCCAGAGAACGAGCCCGGCTCGTCCATCATGCCCGGCAAGGTCAACCCCACACAGTGCGAAGCCATGACCATGCTTTGCGCACAAGTGTTTGGCAACGACGTGGCCATCAACTTTGGCGGTGCTTCGGGTAACTTCGAGCTGAATGTGTTTCGCCCGCTAGTTGCGCATAACTTCTTGCAGAGCGTGCGTCTGCTGGCTGATGGCATGGTGAGCTTTAACGACCATTGCGCCGTAGGCATCGAGCCCAACCGCGAACGCATTACCGAGCTGGTCGGTCGTTCGTTGATGCTGGTGACGGCACTCAACACGCATATTGGCTACGACAAGGCGGCCTACATCGCCAAGAAGGCGCACAAAGAAGGCAGCAGCCTGCGCGACGCAGCCATTGCCAGCGGCCATGTTACGGCTGAGCAGTTTGACCAGTGGGTGGTGCCTGAACAGATGGTGGGCGATCACGGGGCTGAGGACAGGGAGCTGCGCCATGTATGAGCACGAGATGCAAGCTGACGCCATCGTACCTGTGCAGCCCGATCCTTTGATGTTGGCCCAAGCGTTGGGCGTGACGTTGTTCCAAATGCCGTGGCATCAGCCTGCCTATCTCGTCGGTCAAATAGGGCCGTGGCGTATCGTGCACGGCGGTGTCGGGCTAGATCGAGGGTATTACAGTGGGACTTGCCTTAGTGTTGGCTCTCCAGCCTTGCTGCGTCGCAATGCAGCTGGTGGCTGGGACACATGGATGTCCATGTCCCCCTACGAGGTTGAGAGCCAGGAGCTCGCTTGTCGCTATGCATATGGGCACACAGTCGTTATGGGGCTGGGCATGGGCTGGGTGGCTGCGAACATTGCTCTTAACCCTGCCGTCACGAAGGTAACCGTGGTGGAGCGCGAGCGTGTGCGGTGCTTGATGGTTTGCCAAGCGAGGCGGCGCGCAAGATTGAACTGGTGCAAGCAGATGCCTTTACCTGGGTACCAACGCAGTCAGATGTGAACTTTCTCTACGTCGATATTTGGCTGGGTATTACCGAGCCGCAAATGCTCGAGGACGTTCAGGCTATGCAAGCCCACGTGCAGGCGGAGCAAGTTTACTTCTGGGGCCAGGAATTGGCTTTGGCGCAGCAAGCTGGGCATGCCTGGGTCACTGCGCAGTGGGAGCAGGTGTTAGCCGAGTCCGCGCGCGGTACGGGCTTGCCTTTGCTAATTGATGCTCCAGGTGGATGGGCATCTTGGGTCGAGCGTATTTGGGCGTTACGCCTGTCGGCGCGGGAGGGCGTGTCCGTCCGGGCTGGTGGTGTGGATGATCGCTGATACCGCCTGCATCCGGCGAAGCGTATGCTCTCGCGCAGATGCAAGCAGGGGAGGTGGTTTCAGAGGATTGGGAGCCATTTTCTGACCATGTTCAGCGCTCTTGTATAGAAGCATTTTTTGATAAAAATAGCCTCTAACGTACGGTTGTTGGTCGCGGGGAGCTATCAAACTGATATCGTGAATGTGTCGATGAGTGGCTTACCTATTGCAGCCCCTGACCTTGAACTCCACCCGGCGATCCAGCGCATCGCGGGCATCGTCGGTACCGCTGCCGATGATGTTGTTGCGCCAGCCTACGCCGTCGGTATCGATGCGGGTGGCTAGGCGTTTGTCGTTTTGCACCAGGGTGTCGCGCACCACTTTGGCACGGGATTGGGACAGGCGGGCGTTGACGGCTTCGGTGCCGGTGCGGCTGGTGTGGCCGATGACGGTGAGGCAGTAGTCGCCCTGGGCCGTCTCTCGCGCAATATGGCGCAACCACATGGGGTAAGGGCTGCTGACGATGGGATCCTTCCAGAACTCGGTGGTGCCTGGGTTGAACAGCAGGCGCATGGCCAAGTTGTTGGTGCCCAGGCCCAGTGCGACGATCTGGCCAAAGGCGGCCTCGGCTTCTTGCTGATGGCCCAGTTTGAGCTGGGTGTTGTAGAGGCCGTTGAAGACGCGCAATTGCTGGCCATCACTGCGTTGCACCGCTGTTTGGTAGCGCTGTAAAGCCTTTTGCCATTGGCTGGCTTCATAAGCCTGGTCGGCC
Organism: Comamonas sp.; assembly: GCA_036646255.1. Classification (GTDB taxonomy): domain Bacteria; phylum Pseudomonadota; class Gammaproteobacteria; order Burkholderiales; family Burkholderiaceae_C; genus Comamonas. Next base: position 3,375 of record JAVXMM010000034.1, read on the forward strand.
TCGTTGATCACGGCACCGGTGCTGATCGATGCCAGATAGGCCTGGTCAGCTTGTGAGCCCACGGCGGCTTGCGAGGTGCGGATTTGGCCTTCCGTCAACCGGTCGCTCACCAGCGATGGACTGTCGGTAAAAAAGGCGGTGGGCGTGGCATCAATTTCGTCAGCGCGCACGCGCGATACGGCGCGTGCAATCACAAGACCCGTGCGGCGCTCGGTAATAGTGGCAATCAGCTGGTAGTCAGTGCCTTTGTTGGCGTTGGCCTGCAAGGTGCCCGCTACCAGATAGTCGGCTTGCTCTACACCCGCAACATCAAATGGGTGCAGGCGCAGATTGCCTTGCTGGCTGTTGATGTGGCTAGCAAACAGCTGGGCCGCCAATTGGGTGGACTGGGTTTGTTGGCCACTTTTAGCGTCAATAAACGGGTCGAGCACCAGTTTGCGGCTCTTCATACGCTCTAGCATATTGGGGTTGATCTGGGCCGTCAGGTCATTGGCCAAGCTCTGCACCGATTGCTTGAGGCTGCCTGCATTGCCGCTGGGCGCCGGCGGGTTGCTTACGCAGGCGCTCAGTATGACGGCAAGCGCCAAGCTGGCGGCGCGCAAGGCTGAGGGCAGGTGGCGGGGGACGGTCATCAACGGCATGAATTCTCCAGATACTGTTTGTCGCCCTCATTCACCGATCTGCCGGCGCTGAACTGGGCCATGATTTCCGAGCAGCGCGCAGGCAAGGCCGCTGCGCTGGGCGCTTTGGCGGGCTTGGGGCGGGCGGGCTCGAAGGCATGGATCGGGGCGCTGTCGTTATTGGGTGATGCGGGCTTGTTGGTTTTCTTGGGTGTTGCTTCTTTGATCGCAGCTGGCGGCTGATTTGCGGGCGATACGGGCTGCTTTTTCTTGAGTTCTGATTCCGCCTGGGTTGTCGACAGCGCTGCAGGCACAGGTGTTACGGCAAATGCTGGTGTTTCTACTGCGGCAGGCGCTACCACTGGGCTGGCGGGCGGCGCAGGTGCGGCGGTGTAGGTGGTGGCAGGTGGCTTGGCTACTGGCTCTGCGGATGAGGGCATGGAATCCAAGCGCGGCGCCTCGGTCGTCGCGGCGCTTGGGCGTTTTTCGTGCATTAAGGCCTCTGACACCAGCAGGCCTACGCAGAAAAACAGCGAGACGATGATCAGCGCCGTATGCAGTTTTGGGGAGGTGGATTTAGCCGTTTCAGTGCTGGCAGCAGACGCGTTGCGCGACTTCACCCAGGCATGGGCGCAGACCACAATCGTCAGCAAAATCAGTGCCACCGTGATGGCCCGCACTAGCCAGCCGCTGCGGTCGATCAAGGTGAGCACGGTGATGACAAAGGTTGTCACGCCCCCCAGTGTGTAGAACGGGGTAATCCAGTCCCGAATGGCGGTCCCCACACCTTTGATGTCGGTCGAAAGATTATTGGCTTGGCTCTGGGGCACGCGCATAGTCCACTGGTTCAGCACTGTGCTCCTCCGCCTAGTAGCCGAGCGCAGCAGGTCTATCTGGTCTGCGCTTTACTGCATGACCGCTATAAATGTTGTGGATTGTAGGGCTGAATGTTTTTATTGGTAACTTGAAAAGTTATATGTTTGTTTTGTGTCCTCGCAGCGTATTTTTTGTCGCAAACGGGACAGTCTGGGATGGGGTATGTGGGGCCGTGGAGCCTGCGCTTGGCCTGCAAACTGGGTAGCGAAAACATATGCGCCGGATTAGCCGTGCCGCAGAGACTCCATGCCGCAATCAATCAGGAAGTTTTGCTATTGAATTAGCTTCGCACGTACTCGCCCTGTGGGCGTTGCCATAATTTTTGCTTTTGTTGGAGGCAGTGCCACAGCACGATCAAAAACCGCACAGTGAATTGTCCGACTGCGCTGGTAATCCACTATGCTGCTGCGGCCCTGCTGTTTGGCAGTGGCATACAGGAACGAGTTTGATAACAAGGGGATGGTTTTGCGTAGTTTTCTAAAAATGTCGGTGGCCGCGTGTGCCGTAGCTGTTTTGACAGCTTGTGCGTCCAATGTTGCTTCAACAACGGGTGCAAAGGCCGCGCCTGTGGGTTCGGTCAAGGGATCGGCCTGGGTCCATAACGACGCCAGCCTGAAATCGGCTATCGACAACGCGTGGGTTGTATTGCCTGCAGCACTGACTGGTGGCGTGGCATATGCGGGCCTGCTCAAAGATGCCCCGGCTACGCAAGGCAAAGCACCGGTGGTTGTTTTTGTGCACGGTTCCTCGGGTGTGGCTCCAGCTATAAAAACCTGGCAGAAGTGGCTGGCAGATACACAAGGCATAGCTAGTCTGGCGGCTGACTCGATGCAGTTACCTGATCGCATGATGTACAAATCGCCCGTAGAGCCGCAGGTCTATGAAAAAGTCCATGCCATGCGCGCGCAGGAGCTGGCTGCTGCCATGGCGGCAGTGCCTGCGCTGCCCTGGGCTGATGTGCAGCAAGTGGTTATTGCAGGAACAAGCGAAGGTGCTGTGGCTGTGGCGCGTTACCAAGCCAAGCCGCCTGCGCCGCAGGAAAAAGGGCGAATGATTTTCAGCTGGAGCTGCGAGGACAACTACCACGTAAAAAATCATGGCAGCCAACTGCCCGATACCCTGCCCGTGCTCAACATCATGAGCAGCACGGACATTTATTTCTCTCAGGCCAACAGCTGGCTGGGCAATCCCACTGCCAAGGGCTACTGTGGTGATGCACTGGCCAAGAACAAGCTCTCCAGTATTGTGCTGATCCCTGGCGCTCCGCATACCTTGTTCAACCTGCCCCAAGCCCAACAAGCCCAAACTGGCTTTTTGCGCGGCGTATTGGCGCAGCGCTAACCAAATGCACTGGCTTGGTGATTAGCCCAACCGCGGCAATGAGTAGCTGGGCCACGTACCACCACCCTCCATCAAGCCAGCCAGCGCCACCAGCATGGCGATATTGAAAGCAGGCCAGCCAAGCGTCTGTATCAGCCGCAGCAGCTGAGCGACATGACGGCTGGGCCGTGCGAGGGCTTATTGCTGTATAGCAAGGTGGTGCCAGCCAGGATGATCAGGCACCCGCCCGTGCCCAATAGCGGTGAGCTGATGAAGCGGGGCATGAACTACCGCCAAAACCCGTCTATGGGTAGCCATTTGTCTAGATTCACCCAACAGCTGGCATTGCATTCAAGTATTTTTTGGACAAAAAAAAGGCCCATGATTTTTGGTTCACAGGCCTCTTGTCTAAGCAATTTTCCGAAAAAATTAAACGCTATCCTTACGTGCGCGGTAGAGCCCAGCGCCCCCAAGGATGAGTATCGACATCCACCAAAGTGCTTGTGTGCTCCACACTGGAACGGGTTTTGCAGCGGGGACAGGAGGTGGCAATGCAGTGCACGATAAATCCGCTACGGCAGGTGTATTGACCTGACCTAGTGCGGTACTGAACTGGCCTCCGTCTGCAGCGTTCCCGGGGGTAATGGTGTTGGTGACAGCGCTGCCATTGCAAGTAGACACTGCATCTACGGGCCAGCGGACAGGCACAACGAGCGTACAACCCGTAGAAGGCAAGGTAGCACCAGTTAGAGAGATCAAGTTACTACCTTGGGTGACAGACAATGTGCCGCCAGTGCAAGTGTTAGATACTGCTGGGCCCGACACAACCAGCGGCGCAGGTAGGGTGTCACTGATATACAGTCCGCCAACGCTTCCAACTGGGTTGCTGTGATTAGTGACAGAGATTGCAAGATTGGTCACGCCACCTGGATGGAGGGATGAATTCGCAAAGGATTTACTGATGGAGGCTGCCAATCCACAGACACCTCCTGCTCCAACAGCCGACAGAAAGGCGGAGGATATTTTGCCTTTGTTAGATGGATATGAACCGGAGTCAAAAGGCGAAATATCAAAAACTGAGAACACACAGGCACCATTTCCACCATGAGACTGTGTGGCTGGAATGAACAATCCATAGGCATCGGTTGTAGGAGTCAATACAGGGCTGTTCGCGTCAACGGGTAAATATAGGGCATTGTTCGCTGGAACATTGCTCATATAGCTAAAGGCGCCACCAACAATGCTGGGCAATCCAGTAAAGCTTGAAGCATAAGGCGAGGATGTATTTAGGGGGAGTGTTTGCATGCCGCCGACCGCAGGGCCGATTCCAATTCCTGGCCAGCCTGATGCATTGGCTATCAACGGAGTTAGGTTGCTCATCCCCTGGGTGTTTTCCGGAGGTCCCTCACAGCAGCTGTCTATGAAAAAGAGAAAACTACTGGCTGCACGACTGGCTATCGCTGAGTTGAGTGCTGCCCAATTGCTTGGATCGATTGCTCGATAGGTTGATCCCACCACTACCACATCGTATGGGCCAGGGGCAGAGGTGAATAGCGCTGGCGTCACGCTATTTGGAGTGTGCAAGATGTCTCGCCGCTCCACAGTAGCGCCAGCCACTGTGAACTCGGCTGCAAGCGTATCGTGATATGGCCCACCTGCGCCGGCACTTTCATCTGGAAGAAGAATCAGGATTTTTTGTTTTGCTTGCGCAGCCATAGGAGTGAGAAAGACACTAAAGCTGAGCGCTAGTACCACCCCTATTTGTCTCCACAACCGACTCCTTGGACAGGAGATATTTAGCGATTCTTCACTTGCACTTTTAAGTCTTGAAGAGCTTCTTAGCCTCCCAAAAAATCCAAGACCAGAAGTGAAGAGAGAAATAAGTTGCCTCGCAACTCGTGAATGGTAGATTTCCATAATCAAACCCCTTCTATGTTGAAGAAGCAAGGATGATATGAAATTTTGCTATTTTTTTTCTAAATTAATTGAAACTGAAATTTTGTTTGCATTTCATCCCGGTTGCACGCAATAGATATAAAAATTTCTCCCTTAAAAGAAATGAACGTTTTACCATTGCTTTCATTTTGCATATTGACTTGAGTTGATCTTGATATCGGTTCTTGGGTGAGGGTTTGGTACTAGGGCTGTGATCAGTCCGGCTTAAGGGTGGTATAGGCCACCCTTAATGCATCAGCGTTTCGCTTTGTCGTTCTTTTTTACTAAGTTTGAAATTTTTGTATTTGTATTGCGCCATGAGAGCGTCTCGCCAGACTGCTGCTGCGGGGGGCGGCTTTAGGGATGCCGTACTGTGCGTAAACAGATATGAAAAGGGGGAGCCAATGAGGATCCCCCTTGCCTTCGGTGCCTGCAGTCCGCCTATTGGTCGGCTTGGGGTCTGCGTACAGTGCGGAACACGTATTTGAGCGCATCGCCCACCGTGCTCTCCCACACAGGCCATTCATGCTTGCCGTTCACAATGCGCAACTCGGCAGGTTGTTTGTTTTTGCGTAGCAGGCTGTAGAGTTGGGTGGCTTCGGACTCGATCATGAATTCGTCGTCATCGCCACTGTTGATGTACATGGGCACGCTGATTTTTTTGGCCAGAAACTGGTCCCACAGCGGCGGGTAGTTGTAGCTTTGCCAAACGGTTTTGCTGTATGCGCCGTCCGTATTAGGCTCGGCAAAAACCTTTACAAAGCGCGCCGATGAATCGGTGGGCGGCTCGGGGTTATAGATGGCGGGGCTGAGCAGCGCGGCGGCCTGGAACTTCTCGGGGTACTTCAGCACATAGCGCAGTGCGCCGTAGCCGCCCATCGACAAGCCGCCTATCACGCGGCCGTCCCGGCTCTTCAAGGTACGGTACTTGCCTTCAATATGCGGCATAAAGTCGTCGAAGAAGGCGGTTTCCATCTTCTCCTTCAGGTCCACATACCAAGTCGTTCCAGCGTCTGGCATTACGATGATGGCGGGCGGGATCTGGCCGCTTTGTACCAGCTGGTCTACGGTCTGCAGCAGATTGCCTTTGACGGGCCAGTCATTGCGCGCGCCATCGTTGCCATGCAGCAGGTACATCACGGGGTAGCGCAGTTTCGCGTTGGCGTCATAGCCGGTGGGGAGGTAGACGTTGTATGTCCAGCTGCGCTTAAGGGTGGGGCTGTTGAGCTCGGCGGCCTCGATACTGCCGGCAAAGGCGGGCGCTGCTGTCAGCGCGCAGGCGCCGAAGGCGATGCAAAAGCTGGCAAGGCGGATGGGGGAAGGGTGCATGGTGTCTCCTCGATGGGTGATAAGCGCGCCCAATGTAGACCCGTGGCTGCTACATCGGCCCTGTGGTTTGCCCCCGGGGCGTCACGCAGGTGACCGGCGTTCGCAGTTGCCTTGCTATGTAATTTGATGGCCATATTGATATAGGGCGGGCGCTAATGGCTATTTTTCTATCAAGCCTGCGTGGCGTTTGCCCGCTCACGGCCGCGCACCAGTACTTCCACTAAGCCAGCCAGCACCACCAGCATGGCGATATTGATGGCAGGCCAGCCCAGCGTCTGTATCAGCACGCCACAGCTGAACGACATGGCGGCTGCGCTGCCGCTGTTGGCCCATTCCATCAGCGGCTGGGCGTGCGGGGCTTCTTGTTGTGTACAGGCCTGGGATAGCAAGGTGGTGCCAGCCAGGATCATCAGGTTCCAGCCTGCGCCCAATAGCAGTGAGCTGATGAGAAAGGGTGCGAACTGCGGGCCAATCAGAGCAACCGCTGCACTGATGGCGAGCAGAGCAGCGCCCAGCCAGGCAATGCGGTGCGCACCAAAGCGGTCCACCGCCTTGCCTGCGATGAGCGAAGGTACAAACATGCCCAGCACATGCCACTGAATTACATGGGTAGAGCTTGCCAGGCTGTGACCCGCACCATGCATGGCCAGTGGTGTGGCGTTCATCACCAAAATCATCAAACCGTGGCCGCAGGCGGTCAGCACAATGGCTTGACGGATAGCCGGGCGCCGCCACAACTGCTGGCGTATGCCTGCGCTAGTAGTAGAGGTAGCCTTAGCAGGCGCGGGCGCTTTCAGGTGGGCGGGCAGGCTTTGCAGCAAGGCGCAGGCGATGAGTGACAGCACTGCAATGCCCAGGTAGGCGCCCATCATGGGCGTAGCCAACGCGGCTGCGGTGCGGATGGCAAGGCTTGGAGCCAGCAGCGCAGCAGCAATGCCACCCGCCAGCACCCAGGCGGCGGCGCTGCCCTTGTGCTGCGGCTCCATGCCATCCAGCGCAGCAAAGCGATAAAAGCCTGCCGACGCTTGGTAGAAGCCCAGCAACAGCATGGCGCCGCAAAACAACCCAAAGTGGTTGATGACCAGCGACCAAGCCGCCAGCAAGCCAGCGGCTACGCCAAACAATGCCCCATATTGCAGGCCGCGAGCACGGCCAAACCGCTGCATCCAGCGCGATATGAGGCCGATTGCCAGAAGATTGCCCGCTACCAGCAAGGTCAGCGGCACGGTGGCGAGCACCGGCCAGGGTGCCAGCTGCTGGCCGACCAGGCCTGTCATCGCAATGCCGATGATGGAGCACGACCAGTACAGCGCTTGGGCGATGCTGAGGGTAAGGAGTTGCGGGTGGCGTTTGAGCAGCATGCTGGTCTCTGGTAAGAATCAAAAAATGAGCGCACCGTGCCCTAGCGGCGGGCGCTATCGAGTATTTTTAGGAATGAACTAAGTGGTTGGTTAGCCAGCGCCAAAGCGCTCGGAAAAGGCCTGCGGACTGATGGCCAGAGTTTTGTGAAAGCTGCGGCGCAGGTTCTCGGGGTGGCCAAAGCCGCATAGGCGCGCCACAGTGGCGACCGATGCTTGCTGCTGGGCCAGCAAAACGGTGGCGGCCTCTACCCGCACACGCTCCACGTATCTGGCGGGCGTGGTGCCCAGTTCTTTATGAAACACGCGCGCCAAGGTGCGCGGCGGCAGGCAGGCCTGGGCAGCGAGTTGCTCCACCCCCAAGTTATCGCCCAGGCGGCTGGGTATCCATTCCAGCAGCTGAGCCAGACGTGGCGCGTGCTGGGTCTCGGGTGCCAAGAGCGGGCTGAACTGGGCTTGCCCGCCGGGGCGGCGCACAAACATCACCAGCTGTCGTGCTACGGCCAGCGCCATGGCGCGGCCCAGGTCAGCCTCCACCAGGCTGATGGCCAGATCAATGCCCGATGTGACCCCTGCCGAGGTAAAAATACGCGACTGCTGCGGGTGCTCAGCATCAAAAGTGTGCAGCCGGTCGCCATCGATCTGTATAGCGCGACCAAGCGCCGCTAAATCTGCCAACCGGCACCAGTGCGTGGTGGCGGGCAGGCCATCAAGCAAGCCCGCTCGTGCCAACACCAGTGCACCTGAGCAGACTGAGCCCAGCCGTTGCACACGCGGCGCCATGCGTTGTAGCCAGTGGCGCAAATCTTCGTTGTGCTGGGCTTGCTCAATCCCGTCGCCGCCGGGGATGAGCACCGTGCTGTTGCTGGCCAGGCGCAGCTGGCGCAGGCCGTGCGTCGCCACGATTTGCAACCCGCAGGACAGCATGAGTGGCCCGGCGCTAATACCTGCAAACGTCAACTGGTACCAAGCGGGCAGGCCCTGGCGGCGTCGGACATCGTTAGCGGTAGCAAACACCTGCATCGGGCCGGTAATGTCTAGGCTCATCGCACCTGGATAGGCGATGCAGACCACATGGTGGCTGGCAGCAACGGTGCTGCGTGTGGCTTTGGTGACTGGCATGCTCCTAGTGTGCGGGTTTTACGATGTGGCAGCAATGACATTGATCGCACAGATACTGCCAATTAAAACCGCTGAGTGATGGCATAAATTGAGGAATGCGAACGCCTTTTCGCCAACAGCCATGCAGTCTGGGCCACAATCGGCAGTTGGATTAACCGGCCAGGCTGCTGTGCAGCAAGCGCAGTGCTGGCGCTTTTGACATAAAGAGAACCATGATGCCTTTGAACCAAGCTGGAATCTTGCAGGCCCTGCCTGTTGTCAGTCGCTACATGTTTTGGGATCTGCGCGGTGATGCCGCAGCTGCACGCGCTGCGCTGGCGCAGCTGCAAGCCTGGGCGGATGGCGACAAAGCCGTGGTCTGCGTGGGCGAGCCGCTGGCACAACTGCTGGGTGTGCAGATTGCGGGCCTCAAGAGCTTTCCAGAGATCAAGGGCCCGAGCGGCCCGCTGCCCCTGACGCCGCACGCGCTGTGCCTGTGGCTGCGTGGTGGCGAGCAGGGCGATGTGCTGCAAAGTGCGCGCACTGCAGCGGCATTTTTGAAACCCGCGTTCGCCTGCGTCAAGGTGGTTGATTGCTTCCGCCATGGTCTGCATGACGAAGGCGCTGTGCGCGATTTGACCGGCTACGAAGACGGCACTGAAAACCCGAAGGACGAGGCAGCTACCCACGCCGCCATTGCTGATGGCATGGGCGCGGGCTTGGACGGTGGCAGCTACTTTGCTGTGCAGCAGTGGTTGCACGATATGGCGGCATTTGAGCGCATGAGCGCGCTGCAAAAAGACCATATGATCGGCCGCCGCCTGAGCGACAACGAGGAGCTGGACGACGCGCCCGAGTCAGCACACGTCAAGCGCACTGCGCAAGAGAGCTTCGAGCCCGAAGCTTTTATCCTGCGCCGCAATATGCCGTGGTGGCAGGTGCAAGCCGACGGAAGTGACACCGTGGGCGCAATTTTTGCGGGCTTTGGCCGCAGCTTTTACGCCTTTGAAGCGCAGATGCGCCGGATGGCGGGCGAGGATGACGGTATTGCCGATGGTTTGTTCCGCATGTCGCAGCCCATCACCAATAGTTACTACTGGTGTCCGCCGATGCAGGGTGGCAAGCTGGATCTGCGCGCACTCGGTCTGTAAAGCTATAGCTGCTTGAAAAGCGGTATTGCACACCAAGTGCAGTACCGCTTTTTGCTATCTGCTTATATTGCCTGGCGCCCGCTGGTAGGGCGCTAGAGACCTGTTTTATTAATCTATGCTGCTGCCAAACGTGGCTGGCGTAGGGCGTAGCGAAAGGCCACATGCCCCACGAGGCTGGCCACCAGCAAGACCACGCCGGATGACAGCGCCGGGCTGCTGCCAAAGCCTGCGGCCAGGGTACACAGGCCGCCCACCACCATTTGCAAGAAGCCGTAGACCCCGGCGGCTGAGCCTGTTAAACCCGGCAAGGTGCCCAGGGCGCGGCCCAGCGCCGTGGGGCTGGCTAGGCCAGCGCCCAGCGTAAAACCCATCATGCTGGCCAAGGCGCCTTCGGCTGTCAGCGTGTTGGTAAGCACCTGGATGAGGAAGGATGCAGCGCTGAGCAGGCTAGCCAGGTTGCCCAGCATCATCACGCGGTCGACCGAGTAGCGTTTGATGAGCTTGGGTGTGATGGCACTGCCCACGCCAATGCCGATCATGATGAGGCCTAGGTACAGGCCCACATCGGTTTTGCTGGCATGCAATTGGTCGATAAAGATAAATGGCGCGGTGGAGATAAAGGCGTAAATTGCCGTGGTCGCGCAGCCGCCTCCAACGGCAAAGCACAGAAAGCTGGGTGTGCTCAGCAGTTTGCGGTAGTCGTTCTTGATGGTACGGATGTGGAGCTGGCCGCTGGGGTGTCCGGTCTCGGGCAGCAAAAAGCACACGCCGGTGAGCGTGATGCCGCCCATGATGGCCAAGGTGGCAAAAATGGCGCGCCAGCCCAGCATGCCGTCTACCCATGAGCCAATGGAGGGTGCGATGCCGGGGCCAATCATCATCATCAGATTGAGCAGAGCGAGCTTGGTGACGGCGTTGTCGGGTGTCGATGTATCACGCGCAATCGCCCGGCCCAGGGTTAGCCCCGCGCAGCCGCCCAATGCTTGTAGCAGGCGGGCGGCAACCAGCATCTCTATCGTAGGGGCGAAAAAGGCTGCAATGCCCGCAGCGGTGTACAGCAGCAGGCCGATCAACAGCATGGGGCGGCGCCCCAAACTGTCGGACAGCGGGCCGTAGATCAGCTGGCCCAAACCTAGCCCCACAATGTAGACCGTGATGGTGAGTTGTGCCTGGTTGGGGCTGGCGTGCAACTGGCGCGCTGCATCGGGCAGGGCTGGCACAAACATATGCATGGCCATGGTGCCAGCCAAGGTGATGAGCACCAGTAGCCACATCGGCGGGATGCGATCAGGGGAAGATGGGTTGGATAGAGCGGTGTGGGGCATGACGGGCGATCAAAGTGGCGAAGGGCGAGAAGTTCGGCCTGCCGCTATGCGCTGTCGCTCGTCTCCTGCGCTTCTTCAAAACTGCCCATGGCTTGCAGCAGGCGCTGCATGGTGGTGAAAGCAGTGTGCAGATCCTCAGTTGGCACCACGCTCAGGATGTGCGTGCGCGCCTGGGCCAGCACCTGGTTGACTTGCTCGGCCTGCGCCTGGCCCGCTGCGGTGAGCTGGATGCGCTTAACGCGGCGATCCGCGTCGGCCACCGCCTCTACCCAGCCCTGTGCCATCAGGCCATCGACCAGGCGCACCACGGAGGAATTGTCCAGCGCTAGAGAGAATGCCAAATCCTTTTGCCGCAGTGGCGCCGCTGCATGGTGCAGGTGCATCAGTGGCAACCACAGCGCTTGTGTCAGGCCCAGCGGGGTCAGCATTTTGTCGACCATGCGTCGCCACTGCTTTTGTACCTGGCTAGTTGCAAACATGTAGTGGCGCTGCACTTCCTCAAGGCTGGGAGTATGTGCGGCATCGAGGACTTGCAGGGCTTGCGTAGGCATTACTTGGTATATAAATAGTTTGAATGCCAATTATATAAATGGACCTTGGCATTGCAAACGTTAATGTCATATGGCGAAAGGCCTGATTTTCAATAAAATCAGGCCTTGGTTCCCGCTAATTGGGCGTTAGGTGCTCACCAATTGATAGTGAGCTTTATCACACATGCTGGCGCTGCTGCACCACCACAAAGCGGTCTGCTACAAAGGCGAGGGTGGTGTAGCTGGCATTGGCGGCAGGGTTGCCGCCTGTGGCGTGGTAGTCCGAGTAAGCAGCCGTCTGGTTGACGAAAATGCCTTGCGTCAGGTTGATGGATAGCGCGACCTTGGCGCGCAGACTGGTTTGCACCGCCTGGTCTACGTAGCTGGCATTTTGCGAATAGACACCCAAGGTGAGCGCGCCATGCTGCTGCACTGTGCGTTGTGCCACGGCCAGCGCCGCTGCACCGTCTTTGACTGCGACCAGATACGCCACCGGGCCAAAGCATTCCGCGTTGTAGATGGCGCTGTCGGCTTCGGTCAGTGCAATGAGCTGCGGGGTTTGTAAATGGGCCTTGGGGAACTGCGGGTGCACAAGCTTTTGCGAGGCGTGTACCAGGCGGCCTTTTTGCGCAGATGCTGCAATGCGATCCAGCGTAGCAGTCGAAGCAATGGCGCCCAGCACGGCGGTGGCCACACGTGGGTCGCTCAGCAGAGTATCCAGCGCGATGCCCAAGTCTTGCCCCACTTGGTCAAAGCTTTTGTGACCGCTCTCGGTGGTAATGCCGTCTTTGGGGATCAAGATGTTTTGCGTGGTAGTGCACATCTGTCCGCTGTATAGCGCTAGCGTGAACGCCATGTTCTTCAGCATGGCGGCGTAGTCGTCGGTCGACTCGATGATGACGGTGTTGACGCCTGCCATTTCGGCATACAGGCGGGCTTGTTTGGCGTTGGATTGCAGCCAGTGACCAAATTCGGTGCTGCCGGTGAAGTCGATACTCGCCACGGCGGGGTGGGTAGCCAGTGCTTGGGTGTCTGCAGGCTCAGGGCATAGGGCGAGTTGCACCAAATTAGCATCTAGCCCTTGCTCGGTCAGAACATCGCGGATGATGGCTACGCTTATGGCGGCGGGCAGCACGGCGTTGGGATGGGGTTTGACGAGAACGGGGTTGCCGGTTGCCAAGCTGGCAAACAAGCCCGGGTAGGTGTTCCAAGTGGGGAACGTGGCGCAGCCTATAACGAGGCCAATGCCACGGCCCACAATCTCAAAGCGCTTTTCCATCACCAGTGACGGGTTCTTACCTTGGGGCTTTTCCCAGCGGGTCACATCGGGCACATCAGCTTGCGCCATCCAGGCGTAGGCCAGCGCCTCCAGCGCGCGGTCTTGTGCATGTGGGCCACCGGCCTGGAAGGCCATCATCGGCCCTTGGCCGCTGGTGATCTGCACGGCATGGGCAATCTCATGGCTGCGTTTGTGGATGCGGGCCAGCGCCTCCAGCAGCACACCTAATCGGCCTTTGACACCTAGTGCGCGCCAAGCGGGCTCGGCTGTTTGCGCGCTGGCTATCAGCGTTTGCGGATCGCAATCGGGGTAGCGAACTTCCATTGTCACGCCATAGGGCGATTGCTCGGTCGCCACGCGGCCGCGCTCGCCGGGCTGGGCCAGTGGGAAGTCTTTACCCAGATAGGCCTCGGCGGCCGCTTGGCCATCGGCCTGCGCTGTTTCGCCATAGACTTTAGGCGAAGGGTTTTCAGGGAAGGCGCTCCAGTATTCGCGGGTTTTGGCGGCGTTAACGGCTTGGGAAAGCACAGCTTGGTGGCGATCAAACAAGGACATGGGCAGAGGTCTCCGTGGATTTTTTTCGAGGGAACTTTGCGCGCTATCAGCCCGTGGGATCGGGTTTTTCCTAGTCTGGCTGACTTGCATCAAAGTGCCAAATTAGTATATTCTTGACCGAACGGTCGGTCAATAAAGTGTGTGTAAAAAGCAGTCTTCAGGTGCCACCAGATAACAAAACGCCCCGGCAGATGGTTGCCAGGGGCCACAAGATAAAGGACGACAAGCCCATGACTCAGCCCGCGCAAATCGCTGCCGAGCCCTCGGTGCTGGTGGATCTGGATGGCGCGGTATGCACCATCACGCTCAACCGCCCGCAGGCGCTCAACAGCTTCACGCAAACTATGCACCGCGAGCTGCTGGCGGCGCTGCAGGCAGCTGCTGGTAATTCTGCAGTGCGATGCGTAGTACTGACAGGCGCTGGTCGTGGGTTTTGTGCTGGGCAGGATCTGGCGGATGAAGGCGCAGCACCCGCGCCTGCAGGCCAGCCTCCCACCGATTTAAGCGTGCTGATTGAGCGCCACTACCAACCCTTGTGCGAGCTATTACGAGCCATGCCCGTGCCCGTGATTGCTGCCGTGAACGGTGTGGCAGCCGGTGCGGGCGCCAATATTGCGCTGTGCTGCGATTTGGTGGTGGCCGCTGAATCGGCCAGCTTTATCCAGGCCTTTACCAAGATTGGCTTGTTGCCCGACAGCGGCGGCACCTGGTTGCTGCCGCGGCTGGTGGGCCGCCAGCGCGCACTGGGCTTGGCCTTTCTGGGCGACAAGCTGCCAGCGGCCGAGGCTGAGGCCATGGGCTTGATCTGGCGTTGCGTTCCTGATCTGACTTTTTTGGCCGAGGTTGAGGCGCTGGCGAGCAAATTGGCCACCATGCCAACACAAGCGCTGGTCGCCACGCGCCTCGCTATTGATGCAGCGCAGGGTTTGGACTTTGGTGCATCGCTGGCGCTTGAAGCCACCGCGCAAAAGCGTCTGGGCAGCGCGCACGATTATCTGGAAGGCGTGGCGGCATTTATGGCCAAGCGCAAGCCGGTGTTTACTGATCGTTGAAAGCGAGATGCGATGACCCCGCAACAAATAGCAGAGCATGTGCGCGACGGTATGTTCGCCCGTGACCGCGCAGCCCAAGGCTTGCACATGCGCATTACCCACATTGCGCCGGGCGAGGCAACTATCGAGATGCCTGTAACGGACCACATGCTGAATGGCTTTGATATCTGCCACGGCGGCTTTATCACCACGCTGGGCGACACGGCCTTTGCCTATGCCTGCAACTCGTTCAACGAGATGACGGTGGCCTCAGGGTTGTCAGTAGATTTTGTAGCGCCGGGGCGCCCTGGGGATGTGCTGGTGGCTGAGGCCAGGATGGTCTCGCAGGCGGGGCGTACAGGCGTTTATGACGTGCATATCCGCAACCATCAAGGCGCGGCGATTGCGCTGTTTCGCGGTCGCTCTTACTGCATGAAGGGCAAGCCCACGGTGCCCGTTCAAGATTAATCACAGAGGCTAACTACCATGAATGCCCGACCCCCAGCTGTGCTGGAAACCATTGAAACCGCCAGCCGCGATGAGATTGAAGCGCTGCAGTTGCAGCGCCTGCGCCAAACGTTGAAAAATGCCTACGACAACGTGCCCCACTATCGCAAAGCATTTGAAGCGCGGGGCGTGCAGCCGTCGGATCTGAAGACGCTGGCCGATATTGCCAAGTTCCCCTTCACTACCAAGAAGGACTTGCGCGACAACTACCCGTTTGGCATGTTTGCTGTGCCACGTGAGCAGATTGCACGCGTGCATGCCTCCAGCGGCACCACGGGTAAGCCCACGGTGGTGGGTTACACCAAGAACGACATCGATGTTTGGGCAGACCTGGTGGCGCGCTCCATTCGCGCTGCTGGTGGTCGCCCTGGCGATATGGTGCATATCGCCTACGGCTACGGATTGTTTACTGGTGGCTTGGGCGCGCACTATGGGGTGGAGCGTGCTGGTTGCACGGCCATACCCATGTCGGGTGGGCAGACGGAAAAGCAGGTGCAGCTGATTGAGGATTTCAAGCCCAGCATCATCATGGTTACGCCCTCGTACATGCAGGTCATCATCGAGGAGATGGTGCGCCAGGGCAAAGACCCGCGCGCGAGCTCCTTGCAGATTGGTATTTTTGGTGCTGAGCCCTGGACTGAGGCCATGCGCCATGAGCTAGAGGCTAAGGGCGGTTTGGATGCGGTGGATATCTATGGCCTGTCGGAAGTGATGGGGCCAGGCGTGGCCAGCGAATGTGTGGAGACGAAGGACGGCCCGGTGATTTGGGAAGACCATTTCCTGGCAGAAATCATCGACCCCGACACAGGTGAGGTGCTGCCTGAAGGCAGTGAGGGCGAGCTGGTGTTTACATCGTTGTCCAAAGAAGCCATGCCCATCATCCGCTACCGCACACGCGATCTGACGCGGTTGCTGCCGCCGACAGCGCGCTCTTTCAGGCGCATGGGCAAGATCGTTGGCCGTTCGGACGACATGTTGATCATTCGCGGAGTCAATGTCTTCCCGACGCAGATCGAAGAGATTGTTTTGCAAAACGAGGCACTGTCAGGCCAGTACCAAATTGTGGTGACACGTGACGGCAATCTCGACCAGGTGGCGGTACGTTGCGAAATGCAACCAGGCAACCGTGGCGAGGCGCGGCAACTGGCTGACTGGGTGCAGCAGCGCATTAAGACCATGATCGGAATCAGCACGGCGGTGGAGGTGCTGAGCCCGGATTCGATCGAGCGCACCTTGGTGGGCAAGGCCCGCCGGGTCATCGACAACCGCCAACGCTAAAAGCAAGGAGCACACCATGTATACCCAAGCCATGGACACCATGAGCAAAGAGCCTGGCGAAGGCCTGCGCAGGGCAGAAGACCCTGGCTTGCAAGAGCGCTTTGATGCCCGCATTGATGCGGGCGAATTCATCGAAGCCAAGGACTGGATGCCCGATAACTACCGCAAGACGCTGCTGCGCCAGATCAGCCAGCATGCGCATTCTGAGATTGTTGGAATGCTGCCAGAGGGCAACTGGATCACCCGCGCGCCCACGCTCAAGCGCAAGGCCATTTTGCTAGCCAAGGTGCAGGACGAAGGCGGTCATGGCTTGTATCTGTACGCTGCGGCAGAAACCCTGGGCTCATCGCGCGACCAGATGCTGGATGCGCTGCATACCGGCAAGGCCAAGTACAGCTCTATCTTCAACTACCCGACGTTGAGCTGGGCCGATATTGGCACCATTGGCTGGCTGGTGGATGGCGCGGCCATCATGAACCAGGTGCCAATTTGCCGCTGCTCGTACGCGCCTTATGCGCGAGCCATGATCCGTATATGCCGCGAAGAGAGTTTTCACCAGCGCCAAGGGTATGACGCGCTGCTGACCATGATGAAGAGTGGTACGCGAGCGCAAAAAGACATGGTGCAGGATGCGGTGAATCGGTGGTGGTGGCCGTCGATCATGATGTTTGGCCCGCCCGATGACCAGTCCCCCAACAGCGCGCAATCAATGCGCTGGGGCATTAAACGTGTCTCTAACGATGAGTTGCGCCAGAAGTTTATCGATGCAACGGTGGAGCAAGCACGATTGTTGGGCGTGACCCTGCCGGATCCAGATCTGAAGTGGAATGCAAAGCGCGAATCATATGACTTTGGCGTCATCGACTGGAGTGAGTTCTGGCGCGTGATTGCCGGTGACGGCCCCTGCAATCGCGAGCGCTTGGCAGCCCGAGTCGACGCCTGGGAGGACGGTACCTGGGTGCGCGAAGCTGCCCTGGCCCATGCGAGCAAACAACAACAGCGCGCCATCAAGGAGGCAGCATGAGCGAGATCGTCAATATGGAGTGGCCGCTGTGGGAAGTGTTTGTACGCAGCAAGGCTGGGCTTGATCACAAGCATTGCGGCAGCTTGCATGCCACCGATGCGCAAATGGCGATACAGATGGCACGCGATGTGTATACGCGCCGCCAGGAAGGATCCAGCGTCTGGGTGGTGCGCTCGGACCAGATTGTGGCCAGCGACCCCGGTGATAAGGATATGTATTTTGATCCCGCCGAAGACAAGGTCTATCGCCACCCCACCTTCTACCAATTGCCCAAGGAAGTGGATCACATGTGATGGCATGTGCTGCACCCGGAGAACACCCCATGTCTGCTGCATCGATTGAACTGGATCTCACGCCCGCTACGCAGTATTTGCTGCGCATTGGTGATAGCTGCCTGATTCTGGCGCAGCGCATCAGCGAATGGGCGGGCCATGCACCCGTCCTAGAAGAAGACATTGCGATGGCCAACATCGCGCTTGACCTGATTGGGCAGACACGCGCCGTGCTGAGCTTGGCCGGCCAGATGGAGGGGCGTGGCCATGACGAAGACCAGCTGGCCTTTTTACGCCAGGAGCGTGACTACTTTAATGTCACGCTGACCGAGCTTCCGCGTGGCGATTTTGCGTTCTCTGTGTTGCGCAATGCCATGGTGTCCACCTGGCTCAAGCTGCTGTGGGCGCAGCTGGCCGAGAGTAGCAGCAATGAGGAGCTGCGTGCGATTGCCGCCAAGGCGCTGAAAGAGGCGCGCTATCACCAGCAGCATTCCGCCGACTGGGTGGTGCGTTTGGGTGACGGTACGGGCGAGTCGCGCCAGCGCATGGAAAAGGCATTGGGCGATTTGTGGCGTTACGCCAATGAACTGTTCGACACTGATGCGGCTGATGTAGCGGCCGCTGAACAAGGCATGGGCCCGCTTTGGAGCGCGTTGAAATTACCTTGGCAGCAAGAGATTCAGCTGATGCTGGACGAGGCCACGTTGGTAGTGCCAGCAGAATCCAAGTTCATCAGTGACGGCAAGCGTGGACGCCATAGCGAGCACATGGGATTCATCCTGGCCGACATGCAATACCTGCAGCGCGCCTATCCCGGAGGTGCATGGTGAGCGCTTTGCCAGCCACCGTTTGGCCTCAGCCGACAGCGCGCATTGTTGCAGCGTGGCAGGTGCTGCACACCGTGCTTGACCCTGAAGTGCCTGCCGTATCGGTATGCGATCTGGGCATTGTGCGCGATGTGCTGGTGGCGGACGATGACAGCCTGCTGATCGTGCTGACGCCGACCTATTCGGGCTGTCCGGCAACTGAGGCGATTGAGCAGGATGTATTGGCCGCCATTGATACTGCGGGCCTTGGCCCGGCACAGGTCACGCTGCGCCGAGCCCCCGCATGGACCACGGACTGGATCAGTGACGAGGGGAAACGCAAGCTGACGGAATACGGCATCGCCCCGCCTGGCGCTGTGCAGGTAGATGACGCGGTGCCAATCCGTTTCTTGGGGCGCAGTTTGGATAGCGGGGGGGCGACGATTGCCTGCCCGCGCTGCGCCAGCAAAAGTACCGAACGGCTTTCCGCTTTTGGTGCGACCGCCTGCAAGGCGCTGTACCGCTGCCTGGCGTGCCGCGAGCCTTTTGAGCATTTCAAACCCATTTGACGAGTTTGCCACTATGAGCGCCTTGTTCCATCCATTGCGGGTACGCAGTGTTGAGCCCGATACGCAAGAGGCAGTAATCGTCTCGTTTGACGTGCCACCGGATATGCGTGAGGTGTTTGGCTTTACCCAAGGCCAGTACCTGACCTTGCGTGCCGATATTGACGGCCAGGACCTGCGCCGCTCCTACTCTATTTGCGCCGGTGTGGATGACGGCGAGCTGCGCGTCGGCGTGCGCAGGGTGCGCGGTGGTGCGTTTTCCAACTGGATCAATGCGCACCTGAAGCCGGGTGACAGCATCCAGGTGATGGCGCCGCAAGGCCGTTTTTTTGTACCTCTGGATTCCAGCGCCAAACGCCACCATGTAGGCATTGCGGGCGGGAGCGGTATCACCCCGATTTTGTCCATTATGAAAACGGTGCTTGCGCGTGAACCGAGTAGCCGCTTCACGCTGATTTATGGAAATCGTCAGTTGCGCTCGACCATGTTCAAGGAAGAGATCGAAGACTTAAAGAACCGCTATATGTCGCGCTTGGTACTGCAGCATGTGTTCTCTGACGAGCACACCGATGCACCGATCAACAGCGGCATCATGAACCGCGAGAAGATTGGTGAGTTTTTGGCGAGTGTGGTACCTGCAGCGCAGATTGATCAGGTCTATATCTGCGGTCCATTTCAGATGAACGACGAGGCCGAGGCTGCGTTGCTGGCCGTTGGTGTGCCTGAGGAGCGCATTCATATCGAGCGCTTTGGCGTCAACCTGCCTGGCGCGGCCCAAGTGGGCGCCGTGCTGCATGAGGCTCAGCCGGGCGACGCCGAGGTTGCGCGCATTGTGATCATCCGCGATGGGCTATCGCGTGAGGTCCTATACAGCAAGGGCCAACCCAGTATTTTGGATGCCGCGTCGGCAGCGGGGCTGGAGGTGCCTTACTCATGCACCTCCGGTGTGTGCGGTACCTGCCGTGCCAAGGTACTGGAGGGCGAAGTGCGCATGGAGCGCAACTTTGCGCTCGACAAAAAAGAGGTGGCTAACGGCTTTGTGCTGACTTGCCAGGCGCACCCGCTGACCGAGCGCGTAGTGCTCTCATTTGATGAGCGCTGACATGTTGCAAATACGGGGGGAACGCAGCAAATGCGGCATGATGACAGTCTTTTGGCATAGCAAGGGGTAGTGACACTATGGCTCGAGGACGTGCACCCGGATACGACGACCAGCGGGAGCAAATTTTGACGCAGGCGGCCGAGCTGTTTGCGCGCGGCGGTTATGTGGGTACATCGATGAACGAGGTGGCCAGTGCGTGTGGTTTATCCAAGCCCGCGCTGTACCACTACTTCAAGGATAAGAACGCATTGCTGCTGGAGATTTGCAACACGCATATTTCGCGTTTGATAGCGCTGGTGGACGAGGTTGATGCTCAGCAGCTGGCGCCGGAGCCACGGTTGCGTGCCTTGATTGAGCGCTTCGTGCAAGAGTATGCCCATGCAGTAAACGAGCATCGGGTGCTGACCGAGGATGTGCGGTTCTTGAACGAGCAAGACCAAGCGCGGATTCTGAATGGAGAGCGCCAGGTGGTAGAGAGCGTGGCAAGGGCTGTGGAGGAGCTGCGGCCCGACACCGACAAGGCCGGTTTAACCAAGGCCTTGACCATGCTGCTCTTTGGCATGATGAACTGGATGTTTACCTGGCTGAAACCCAGCGGAGCGCTGAGCTACGACACCATGGCGCCCATCGTGGCGGATCTGTTTTTAGGGGGCTTAGGGGCAGTGCAAACCCCAAGTCCAAAAGATACAAAAAAACTGGCTAAAAATTATTTAACAAGTTAAATTGATGCGGTGGTGTGATAGCCAGGAGTTGACGGAAAAATACTCCAGCTGTAGCGCCTTCATTGCATTTGAACCGGTTGTTTGGGTTTTAGTAAGTGCCACCTTGAAGGAGACAAATTATGAAGCGCTTTGCAAAACTGGGGTTTGTGGCTGCTGCGCTGGCAGCGGTGTGGGGTTCGGCATGGGCCGACATCAATGTGGGTGTGGTGTTGTCCGCGACCGGCCCTGCCGCATCGCTGGGCATTCCCGAGAAAAACACCATTGCGCTGATGCCGCAGACCATGGGTGGCCAGAAGGTGAACTACATCATTTTGGATGACGCATCGGACACCACCGCTGCCGTCGCCAACACCCGCAAATTGCTAAGCGAGAGCAAGGTTGACATCATCATTGGCTCCAGCATCACGCCCAACTCGCTGGCCATGATTGATGTGGTGGCTGAAGGCAAGACGCCGATGATTACCTTGGCTGCATCAGCCAAGATCATTGAGCCTATGGATGATAAAAAGAAATGGGTCTTCAAGACACCGCAAAACGACGGTTTGATGGCAGGCGCGATTGTTGATCACATGGTCAAGAGCGGTATTAAAACTGTGGGCTATATCGGTTTTAACGATGCCTATGGCGAGAGTTGGTTGCAAGAGTTCAAAAAGGTAGGAGAGGCCAAGGGGCTGAAGGTTGTTGCGACTGAAGCCTTCTCGCGCAATGACACCTCGGTCACGGGCCAGGCACTCAAGATCATGGCGGCCAAGCCCGATGCAGTATTGATAGCAGGCTCAGGGACACCTGCTGCACTGCCCGAGAAAACGTTGAAAGAGCGTGGCTACAAAGGCAAGTATTACCAAACCCACGGCGTGGCCAATGCCGACTTCTTGCGTGTAGGCGGCAAGGATGTTGAGGGCACGCTGTTGCCAGCCGGCCCAGTGCTGGTGGCAGATCAACTGCCTGACAGCAACCCGGTAAAAAAAGAAGGTATGGCCTATGTGCAGACCTATGAGGCCAAGTACGGCAAGGGCTCGGCTGCTACTTTTGGCGCACACGCCTGGGATGCCGGTAAGGTGCTGGCGGCAGCAGCGCCAGAGGCTTTGAAGAAAGCACAGCCTGGTACGCCTGAGTTCCGTGTCGCTTTGCGCGATGCGCTAGAGGCCACCAAAAACGTAGTCGGTGCACACGGCATCTTCTCGATGTCGCCGACAGACCACCTGGGTATCCAGAATGGCGTGGTGATGGTCAAGATCGAAAACGGCACCTGGAAATACCAGCCCTAAAGCGGGTGTAAACCGCTTGCCTGCCGGATAGCCGGAACAAGCGAGTTACCAGGATGTCGCTCTGCAAATACTCGCGGTGTTTGCAGAGCGATTTTTGTAAGGGTAGTGCCGCTGCTTTTCCGATGCACTATTTTCTGAACGTCAGACCTCGCGTATTCGAAAGCCCATTATGGATTTGCAAATAGCCCTGCTGCTCGGGCAGGACGGTATCGTCAACGGCGCCATCTATGGGCTGATGGCGGTGTCTTTGGTGCTGGTGTTCTCCGTCACCCGCATCATCTTTATCCCGCAAGGCGAATTTGTAGCCTATGGGGCTTTGACCATGGCCATGATGCAAATGGGTAAAACGCCATCTACCCTGTGGTTGCTGCTGGCGATGGCGGCCGTTGCCTTGTTGGCGGAGATCTGGCGTGCGCGCTCTGGACAGCCGGGTAGCTGGTCGGCAACCTTGCTGTGGTGCGTAGTCTTCCCGGCTATAGGGGCGGTGCTGGCGCTGCTCGTCAAGCCCAGTTCCATGCTGCTGCAATCCATCACGGCACTGGTCTTGGTCACGCCCATGGGGCCTTTGTTGTATAGAGTGGCCTATCGCCCTGTAGCTAACGCTTCGGTGCTATTGCTTTTGATTATTTCTGTAGCCTTGCATGGCGTTTTGGTTGGTCTGGGTTTGCTGTTCTTTGGAGCGGAGGGCTCGCGCACTGCGCCGTACTCTGAATCCAAGTTTGATATTGCGGGCATCAGTATCTCTGGTCAGTCGCTGGTGGTAGTGGGTGTGGCCCTGGTCTTGGTCGTACTGCTTTTTGTGTTTTTTGAGCGATCCATGCTGGGGAAGGCTCTGCGCGCTACAGCGATGAACCGGGTGGGCGCGCGACTGATGGGCATCCCCACGGCGCTGGCGGGCGATTTGAGCTTTGCGCTGGCTGCACTGATAGGCACCATCTCTGGCTTGCTCATTGCGCCGCTGACTACGGTGTATTACGACACCGGTTTCATGATCGGCCTCAAAGGCTTTGTGGCGGCCATTATTGGTGGCCTAGCCAGTTACCCCATCGCGCTGGCTGGCGCCTTGCTGGTGGGTCTGCTGGAGTCTTTTTCTACCTTCTGGGCCAGTGCGTATAAAGAGGTGCTGGTGTTTGCAATGATTATTCCCGTGCTGTGGTGGCGTTCGCGTAACAGCCACCATGTGGAGGAGGAGGCATGAGCGCGCCGATCTCGACTTCCCAAACGAAGACGCAAACCGCGTCTGCATCGACGGGCTTGGTAACGCCTGCGGTGCTGACGGTGCTTGCGATTGCTGCTTTGGCGATAGCCTGGCCTTTTCTACCTGATTTCACCGTTGTGATCCTGAGCTATATCGGGTTGTACGCGATGGTGGCGGCGGGTTTGGTGATGCTTACTGGCGTGGGCGGAATGACGTCATTTGGCCAGGCCGCCTTTGTTGGCATTGGCGCCTATGCCACTGCTTGGGCATGCACCTCGCCCGTGGCCACCCAGTTTTTTGGCAGTGTGGTGGGCGCTGGTGGTCTGCCGTGGATTGGCTTGATACTGGGTTTTTTGATCACGTTTGCGGTTGCATGGTTGCTGGGCTCCGTCACAGTCAAGCTGCAAGGCCATTACCTGCCGTTGTGCACCATTGCTTGGAGCTTGAGCCTGTATTACCTGTTCGGCAATATGGAGTTTCTGGGGGGGCAAACAGGAATGACCGGGATTCCGCCCCTGGTGATCGCGGGAGTATCGTTCGCTTCGCCGCGCGTCATGGGTGTGTTGATCTGGGTGGTATTGCTGCTGGCACTGTGGCTGTTGCATAACTTGTTGGATTCGCGTGAGGGCCGCGCTATCCGCTCGCTCAAAGGTGGGCAAGTGATGGCGGAATCCATGGGTATCAATACTGCGCAGCACCGCGTCAAGTTGTTTGTGCTGGCTGCGTTGCTCGCTACCTTGTCGGGCTGGTTGTATGCGCACATGCAGCGCTTTGTCAGCCCGGCGCCGTTTAACCTGAATATTGGTATTGAGTACCTGTTTATGGCGGTGGTGGGTGGTGCTGGCCATTTGTGGGGAGCTGTGCTGGGCGCTACCTTGATCACCTTGGTGAAAGAAAAGCTGCAAGACATCTTGCCCGCGCTGCTGGGCACCAGTGGCAACTTTGAAATCATCGTTTTTGGCTTGCTGATGGTATTGGTGCTGCAGCGCTTTGACCAAGGTCTGTGGCCCACGCTGTTGCGTTTGAGCAGCCGTTTTATCAAGCAGCCTGAAAGCAAGCAGCTCAGTGCAGCGCCCAAGCCTTTGGGGCGGCGTGCACTACCCGCCGCAGGCGATACCTTGCTGGCGGCTGAGCATGTGACCAAGCGCTTTGGCGGCCTCGTGGCCAACAACGATGTCTCCATGTCATTGTTGGCTGGCGAGGTGCATGCCTTGATCGGCCCCAATGGGGCAGGTAAGAGCACCTTCTTCAACATGATCTCGGGCGTGGATTCTCCTACCGAGGGCAAGGTGCAGTTGATGGGGCAGGTGATGGCGGGTTCTCCGTCGCGCCGGTTTGCAGCGCTGGGCTTAGGGCGCACTTTCCAGCATGTGCGGCTGCTGAGTCAGCGCACTGTGCTGGAGAACGTGGCATTAGGCGCCCACCTGCGCGCCCATAAAGGTTGGCTGGCATCGATGGTGCGCATGGATCGCCATGAGGAAGCGGCCTTATTGGCCGAGGCGCGCAAGCAGATTGAACGCTGTGGCCTTGGTGCATATGCCGATGTACCTGCAGGATCGCTCGCACTGGGTCAACAACGTATTGTGGAAATCGCCCGTGCGCTGGCCAGTCAGCCAGCTGCTTTGCTACTGGATGAGCCTGCCGCCGGCCTGCGCCACCTGGAGAAGCAATCGCTGGCACAACTGCTGCGCCAGTTGCGTGCTGAGGGCTTGGGCATCTTGGTAGTCGAGCATGACATGGAGTTTGTGATGAACCTGGCCGACCGCATTACGGTGCTGGAGTTTGGGACGGTGATTGCCTCCGGATCACCGGCAGAGATACAGGCCAATCAGCGTGTGCTGGATGCTTACTTGGGTGGCGCAGATGATGACGAGGAGGTTGCAGTATGAGCAACCCAGCCGCATTGCTGCAGCTGTCGCAGCTGAGCGTATCGTATGGCCCGGTAGAGGCCGTACATCAGGTCGATCTGCATGTTTCGCAGGGCGAAATTGTGACCGTGATTGGCCCTAATGGCGCAGGTAAAACTACCTTGCTGTCAGCCGCCATGGGCTTGTTGCCGTCCAAGGGCGAGGTGGCGTGGGATGGCAAGCGTGTCACCCGCCCAAGCGTGGAGGCCATGGTCGCCAATGGTGTCGGCCTGGTGCCTGAGAAGCGCGAGCTGTTTGGCGAGATGTCAGTTGAAGACAATTTGCGGCTTGGCGGTTTTGCGTTGTGGCGTACAGGCCAGCGTGATCAGAGCGCGCGTATGCAAGAGGTGTTTGACATTTTCCCGCGCTTGAAAGAGCGTCGCGCTCAGATGGCATCGACGCTGTCTGGAGGGGAGCGCCAGATGCTGGCTATTGGCCGTGCGCTGATGGCTAAACCACGCTTGCTGATGCTGGATGAACCCTCGCTGGGGCTGGCGCCGCTGATTGTGCGTGAGGTGCTGCTGGTGGTGGCATCGCTGCGTAAACACGGGGTGTCGGTGCTACTGGTGGAGCAAAACGCGCGCGCTGCACTCAAGGTGGCCGACCGTGCCTATGTGCTGGAGATGGGGGCGGTAGCGCTGTCCGGCAATGCACGTGATCTGCTGCACGACCAGCGCATTATTGACACGTACTTGGGGGCAGGGCGACAAGAAGCAGTGCCGCATTGAGCGGCGCTTAGGTCATAGAAAGAGCTGCAGGGCCAGGTGCCCTGCAGCTCTTCTCATTTAGATGTTTTGCATGCCTTGCGGATAGCGGCGAATACAAGCGTTGGTACAGCGTTGCTTCGCCTTGTCGAAATTTTGTACTTTTTGTACTACGTTGGTTCTTTGGAAATCGTCTCAAACGCAAACCTATGGTTTGCTGGCTTGTGTTTGCCACGCTTATTGAAAGCGAAACTCCAGCTTGCCCAGTACGCCGTAGTCCGCCTCAAAAGAATCCCCTTTTTTGGCGACCACTGGGCGGGTGAATGAGCCCGCCAGCACGATCTCGCCAGCTTCCAAATACTCTCCCCAAGGAGCCAATTTGTTGGCCAGCCAAGCCACGCCTACCGCGGGGTGGCCTTGCACGCCCGCGGCCAGGCCAGTTTCTTCTACCGATCCATTCTGGCGCAGAATGGCGCCGCACCAAGGCAGGTCCAAGCTAGCAGGGTCTAGCTGTTTGCCGCCTACCACGATGCCTGCGTTCGCGGCATTGTCGCTGATGGTGTCGTGCACCTTACGCATGCGCTGGGTGTCGCGGTCTAGCTGCTCGATGCGTGCGTCGATGATCTCGATGGCGGGAGTGACATAGTCGGTGGCGGCCAGCACCTCTGCCACGCCAATTTTTTTACCACCCACCAAGCCTAGGCCTTTCAGCGGAGTCTTGAGTACAAAGGCCAGCTCCACCTCCACCCGCGGGGCAATAAACCGCTGGGTGGGGATGTCCAGTATCTGGCCGGGCGTGCAGGTGTAGAGCATATTGTCCAGCAGCGTGCCGTAGTCTGGCTCGTCGATCTGACTGGATTGCTGCATGGCGCGTGATGTGAGACCAATCTTGTGGCCAATCACTTTACGGCCACTAATCAGCTGCATGCGAACCCATTCGCGGGCCACGCGGTAGCCGTCGTCTACGGTCATACCGGGGTAGCGTTTGGAGAAGTGCTCGATTTGTTGGCGCGACTTTTCGCTCTGGTCCAGCTCGGCCGCTAATTGGGTGATGAGGGAGTCGGGGAACATGCGCAGGCTTTCTAAAAAAGTGGATGCAGGCTGCTGTGTTTGCCGTCAAAAACTTGATTGAGGCTTTCGTCCACTTGTACGGTCAGGCCCAGATGGTGTTGGGTGAATAGAGAGCCTAGATGTGCTTTGGAGGCATCCAATAGGGCGTTGCCAGCTATCTTTTTTACGGCGTCTGACCGGCCTATGCCCATGCGCAGGTTGATATAGACAAAGCCGTAGTCGCCGGAGCCGCCTGCGGCGCGGCCCGCAGCGCCGCCATCGGCGATTGCGCTGTGCGCAGCAGGGTAGGCCAGCACGCGTGTGCCGCCGGTGGGGAAGACCTGGCTGCCGTCCTCCGCCCGTACCGCCAGCATGGCGTCTGCCAGGCTGCGGCACAGCGTGCTCATATTGGTCAGCGTATCTAGATTGGCGGAGTAGAGAATAACGAGATGGGGCATCACACTATCTCCATGGTTGCAGCGGTGCAGCTCACTGCAAAAATCGGGATGGGCTTGCAGTGAATGATGTGGCCTGCGCCGCGCGCTGCAGCTGCAACGGCAATGAAGCTACGGATTTCAAAGCCGCCTTGGCCAGCATCGCGGTAGGTTTCGGCATCGCTATAGCCAAGCAAGGCGGGCTTGTCATTGCGGCACCAGCGGTCCATAAACTCTTGGTCCCATTCCCAATTGATCTTGCCGGAATCAGGTGTGGCTGGCCAGTGCGATATGCCACCCGTACCAATGATGGCAATGCGCTCTGGCACCTGATCGCAGGCGCGGCGTAGCGCTTCGCCAAAGGCCCAGGCGCGATGCAGTGGCGTTAGTGGTGGGCCCTGGCAGTTGATATTGACGGGGATGATGTCCTTGTCAAAATACGGCGTTAAAAAATGCAGTGGAACCATGATGCCGTGGTCAAACTTCCATTCTTCGGCAAAAGCCACATCCACGGTTTGCAGCACCTCGGTGATGATTCGTTTAGACAGGCCTGCGTTGCCGGGGATCTGGCGCTTTTCAATCCCCAGCCATTGAGGGTCTTCAATGGGGCCTTCGTACTGATCTGCCATGCCAATGGCGTAAGCCGGCATATTGTTCATGAAGAAGTTGGCAAAGTGCTCGGCGGCAATCACGATCACGGCGTCGGGCTTGGCGGCTTCCAGCTGCGCGCCCATGTCTCTGAAGGCCTCGTGGAATACGTCTTTAACCTGCGGGTCTGCGAGGTGAGCGCGGCCTGTAATGCCCGGTGCGTGGCTGCAAACGCCAGCAAATACCAAACTCATATCAAACCCCTGCTACTTTCTCGTCTACGCTGCTGGTCATGGCGTACACACCTGCACGCACCGGGCCGTGCTGGCTCACGCCGTCGCGCATGGCTTGCAGATAATCGGCCCAGGCAATGCCTAGCATGGGCGCAAAGTGCATTAGCAACTGGCCGTTGCAGCCCAGTACGTACAGCTTGCCAATGTCGCCACGGTGGATGGCATCGCGCTCCTCATCCGTCAGTGGATAGTCGGCAAGCAGCGCATCGCTGTCATCGCGCCAGCGGCGCTGCACCTCGGGCTCGCGGTTCAGGTGGAACAAAAACTTCTGCATGGCATACAAACTCATGGTGTCTCACTTCAACCTTTTATTTGTACCAAATGATGCGTCAGCGCGCATCTGGTGGACGATGGGTGCCTTTATATTGATAGCTATTGGTTCTATACGCCCCAATGCGGAATGTGGTGGTTGCCCATGGATACCGCTACATTCTTGGGCTCGCAAAACACTTCATAGCTCCACGTTCCACCTTCGCGGCCTGTGCCTGACGCCTTGGTGCCGCCAAAGGGTTGGCGCAAATCGCGCACGTTCTGGCTGTTGACAAAGCACATGCCGGCTTCTACCGCCGCGGCCATGCGGTGAGCCTTACCGATGTTCTCAGTCCATACATAGCTGGACAGGCCGTACTGAATATCGTTGGCCAGCCGAATGGCTTCAGCCTCATCGCTGAATGGGATGATGCAAGCCACGGGGCCAAATATTTCTTCCTGTGCAATGCGCATGCGGTTGTCCACATCTGCAAACACGGTGGGCAGCACATAGTTGCCACGCGTGACGCGCTCTGGCAGTGCGGGTGCATCCAGCCCGCCGCACAGCATGTTCGCGCCTTCCTTCTGGCCCAGCTCGATATAGCTGCGCACTTTGGCCAGATGGCCATGGCTGATCATGGGGCCGACAATAGTTTTTTCATCCAGCGGATCGCCCACGGTGATGCGCTTGGCGCGCTCTACAAAACGATCTACGAATTTTGCATAGATGCCTTTTTGTACCAAGATGCGGCTGCCTGCGGTGCAGCGCTCGCCGTTGTTGCTGAAGATCATGAAGACGGCGGCATCGAGCGCTCGCTCAAAATCGGCATCATCAAAAATCACAAACGGGCTTTTTCCACCTAGCTCCATACTGAATTTTTTCAGGCCTGCGGCTTGCACAATGCGGTTGCCCGTCGCGGTCGATCCAGTGAAGGATACGGCCCGCACATCGCGGTGTGCAACCAGCGGCTCACCAGCATCTTTGCCATAGCCGTGCACCAGATTCAGCACGCCAGCGGGGATGCCTGCCTCCAGCGCCAGCTCACCCAAACGCGCGGCAGTCAGGGGCGATAGCTCGCTCATCTTGAGCACTGCCGTATTGCCAAAAGCCAGGCAGGGTGCGACTTTCCAGGTCGCAGTCATAAATGGTACGTTCCATGGCGATATCAGCGCGCACACACCCACAGGGTGGAACAACGTGTAGTTCAGGTGCGTGGGTGTGGGGTAGGTGTGGCCGTCCACACGTGTGCACATCTCGGCAAAGTAATAGAAGTTGTCAGCCGCTCGCGGAACCAGTTGTTTGCCGGTTTGCGCGATGACCTGCCCGCAATCATTGGTCTCGGTCTCGGCAATTTCAGGCACATGCTGGGCGATCAAGTCGCCTAGTTTGCGAACCAGTTTTGCGCGCTCGACAGCGGGTGTGTTAGCCCACTTGGGAAAAGCCTCCTTGGCGGCGGTAACGGCGGCATCTACCTCCGATGCACCGCCCGATGCCACCTCGGCCAGTACTTCTTGTGTGGCGGGGTTGACGGTTTTGAAATAGTCTTTTCCGGCAACGGATTTGCCGTTGATCAAATGGTCGATACGCATAGCGCTAGCTCCTTCAAGCCTGCTTCAGCAGCTCATCGCCGCGGATAAAATTCACAAGACGGCCTACGCCTTCAATCTCGGTCACGACCTCATCACCAATCTTGGAGTCGGCCACGCCATCGGGCGTGCCGGTCAGGATCAAGTCGCCGGGGTTCAGTGTCATAAAGCCCGACAGGTGAGCGATCAACACCGGAATGCTGTGCACCATGTCACCGGTGTTGCCATTTTGTTTTTGCTTCCCATTTACCCAACTTTTGATGCGCAGATTCATGGGGTCAGCAATGTCGACAGCGTCCACCAGCCAAGGGCCCACAGGCGTTGCACCATCGCGGTTCTTGACGCGTAGGTTGGGGCGGTAAAAATTCTCTAAATAATCGCGAATCGCGTAATCGTTGGCTGTTACATAACCGGCAATCACGCCGTAGGCATCTTCCTTTTTGACGTTACGGCACTGCTTGCCAATCACCACGCCCAGCTCGCATTCAAAGTGCATATACGTCACATCAGCCGGGCGGCGTGTGGTACAGCGATGACCGTTCAATGCATTCGGTCCTTTGAGGAAAACCAGTGGTTCTTCAGGCGCGCTGTTGAAGGCAATTTCCTTGGCGTGGTCAGCGTAGTTCAGCCCCAGCGCAAAGATGGTTCCAAACTCCATGGGTGGCAGCCACCGCACAGCGGTTTCAGCAACGACGCAGCCATCGGGTAATTGCACGCGGCCATCGGCGCTTTCTGTTACGGCCAAGGTCTTGCCTTGGTAAACGACGCGTCCGCGTTTCATTTCAATGCCTCCTCAACCACGGTGTGATGCAACTCGCCAAGACCGGGTACCTTGATGTGCACCACATCGCCAGCGCGTGCAAGGGGTGAGCCTTCGCCTGGGCCCAGCAGCAGCACATCACCCGCGGCCAGCGTCATGAATTCGGTCACATCAGCAATCAGCTGCGCAGCGGGGCGCACCAGGGTGGAAAAACTGCGTTCATAAGCAGGCTGGCCGTTGATGAAGATGCCCAGCACGGCGTTGGCGATATCAAAACCGGTATCGCCTTGTTGCATCGCACTGATGGGGCAAAACCCGTCACGGGCGCGCTGGCGAATGGCGGGGCGGTAGTAGTTTTCGTGCGGTAGCGTTACGTCGCTCACCACCACAAATCCTGTGACATAGCTCATGGCGTCATCCACAGAGACGCGTGTTGCGTCCTTGCCCATTACTAAACCAATTGTGGCGTCTATGCGCACCTCGCCGGGCGCTGCGGGAACGGCGACTTGGGCACCATCAGACGCAAAAGTGTTGCGCGGCTTGATGTAGAGTACGGGCGCTTTGGGCGCAGCTTTGTAGGGTGCACTGTCGAACTGAGGCGATAGACGCTGCAGGGTGGCGCGGTCGTTCAACAGCACGCCATAGATAGTGGTGTGTGGGGCGGGGAAGGGCTTGCTCATGAGCGCTCCAGCGCAATTAATTCATCAAGCAGGCTGTACAGCGTCTCCAGCTTGTCTTTGCCAAACGCGGTCTCCAACCCCGAGTAGTGTTGGGCAATGTCTTTGGACAGTCGCTCTACTAGTTGCAAGCCTTTGGGCGAGGCACTGACGACGGATCTGCGCTGGTCGGCCGGGTCTTTTTTGCGCACGATGAGACCATCACGCTCCATGCGGGCCAGCACGCCCGTCAGACTGGGGCCTAGCAAGAAGGCCTCTTTAGCGACGCGGCCGGTCTCTAGCGACAGACCGTTTCCCAGCACCCGCAGAACGCGCCACTGCTGATCTGACAAGCCATGCGATCGCAAAAATGGCCGCGTATGTCCCATGATGGATTCCCTTGCTTGCAAAAGCAGGCTGGGCAGATTGCGGTGTTTGAGTGTGGTCTTCATTTATTTAATAGATTAAATAAATTTCGACCTGATTGCAAACGTTATTTATGCGGATAAACCAGAAGAGATATCGCTATCTCGCATCTGCTTCTGGGCCTGCCTCACGCCCACAGCGCAGGCTTGTTCACCATCAGGTAATAGATCCCCAACATGGCAACAAAGGCCGGGTAGCCCAGGCGCTCCCAGCGGTGCGCCAGTCGGTGGTATTCGTCTGGCAATGGGGAGTTGCTGTCGGCGGCTACCGTGGCTAGCTTGGCCATACGGATCTGCATGGCTACCACTGGCAGCCAGCAGGCACCTGCAATCACATACAGCACGATTGATAGTGCCAGCCATGGCGTGGTTAGTGGCCAGCCGGCCAGATGCATCATGGCAATGCCGCTGACAGGCTGAATGATGATGGAGGGGGTGGTGAACCACCAGTCTGCCCGTACCACCAGGCGGCTGACGACGGCCTGTGCTTGCACGTTGCCGCTTCGGTTGGCAAAAAACATATAGAAGGCCGAGCCAAAGCCGGTGCCCACCATCAGGACGCTCGACAAAATATGCAGGGTTTTGAGTAGCAAATAGGTGTTCATGACAGCGCTCCATTAGCTTCATCCGCTGTGCTTTGCCAAAGCAACCATAGCGCTGCGGCAATGGGCAGGTTTTTAAGCAGCGGGCCCAGAGGGTGCAGCCACAGTGAGGGCAGCAGGCAGGTGGCAGTGATCGTCATGGCCACCATGCCGGCCAGTGCAGCTGCGTAGGCCAAGCGGCCGGGGCGCAGCAGCAGCCAGAGGCCGATGGCGATATCTATGGCTGCGCCACTGCTAATCAGCCAGCTTTGCAGCTGGGTGCTGGCAATGCCGCCAGCTAGCAAGAGGGCTGTGCTATCGCCTTGCCATTGCGTAAGGCTGACTACACCCGTCCAGAGCCAGACGGCAATCAGGCTGTAGCGCAGAGCGTACAAAGTGTTGGGAGTGATCACTATTGTTTTCATCATTGATGAGCTTGCTGGACGGGCGCCAGCGGCCAGTTTGGTTTAAATGCTGCTTTCTGCACGTATGGCAGCTAGCATGTGCGCAGGCGCTAGCGGTGCGTGGCCCAGCCATTGCTGCAGCGGGGCTGGGTCGCAAGTGTTGTCGTGCGATGCCAGCTCTAGCGATGCACTGCACCAGGGGCTGGCAGCCACGCTATCGCCCAGCCGCGCGCTGGCTACGGTGGCAAAGCCAGGGAGGGTGATGACAAGAGGCGCGCTATGGCCGGCTTGCTGGCGCAGGCTGGCAATCATGTCGGCCATGGTCAAGCGCACTGGCCCGCCCAGCAGCACCACACCGGTGGTTGTCGATTGCAGCAGGGCCGCAAGTGCGGTGGCTAAATCGCCTACTGCCACGGGTTGTATGTGCCGTTGCCGCATCACGGCAGGCAGCACCAGCACGGGCAGTTTGGCCAGGTTTAAAAACAGCTGGGTGCTGGCACCGGCGGCGCCAATCACGATGCTGGGGCGCACCACCAAGCCGTCCAGCTGGCCTTGGGCGGTAAGCTGCAGCAGGTGTGCATCCGCTGTGCGTTTGGTACGGGCGTAGTCGGTATCGTTGCCCTCCACGCCCAGGGCTGATATTTGCAGTACGCGCCGCACACCCATTTCAGCACAGGCGTCAAACAAGGCCTTGGGTGCATCGGTGTGGATGGCTGCCAGCGGCGCACTTGCATGGCCTTTGGCGGCAGGCTGGTCGCGCAGGCTACCTACGGCGTTGATGACGATATCCACACCTTGCAGATGAGGCGTCCAATCGCTGGTGCGCGTGAGGTCTGCAAAATTGACAGCTGGCTGCGAGCGCCTGCTTGCCGTTAACACGTTAAAGCCTTGGGTTCGCAGTTCGGCGGCAAGCGTCTGCCCGATCAGGCCGTGGGCGCCACAGATCAGGGCGGTGCGAGGTGTGTGGTTGGCATGGGTCATGGCGTGCTCCTGCAAATGGGCTGTTTAGGCCTCGTGGTCCATATCGCAAGCGCTGTTGGCGCAGGCACTGCTGCGGGCGGCGGCTTGCTTTGCGTGGTGGCGGGCCGCTCGGCGTAGGGCAAGCTCAAACACAAAGGCGACGGGTGCTTGCGGCAGGCGGTGGCGGTTGCGTGCAATCACCGGGTACAGCTTGCGCGCTGCGCTAGCCAATATCGGCAGATTGATGAGCTGCGGCACCCAGGCCCAGCCAATGCCCAGGTAGGCGCGGGTGAGGCAATCCACGCCGGTGTAGACCGTGCCATCCGCCCCCACGCCGTGGATGGCGCGCATCAGATCCGCATAAGGTGCGGGCGCTGCGCTAAGGTCGCCGCTGTTGGCGTCGATAAAGATGAGCCTGCCCGCCTCGTTACGCAGCATCAGGTTGGTCATCTCGGCATTGCAAAAGCGGCAGCTGGCGTCGTAGTAGATCGTCATCGGGAAGTGGGTGGTGCTTGCATTTGATCTCATGGTCAATCCTTTCGTTATTTCTGTCAAAACAGAAATTAATGCCCAAAAAAATGGCTGATGCCAAGCAGCACACCAGCCCGAGGATCAGGTTTTGGAGGCTACGGCGTCTGCATCTACCGGGGTGGCAGGGGTGCCGCGCACAAAACGTTGCACGGTGGCGCCCAAAGTCAAAATCTTGTCCAGGGTGGCGGGCGACAGGCGCAGCATCTCATCACTCCAGGCGCCCAGTTTTTGCATCAGCTCCAGGGTGGCGCGTATGCGGTCCTGCGCATCCGCGCTTTCTTTGTCAAAGTCGGCGCTGTTGACCAGTGATTGCAGCAGGCGCGTGGTGGGGTCAAACTCGCGTTCTTTACGCTCGCGCACAATGGTGCGGAACAGCTCCCACACATCCACGCTGGTCTCGAAGTAGTCGCGGCGGTCACCCAGCTCATGCGTCACGCGGATCAGGTTCCAGGCTTGCAACTCCTTCAAGCTGTTGCTGACGTTGGAGCGCGCTACGTTCAGTGTCTCGCTCAGTTGTTCGGCATTCAAGGGTTTGCCATACACAAACAGCAGCGCGTGGATTTGTGACACCGTGCGGTTTACGCCCCACAGCGAGCCCATCTCACCCCAGTGCAGCACAAATTGTTTTTGGATCTCGGTCAGTTGCATGTTTGTGATTCTATGGTGTCATTAATTTCTGTCAATACAGAAATAAAAGATTTCAGAATCACTGAAAATTAAAAAACGCTATGGTTTTAGGAGTTGTGAATTAGGCAGAGTGGGCGGTAGTGGAGCAAAACATCATCAGCCCGCCACATACGCAAGAGCCTGCAAGCCGGGTGTGCTCAACAGCACATGCAGTTCTGTGCAGTACACAGCGCAGTGCTCCAGATCTGGCGCCGGACCTTTAGATTCATGTGCATCTAGCTTCTTTGTCTATCCCTTGGAGTTTGGACGGCCGCCGCTGTTTGGCACAGATGGGACAGTGTATAACCAATCTAAAATTGGGCAAAGGTACACGATACGGCATATCGGTAGGAGCCAACCATGCCCAATGAAAAATTGGTTTTTTCGAGAGACTTCACCGCATGAAAGCTGTGCAACTCATCGCTTTAGTAATTGCCGTTGGCGCGCTTTTTCTTGTGGTGAACGGATTGTTTTCAGCGTGGGCTTTGCTTGAGCTGGCCTGGTCGGCGATTCTTAGCTTTGTAAATCTCTTTTGATGTAGGCCTGCAATAATGCATTCCACTTGATGCGTAACGGAGCCGCTATCACGGCCCTGGGCATAGTGGCCTGACGTTTTCGCCCAGCTTAGCTGGGACGTTGAGCGTCTCTTTCATCTGCCGAGAAAGACTGTTATTGGCCGTTAGTGACTGTCGCAGTTCGACCCAAAGCGGAAGTTCCGTGATTCACAAAGCAGCCATTTACCCCATCAACCACGACCCAAAAAACCAAGCCACCCGAAGGTGGCCTAGTGATGTGTGGGTGTGCTAGCTGATTAAGCCTGAACAGACCTGCATCTCCAACGCAAGCCCAAAGCGCCCAGCGCTGCAGCCATCAGATTCAGCAGCACGACAGCCAATGCACCCAGTGAAGGCACGGGCGTAGCTGTGGGCGATGCAGCTGCCGCAACCACGGTGCCAGAGAACACTTGGCTAGCGGTGTTGACAGCCTTGGTGGTCATCAGCATCTGTTTGGATGCGCCGCCGCCATCGGTCACGGTTACTAAGCTGTTATAGGTGCCTGCTGTGGTGGGTGTGCCGGTGAGCAAGCCTGATGCCGACAGGCTCAAGCCCGCAGGCAATGGCTGGGCGGTATCCCCTGCCGACCAGGTATAGCTGCCGCTGCCGCCCGTTGCCACCAACTGCACGCCCGCCAGGGCTTGCCCCGCTTGCAAGTTGCCAAACCCTGCAGCGGTGATGGCCAAGCCCGACACACAGCTCACCGCCACATTGGTGACATTGCTGGCGCCCATGGTGCCGCTGCCTTCGCTTACGGTACAAGTCTGGCCTGCGGGCTGGGTCAGCACCGTCACGGCAAAAGCGCTGCCATTCGCAACAGGTGCCGAGAACGTAAACGCGCCATCGGCCGCCACAGGCAGGTTATCGCCGCCATTGTTCTGGAAGACCACAGATTTGCCAGCGGCCAGACCAGACACATTGCCGCCCACGCTATGGATGCTGGGGGCGATTACCAGGGTATAGGCTGTGGGGGGGCTGCCGTATGGGCCGGTGCCTGTCGATGCATCGGTTGCTGTCACCTCAAATGGGAAGCTGCCATACACCGTGGGCGTGCCAGACAATAGACCGGCAGATGTCAAAGTTATGCCACTGGGTAAGGCTCCGTTAGTTACCGCAAAACTATAGGGAGCAGTCCCTCCAGAGGCCGTGAGCGTTTGCGGCGAATAGCTAGCACCTTGGGTACCCGCTGGTAGCGCTGCGGGGCTCGGCGCGGCTATGGTCGCCGGGTCAATGACCAAGGTGTACTGAAAGCTGTCCTGGAATGGCCCCGGTGACGGAGATGAATCGGTCACTTCGACGGTAAAGCTAAAGCTCCCACCTGCCGTTGGCGTGCCAGACAGTTCACCGGCAGAAGATAGCGTCAGCCCAGCAGGCAGACTCCCTGCGGTGACCGCATAGGTAACGGCGCCCACCCCTCCGGTAGCAGTAATAGTCTGGGAATAGGCAGAGCCTACTGTGCCGCTATTCAAGGATGAAAAAGCCCAGGGCGTGAATACCAGCAAGATGGAGCCGTTTTGTCCCTTGCTGCCGGCAGCTCTTTCCACCCCCCCCGCCCCCCCCGCACCCGCACCTGCACCCGAACTGACCGCGGCGAAGGTAATACCAGGCCCATAGCTGCTTCCCGCGCCGCCGCCACCTCCGCCGCATGTCGTTGATGAACAAGAAACACTCGCGGTGCTTTCCGAGGAGGCGCTTCCACCGCCTCCGCCACCTCCATAACCACCACCACCACCACCACCACCAAAGACGCCGCCCGCACCGCCGCCGCCAAACGCAGTCATTGGCGATCCGGGATAGGAGTTAGCACCGCCTACACCCGGGCCTGCCAGACCCAAGCCTCCACCTCCTTGGCCACCGGCAAAGCCCCTGCCCGACGCAATACCTCCAGTCGTGCTGCTTGTGCTGCCTCCAGAGCCTCCAGTTACTGTACGTCCCACTCCACCTGCACCGCCCGTGCCATCAGCTTGACCACCAGCTCCGCCGTGCTCAGAAGTTCTAGCATCACCCCCGCTACCTCCTGCGCCATCCCCACTCCCAGCTCCTGCTGAGCCCCCTATTGCAGTGACAACATCTGCGGCCCCGCCACCACCGCCGCCCGCTACCGCCAAGATTGTCCCGGTGCTTTTGTTGATAATGCTGCTGCTCCCGCCCCCAGAGCCTCCTCTTGAGTTCGGCGCATCACCCCCAGCTCCAGTGCTTAGTAAAAGCATATCTCCAGCAGATACAGTGATGTAACCTGAGCCGGTGGCTGCATTGCCGCCGGGAGCACCAGTACTAGTTGTTACAGCACTACCACCACCACCACCACCTCCTCCAATGACAGTCACCGCCATCGACGCAACCGCTTGGGGTACGGTGCAATTCACCGACTGGCCGGGAGCGGTATAGGTATAGGCAACTCCGCTCACACATTCTGCGGCTTGGGCCGCTTGACTGCCCATTAGAGCCAGCGCCAAAGTGCCGAGCGCGCGGGACAGTTTGAAACGCGGGTGTACACGCCTCGCAGACGCTGGCGTCAAATAGCAAGCAACTAATTTGTTCAATTGCATCAATAAGCCCCTCATATCTCAAATGTAAAAGTGGTCCAGCCACTGCTGTAACGCGACCCATCGCGGGCCTTCACGGCAAGCCCTGACGACACGCATTCAGACCTGATTAGATTTAGATATTCATACCGTGCTGCGG
>JAVXMM010000035.1:0-41312 GCA_036646255.1 Comamonas sp.
GTTCGACCCGCAAGCCATCATGCTGCGCGAAACCGCCCAGCGCTGGGTGGCCCGCGCCATCACAGGCACTGTGACCCTGGAGCTGCGCCGTGGTAACGACTATTCGCTGCTGAACACCGAATCCGCCAACCTGACCTACAAGCCCGAGCGCTTGTCGATGGAAAAGGTGGAAGACGCGCCATTCAGCCCCGCCGACCGTATTGGACAGCTGACCATGCGCAACCTGGATTTGATGGACACCCGCGACAAGCTCGCCATCTACACCCAGACCGGTTTGCTGACAGCTGGTGGCGCTAACGCTCTGCCACAGCTAGACAATAAAAAGTAAGCAATATCCCTCGCGGCCATGCCATTTGGCCGCCAGCTGGTGTCGATTAGAAAGGCATTCACGCCGGCTCATTAAGCACCTCAGCCCCAGCGTTTGAGATCAAGCGTCGTTCTTCAAAAAAGCCGTGTCACTGCACGGCTTTTTTGCGTGCGCAATGACTTTGGAGAAGCCATCGCATTTCAATATCGAAGACAAAACCACTGCCTGGTGAGTTTGCTCCGCCAGCCCTCGGCAAATTACATACCCGGCTTCAGATGGACAAGTTAGTACTGACATAGCCCTTGGACTATGAGCCATCAGATCTACAAAACTTAAGCCTGTTTTTATAGGGGAAGCTCATCCATGTACAGCACTCCATCCAAATGTGAAAACTTGCAAATTAACTCATATGCGGATAGATTTGTTTCGAGATTTCCGAGATCGGATCATGGAGAGGCATGAGGTTTAGCAACGTTTCAGAGCAATAAAAATGTTTGCGACCTTATTCAAACAAATACAAATATCAGATCGGCATCTACATCTAGGCACGATTCCCAGATCGCCACCCAACTTTGCTTTATCTGACACTCACCAGGTGGCCTGCCACCTGGCTCTGGTTTTTCGGCTGAGAATCAAAAGGTGAAAAATGACACAAGGCAAAAAAATGACGGTGGTGCAACTGACCATGCTCACCGTCGTCAATATGCTGGGGTCGGGCATTGTGCTGTTGCCTACCAAGTTGGCCGAGGTCGGCGCCATCTCCATTCTTTCCTGGCTCATCACGGCCACTGGCTCGCTAGCGTTGGCCTATTGTTTCGCTCAGTGCGGGATGCTGAGCCGCAAGTCTGGCGGTATGGGCGGCTACGCCGAGTACGCATTTGGCCGCTCTGGCAATTACCTGGTTAACTACACCTACGGCGCATCGCTGCTGATTGCCAACGTAGCCATTGGCATCACTGCCGTCGGCTATATGACCGAGTTGTTTGGCCTGCAGCTCAGCCCCATGGGAGTGGGTCTGATGACTATCGCTTTGCTGTGGATCACCACGTTCGCCAATTTTGGCGGCGCAGGAATCACCGGCAAAATTGGCAGCGTCACAGTTTGGGGCGTTATCTTGCCCGTGGTCGGCGTCTCCACCTTTGGCTGGTTCTGGTTCAGCCCCAGCACCTATGCCGAGGCCTGGAACCCCCATGGTTTGTCGTACTTTGAAGCAGCCAGCTCCTCAGTCGCTATCACCCTGTGGGCGTTTTTGGGTATGGAGTCAGCCTGCGCCAACTCCGACGCCGTTGAGAACCCCGAGAAGAACGTACCAATTGCCGTTCTAGGGGGCACGATTGGCGCGGCCGTGATTTACATTGCATCCACCAATGTGATGGCTGGGATTGTCTCCAATCCTGAACTCGCGGCTTCAACAGCCCCATTTGGCCTAGTCTTCGCCCACATGTTTACGCCACTTGTCGGGCAGATCATCATGGGCTTGATGGTGCTGGCCTGTGTTGGCTCGCTACTAGGCTGGCAGTTCACCATTGCCCAAGTTTTCAAGAGCTCGGCCGACACCGGCTACTTTCTACCCATCTTTGCCAAGGTCAACAAAGCAGGCACTCCAATCGTCGCCATGCTGATTTTGTTGGCCGCCCAGACTGGCCTGGCCCTGCTGACCATCAGCCCTGACCTGACCAAGCAGTTCGACACACTAACGAATCTAGCCGTTGTCACCAATCTCGTACCCTACGTACTGTCCATGGCTGCATTGATGACCATACAAAAGGTGGCTGGCGTAGAGCCTCGCAAAGCCTTGTTTGTCAATGTTATCTCGTGGGTCGCCTCAGCCTACAGCTATCTGGCACTTTACAGCTCGGGCGCCCAAGCCCTATTGCTTGGCGGCGTAGCAACCATCTTTGGCTTCACGCTCTATGGCTTCGTCAGCACCCGCATGCTGCGTTTAGACAAAGAGCGCGCAGCCACAGCCAGCGAGGCCGCGTGAATCGCCCTCAACGCTTTCCAACCTTGATCCACCGCAACGGAGCCTGAATATGTTTTTCAAAGCACTGGACTATCCGATCGTTATCATCGACAGCGAGTACGAATCCCCCCGCCTACGCGGCACCATCATTCGCGCTCTGGCCGAGGAGCTGGAAAATTCCAACCAGCGGGTGATGGCCAACCTCACACTAGATGACGCGCTGGTAGCAACGCGCACCTATCTGGCAGCCTCGGCCGTGCTGATCTCCATCGATGCAGAGCGGGATCAGGCTGAACAGTTTGAACAAATTCAGAAGCTGCTGGAAGAAAACCTAGCGCGCCACCCTCATCTGCCGGTGTTTTTCTACGGCGAGCGCGGCTCAGTGGAAAAAGTACCAACCAATCTGGTGAGATACGCCCGCGGCTATTTTTATCTGTTTGAAGACACCAAGGCCTTTATTGCCCGGCAGGTCATGCGTACCGCCGAGGAATACATGGAGCATTTGCTGCCCCCCTTCTTCAAAGCACTGATCAAGCACACCGCAAAATCCAATTACTCGTGGTACACACCCGGCCATGCCGGTGGAGTAGCCTTCACCAAGTCTTCGGTGGGTCGTGCCTTTCACCAGTACTTTGGCGAAAACACGCTACGCAGCGATTTGTCGATTTCCGTGCCCGAGTTGGGCTCACTGCTGGATCACAGCGGCCCCATTCGCGAGGCTGAAACCGAAGCGGCCAAGAATTTTGGCTCTGACCACACTTTCTTTGTCACCAACGGAACTTCAACGGCCAACAAAATTGTCTGGCACGGCACCGTCGCCCGTGGAGACGTGGTTTTTGTTGACCGCAACTGCCACAAGTCCTTGCTGCATTCGTTAATCATGACTGGCGCCATACCAGTGTATTTCTCACCCAGCCGTAATGCCCACGGCATCATCGGCCCCATCAGTGAGGATCAGTTTTCGCCCAAGGCTATGCAGGCCAAGATTGCACAAAGCCCGCTGGCTGCCGAAGCCATGAAGAACGGCGCCAAGTTACGCATCGCCGTGGTCACCAACTCCACCTATGACGGGCTTTGCTACAACGCCGAGAGCATCGCCAAGAAAATTGGCAACGCCGTTGATTTCCTGCATTTCGACGAAGCCTGGTATGCCTATGCGGCCTTTCACCCTTTCTATGAGCATTACTATGGCATGGCCAAGGGCAAGCCACGCGAGCAAGACGCTATCGTCTTCACCACCCACTCTACCCACAAACTGCTGGCAGCCTTCTCCCAAGCGTCCATGGTTCATGTCCGCAACAGCCGTAAGCGCCAGCTGGACATGGGGCGCTTTAATGAAGCCTTCATGATGCATACCTCAACCAGCCCACTCTACCCGGTGATTGCTGCCTGCGATATCGCCTCAAAGATGATGGAAGGTCAGGCAGGCGTGTCGCTGATTCAGGAGATGCACAACGAATCACTGGCGTTTCGCCGCGCCATGCTCCAGATCGAATCCGATCTGGACAAAAAGGACTGGTGGTTCAAGGTCTGGCAGCCGGAGATCGTGGCTAAGAATCTGCAAAAATCCTCCTCCCATATCCCACCTGCGCAACCTAAAGACTGGCAGTTGCGCCCCGACGGAAAATGGCATGGCTTTGACCATTTGAGCGACAACTTTGTGATGATCGACCCCATCAAAGTCACGCTAACCATGCCTGGCTTAGAGATGGATGGACAAATGGGCGAGCAAGGCATTCCTGCCAGCGTGGTCAGCAAGTTCCTGTGGTCGCGCGGCATCGTGGTGGAAAAAACCAACCTCTACTCGCTGCTAGTTCTTTTCTCCATGGGCATTACCAAGGGCAAGTGGGGAACGCTGGTGGCCGAGCTCATGAGTTTCAAACAACACTATGCCGCCAACTCACCGCTGAGCCTAGTACTGCCCGACCTGGTGGCTAGCCACCCGGAGGTTTATGCAGAAACCGGCTTGCGTGAGCTGTGCGACAAACTGCACCAGTTCAACCGCCATCACAACGTACCCAAAGTGATGCGGGAGATGTATGTGGAACAACCCGACATGGCCATGATCCCCGCACAAGCCTACAACCTGCTGGTTCAAGGCGAAGTCGAAAAGGTTGAAGTCAAAAAACTCAAGGGCCGCATTGCTGCCACCATGCTCGTACCTTATCCGCCGGGCATTCCGCTGATCATGCCCGGCGAGATTTACAACGAGAAGGCCGATGCCATCTTTAATTACCTGCGTATTGCCGAGGAGCAAGATGCCCAGATCCCGGGCTTTGAATCCGATATCCACGGCCGGGAAGTCGAGATAACCTCGACAGGCCAGCGTCGCTACGTCGTTGAGGTGCTCAAGGCCTGAATTCGCCATTCATAGATGACTCACAGCCGCCTACGGGCGGCTTTTTACGCTTATGAACACCAGCATTAGCGTAAACCTTCCCCTATTGAGGTTGCAGATGTAAGCAAATCATGCAGCTAGTGCATTTGCCGACGCCCGGCGACTCCATCTGCTTTTATACGGACTACAGTGGAGCGATTAATTTTTAACGCTTAGCAAGGAAAGCTGCATGTCCCGTTTTACCCAATACCGCGGCCCCCAAGCCCTGGCTTGCATCGCGTTAGCAAGCGCGCTCTCTGGTGCTTTTGCTGCCGATGACACGTCGCCTGCTGCCAGCACCACGGCTGCTATGCAAAATGCCCCATCCACGACTGTAGATACGCAGCAGCCACCCGCCGCATCGCAGCCAGCCCCCAACCCCGCTGCCGAAAAAGCCTTGGGTCAACGCTTTCAAGCCATTTTTGCTGCCTTCGAGGGCAAGGGCGCCCTGCCAGACGCCAAGACCTTTACCGATGACTTCAACCAGCAAGTAACGCCTGAGCAAGTCAAAGAAACTCTAGCCCAGGTACGCCAAAGTGTGGGCAGTTGCAAGCTTGCGGGCCAAATGCGTAGCTCGGTATCGTTTGCAGGCAGCTACTTGCTGCAGTGCGAGAAGGCTTTTGTGCCCATGGATATCGCCGTGGAAGAGAAAGCGCCCTACCGCATACACAGCTTGCTGATTCGCGGGGGCTATTGGAAAAAATAAAACGATCAAATCCGCCGAAAAGATTGACATATCTGACGGTTTGGCGAAATCGGCATCAGTAATTTCCCCGGTGGTGCGCAAAAATTGACGGTTTCGCGTTGAATTTGCCATTACCTGCCCATTTCAGATGGCAATAATGCGTACACTTTCGCCGCTTCGCAGGCAAAAAGCCAAGGTTGTCATCGCCCTGCCACAAGCAGACGTTAAGCCCTTAGCGCTTGCTTGCAAAGCGCTCGCTGGTGACGCTAGCATGCTGTTCACCTATCAATCTTAGGATCCGAGGATTCACAATGCGTAAGACCTTGATCGCCGTTGCCATCGCAGCCATTGCTGCACCTGCACTCGCCGCTGACCTGCGAGTAGCCGTTGACCCAACCTACGAACCGTTTACCTATAAAACACCGCAAGGCGAGGTCACCGGCTTTGACGTGGACATCGCCAAAGCAGTGTGCGAGCAGATCAAGCGCAAATGCGTTTTTGTCGAACAAGTCTGGGACAGCATGATCCCCGGCCTGCAAGCCAAAAAGTACGACGCCATCATTTCGTCCATGTCGATGACCGATGAGCGCCGCCGCGTGGTGGACTTCACCGACCGCTACTACAAGACACCTAGCTCCATCGTGGTCAAGAAGGACGTACAGTACAGCGGCCCCGCCTCGCTCAAAGGCAAGAAGATCGGGGTGCTCAAGGGCTCTACGCAAGAAAAATGGGCCATGGGCGAGCTGAAGC
Organism: Comamonas sp.; assembly: GCA_036646255.1. Taxonomy (GTDB): domain Bacteria; phylum Pseudomonadota; class Gammaproteobacteria; order Burkholderiales; family Burkholderiaceae_C; genus Comamonas. The sequence goes on from JAVXMM010000035.1 coordinate 6,083, forward strand.
CTGCAGGCGTGATCATCGTGCCTTATGAAGCGCAAGACCAGGTGTATTTGGACATCAACTCCGGCCGCCTGGATGGCACCGTGGCTGACAAGGTAGAAGTACATGGCGGCTTTTTACGCAAGCCTGAAGGCAAGAACTACGGCTACGTAGGCCCCGACCAATACGAGACCAAGTACTACGGCGATGGCATTGGCATTGCACTGCGTAAAAACCAGGGCGATCTGAAGAAGCAGATGAACGAAGCCATCAAAACCATCCGCAGCAACGGCAGCTACAACACCATTGCTAAAAAGTACTTTGATTTTGATCCCTACGGCAACTGATGCCGGTTGAGTGCTGCAGCTGGTCACAGGCTGCAGCAACCCCTCGTCAATATTGATCAGGGCTAACACCATGCGGCGCGGCACCCCAGGCACCTACACTTGGGACGCGCCGCATTCCCATTGGTGCAGCGCTAATCAATTGACACCCGGTATCACGGCCCTGCAAGAGCCCTGCGCTTGTTAGGTGCCTTGGTGCCAAGGTTTTGTTTTATGAGTGAATATTTCCAATCCATTTTGATGGGGTCACTGCTTACAGTGGCTGTATCACTGGCATCGGTGTGCATTGCAACCATTCTCGGTTTGCTGGGCGCATCGGCCAAACTGTCTGGCAAGCGGCCCTTGGTGTGGCTGGCCACGCTCTACACATCCGTAGTGCGCGGCATCCCCGAGCTGGTGATGATGCTGCTCATCTTCTACGGTGGTGCCATCGGCATCAACACCTTGCTTGAGAAAATGGGCAGCGACGCGACATTCGATCTGAACCCCTTTATCGCCGGCTCGATGACCATCGGCTTCATCTACGGCGCCTATATGACCGAGACCTTCCGCGGTGCGATCTTGGCTATCCCCAAGGGCCAGATGGAAGCGGCCTGGGCCTTTGGCATGAGCCCGTTCAAGACTTTTATCCGCATTACTCTGCCGCAAATGGTGCGCTACGCCCTGCCCGGCTTTACTAACAACTGGCTGGTGCTGATCAAGGCCACCGCCTTGGTCAGCCTCATTGGCCTGCAAGACATGACGTATTTGGCCAAACAGGCCAGCGCTGCGGCGCGTGAGCCCTTTATCTTCTTTTTGTTTGCGGCCGCGATCTACCTGATCTACACCTCAATCTCACTATGGGCACTGCGCCGCCTGAACGCGCGCTATAGCCTGGGAACAGAGAAGGTGCAGCTATGAATTGGGAAATTATTTTTCAGCCCGATGTGCTGCAGCTCTATGGCGAAGGCCTGATCACCACGCTCAAGCTGCTGCTGCTGAGCCTGGCACTGGGCGCTGTACTGGCTATTTTGGGGGCACTCGCCCTTGTCAGCCGTTCGTGGGTTTTGCGCAAGCTTGTCGGTGCCTTCACCTACTTTATGCGTGGCACACCGCTGCTCATCCAAGTCTATTTAATCTACTACGGCTTCTCACAACTCGAATGGGTGCAAGCACGTTGGGACGAGATCTGGCCCTGGACCTATTTCAAAGAGCCCTTCTTCTGCGCCTTCCTGGCCTTTACGCTGAACACGGCCGCTTACACGGCCGAGATGCTGGCCGGATCCATCCGCGAAACCAGCAAGGGCGAAGTAGAAGCCGCTCGCGCCATGGGCATGAGCCGTTGGCAGCTGATGCGACGCATCATTTTGCCCAGCGCCATCCGCCGCACTCTGCCCGCCTACAGCAATGAGGTGGTGATGATGCTGCACTCCACCAGCCTGGCGTCCACCGTGCCGTCGCTGGTCGACCTGACTGGCGCCGCTAGCCGAGTGTATTCCGATTACTTTTTGCCGTTTGAGGCCTACTTGGCCGCCGCCGCCGTTTATCTGACCATCACGTTCTTGTTGATCGGCTTCTTCCGCATGATGGAGCGTCACTTCCTGGGCTATCTGGCGCCCCGCAAGAACTGACGCGCACCGCGCAACACTGAACACTGAGTTATCGACATGAACAGTTCCAACTACAAACTTCAGGCACTTGACATCCACAAGAGCTATGGCAGCAATGCCGTACTCAAGGGCGTGTCACTCAACGCCTGCGCAGGCGATGTGATCAGCATCATCGGCAGCTCTGGCTCGGGCAAGAGCACATTTTTGCGCTGCATTAACTTGCTGGAACACCCACAGCAGGGCCGCATCATCGTCGCAGGCGAAGAGCTCAAGCTGCAGGCCACCCGTAACGGCGACTTGAACGCGGTGGACGCCAAACAACTGCAGCGCCTACGCACCAAGCTAGCCATGGTGTTCCAGCATTTCAACCTGTGGGCGCATATGACGGTGATGCAAAACATCATCGAAGTGCCCGTGAACGTGCTGGGCATCAGCAAAGATGAAGCCGTGGCCCGCGCGCGTAAATACCTGCAACTCGTCGGCCTGGAAGGCAAGGAAGACAGCTACCCCAACCACATGAGCGGTGGCCAGCAGCAGCGCGTAGCCATTGCCCGCGCCCTGGCTGTAGAGCCCGAAGTGATGCTGTTTGACGAACCAACCAGCGCGCTCGACCCCGAGCTGGTGGGCGAAGTACTACGCGTAATGCAAGTGCTGGCCCAAGAGGGCCGTACCATGCTCGTCGTGACCCACGAAATGGGCTTTGCCCGCGAGGTATCCAACCACGTGATCTTCCTGCACAAAGGCGTGATCGAAGAGCAAGGCAACCCGCGCGAAGTACTGACAGCACCCAAGAGCGAGCGCCTGGCGCGCTTCTTGTCAGGGAACCTCAAGTAACTATCATTCTGATAGCTACCAGCGCCTTACAGATGGGCGGCCGGAGCTAATATGACCTAAACGCCTCAGTGCTACTGAGGCGTTTTTTTATATCTATTCACAAAGTGCGATTTGGGTTTTTTGAGATATAGATAGAGAGCTTGCTGCTCGCAGGGCATGGGCCTTGCCGAGAGCCTGTGCCTTGCATCCAGCCCCTTTCATGGAACACGCGATACCCATCTACATCTCAACGGGGCCTAAGTAGTTTTACCGGAAGGGTAAGTCCGTGATTCCCAGCCGCGAAGCCTGACTCTACTATCCGGGCTTGTAACCCCACCCAACCGAAGCAAGAGGAGCACCGGATGAAAGTACAACAGCGCACCTTGGTCCAGCTAGCCGTTATGGCCTGCCTTGCAGCAGCAGGCACGGCGCAGGCTCAAGAGAAGGTCAAGCTCGGCTTTGTGACCGACATGTCCAGCCTCTACGCCGATCTGGATGGCAAAGGCGGCTTGACCGCCGTTCAAATGGCAATTGAAGACTTTGGAGGCAAAGCCCTGGGCCAGCCGATTGAAGTACTGAGCGCCGACCACCAAAACAAGGCCGACATCGCCGCATCCAAAGCCCGGGAATGGGTGGACACACAAGGCGTCACCATGCTGCTGGGCGGCACTAATTCAGGCGTTAACTTGGCAATGGCCAAGATTGCTCAAGAGAAAAAGCGCATGTTCTTCAGCGTAGGCGCTGGCTCATCGGCGCTCACCAATGAGCAGTGCAGCCCTTACACCGTGCACTACGCTTATGACACTGTGGCCCTGGCCAAAGGCACGGGCGGCGCCATGGTAGAGCGCGGCGCTAAAACCTGGTTCTTCTTAACCGCCGACTATGCCTTTGGCCACGCGCTAGAAGCCGACACTTCTGCCGTTATCAAAGCCAAGGGCGGCACGGTGGTGGGCGCCGTCCGCCACCCGCTCAATGCATCTGATTTCTCATCCTTTTTGCTGCAAGCGCAAAACTCCAAGGCCCAAATTCTGGGCATGGCCAACGCCGGCGGCGATTTGATCAACGCGGTTAAAGCCGCTAAAGAATTTGGCATCAACAAAACGATGAAGACGGCTGGTCTGCTGGTGTTTTTGTCCGACATCCACAGCCTGGGGCTGAAAAACACCGAAGGCCTGATACACACCACTAGCTGGTACTGGGATTTGAACGACGAATCACGCAAATTTTCCCAGCGTTTCTTTGAGAAAACCAAACGCATGCCCACCGACTTACAGGCGGGCGACTACTCGGCCGTGATGACCTACCTGAAGGCCGTAGAAGCCATCAAAACCACGGACGCCGACAAAGTGATGGCGTATTTGAAGAGCACCCCGATCTCCGACTTCTACGCCAAAGGCGTCATCCGCCCCGACGGCCGCTACGCCCACGACATGTACTTGGCCGAAGTCAAAGCCCCGGGAGAATCGAAAAAGCCCTGGGATTACCTGAAGATCCTTCAAACCCTGCCGTCCGACCAAGTCTGGACGACCAAGGCCGAATCTCGCTGCGCGCTCTGGAAGTGATAAAGAACTGGCTTTAACACTAACTATTATTTAGATAGCTGTTAGCGCCCGCAGGGCGGGCGCTAACAGCATGAAACCTTGACAAAAAAATCTCCGCCTCATCCACAAGGCGTCCGTGATGCCGGTACTGCCGCGGTCAAGTCATTTCTGGCACGTGCGGGGCATGTTGCATGCACGCCTGACCCATAGGCCGCTGTAAGGTCTGCGTTGGCCAGCAATGCGACATGCGTATATTTGCCGTTAGCAATCTTTGCCTTCGCCCCCGAATGCGCTCTGTGCGGCGCTCAACAAACCACTAGCTGCTACATACCCGACAGCGTCGCTTCATGCTTGCGTGCCAACACTTGCTTGCGCTCGCTGTAACGGTCAACCAGATATGGCGCCACGTCCCGCGTCAACAGCGTGAACTTCATTAGCTCCTCCATCACATCCACTACGCGGTCGTAATAGGCTGATGGTTTCATCCGCCCGTCCTCGTCAAACTCTTGATAAGCCTTGGCGACCGAGCTTTGGTTGGGGATGGTGAGCAGGCGCATCCAGCGGCCCAGCACACGCAACTGGTTCACGGCATTGAAGGATTGAGAGCCACCAGACACTTGCATTACCGCCAGCGTCTTGCCTTGCGTGGGGCGCACGGCGCCTTCGGCCAGCGGTATCCAGTCTATCTGCGACTTCATGATGCCTGTCATCGCGCCATGGCGCTCGGGTGAAGTCCAGACCATGCCCTCACACCAGCGAACCAAGTCTCGCAGCTCCTTGACCCTGGGGTGATCGTTGGGCGCAGTGTCGGGCTGCGGCAGGCCTTGCGGATCAAAGATTCGCACCTCCGCACCCATGGCCCGTAACAGCCTCGCGGCTTCTTGCGTCACCAGCTTGCTATAAGAGCGCTCGCGCAGCGATCCATAGAGCATCAAGATGCGTGGTGCATGTGTTGAAGCCTGGCTTACCTGCAATGCCTGCTGACTTGGAATTTGGAAGCTGGCGGTGTCCAGGCTGGAGGAAATGGAATCAGAAGAAATCATGTTTTAGTTCGTGGCACTTTCATACCAATGTTTGGACCGATTCACGATGGCGACAACCGCTAGCATCACAGGAACCTCGATAAGAACGCCGACCACGGTTGCCAGAGCCGCACCGGAATGCAAGCCGAACAGGCTAATGGCAGTCGCCACGGCCAGTTCAAAAAAATTGCTGGCTCCAATCAGCGCGGAGGGCCCAGCCACGCAGTGTGCAACGCCCAGTTTCTTGTTCAACCAATAAGCCAGCCCAGAGTTCAGTACTACCTGAATCAAGATAGGCACGGCCAGCAGCGCGATCACCAAAGGCTGCTCCAAAATAGATTTACCCTGGAAGGCGAACAGCAGTACCAAGGTGGCGAGCAAGGCCAGCATGGAGAGCGGTCCCATCGCAGCAGTGGCGCGTTGGAGCGCACCCTCACCTTTGCTCAGCAGATACTTGCGAAGTGCCTGGGCAATGGCCACGGGCACCAAGATATAGAGCACGACCGAAACCAGCAAAGTATTCCAAGGCACGGTGATAGACGAAATACCCAGCAGCAGCGCCACAATAGGGGCGAAGGCCACCAGCATGATGGCGTCGTTCAACGCAACCTGCGACAGCGTGAAGTACGGGTCTCCCCTGCACAACTGGCTCCACACAAACACCATGGCCGTGCAAGGAGCCGCCGCCAGCAGAATAAGACCCGCCACATAGCTGTCCACCTGCGATGGATCTAGCCATTGTGCAAATACATGGCGCAGAAAGAGCCAAGCCAGCAAGGCCATAGAGAATGGTTTGACGGCCCAATTGATAAACAAGGTCACCCCAATGCCACGCGCATGGGTCTTCACTTGCGCCAGGGCCGAGAAGTCAATCTTGACCAGCATGGGAATAATCATCACCCAGATAAGCACACCTACCGGGATGTTGACCTTCGCGACTTCCATCGCAGCGATGGAGCTAGTCAGTGCTGGCAACCAGTGACCCAAGGCAATGCCTGCAACGATGCATAGCAACACCCACACCGTCAGATAGCGCTCAAACCTCCCCATCTGGGGTTTTGCAGAATTTGAAGCCCCCACCTCAAGACTCTCCAACGCGGTGCACCAAGGGCTGCAATGCAGCGTTGTCCAACACCTCAAAGGGCAGTTGCACCAGCCGCAGCATCCGGTACGCAATGGCTTGGCGGGTCAGCTCAAAGCGCTGTAGCTGCTCTGATTCTGGGGCCTCGGACGGGTCTGGATAGCTCCAGTGGGCGCGCACAGGCGCTCCCGGCCACACGGGGCAAGCTTGGGCCGCCGCGCTGTCGCAGACGGTGATGACCACGCGCATTTCTGGTGCATCAGCTTTTGCAAACTGATCCATGCTCTTGCTAAAGAGCCCGGATACATTGACACCCGCGGCGCCCAAGACAGCAAGCGCCTGCGGGTGGATACGACCACTGGGGGATGCGCCAGCGCTGTACGCCTCAGCATCGACGCCAAGCGTCTTGGCCCAATGGTTGAACATGGCTTCGGCAAGCACACTGCGCGCCGAGTTGTGGGTGCAAAGCACCAGAATATTCGTTGTCATCTTCAGCTACTTTTATCGTCCACAGAACAGCAGGTTTCGACCTTTAGCCCACAGTCAACACCTGCGCAGCAGTTCTCAGTCAGATAGGCCAAGACGCCATCCATCTGCTCAAAACTGGCCCGATAAATGAGATTGCGGCTAACGCGTTCCTGTGTCACCAAACCAGCGTTGACCAGCTCCTTCAAGTGAAAGGACAGCGCAGTGGATGCAACCTCCAGTTGCTCAGCCAGTACGGTTGGCGTCAGCCCCGCATCACCGGCAACAACCAAGGCGCGGAACACACGCAAGCGCACTTGATGGGCGAGTGCTGCTAAGGATTTGATGGTTTGCTCTTCATTCATTATTCAATGATAGCTGAAATATTGAATATTTAAAAACCCCTAAAGCAGACAGCGCTCAGGCGGTGGTGGGTTTTCAGCAGGGAGCTAAGAGCGGCAGCCGCGTTCCAGCCACGAGGAGTAATTCACTTTTTAGCCTTCAATGACAGCTCTACGCTTGCGTCCGAAGACGTGACTTTGAGCACCGGATCGCCGCCGAGCCGAGCGCTCACGCGCCATCGGAGGCGGTGGCGCTGCATGCAAACCTACAGGTGGAAATCGCCCGCAGCTTCCGGCTGATAAAGCACTTTATCAATCCGGATGTGGCAAGTTCGGCTCGGAGTCCGCCAGTTGAAGGCATCACCTTCCTTGTAGCCAAGGATCGCGGTGCCGATGCCGGAGCTAACTGATAGTTTCCCGGCATCGTCGTCCGCATGCTCTGGGTAAACCAACGCAACTTCCACCTCCTCGTCGTCTACCTGCAGCAAGGCTTTGGAGTTCATCGTCACGACATCCTTCGCCACTTTCCATGGTTCTACGACGATCGCTCGCTCAATCTCATGCTCCAGCTCAAAAATATCCGAACCTCGCTCAAGCTCCACCAGGCTCTTGAGCCGGGCCTTGTCGATCTCGGTGATGAAGATATCGGAGGTGTGAGCCGCAGGGCTTTCGCGCAAGAGCCGGAGATAGCGCTCCGAGCTCATTGCAAACGATTTCATCGCAGGCGTTTCGCTATCCAGCAAGAAGCCGCTGCGCAGGAAAGCCTTCAGCGATCGCACGTTGTCCGGATGGATTTTGGCGATGAGCTTCTCGGCCCGCATGTCGAAGAAGGCGAGCTTCATGCCCTCTCGGATAGCGCTGGCTCCGAGCTTGCGGTCCCAGTTGTCGCGGTTGCCGATCACCAGGACCATTTCGCAATCCTGGCCCGCCTTAACGAGGCGCACGAAGCCGACTGGCACGTCATTCTCGTCGTAGGCCATGAAAAACCGGCCGCCTTGGTTGAACAGATGGGTCAGGATCGGCAACTGGACCCGACCAATGACCTGCTCGATGAACCGGGAGACATGGCGCGAATCGCTTAAATAGCGGGTAACGCCCTCATCTTCTAACCAGTCCATCAGAGTCAGCGCGTTTGCCCGAGTGATCTCGGGACACAGAGAAATGAAAGGCTTATTCATCTTCACCACCTTTGGTTTCAAGAATGAAAGCCCTTCATGGCCACGGCCATGACGGTTCTTTCGACTAACCCTATATTTTACAACGCTCTGCGAGCACACAAGTTCGGCACTTGTAGAGCCCATATGTTGCGTTCCGCGGATTGGCCCCCGTTGGGCCAGGAACCACCATCCGTTGTAACGCTCACGTTTATCGTTAAACAGCCGCTTGGGCCATGGGAGTGCGTCGCAGCAACGGGTTGAGTCCACCTTCGAAAGCGGCATCTTCTGCGTCGGCAGCTTTGCCCTCTATCTAGCTCAGAACAACTGCCATTGAATGATCCAGTTGATCACCACGCAGATCATCGGTGAGGTACCGGGCGGAAAGCAGCGCAAGGCCATACGCGATCTGGATTGGGCATTGCACGGTAGCTCTGGAAATTACTATTAATTGAATAGCAGCTAGCGCCCGCCCTGCAACCGCTAGCTGCCTAGAAGGTTGGAGCCATCAGATATCCACGCTGTGGCGCAGCACGCCCGGCGGCAGCTGCGCCATCTTCATGGTTAGCTTGCGCAAGGCAGTAGCATTGGCGTAGCCCACGCGCTGGGCAACCTCGTTCAGCGATAGCTCGCCACGCGCCAGCAATCGCTGGGCGTGGCGCATGCGTACGGTGTTGACGAGTTGCAGCGGCGCCAGGCCCGTGCTGGCAGCGATACGGCGCGACAGGGTACGCGCTGTCATACCCAATTGCTCGGCAGCTTCAGCAATGGTGGGGATGTGGGGCAGGCGTGATTCCATCAACGCCTCAAAGCGCATGGCAGTGTCGTCGCCTGCGCCGCGCATATGCTCCCACACGCGGTAGCGGGCCTGGGTGCTGCGGCTGTCGACCAACAGGTACTGCATGATTTGCTTCACTACCGCCTCGCCCTGCGTGCCGCCCACCGCTGCTTGCACCAGGTGCAGCATTAAATCGACCTGTGCCATGGCCGCACCGGCGCTGGTGACCAAGCCGTCCTTCACCAACATGCGGTTTTCATCCAGCTGCGCTTTGGGAAAGTGCCTACGCACAAAATCGCCCAGTCGCCAGTGCGTGGTGGCATGCCGCCCATCCAGCAAACCAGCCATGCCCAGCAGCAAAACGCCGGAGCACGATGCCGCCACGCGGCCACCAACGGCATGGTGCGCGGCTGCTAGCTGCGCGTAGGCCACGGCATCCAGGCTTTGCATGCGGGCCAGCAAGCGCGCCTCGGCATAGCGGTCGTTAATGGAATCAATACCCGGTGTACCGCCATCTGGTGGCTCCATATCCAGGCCAATCCCGGGGATTACCAGCACCGTACTGGGCGCCAGTTGTACATCACGCAATGGCGTAGCGGCCATGGACATGCCGCCCGACATAGCCACAGATGACGCCATGCTAACGACCTGCCAGTCGCAGCGATGAGGCGGTGCGCCGCAGCGTTTGGCAAAGCCCAAAATGTCCAGGCTGGCACCTACGCTACCGGCCAATGCGCCCTCTGGCACTAGGATGGTGAAATGGGTCATTACTCGTCTAATTTGGATATTTATTGTTTATTTTAGACATATCAGCACAATAAGCCCGCAAGACTTACCGCCTGCCACGACTATGACAACACCCAACCCCACTGCCCCCCGTAACACCACGCCCGCTATTCAGCACCCCGTCGCCATTGCGCTTGCGCTGTCGCTTGGCGCGGCTATTGCGCTGGGTATTTCGCGCTTCTCTTACGGTTTGCTGCTGCCGCCTATGCGCGATGACCTGAACTGGACCTATTTTGTGGCCGGGGCCATGAACACGGCCAACGCCGTGGGCTATTTTGTGGGTGCACTGGCTACACCGCTCTTGATGCGCAAGCTGGGTGCATGGCGGTTATTAATGGCGGGCGCCGTACTAGCGGGCATTTTTATGCTCGTGTCAGGTGTGGTTACCGCCACCAGCACGCTGATGCTGCAGCGTGTACTGGCGGGCGCTGCCAGCTCGTTCGTGTTTATTGCAGGGGGCGTGTTAGCGGCGCGGCTGGGCAGCCTGTTTAACCAGCGCGCTGGTTTTTTGATTGGCTTGTACTACGGCGGCACGGGCATTGGCATTGCGCTGTCAGCCCTCCTGGTGCCCGCCGCGCTAGGCGCCGCGCAATCACATGGCGCAGCACACACCTGGCAGTGGCCATGGTGGATGCTGGGCATTGCCTGCTTTATAGCGGCAGCCATCATGGCCCTGCCCGCCCGCCGCATTGGTGAGCCGGCGCAAGCCCAGGGCAAGCAACAGGCTTTTGCACTGCGCGATTTTGGCTACGGGCTAGGTGGCTACTTCATGTTTGGCGCGGGCTATATCGGCTATATGACGTTTGTGGTCGCCCTGCTCAAGCAGCAAGGCATGTCCGCCAGCCAAATCACGTGGTTTTATGCACTGCTTGGTGTGGCGGTGCTGGCATCGTCACGTATTTGGGCGCGCATGCTGGATTACTTCAAAGGCGGGCAATCACTGGCCATACTGAACTTGCTGTTGGCCGTGGTCACCATCTTGCCGGCACTCACCCAATCCGTACCCGTGGTGTTTCTATCTGGCATGGTGTTTGGTGCGGTTTTTTTATCCGTGGTCGCGTCCACCACTGCCTTGGTGCGTCACAACCTGCCGCAAGCGCAGTGGTCAGCGGGCATCAGTGCCTTCACCACGGTGTTTGCACTGGGCCAGATTGTGGGGCCGTCGCTGGTGGGCTGGGTGGCCGATGGGCCTGGCGGGCTGGAGCGCGGACTGGTGGTATCGGCCATTGCACTCATGATCGGCGCCGCGCTGGCCATACGCCAACGCCCGCTGGCTGTGCATGCCTCAGGCAAGGCACCTTCCTACAACCATGAAAGCCATAGCGGCACAAGATAAAGACTCTTGGATGGGACATTACTCCATCTGTCGTAAGCACCTGAATCCTGGAGCACGCTATGACAAACCCCAAAGATCCCCAAGGCAAACTGAACCTGGACCCGCTGAGCAATGAGATAGGCGCCCACCCCGTAGGTACAGGCATTGGCGCGGCGGGTGGCGGTATCGCCGGCGCAGCAGCGGGCATGGTGGGTGGCCCTGTTGGCATTGCCATAGGCACCGTGGTGGGCGCTGTCATTGGTGGCTTTGCCGGCAAAGAGGCTGCCGAAGCATTGCACCCCACCGACGAAGCCGCCTACTGGGCCGATGCGCATGCGCAGCAGCCTTATTACTCCAGCGACTACACCTTTGACGACTACGCCCCCGCCTACCGCGCCGGGTATGAGAGCCGTATCAACGGTGTATCCGACTGGAATACGGCACGCGCTGAATGGGCACGCCAGTGGGATGCCGAGCACGCCAACGGCCGCCTGAAAAAAGAGCAAGCCGAGCACGCTGTGAAAGCCGCGTGGGAGCGTGCCAACCGCCACTACGTACAAGAAACAGGCTATTGATCGCCCGGGCTGCGGACCGTATGTGCGCGCACGGCCCGCAGCGCAGTCACTCACTAGACCATCAGTTCGATTAAAAATGGGCCCAGCTTGGCAAAGCTGGCGCGCATCAAGTCAGCGCACTGCTCCATGGTGGTGGCGCGTGCTGCCTCTACGCCCATGCCATTGGCCAGGCCTACCCAGTCAATGTTGGGGTTGCCCAAATCCAGCATCCCCATGGCTGTAGCGCCAGGTGTAGCGCCCACGTTTTTGTACTCGCCAATCAAGATGCTGTACTTGCGGTTGCTAAGGATGATGGTGGTCACTGGCAGCCGCTCACGCGCTTGCGTCCATAGCGACTGCAGGCTGTACATGGCAGATCCGTCGGCCTGCAGGTTGATGACACGGCGCTGCTTGCCCGCACCCAAGGCGGCACCGGTCGCCACCGGCATGCCATCGCCAATGGCGCCTCCGCCCAGGTGCAGCCAATCGTGCGCAGGGGCCGCGTGGGTGTGTTGGTAAAAACCGCGGCCGTATGAGATGCTTTCGTCCGAGACAATGGCGTTCTCCGGCATCAGCGCAGCCACGGTTTGGGCCAAGCCTTCAGGCGTGGGCGAGCCGCTGGCGGCTTGCGGGCGCGCGCCGGGGCTGGGCATGGCTGCTGGCGGCGCACCCAGGCTATCTACCAAGGCTTGCAGGCCCACAACGCCGCTTTGATCCACCCGCGCCAAAGTGTGCAGCTGCGCAGTGGGCGCGTACTGTATGGATGGCATGCCTGGGTAGCCAAAAAAGCCAACAGGCGGCTTGGCACCCACCAGGATAATGTGCTCAAACCGCGCCAGCGCTTTGATGGCGGCATCCATGCTGTAGGGCACCCGTTCAATCTGCAGGCGCCCTTGGCCACGTGCCACATGGGCAGTCACGTAATCCAGCATCACAGCGGCCCCGGTGGCGCTGGCCACTCTCCAGGCCAGTTGCTGGCCGGCCTCCAGTGCGGCATCACCTGCCAGCAGCAGCAATACATGCTGGCTGCTGCGCAAAGCGCGTGTGGCGGTATCCACCGCGTGCAGGTCTATCGCAGGAGGCTGTGGGGCAGCCAAGGGGGCGACGTCTACCCCACCCTCGCCCCAGGATGCATCTGCCGGCAAGATCAAGCTGGCAATCTGGCCGGGGAAGGTGTTGGCAGCGCGCACAGCCAGAGCAGCATCGCGCCCCACATCGGCGGCCTGCGTACTGGTGTGTACCCATTGCGATACGGTGCGCGCCAGCGCATCGGTGTCGGCGGTGAGTGGTGCATCAAAGGGGCGGTGGTAGGTTGCTTGGTCGCCCACAATATTGACGATGCTGCTGCGCGCGCGCCGGGCGTTGTGCAAGTTAGCCAGGCCGTTGGCCAGGCCCGGGCCGCAGTGCAGCAAGGTGCAGGCAGGTTTGCGGGCGATGCGAAAGTAGCCGTCCGCCATGCCAGTGACAATATTCTCTTGCAAACCCAGCACGCAGTGCATACCGGGCACTTGGTCTAGTGCGGCGACGAAGTGCATCTCGCTCGTTCCGGGGTTGGCAAAACAGGTATCCACGCCCGCTGCCAACAAGGTTTTGACCAAACTTTTTGCACCATTCATAGCCCTGTAGCTCCGTATCTGTAATCAATCCCTAGGATTGTTGCGCCAGATACGTCTTTTGCCAGTCACGGGGATTGCAGCTCTGCAGCCAAGCAACTACTGTTTTAATAGCTGCTGGCGCAGGCCCCGCGGGCGTTAGCAGCCAAAACAGATGAATGCGTGGTGCCTACCTAGGCAGATCATCAAGATGAGGCCCTTGAACATGAGGCCCGTGAGGGTGCATGAAAATTATTGATCGGCCCACACGCTATAAGCCACGCCTTGGTACTTAAGCGCTGCATAGGTGGCGATGACATAGTCACGCTCGCCAATGCTAGCGGTGTAGAAGTAGCGGCCGGCTTGCTGGTTGACGAAGCGGAACACGTCCACCGTCTCGGCACCCGCATCGCTGCGAGCCCACCAAGCTACTCCTTCGTCGTTGAAAGAGCCAGGGCTGGCTTGCATGCTGTTTCGCTCTTGCTCGTTAGCGGTGTAGACGTGCGCGCCATTCTTGGTACTGAAGAAGCGGAAGACTGGAACCAGGCCAGCGGCCGGCTTAGCGTAGGCGTAGAAAGCCACGCTCTCGTACTTGAAGTCCGGGAAAGCGGCGATCACGGCATCACGCTGGGCGACGCTGTTGGTGTAGAAGTGGGCGCCAGTCTTCAGGTTGTAGAAGCGAAAGACTGCGCTACGGCCCTCGTCATTGCTAGTGGCAGGCGCCACATCGGCGTACAGCCACTGCTTGAGGGCGGGGAAGACCTGGTCGAGGCGCGAATAATTGTTAACGCCACCGGTGGCCGTACAAGATGCCGTGCCGTTTGATAGCACGCCAGTCAGCGCACCATCTGCAAACAGGGCCGATCCGCTGCTGCCGCCTTCAGTCATACCTTGCGCCCACTGCACGCGGTAGAAACTCTCGGTCATCGCCTTCTTGGCGTAGCAGGTGTAGAAGCCTTTGCCAGGCGTGCAAGCCGATGTACCCACCACGCTGCCAAAACTAATTTTTTGCAGATCACCACGGGGGTGGTGCACCCCTACCACGGCCATGCCACTAGCCAGGGGCTTGGTGTCCCAAGCAGCAAATACGGCGCCGGCGGGCGGCTGCTCGTTCAGTTGCAGCAAGGTGATATCAGGTGTCACCTGGGTATACAGCAGCCTGGCACCGCCTTTGAGCGACTTGCTGGCAGACGACAGCATGCGGCTGTTGCAGCTAGGCGTGCGGTAAAACCAGAAGGTTTGCAGCGTGGATGCCTCGGTTTGAGTAGCAATGCAGTGGTTAGCCGTCAAAAAGTAGGGGGTACCCGTGCTATTGCGGTCGTTCATCAACGTGCCCGTGCACAGAAACCCACCGGCCCCCCTCACAAACAGCATGCGTGCTACCGCATCGCGCTGGCGGGCATAGGCGTCATAACAAGTGCTATCCAAGGTACAGCTGGCTGCGTTATTGATCTTGGTCTGCATGGCGTCCGAGCCATCATCGATCAGGGTGAAAATGTTTTCATAGATGTGCAGCACACTGGGCACGGCCACTTGAACTGCGCTAGTCGCCACGCCTGCGGGCAACTCAATCTCCACCGTCAACGCATCGCCGTCGACAGCAGGCGTCCACCAAGTGCGGCCGGCGGTGGATGTATCGCCTGCCGCGGCATTGTTCTGCAACTGCCGCAGCACTTCGCTGGCCGTGGCCTCAAACGCTTGATCGCGGAAGTCTTCGGTATACACACGTAGCACGGCGTCAGTAGGCAAGGCATCTATTTGCAGGCCCACGCGCATACCGAAAGCGTCGTTAGACACAAAGCTCAGCGCTGCCACCTGGCCCCCCTGTGCGGTTGGCACCCACTTCAGCAAGTTACCGGTAGCCGCTGGCGACGCTGTGACACCCACAGCGCGCTTCGCAGCTATCTGCATCACATCCGCGCGCTCGCCAGTTGCCGACTTAGGCGCAATCCAGTCACCTAGCTCAATAACAGTAGCTGCAACTGCCACTGAAGCAGCACCTGACTTCTGCACCGCCGCTGCACCGCCAACCATCGCTAGCTGTACATAAGCACCCACGCTGGTGGCGTTAGCCGCTGCGCCGCCAAAAACGACCAGCGCCACGACAGTTGCTGCGCGCAGGGTCTGCATTGATGAATTGATAAAACTGGCCATCGAACAGCCTTTGATAGCTGAAATATTTAATGACGCAATGTTACCGATAGACTAAATTTAATAAAACATAGAAGCAGATAAATTAACTTTTGTTTTAGAACTCGATCATGAAATGGTTTTTATTGATTTAACTCATAAAAAACAAATGCCTATGCATAAAAATGATGAAATAAAAGCGCTTTTTCTTGGAATTGAATAGCCCATCTGACAAGAATTCGCCGCAGATGTTCTTAAATAAAACAATAGATTAAAACTATTTATAAATAAGATTCATGGGGAAGCAGACCCGATGAATCTGCAACCAACAGCCCCATGCATGGCGGCATCTGTTGCAAACCTACCCAATTGATAGCTGCTAGCGCCCACCAGTTGGGCGCTAGCACGTAGGAAATGCATGAAATAAGCACCTCACAAGGTGCTTATTGAAAGAAACGCGGTTATCGCATAAGCCTGCGGGCCGCAACAGGCAGTGCCAGCGCCACGGCCATCCAGGCAAACGGCGCCCACATCACCGGCGTATCACGCACCAAGAGCCAGTACGGCAAACTCATAGCCAAGCCAAACACTAGCGGCACCGCCAGCACTACCAGTAAGCCACACGCTTGCGCCAAGCTACGCCAGCCGATAAGACGCTTGTATGCAGCCAGCGCAAGCAGGGACACGAAGCCTGTAAACAAGGGAGTCAGATAGAGCCATGCAAAACCCATGAAAATTCGACCTTGCTCAATCGGCCACGACCTACCAGACCACCGGTTCCGGCTCCAATCGGATGCCAAAGCGCTCGTACACACTGGCTTGTATGGCGCTAGCCAAAGTCACCACCTCGCCGCCAGTCACACTGGCGTCGCCTTGCCCCAGGTTGACCAACACCAGCGCTTGGCGTTCGTACACCCCCGCCTTGCCAATGCTTTTGCCACGCCAGCCACAGGCGTCAATCATCCAGCCTGCGGCCAGTTTGATGCTGCCGTCCAGCATGGGGTAGTGCACGATTTTGGGCTCGCGGGCGATGATGTCCTCGCATTGCTCAGTACTCACCGTCGGGTTTTTGAAAAAGCTGCCTGCGTTGCCAATAACGGCCGGGTCAGGCAGCTTGGCGCGGCGAATCTCGACGACCCAGTCAAAAATGTTTTGTGCCGTGGGCTGCGCCACGCCTTTTTCAGTTTGCTTGCGGGTCAGGTCTAAATAGCTAAGCTCCGGCTTCCAGTCTTTAGCCAGACGCAGGCGCACGCGGGTGATCACCGCCCTGCTCGCCAGGCCCATGCCACGCGGTTCAGCCACGCCGGTGGCGCGGGCGATCATGGTCAGAGGCATGGTCTCGGCCGGGGCGTGTTTAAAAACAGAATCGCGGTAGCCAAAGGCGCATTGCGCGGCGTTCAGGCTAAAGCAATCGCCAGTGGCCAGGTCGATCGCGTCCAGCGAATCAAATCGGTCTTGTAACTCAACGCCGTAGGCGCCAATGTTTTGCACAGGCGCAGCGCCTGCGGTGCCGGGGATCAGAGCCAGATTCTCCAGCCCCGGATAGCCTGCTGCCAGGCTCCAGGCAACCACGTCATGCCAGATCTCGCCAGCGCCCACTTCGATGATAAAGTGCTTGTCCGTCTCGGCCACCAGGCGCTTGCCCATGATCTCCATCTTGAAGACAGTGGGCTCCACATCGCCTGTGATGACGATATTGCTGCCGCCCCCCAACACGGCAACTTGCCGACTGGCGCCCAGCGGCGGGCCAGCCAGGAAATCACGGATATCTTGTTCAGACTGCACACGCACCAGATTCATGGCGCGCGCCACGATGCCAAAGGTGTTGTACTGCTGCAGCGGGGCATTTTTCTCGACTAACATCCGTAGATTGTCGCACTTGTGGCGACTGCCATTTTTGCTGCTGCGCCGTCCCAAGGCAAAAACTGCCCCCTTGGCGGGCGCAGCCCCCCCTAGTGATGCGAGCGCGGGGGCCGTTTTTTACGCCGCGCGCGCAAGGAGAGTATGTATGCCATCGTTTGACGTAGTTTGCGAAGCTGATTTTGTAGAAGTCAAAAACGCCGTGGAAAATTCAGCCAAGGAAATTGGCACTCGTTTTGACTTTAAAGGCACATCCGCCGGTATTGAGCTCAAAGACAAAGAGATCACCATGTTTGGTGACGCCGACTTTCAGCTGCAACAAGTGGAAGAAATCTTGCGCAACAAGCTGACCAAGCGCAATGTGGACGTGCGCTTTCTGGATAAAGGCAGTGTCCAGAAAATGGGAGGTGACAAGGTCAAGCAAGTCATCAAGGTGCGCAACGGTATCGAGCAAGAGATGTCCAAAAAGATCCAGAAGTTGATCAAAGACACCAAGATGAAGGTGCAAGCCGCCATCCAGGGCGACGCGGTGCGCATCACCGGCGCAAAGCGTGACGACCTGCAAGCTGCAATGGCGATGCTGAAGAAGGACGTGACCGACGTACCACTTTCCTTCAACAATTTCCGAGACTGATCGAATACATTTTGTTATGGTTAGGCGGCAGTAGCTTGCAAAGCGTCTGCCGCTTTTTCTTACTCATAACTATTATTTCTATAGCTGCCAGCGCCTGCCAGAAGTACGCCATCAGCCTATCCACTATGAAGCCAGCATCCGTTACCGCCCGCGCCCTGCACCTGCTCCCCGTGCTGGCGTTGGCTTGTGCAACCGCGGTAGCTTGGGCGCAGGATGCTGCAGATGGCCCCAAATCCGTCGCGCTGACCGGCATCTTGGGCGGCAAGGCTTTGCTGGTGGTGGATGGCAGCGCACCCAAGGCAGTAGAGGCAGGCACCAGCTACAAACAGGTGCAGGTGGTGAGCGTAAAAGACGGCGAGGCCCAGGTCCGTATCGGTGGCCAGCCGCATACGCTGCGAATGGGCGAATCGCCTGTCAGCGTATCTGGCGGCCAGCTACCCACCAGCAACACTGGCCGCATCGTTCTGATGGCCGACACCAGCGGCCACTTTATGACACCCGGCATGATCAACGGAAAATCCACCCGTTTTTTGGTAGACACTGGCGCCACCACGGTCAGCTTGGGCATGGCCGAGGCCCGCAAACTAGGCGTTGATTACAGCAAAGGCCGCCCCGTACGCATGGCCACCGCCAACGGCGTGGCCCAGGGCTGGCAACTCAAACTCGCCAGCGTGCGCATATCTGACGTAGAGCTGCGCAACGTAGACGCCGTGATCACATCCACCGACATGCCTTTTGTGTTGCTGGGCAATAGCTTTTTGAATAGCTTTCATATGAGCCGGATTGGGCCGCAGTTGACGCTGGATCGTGCGAAGTAAGGCGGGCGTGAGGGTATCGGCCCAACTCTATTAATCGGCAACCGATAAATAATGACTCCAGCGCCCTTCTAGCGGCCGCCTAACGCTCTTAAATGTATAGCAAATACTTATTTAAGCGTTGCGATTTTTGGCCATGAACCCCAGCATCGCCAGCCCCGCAAATACCGCTCCCGTGATGAAAGTGCCCTCGTGCCCCAACCTGTCCCACAGCCCACCGGCAATCACGCTGGCCAACAGCAAGGCGATGCCCATCAGTAAATGGAGCATGCCAAAGGCTGTTCCGCGCAGATTGGCCGGCACGGTGTCTGCCACCATGGCGCTCAGCAGGCCCTGCGTGCAGCCCATGTGCAGCCCCCATAGTGCAGCGCCCAGCGCCAAGCCCCACAGGCCGGGCAGCAAGGCCAACGCCAGGTCGGCCAGCACCAGCAACGCCATACCAACTGCCAGTAACTGGTGGCGCGGCAGGCGGTCTGATAGTGCACCGGCCGGGTAGGCAGACAGCGAGTACGCCACGCCCATCACCACCAACACCAGCGGGGCCAGCATGGGCGCGAGGCCTGCATCCAACGCGCGCAGCACCAAAAATGCCTCGCTAAAGCGCGCCAAGGTCATCACTACGCCTATGGTTACCACCCACCAGTACACCCGCCCCAGGCGCGCCATCTCGGCCCGGTGCAGCGGAAAGCGGTGGGGCTTGGCGACGGGCAGGCGCTCTGGCTCCTTCACAAAAATCACCAAAATAGCAACGGCGATAAAAGCTGGAAGCACGGCAAACCAAAACACCATCTGATAGTTATTGGCCGTCCACCACATCAGCATGATGGCGAATAGCGGGCCGGTGAACGCGCCTATGGTGTCCAGGGTTTGGCGCAGGCCGTAGGCGGCGCCGAGCAACTCAGGGGGGGTGACATCGGCTACCAGTGCATCACGCGGCGCACCACGTATACCTTTGCCAACGCGGTCTACAAAACGCGCACCCACCAGCCAGCCCAAACCTGTTGCCAGCGGGAAGACGGGCTTGGTCAGCGCGCCCAAGCTATAGCCGATAACAGCCAGCAACTTGCGCTTGCCAAAGCGGTCACTGATTACGCCGGAGAACACCTTGGTGATGGAGGCAGTTGCCTCGGCAATGCCTTCAATCAGCCCCACTTGCAGGGCGGTGGCGCCCAACACCGTCGCCATGTAGATGGGCAACAGCGCGTGAACGATTTCAGACGAAATATCCATAAACATGGATACAAAGCCCAGCGCCCACACACTTTTGGGGATGGCGCGTGGGCCGGTGGATACAGATGGTTGAGATGTAGCCATTAGCGCCAATAGGTATGAATCATGGAGCGCAAGGATGCCAGAGACGGCTGACCAGACACCCAGCGGCGTACCGCCTGCGCCAATGGTAGGCCACCTGCTACCCACAACGCCGTGTCGGGCCTCTGCCACTCTTGCAGCGCCAGCCATTGCAGCACCTGGGCAATCTCTAGCTGCGATGCACCAGGAAAACCACCGTGTAGCCACGTGACGTGCATACCTGCAAATTGCGGGGCCAGCGCGGCTTGCTCTTGTGCGTTGGTCACCCACAGCAACAACTGCAAGGTGCTGCCTGCGGGCTGTGCGTTGACGATGCGTGCTGCAGCAGGCAAGGCACAGGCATCTGCCACGAGTACGCAGTGTGCTGCCTGCGGCAGCAAGCCACCTGCGGGGCTAAGCACGCCCACTTCGCTACCCGGCTGCACGCCAGCTGCCCAGGTGGCACCGGGTGCCGAGGTCTGCAGATCGCTGCTGGCAGGACTGTGGTGCAGCAAGGCATCTACCTCGAGCCAGATTTCTTCAAAATTAATAGCACTAATCGTATAAGTACGGCGCGCTAACCGTGGTTTATCTAGCGGCCATTGCAGCCGTCCATCATCCAGCAATACGGGCCATTCGGGCTGCTGGCCTAGTACTGGCAGCAGCATGCGCACATGCAGGCCACCTTGCACAAATGCACTTAAATCACCCGCCTCCAAGCGAATACGCCGCATGCTTGGAGACAGCACTTGGTTGCTTACCACCCGCATCACCTGCAGCCCGGCAGCAGCGCGGGGGCGGGAGCCTTCCCACACCAGCTCCCAACTGCCCTCAGGCCATGCCTGCTCATCGGCAAACTGGCTAATATGCTCGGACAGCGACAGTTGCATCAACTCGCCCATGCGCGATGCCACGGGCTCCAGCACACAATCAAGCTGGCGATTGCTGACTTGGCGCAATTCCACCGTGCCCACCTCGGCCAGCGCCAGCAGCACTACACCTGTTTCAGGCTGGGCTACATCAATACCCTCTTCACGCCAATGCTGCACCAGCCAATCCACAAACGGGCCCGTTTGGGGTAAACGTATGCAGGCTTTTCGGGGTGGCAATGTAGAAATGTTGTTCATGCGATCGCTCCCTGTGGTGCTTGGCCTGCATGGCGCCGCAAAAGCGCAGCCGTTGCCAGCCAGCAGCCCACAGCAATCACTGTTGCAACGGCAAAAAGCCCAGTGAACTGAAATTGCTTGGCAATAAAACCTCCCGCCATGGAGCTGAGCATGTAGCTCAGCAGCTCGGCACAGGTAAAAATGGAAAAATCCGTGCCCGGCTGGCGACGACTGGATGAGGCCATGAACAACGCGTACAGCGCCACCATCTCCATATAGCGCTGCACGCTCAAACCCACGGCCAACACGACCAAGGGCACGGTGCCACCAAGCCAATGCAGTGAATGCGCTAAAAACAATCCAAAAGCCAGCACACGTAATGCGCTTAAGCCCAGCAACACCTGGTCGCGGCTGCGGCGCTGCAGCCACCTTGCCGCCAGCCAGCTACCGCCCAAGCCTGCCACCGCCGCGCCGCTGCCCGCAATCAACCCCACTTGGCTCAACGTCAAACCGCTGTGCAGCAAATAGCTGCTCTCCATCGATCGCAGCATGCCTTCACTCAAGCGGTAAACCACAGCCAAACCCAAGATCGCCCAGACCCCTGGCCGCGCAAAAAACTGCCGAACGCTTGGGCGCGTTGCAGTGGTAGCCGGGCATTCTTGGGCCATATCGCCAACGGCCTGGGGCAAGGCCTCATCCATCCAAGGCAACGCCAGCAAGGGCAGAAGGCACAACACTGCCATCAGCAGCATGGTGGGCAACCAGCCCCAGTGATCGACCAAGGCCATGGCCAAGCTGCCGCCCAGCAGCACGCCACCTGCCACCGATGCTGCCTGTATGGCATTGCCACGGCCCAGCTCATTGCTGCGCAATTGTTGCGTGGCATAGCCGTCGGTAGCAATATCTTGCGTGGCAATGCTGAGCGCCAAACACATGCCAATACAGACAATCGTGATGATGGACGCCTGCGGCCCCGCACAAGCCAATGCAGCAATCGCCAGCACGGTGACCACCTGCGTGCACACAATCCACCCACGCCGGTGGCCCCAGCGCAATGGGCGCAGGCGATCTACCCACGGCGCCCACAAAAACTTCAGCACCAAGGGCAGCATCAAAATGGAAAGCATGCCCACCTGCTGCAGCGGCATGCCAGCGGCTCGCAACGCTGCAGGAACGGTCATGATCATCAAATATGACGGCACACCTTGCGCGATGTAGAGTGCCACCAGCACCGTCCAAAACTGCCAAGGACGCTGCGTAGATAAGGAGGTGGCCGCCTCGCTGCGCGCACTGGTCAGCATCAGTATTCCACGCTGTAGTTGATCGAGAAAGTGCGTCCCCTGCCATAGAACGCAAAGGTTTGCGGCGACACGGCCCCTACGCCATACAAAGCCATGGCGCGCTGTGACCAGGTGGTAAGGTACTGTTTATCCAGCAAGTTCTGGACACCGAAGTTGACGCGGCCCACAGGCAGTTTGACGCCGCCCATCAAATCCAGCACGGTAAAGCCATCGATCTTGCCCGCGCTTGCATCTTTGAGCGTGAACAAATGCGTGGCTTGCAGACGCAGACTCCACGGGTTGGGGCTCCACTGCACATAGGTTGACAGCTTGGAGGGGCTGGCTGTCATGATGGTCTGCTTGGCCCAGCTGCCGTTTTGCCGGGTTTGCGAGCGAATCCACAACGCATTGCCACCCACGGCCCAGTCTTTGTCTAGCGCGTAGTCCAGCGACCCTTCCCAGCCGTAATTGCGGCGCTTCTCATCCAGCACATTGATAGTGACGTTGTTGTTGGCATTGTTAAGCTGCAAGGTCTGGTCCGACCAAGCGTAGAACAGCGCCGATTGCAGCTTGAGCGCGCCACTGCCCTGCTTAAATCCCCACTCCACTTGCCGCGTCTTGATGCCCTGCAAGGGCGAGCTCTTCGGGTCTATGCCATTGGTCAACTGCCAGTGCGAGCCATTGGCCTGGTAGCTGCCTTGGCCGTAGTATTTGGCCGGATCAGGTAGTTCAAAACCTTCGGCGTAGTTAAGCCAAGTACTACGCGCAGCATCGATTTGGTAACGCGCACCCAGGTTAAAAAGACTTACGTTGTAGCTGTTTTTGCCACCGGGAATCACATCAGCCGTCTTACCACGGCCCAGCAGCATGTAGACCTGCTGGGTGTAGCCTACAAAATCGTCCACCTGCAAATCGGTACTTTGATAGCGCAGGCCGCCATTCAGCGACCACTGCGGGCCCAGCTTCCACTCTGCCTGGGCAAAGGCTGCGGCGGTATCAACGCGGTAGCCGGGGTAGCGGCCAGTGCTGCCAATCTGGCGGTTGATCAAGCCACCGCTGGCGAGGGACTGCGCGGTGTCAAAAACGGCAGCGCTGCCATCAAAACTCTCGCGATCCCAATCTACGCCATAGCGCAGATTGAAGCCCCCCCAAGACTTGGCCAGCGCGGCCTTCAGCCCCCAGGTGTCGGTGTTTTGACGCGATGCGGTGACCACCGAACTGGGGAAAGGTGCAAAGTCCAACTTCTCCTGCCGCCAAAAACCCTGCACATACAAGTCTTGCCCGCCCCACACCTGGGAAGCGTGGTAGTCGGCATTGATCATGGCGCGCTCGGTCTTGGGCATCACATCACTCACAAAACCACCGCGCTGCTCCAGCAACTCGGGCTTGCCGCCCATAATGCCTGCCAAATTGGGGCCGCCATACAAGTAAGACGACCCATCGAACTTGTTACGGTAGTACTGTGCAGTCAGGCCCAGGCTTTGCTCAGGGCTAATCTGGATTTGCATGTTGCCCAGCACATCTACGCCCTTGGTATTTTGGGCATCGGTCTGTGCAATGTCGGTGCGGACGGGGTTGCCCTTGCCGTCGTAAAAGCTTCCATTGTTTTGTAGCGCAATTCCCAAGCGTGCCTGAACGCGCTCATTACCACCCGCGACCGACTGCGCCAAGCGGTACTGGTGGTCACGCGACCCCTGAAACCCAGAGGTTACGCCGACTTCGCTCCCCATCTGCAGCCCAGCCGTACTCCCCTTTTTCGTGATGATGTTGACGATGCCCCCGGTAGCCCCGCCACCGTACAAGGCACTGGCGCCAGATAAGACCTCAATACGGTCGATGTTGAATGGATCGATTGCATCCAACTGGCGAGCCGTACCACGTGAGCTGTTGAGTGAGACGCCATCCACCATCACCAGCATGGTGCGCCCACGCAGGTTTTGTCCAAAATTACTGCGCGACTGCCCACCGAGATCAATCCCCGGCACCAACTGGCCCAAGGCCTCAGCCACGCTTTTGCCAGCCATCACTTGCTGCTGCAGCTGATCGTTTTCGATGATCTGGGTGGTCTGAGCCAGCTCGCTGCGTATGCTGGGTGCGGCAGATGCCACTACGCGCTGCACTTCCAACTCGGCTTCAGTGCTACTTGGCGCATCCGTCTGCTGCGCAGTCTGCGCCTGCACACTGCTTGCCATTACAGCAATGGCCAAGGCGATAGGTCTGATCGCCCATGCACCACCATATTCAATAGGATGGGCTGTTCCCATCTGCCCCTGAACCTGCATACGTAAGCCTTTTTGTTCTGTGACAACAACAGGGCAAAGCGTAAATGAGGGAGAATGCGAACTCTTTTCTTTTGAGAACAATTCTCATTACAAATGAAATTCAAGCCCGCGTTTATTAGCAAAGAACAGGTGATAGCCCAATGGAGGCATTGCATGTGGGCCCATACGGTGAGCGAAGAACAAGTGCATTGCATCGTTCACCCCCACCTGCGCGTACGCCATGTGCACGCAGGCCAATACCTGTGGAACACCGGCGATGCACCAAAAGGCTGGACAGGCGTGCTGCGCGGTGCGGCCAAAGTCTGCGTTCCCACCGAAGATGGACGCTCCATTACCCTGTGCGGCTATGCAGGCAGCTGGTTTGGCGAGAGCTATTTACTGCGCCAGCGGACCGCTCTGGATTGCGATGCCATTGCGCTGCATGACCTAACGATGCTAACCCTGCCCGCCCATGCGTTTGACGCCCTGCGCCAGCAATCACCCACTTTTAGCCAGTTTTTGCTAGAGCTGATGGCCGAGCGCACCCACCAGTTGATGCGCCTGCTAACGGCCCAGCAATGCATGAGCGTCATGGGTCGAGTGGCTCAAAGTCTGGGCTCGCTCATCACACCGTTGAACTTCCCCTTCCCCGATGCAGGCTTGCTCAATATCACGCAAAGTGAGTTGGCCGATTTTTGCCAGGTATCACGTGCCCGCTTTAACGAGGCCTTGCTGGAGCTGGAAAAGCAAGATCTCGTGGAGGTGGGTTACCGCAGCGTGCGACTCAAAGACATTGAAGGATTGCGACGCTATGCAGCATAAGGCCGCCATCAAAAAAAGGGCTGAATCACCGCAGACTCAGCCCATCAGATCTTGCTTGATACGGTCAGTTTATTTAACCTTCTTCTTCCCCAGCTTGGACTCCTTGCCCGCAATCAAGCGCTCAATATTGAGCTTGTGGCGGTAGATCAGCAAGGCTGACATGGCCAGAATTGCGATAAAAACCCAGCGACTGAAATCCCACAACTCACCACCCAGCAAGATGTAGTACACCGGTGCCAGCACCGATGCCACCAGGGACGACAGCGACGAATAGCGCCAGATAGCAGCCACCACCACCCAGCTCACCAGCACCAACAATCCCAGCCAAGCGCTCAAGCCCAGCAGCACACCCAGTGCCGTCGCTACACCCTTGCCACCTTCAAACTTGAAGAACACGGGCCACAAATGGCCTAAAAAGGCACCAATACCTGCGAGTGCCATCGTGCCCTCTTCCAGGCCGTAAGGCTTGCCAAACCACGCCACCAGCACCACCGGCAACCAACCTTTGGCAGCATCCAGCAACAAAGTCACCACAGCAGCAGCCTTGCTGCCCGAGCGCAGCACATTGGTGGCACCGGGGTTTTTGCTACCAAAAGTGCGTGGGTCGTTCAAGCCCATCACGCGACTCACAATGACGGCAAACGACAGCGAGCCCAGCAAATACGAGGCGATCGCTACCAAGATGGAATACACGGTGGTCAAGTTCTAACTCCCCTCGCCTGAGCCAAGCGTCGTGCAGGCTGGCGTTGATTTGTGGATGAATAAGTACGCTATTCTGCCAGCGCGCAATGCACCGGCTTGGCACCCAGCACATCGACGCAGACTTTGGGATCTATCTGCACCAAAAAACCACGCCGCCCGCCATTGATGGCAATGCGCGACAACTCCAAAATGCTTTGCTCGATATACACCGGCATCTGCTTACGCGTGCCAAAAGGTGAAGTGCCGCCCACCAGATAGCCGCTATGGCGGTTAGCCACCTCGGGCTTGCAAGGCTCCACACTCTTGGCGCCGATCTGGCGCGCCAGATTCTTGGTCGATACTTTGCAGTCGCCATGCATCAGCACGATCAGCGGCTTGGTATCCTGGTCTTGCATCACCAAGGTCTTGATGACCATGTGCTCGTCCAGACCCAACTGCTTGGCCGATTCCTCTGTGCCACCATGCTCCACATAGTCATAAGGGTGCTCGGTAAACACTACCTTGTGGGCCTTGAGCCATTGGGTGGCGGGGGTTTCGCTCACATGAGCGTTTTTTTCTTTCTTCGCCATCTGCTATATTTTTTAACACCCTAGCGCCCACTGGATGGGCGCTACAGGGATATTTATCCAAATTCAGCGTATCCCTGACTTTACTGCGCAGGGTCGCGCAACTCCCAGCGGATGATGTCGATTTCTTTCAGCACATCCTCGGGCAATTGTGTGCCCCAGACATTCAGGTTCTCCTTGAGCTGCTCCATCGTGCGCACGCCGATGATGGTGCTTGCGACTTGCCACTTGGTGTAGCAAAAGGCCAGTGCCAGAGCGGTGGGTGTCATGCCATGCTTGCGCGCCAGCTGGTTGTAGCGCTTGGCGGCGAGCAGTGCCTCAGGGCGAGCCCATCGCTGTTTGCGCACCGATTCGTAACCGGAGATGCGGGTTTCCTTGGGTGCATCCGGGCCTGAGATTCCGCATTCGTCATACTTGCCCGTTAACAGACCAAAGGCCAGTGGCGAGTACGCCAACAGTGACACGCCCAGGCGGTCACAGGTTTCATCGAGGCCATTCTCCCAGGTGCGATTGACCAGACAGTAAGGGTTTTGCACACTCACCACACGTGGCAGGCCACATTGCTCGGCCAGACGTACAAACTCGTGTACGCCAAAAGGCGTCTCATTTGACAGGCCAATATGCCGGATCTTGCCAGCCTTCACCAAGCCAGCCAGCGCCTCTAGCTGCTCGAGAATCGTGGTTTCACTGGTTTCTTTTTTCGGATCGTAGTAGATGTTGCCAAACGCAGGCACCTGGCGCTCGGGCCAGTGAATCTGGTACAGATCGATCACATCTGTCTGCAGGCGGCGCAGGCTGGCATCGCAGGATGCAACGATGTCAGCAGGCGTCATGCCCTTGCCCTCGCGCACCCAGGGCATGCCACGCGATGGGCCTGCTACTTTGCTGGCAAGCACGACTTTTTCACGCTTGCCGGGGTTGGCTTTGAACCAGTTGCCAATGATGGTCTCGGTTGCGCCATAGGTCTCGGCTCGGGCGGGCACTGCATACATCTCGGCCGTATCCCAAAAATAAACGCCACGCTCCAGCGCATGGCTCAGCATGGCCTGCGCATCGGCCTCATTGACCTGCTCGCCAAACGTCATGGTG
Organism: Comamonas sp.; assembly: GCA_036646255.1. GTDB lineage: Bacteria > Pseudomonadota > Gammaproteobacteria > Burkholderiales > Burkholderiaceae_C > Comamonas. The sequence continues at coordinate 33,989 of JAVXMM010000035.1, forward strand.
CCTAGGCAAATGGGCGATACCTTCAAATCGCTGCGGCCAAGTTGTACGTCTTGCATCTCTATGTATCCCTAAGTTAGATCGCTGCTAAATCTTCGCCAGCAGACTATATAACTATCTACCGGCAGTTTTGGCGTCCCGCATGCAACCGCACCCAGCAGCAGCTCTCGTCCAAAATCATGCATCCCCATCGACCCAACGCTACTCGTATGTACCAAGCCCACCGCACCGCCACACCCCAGCAGCTGAACATTCGCAACCAGCCTTACCAAGTGCTGCAATGGGGCAGCAGCCGCGCCCAGCCCGTTCTGGTGCTATGCCATGGGTGGATGGATGTGGGTGCGTCTTTTCAGTTTGTGGTGGATCAGCTCAGCGACGCCTTTACCAGCGGCCGCACCATCATCGCGCCTGATTGGCGTGGCTTTGGCCTGAGCCGCCGCACACCAGCGCCTGACCACTTCCCCTTCGTTGACTACCTGGGCGATCTGGACGCACTGATCGACTGGATCAGCCCCAGCTCGCCGGTTGACCTGCTGGGACACAGCATGGGCGGCAATGTAGTGATGATGTATGCCGCCGCACGGCCTGCGCGAGTGCGCCGCCTGATCAACCTGGAAGGCTTTGGCCTGCCAGCCACCGAGGCCAGCCAGGCGCCGCAGCGCACTGCCCGGTGGTTAGATGAAATACGCCAGTTACGCAACAACCAAATGGGTATGAAGCCCTACGCCAGCGCCGCTGACGTAGCTACCCGCTTGCAGAAGAACAACCCCCACCTGCCCGCCGAAAAGGCGCTGTGGCTGGCTCAGCACTGGGCGCAGCGAGGTGATGATGGGCTGTGGCACATCAGCGGGGACGATGCACACAAGGTCGTCAGCGCTCAGCTCTTTCGTGCCGATGAGATGCAGGCCTGCTACGCCGCCATTGACTGCCCCACCTTGGTGGTGAAAGCCGTACCCGACACCATGGCCGCGTTCTGGCAAGGCAAGTACACGCTGGATGCGTTTTTACAGCGCTTGGCCCTGGTGCGCCACGCACAGCTGGCCGATATCGCCGATGCAGGCCACATGCTGCACCACGATCAACCCGCCATCCTGGCCCGCATGTTGGAGCAATTCTTGGCCTGAATAGTTGCTAGCGCCCCGCCAGCGGGCGCTAGCAACTATCAATTTAAGAATGAATACCCCAAGGAATGGCGTAACAACAAAGTCAGCCTGCTTGTTAACCTTGGTTGCCGCCACCCGCAGCAAACCGTGAGAAAATAAAGGGTTACACAAATTTTGACCAGATAAGAGATAAGACCATGGAAGCAGAACGCATCAACCTGATTGGCACCACCCTCGAAGACCTGTCCACCCGGACAGAAGAGCTTCGGAGGTATCTTTGACTACGATGCAAAGTTTGAACGCCTGCGCACCGTCAACGCATCGCTAGAAGACCCTGCCGTCTGGAACGATCCGAAAAAAGCCCAAGAACTGGGCAAAGAGAAAAAATCGCTCGACTCCGTCGTACTCACCCTGCAAAAGCTGACTAGCGAGCTGGCTGACAACACCGAGCTCTACGAAATGAGCAAGGAAGAAGGCGATGAAGCAGGGCTAGAGACGATTGAAGGCGAAACCGCCAAGCTCGCCCCGCTGATCGAAGAGCTGGAGTTCCGTCGCATGTTCAGCCACGAGGCTGATCCACTGAACTGCTTTATCGACATCCAGGCCGGTGCAGGCGGTACCGAGGCTTGTGACTGGGCCAGCATGCTGCTGCGCCAGTACCTGAAGTACGCCGAGCGCAAGGGCTTTAAGACCACGGTCGAAGAAGAAACTCCTGGCGACGTCGCTGGCATCAAGAGCGCGACTATCAAGGTGGAGGGCGAGTACGCCTACGGCCTGCTGCGCACTGAAACTGGCGTACACCGCTTGGTGCGCAAATCGCCGTTTGACTCATCTGGCGGCCGCCACACCAGTTTTTCGTCGCTGTTTGTTTATCCCGAAATTGATGATTCGATCGAAATCAACATCAACCCATCGGACGTGCGTACCGACACCTACCGCGCATCAGGCGCCGGTGGCCAGCACATTAACAAGACCGACTCAGCCGTGCGTCTGACCCACATGCCTACCGGCATCGTGGTGCAATGCCAGGATGGCCGTAGCCAGCACAGCAACCGCGATGTGGCGTGGCAACGCCTGCGCTCGCGTCTATATGACTACGAAATGCGCAAACGCCAGGAGGAGCAGCAAAAGCTGGAGGACACCAAGACCGATGTGGGTTGGGGCCACCAGATCCGCTCGTACGTGCTGGACAACAGCCGTATCAAGGATTTGCGCACCAACGTCGAAGTCTCGGCCACCCAAAAGGTGCTGGATGGCGATTTGGATGTGTTCATCGAAGCCTCGCTCAAGCAAGGCGTGTAATGGTATGGGCAGCGTGTACTGCTGCTCTGTCCATTCGATATGTTCAGGGGCTGCTCGCCCCCCTCCATCACTGAAAGAAGCTGTTCGCAATGCATCACATCCAAGCGCTGATTTTTGACATGGACGGCACCATGGTGCATTCCATGCCTTGGCATGCAAAAGCATGGGTAGAGTACGCGCGCCGCCACCACATGGATCTGGACGTGCCCGCTTTCATGCGCCTGACTACGGGAAAAAATGCCTTTGAATGCGCCTGCGCCTTGATGGGCCGCACAGTGACTGCGCAAGAGTCCGAGCAAATCACCGAAGAGAAGGAAGGCATTTACCGCGAGCTTTTTGCAGCTCACTTCAGCGCGGTGGATGGCTTTGAGCCTTTTCAAGCCAAAGCGCGCGACATGGGCATCAAAGTTGGCATTGGCACGGCAGGCGATCAGCAGAACGTGAATTTTGTGCTGGGCAACCTGAACATGCAGCCGCCTGCACAAGCAATTGCACGCGGCGACGAAGGCTTGCCTGGCAAGCCCCACCCCGATATTTTTTTGAAAGCCGCTGAGCGTTTGGGCGTGGATGCGGCTGCGTGTATTGTGTTTGAAGATGCCCCCCACGGCATTGAGGCCGCGCGCCGCGCCGGCATGCGCGCCGTAGGCATTGGCACCACACACAACGCACAAGACCTGGGCGGCCCACACGTGATGGCGTGGGCGCCAGATTTTTCGACCCTGTTAAACAACCAGTTTTTGGAGAAACTCCATGATGCGTGAAGGACAAGCACAGGCCGTGTACCGCGCCGACTACCAGGCACCGGCATGGTGGATTGATACGGTCGACCTGACATTTGACTTGGACCCGGCCAAGACCCGTGTCCTGAACAAAATGCGCGTGCGTCGCAACCCCGATGTGCCCGCACAAGCGTTGCACTTGAACGGCGACGAGCTAAACCTGGCCCGCGTAATGGTCAACGGCGCGGCATCCTCATTCAAGATGGATGGATCAGACTTGGTGCTGGAGAACCTGCCGCAGGGGAGCGAGCCGGTGGATCTGGAGATCTTCACCACCTGTATCCCCGAGAAAAACACAAAGCTGATGGGCCTGTACACCAGTAACGGCTCATTCTTTACCCAGTGCGAGGCCGAAGGCTTCCGCCGCATCACCTATTTCCTTGATCGCCCCGATGTAATGGCGATGTACACCGTTACCTTGCGCGCCAACAAGATCCAATTCCCGGTGCTGCTGTCCAACGGTAACTTGGTCGAGCAAGGCGATTTGCCCGACGGCCGCCACTTCGCCAAGTGGGTTGACCCGCACAAAAAACCCAGCTATTTGTTTGCCCTGGTTGCGGGCAACCTGGTTGCTCGTGAGCAAAAAATCAAGAGCCGTGCAGGTAACGAGCATTTGCTGCAAGTCTTTGTGCGCCCCGGCGATCTGGAGAAGACCGAGCATGCGATGAACTCGCTGATGGCCAGCGTAGCCTGGGACGAAGCACGCTTTGGTTTGAGCCTGGATCTAGACCGCTTCATGATCGTCGCAACCAGCGACTTCAACATGGGCGCGATGGAGAACAAGGGCCTCAACATCTTTAACACCAAGTATGTGCTGGCCAGCCAAGCCACTGCCACCGACACCGACTACGCCGGCATCGAAAGCGTGATCGGCCACGAGTACTTCCACAACTGGACAGGCGATCGTGTCACATGTCGCGATTGGTTCCAGCTAAGCCTGAAAGAGGGCCTGACCGTCTTCCGCGACCAAGAGTTCAGCATGGATATGGCTGGCAGTGCATCTGCCCGCGCCGTCAAGCGCATTGACGATGTGCGCGTGCTGCGCACCGTGCAGTTCCCCGAAGACGCAGGCCCCATGGCTCACCCGGTGCGCCCCGACAGCTATGTAGAGATCAACAATTTCTACACCGTCACCATCTACGAAAAAGGCGCCGAAGTGGTGCGCATGCAGGCCGAGCTGGTGGGCCGCGAAGGCTTTGCCAAGGGAATGGCTCTCTACTTTGAGCGCCATGATGGCCAGGCTGTCACCTGTGATGACTTTACCCAAGCCATTGCCGATGCCAACCCTACATCGCCCTTGGCCCAGCACCTGCCGCAATTCAAGCGCTGGTACAGCCAGTCGGGCACACCACGCCTGGCCGCTAGCGGCATGTTTGATGCTGCCGCACAAACCTACACGCTCACCCTGTCGCAAAGCTGCCCCGCCACCGCAGGCCAGCCTAGCAAAGAGCCATTTGTCATCCCCGTCACCTTGGGCCTGATTGGTGCCGATGGCAGCGCCTTGCCTATCAACCTCCGCGCTGATGCCACACTCACCAGCGTCGCCAACAGCTCCACCAGCCACACCGTGGTGCTTACGCAAGACACGCAAACCATCGTGTTTGAAGGCGTTACCCAACAACCCACGCCATCGCTGCTGCGCAACTTCAGCGCGCCTGTTGTGCTTGATATCGACTACAGCGACGACGAACTGCGCCACATGCTGGCCCACGACAGTGACGCCTTCAACCGCTGGGAAGCCAGCCAGCGCCTGGGTCTGCGCATTGCTCTAGAAAAGATAGCTTCCTGGGATCAGTCGGCGGGCGCCATTGGTCAATCAGATGTCAACCTGCTGCCCACATCGTATGTGAGCGCCTTGCGCTCCGTGCTGCGCGATCCGCAGCTGGATGCCGCCTTCAAGGACCTGGCACTGACCCTGCCATCTGAGAGCTATATTACTGAGCAGCTCGAGAACGTCGACCCGCAAATCGTGCACCAGGTGCGCGAAGCCATGCGCCAACAACTGGCCACTGACCTGCAAGCAGACTGGGCTTGGGCCTATGAGCAAAATAGCAATACCGGGGCCTACAACCCTGACGCGATTAGCGCCGGCAAACGCGCGCTGGCTGGTCATGCACTGCTCATGCTCTGCGTAGCCGCTCGCGCATCGGGAGACAAAGTCTGGCCGGGCAAAACCCTGCAGCGCTTTAAAGATGCAGGCAATATGACCGACCGCTACAACGCACTGTCGGCCTTAGTAGTGAGCGGCAGCCCTCTGGCCGCTGGTGCACTGCAAAGCTTTCACACCATGTTCAAGAATGATGACCTCGTCATCGACAAATGGTTTGCCTTGCAAGCAGGCGCCCCTGACGTAGATGGCAGCGCCCTACCCACTGTGCGCCAGCTGATGAAGCAGCCCGACTTCCACATCAAAAACCCCAACCGCGCCCGCAGCGTGATCTTTAGCTACTGCAACGGCAACCCCGGCGGCCTGCACCGTGCAGACGGCGCAGGCTACGCCTTCTGGGCTGAACAAGTACTGGCGCTCGACGCATTCAACCCGCAAGTCGCCGCCCGCCTGGCGCGCGCGCTGGATCGCTGGAAGAAGCTGGCCGAGCCCTACCGCACCGCCGCAGGCGAAGCCATTGCCAAGGTCGCAGCCAGCTCCAAGCTGAGCAACGACGTGCGCGAAATCGTCAACCAGGCGCTTAGCCATTAAGAGCCACCGCCGCCACTGCTAATGCGCGCCAGCGTTGCCTTGTAACAAGCGCAAATCTGCAATGTACTTAGCGGTGTCTGTGCCTCCTATTAAATAGACACGAGCCGTTCACCAATGGCGGCTTGTCATGAATTTGCATTAATTGGAAGAGTTATGAAAAAAGGCATTTCCCTATCGCGCTACCTGGTAGAGCAACAACGCGTTGACGGCCTAATCCCAGCACAGCTTCGTCTACTGATCGAAGTAGTCGCGCGCGCCTGCAAGCACATCAGCCACAGCGTTAACCAAGGCGCATTGGGTGATGTGCTGGGCACCGCCGGCAGCGAGAACGTGCAAGGCGAAGTTCAGAAAAAACTAGACATCATCGCCAACGAAGTACTGATCGAGGCCAACGAATGGGGTGGCCACCTGGCTGCCATGGCTTCGGAGGAAATGGAAGGCATCTACCTGGTGCCCAACCGCTACCCACAAGGTGAATACCTGCTGATGTTTGACCCGCTAGACGGCTCGTCGAACATTGACGTTAACGTCTCCATCGGCACCATCTTCAGCGTACTCAAAAAACCCGATGGCCACCCCGGCGTGACCGAAGAAGACTTCTTGCAGCCTGGCACCGAGCAAGTCGCCGCAGGCTACTGCGTGTATGGCCCACAAACCACCTTGGTACTGACCTTTGGCCACGGCGTCGCCATGTTCACACTGGATCGTGAAATGGGCAGCTTCGTGCTAACACAAGAGAATGTGCGCATCCCCGAAGACACCAAAGAATTCGCCATCAACATGAGCAATATGCGCCACTGGGATGCCCCTGTTAAGCGCTACGTGGACGAATGCCTGGCTGGTGTGGAGGGCCCACGCAACAAAGACTTCAACATGCGCTGGATCGCATCCATGGTGGCCGACGTGCACCGCATCCTAACCCGTGGTGGTGTCTTCATGTACCCCTGGGACAAGCGTGAGCCTAACAAACCCGGCAAGTTGCGCCTGATGTATGAGGCCAACCCCATGAGCTGGCTGGTCGAGCAAGCCGGCGGTGCCGCCACCAACGGCCGCCAGCGCATCCTGGAAGTACAACCCACCAAACTACACGAGCGAGTGAGCGTGGTCTTGGGCTCCAAAAACGAAGTGGAACGTATCACCAAGTACCACCTGGAGGCCTAAATCCGCAGCGATCACTACCGAGTCTAAATTTCACGCTATAATTTAGGACTTACGCCGGTGTAGCTCAGTCGGTAGAGCAGCTCATTCGTAATGAGAAGGTCGGGTGTTCGATTCATCTCTCCGGCACCAATACAGCAAAGAAAACCCTGCTATTTAAACGATAGCGGGGTTTTTTGTCTTTGGCCCGTGTAGCCACTGTGTAGCCACCAGTACATAGTTTCTGGCCACCGCACCCCACAATTTCCAAAACTGTTGTAGCTTTTCATACTTTGGTGACGTTACAG
>JAVXMM010000036.1:0-41311 GCA_036646255.1 Comamonas sp.
TTGAAACTGGCGCGGCCCAAGCCAGAGACACCGAGCAAGGGCCGCCCCGCAGCGAAGGTGTCGTCCCCCTCCGGCGCGCAGCGCCAGAGAGGGGGAAGGCGCGGTTAGCGCCTCAGGGGGTGCTGTTCAGTTACCCGCGCAGGAATTCATCCAGCGCCGCCTGCGCAATCCGCCACTGGCTGCCAATCTGGCGCGCCTTGAGGTTGCCAGCCTGAATCTCGGCCAGCACATCGGCCTCGGCCACGCCCAGCACCTGGGCAGCTTGTGCAGGTGTCAACACTTGCAAAGCACCGGCGCCAGGCGCAGCGGGTGTTTGGGCAGCCTGGGCCGCTGCAGGCGAGAAGGGGTCTGCAGCTGCTGCTGCGTTTGCAGGAGCACCAGCGGCCCCGCCGCCTTGCATGCTCTTCATCATCTCCTGCGCCATGCCAAAGCCCATGGCCATGGTGGCAGGGATGGTGGCTGCGGCCGCGCCTTCACCGCCATTGGCCATGGCAGCGCCCATCTGGTATTTCACATAGTCGTTGAGATTGCCAATCGCGCCCATGCTGGAGCGCTTGTCGATGGCTTGTTCGACTTCGGGTGGTACGGAAACGTTTTCGACCAGGAAGGTGGTGATTTCCAGACCGTATTTGTCGCTGACAGCAGGGTTGATGACCTGCAGCAGGGCATCGCCCAGTTCACTGTAGCGCTGAGCCACGTCAAGAGCAGGCACCTGGGCCTTGGCCAGCGCTTCGGAGAAGATGCTGACGATGCGCGAACGCATGGTGTCGGCAAACTCGTCAATACGGAAGTTCTGGTCCGTGCCCGCCACTTCCTTGAGGAACTTGGCAGCATCCGTAATGCGGAAGTCGTAGCTGCCAAAGGCGCGCAGGCGAATCACGCCAAAGTCCTTGTCCCGCATCATGATGGGGTTGGACGTGCCCCATTTGTTGCCCGTGAACAAGCGCGTGTTGATGTAGTAGACATCGCACTTGAAGGGCGAGTTGAAGCCGTACTTCCAGCCGCGCAGCGTGGACAGAATCGGGATGTTCTGCGTGGTCAGCTGATAGCGACCCGGATTGAACAGGTCGGCAAACTGGCCTTCGGAGACAAACTGCACCTGCTGCGACTCGCGCACAATCAGCTGGGCACCGTTTTTGATTTCCTTGTCCTCATCGGGCCAACGGTACGACAGGGTGTCGCGCGAATCATCGGTCCACTCGATGATTTCAATCAGTTGCTTGGTGATGATATTCATCAGATTCATAGATGATCCCCCGGACAAAGAAAGAAAAAAGAAAACGGCCCATTCTAGGGCCTATCGATGACGATCGGCGCACGCCAGCCAAGGCCAACGCACCGGCATCTGGCAAATCAACAAGCCTCGCACAGCAAGAGAACAACTCCTGCGATGCGCTGCTTAAACCATCCGTTTAAACATGTCAGATGCGGGAGCAAAGATGCCATGAACAGGCCAAGCCAGCAGCACGCGAGGTTGTTGCATTGTGAGCGCACCGACATCACACGATGTTGAAAGGAGCTTTGCTACACGGTTTGCTTCTGGGGTGCACACCTTGTGCACCCCCATCCCTTGTCTGTAGATGTACTTCCTGGTCCTCGTTTCAAGTCACTTGATCGTCCAGGTGAATAAATCCATCAAGAAAGTACCCCTCAGCGCTTGCGTTTATGGGAAGCCCCTGCAGTTCAACAACGCCTGAGCAGATTGCGTGCGTCGTGAACTATGTTCGCAGTCATTTCGACAGCGGCTACAAAAATGCCGTCAAACCCATGCTGCTGGCCGCGGCTTCGTTCAGGCACTCTTGAGGTGAGCCCGCCTGGGGCAATAAGGTGGACTGAGATGCCTTTATGGAAGACTACAACCCGCTCTTGGGCTCAGTCGGCCAACAAAACCTGCCCGCACGCCCCAGGCTACGGGGTAGCTGGCCAGCCTGGCATGCAGAGATTGAAGTGACTGCGCAGTGCATGCCCCAAGTTAAACCGTGTAAACCGCGCTCTCGATCCAAGGCCAATAGTGCATCGCCACATGCAAAAAAGGCATTGCACAAGTGCGCAATGCCTTTTTAATGGGTACAGCGCTTAGCGCCTATCCATCAAGCGCCGCAGCACTTTTTGTACTTTTTCCCGCTGCCGCAGCTGCAAGGATCGTTGCGGCCGGGCACCTCTGCTTTGACAATGGTGGATTGGCGTGGGCCCATGCTCTTCCAGATCTGGCGCAGGTCATAGATGGCCCAGATGGCTTCGCCAAAGGCTTCTACGCGATCTTGGCTGGTGCTGGCTGGGCCATTTTCATCGTACATGCAGACGGTGGGCGTGCCAGTGTCGTCTTCGGTCAGTGCGACCACGTTATCGAGCGCATCATTCAGCCAGCCAGCGGCTTGCTTGTCACGGGGTGCAGCCCATTCTTCGGCCCAGTTTTCGACCACAAACATAAAGCCCAGCGCCCAGACCTGGCCGAATGAGGGAATATCCTGGCCTTCGACTTCTTTGCGCTCTTCCTCGGGCAAGCTGGCAATGGCGCCGCGCATGTCCATGGCGTCTGGCTGGAAGGTATCGTCCTCTTCCAGGCTCTTCACATCAGCATCAAGCTGGGCGGTTACTTCGTCCCAGCGGATCTGCCACAGCTCCAAAAAGCGTAGCTGCTGTGCCGCATCAGCAAAGGCTGGCAGCACGGGTAAGCTACCGTCGGCGTTGCGTTCAATCGCTTCGCCGTCGCCCACCAGCATGGGTAAAAACTCTTCTACCGGCACGTCACGGCGAGTACAGATCAGGGCCGTCAACACGCCATCACAGAACTCCCACTGCGGTATTTCCTCAGCACGCTCGCGCATGGCGTCAAGCATTTGGTCAATCTCGGCGAGCTGGTCGTCGGTCAAACCGGCGGGGATGGCGTTGGGGGCAGCAATAGTCATGGCAGGAAATGTAGTCAAGGGGTATGTCAATGCGACGGTGCAAAGTAGCGAACCGGGGCAATTCCCTGCGCCACCGCTTGTGCCCGCAGCCCCCTATGATGTGGGCAGGTTTCACAACAACAATGCATTGCTGACGGCCGCGGCGCAAGTGCAGGGCATGCAGTGTAGCGCCGCTAGTGGCGCTGTGCTTTGCCTCGGGATTTAGAGTCGCTGACACCACCGTTGCTACGTCGTTGCTTTGTTTTGCCGTACTAAAGTACGGTCTGTAACAAAGCCCCTCGTCTTGAGCGCAAATCTTCGATTTGCTCGGTGGTATCAGCACCTCTTAGTGCCTCTTGCCCCGCGCCGACTACAGCCGTGCCCTGATAGCCCCATGAATCAGATCAACAAGATTTTCCCCGTTCGCTACACCGCCATGGTGTTGTGCATGCTGCTATTACTGATTGGCGTAGCTGCGCTGGTGATGGATGGCAGCCTATGGTGGTGGATTGCCGTGGTCGTCGGCGCCACACTCACCGTGGTGGGCCTGCGTGATTTGCGCCAGACTCGCCATTCCATTTTGCGCAATTACCCCGTCATCGGGCATATGCGCTTCTTCCTGGAATTTATTCGCCCCGAGATCCGCCAGTACTTTATTGAGAGCGAAACCGAGTCCCTTCCCTTCTCCCGCGCCGAACGCTCGCTGGTCTACCAGCGCGCCAAAGGCGAGCCGGACAACCGCCCGTTTGGCACCTTGATTGATGTGAGCGCCCGTGGATACGAGTGGATCAACCATTCAATGGCGCCCACCAAGCTCAGCGGCCATGATTTTCGCGTATGGATTGGTGGCTCACCCGATGCGGCATCGAAGTCAGTATCACCCTGCACCCAGCCCTACCACGCCAGCATTTTCAATATCTCAGCGATGAGCTTTGGCGCACTGTCGGCCAATGCAGTTTTGGCGCTGAACAAGGGCGCCAAAATTGGCGGGTTTGCGCACGACACGGGCGAGGGCTCGATCAGCCGGTACCACCGCGAGCATGGCGGCGATCTGATCTGGGAGATTGGATCGGGCTACTTTGGCTGCCGCAATGATGACGGCACGTTCAACGAAGAGAAGTTCATCGCCAACGCCACCAGCCCCCAGGTCAAGATGGTGGAGTTGAAGCTGAGCCAAGGCGCCAAGCCCGGCCACGGTGGTGTGCTGCCTGGCGCCAAGGTCACCCCTGAGATCGCTGCGGCGCGCGGCGTACCCGTGGGCGTGGACTGCATCTCACCGTCCAGCCACAACGCATTCTCCACGCCTGAGGAGATGATGCATTTCATCGCCAAGCTGCGCACCTTGTCGGGCGGCAAGCCCGTGGGCTTCAAGTTCTGTCTGGGCCACCCTTGGGAATGGTTTGGCATCGTCAAGGCCATGATGAAGACCGGCATCACACCCGACTACATCGTGGTGGATGGAGCCGAAGGCGGTACCGGTGCTGCACCGGTCGAGTTCACTGACCACGTGGGCGTGCCACTGCAAGAAGGCCTGCTGCTGGTGCATAACACCCTGATTGGCGTGAACCTGCGTGACCGCATCAAACTGGGTGCGGCCGGCAAGGTGATCACCGCGTTTGACATTGCCCGCATGATGGCGCTGGGCGCCGACTGGTGCAACGCGGGGCGTGGCTTCATGATGGCGCTGGGCTGCATCCAGGCACAAACCTGCCACAGCGGCCACTGCCCTACCGGCGTGACCACACAAGATCCCGCGCGCCAGCAAGCGCTGGTGGTGCCTGATAAGGCCTCGCGCGTGGCCCAGTTCCACAAAAGCACCATGCATGCTCTGCAAGAGATGGTGCAAGCTGCAGGCCTATCGCACCCCTGCGATTTTGATGCCCACCACATCGTGCGCCGCATCAACGACAACGAGGTGCGCCTGCTGTCCAACCTGCTACTGCGAGTGCGCCCGGGCGCCTTGCTGGATGACCTGCCACACCAAAACAGCGTGTTCCGCCTGTACTGGCCCCTGGCCCAGGCCGAAAGCTTTCAGCCCTTATCCGAACTACCCGTGCAAACGCCCACATTAGACGATCCGCAACCCGCAAGCTTGGCAAGCACAGCGGCGTAAGCCCAGCCTTGCGATAATGCGAAGTTCGCACGCCCATGCCCGCCCCAGTGCGGGCATATTCTTGACTGCGGATAACTCTGTCCATCTTGACCTCTAGCAACACACCAGTGCCTGACGCCTACCAAGCCTTTTTGCAGCAACACCTGGCCAGCCAAAGCTTTAACGTGCTGCGTTATGAGCTGCCTGGCGAATCAGTGTGGCTGAAGAAAGTGGGCCCCAGCGTTCCCGCGTGGCGCTACCGCACGTTGGGCCTGCTGGCCCAATGGCTGGATGTGCCAGTGCTGCAGCCCGTAGTCAACCCTGGCGGGCGGGCCGCCATCGCGACTGAAGTGCGCCGCCTGCGTGACCTGGCTGCACGTGGCCTGCGCGTCCCTCAAGTGCTGGCCACCGATCCTGATGGGTTCTTGATGCGGCACCTGGGTGCGCCTGGCACCGCAACGCCTTCGCTCAGTGATGAGATGGAAGCCGCTGTACACAGCGCCCCCGCCAGCACGCTGGCACTGTGGCAGCAAGGCCTCACCGCCATGCAGCTGGTACATGAGCGCGGTACCTGCCTGAGCCAGGCCTTTGCCCGCAATATGGTGCGCTGTGCCGATGATGTAGTGGGCTATATCGATTTTGAGGACGACCCACTGGCCACCTTGCCGCCCGAGCTGTGCGTAGTGAAAGACGCGCTGTGCTACGCCCACTCCACCGCCTTGTTCTTGCAAGATGCAGGCACCTTGGCCGCGGCACGCCCACTGTGGCGAGCGTGGGAGGCCCAGGCCAGCCCCGAAGTGCGTAGTGCACTGGCACGCACCGTGCACCAAATGCGCTGGGTAGGCAAGCTGCCCAATAACCGCAAGCTAGGGCGCGACACCATGCGCCTGCGCGCCATGTACGGGCTACTACAAAAATAAGAGCTGCAAGTGCTTACCCATCAGGCGTCAGCAGCATATTTCATGCATATTCAAGAAGCAAAAAGGCCCGCGATGCGGGCCTTTTATTTGGCTGGCAGGTTCAACCTGCTCACCAGCACGCATTAATGTGCGGCGGCGGCGGTGGCGGCAGCTGCCGCGTAGTCTTCGTGCTCCACGATGCGGGGGTTGTCCAGCACGGCATTTAGCTTTTCGTGGTCCAGCGCGTTTTCCCACTTCGACACCACCACGGTGGCCACGGCGTTACCCACAAAATTGGTCAACGAGCGGCATTCGGACATAAACCGGTCTACCCCCAAAATCAACGCCATACCGGCCACAGGCACCTCAGGCACCACGGCCAAGGTAGCAGCCAACGTGATGAAGCCGGCGCCCGTCACACCTGCTGCCCCCTTGGAGCTGAGCATGGCGACCAGCAGCAGCGCCACTTGGTGACCCAAGGTCAAATGCGTATCGGTGGCCTGGGCGATAAACAGGGCAGCCAGTGTCATGTAGATATTGGTGCCATCCAGGTTAAACGAGTAGCCCGTGGGCACAACCAGGCCCACCACCGATTTGCTGCAACCGGCTTTCTCCATCTTGTGCATCAGTGATGGAAGGGCGGATTCGGACGACGAGGTACCCAGTACCAGCAGCAACTCGGCCTTCAGGTAGCGGATGAGTTTGAGTACCGAGAAACCGCACAGTCGCGCCACCGTACCCAGGACAACCAGAACAAAGAACAGCGAGGTGATGTAGAAGGTGGCCACCAGCTCGGCCAGATTCAGCAGCGAGCCCAGACCAAACTTGCCGATGGTAAATGCCATGGCACCAAAAGCACCAATGGGAGCGGCCTTCATCACAATGTTGACCAGCTTGAATACTGGCGCCGTCAGCGCTTCCAGAAAATTGAGCACGGGCTTGCCTCGTTCACCCACCATGGCCAGCGACACACCAAACAGAACGGCCACAAACAGCACTTGCAAAATGTTGTCCCCCACAAAGGGGCTCATCAGTGTCTTGGGGATGATGTCCATCACAAAGCCGGTCACCGTCATGTCGTGGGTTTTAGCCACGTAGGAGTTGACTTCCTTCTGATCCAGATCGGCCACATTGATGTGCATGCCCGCGCCAGGCTGCATCACGTTGGCAACGATCAGCCCCACAACCAGCGCCAGCGTAGAAAAGGTCAAAAAATACACCATGGCCTTGCCAAACACGCGGCCCACAGCGCTCAAGTGCGTCATGTTGGCGATGCCGGTCACGATGGTCAAAAAGATCACCGGCGCGATGATCATCTTCACCAGCTTGATAAAGCCATCCCCCAGTGGCTTGAGTGCAGCGCCGTATGCAGGCTCAAAATGCCCTAACAGCACGCCCAGAACGATGGCGACAACCACCTGAAAGTACAGGCTTTTATAAATGGGCTGGTGCTGGGGGGCCAGCACAGGGGCGTTGGAAGGTATTTGCATGGTGGGTCACTCCGCGAAACTTGCGCACCAATTCAGTGCGAATGCGCGTTTTTAGCCCAGCCCTCCAGATTTGCCCATTACACATTAGTATTAGGCGCTGCCCTCTACGAGGGGCGGAAAACACGCATCCAAGGGTAAACACCTACAATTTGTAACCAGGGAATTTGGCTGACTGATGACTCCCTCCCGTTCGCTGCGCACTTGGTGGACTTGGTGCGCTGTGCTTTTGAGCACCGCCGCCATCGCAGCAGTGGCTGGCCGCTGGATGCTGCACCACGGCCTGCAAGAGGAAAACCTGCTGGCCCATCGCCAGGTCAGCCTGTATGCGCAAACGCTGAGTCAACGCATAGACCGCTATCGCGCCCTGCCCGATGTACTGGCACTGGATGCAGAGTTGCACGCCGCCCTCACCCAGCCGCAATCCGCAGCCGATGTGCGCCACATCAACCAAAAGCTGGAGCGTGCCAATGGCGCCAGCAAAGCCTCCACACTCACTCTGATCAACAGCAACGGCATTGCCCTCGCCGCCAGCAACTGGCGTGATCCACAAAGCAATGTGGGCGAGGACTACAGCTTTCGCCCCTATGTGCAGCAAGCGCTGGACCATGACCACGGCAGTTTTTACGGCATTGGCGTCACCACGCATGAGGCGGGCTACTTTCTGTCGCGCGCCCTGGTCGATGGTCAGCAAAAAATCATAGGCCTGGTCGTCATCAAGATTGCCTTGCAAGAGCTGGAGCGCGAATGGGTGCAAACGCCGGATACGGTGTTTGCCGCCGACGCGCATGGCGTGATCTTTTTGGCCAGCGACCCGTCTTGGCGCTATCGCTTGCTGCACCCATTAAACGCAACCGACACCCGCGAGCTGGAGCGCACCCAGCAGTACAGCGGCCAAGCCCTGCACCCCTTGCGCTACCAGCCACAAGAGGCGCTGCGCGAAGGGGGTGCCATGGTGCAGTGGCAAGACCCGGCCATAGGCCGCAAGCTCTGGCAATCCGTTCCTCTGCCAGAAGATGGCTGGCGCCTGCACATCGTGCACGATGTCAGCAGCAGTGAATCCGCCGCCTGGTGGGCTGCTGCCGCTGCAGGCGGCACCTGGCTGGCGCTGTCGCTCTTGGTGCTGTACATGCGCCAGCGCCAACGCATGACGGCCATGCGCCAGCGCAGCCGCGAAGAGCTGGAGGCCCTGCTCAAACAACACGCGCAAGAGCTTCGCTCCGCCCAAGACGGTATCGTGCAAGCCGCCAAACTGGCTGATGAAGGTTTGAGCCACGGGCTGGAGCACCTGCCCCAAGGCGTTGTGGTGATTGATGCCGCGCTCAACGTGGTGGCCTGGAACAGCCGCTATATGGATCTGTTCAAACTTCCTGCCGGCCTGCTGAAAGTAGGCATGCCGGTGGAGGCGCTGTACCGACACAACGCACGGCGCGGCATGCTGGGCAATGGTGCTATCGACGAGGCTATTGAGCGGCGCATGCAATACCTGCGCGTAGGCAGCCCCCATGTGCGCGAAAGCGAAAAAGCCGACGGCACTGTGCTGGAGATCCGCGGCAACCCGCTACCTGGCGGCGGCTTTGTCACCAGCTATGCCGACATCACCAGCTACAAAACTGCTGCACGCGATCTGCGGTCGCTCGCCGATGCACTGGAAAAGCGCATTGCCGATCGCACCCGCGACCTGGATGCAGCCAAACATGAGGCCGAACAAGCCAACCGCTACAAATCCAAATTTGTGGCCGCCGCTGTGCATGATTTACTGCAACCGCTAAACGCCGCCCGCGTTTTTGCATCGCTGCTGCGCCAGCAGGTGCAGGATGCCGAGGCCTTGCAACTGGCCCGCAATGTAGAGGGAGCCCTGTCCGCGCAGGACGATATTTTGAACAGCCTCCTTGATATCGCGCGCATGGAATCTGGGCAACTAGTGGTGCAACTGCGCAACTTTGCCATGCAGCCGCTGCTGGATACCTTGGGCAACCAATTGGGGGTACTGGCGGCCAGCAATGGGCTCACACTCAAGGTCGTGCCCTGCCACTACCGCGTGTGCAGCGATGAGGCCTTGCTGCGCCGCATTTTGCAAAATTTCCTCTCCAACGCTATCCGCTACACACGCCAGGGCCGCGTGGTAATTGGCTGCCGCCGCGCAGGCAACCAGTTACGCATTGAAGTCCACGACCAAGGCCCCGGCATACCCGAAGGTCTGCATCAGGAGATTTTTGAGGAGTTCCGCCGCCTGGAAACCGGCCGCCAGCACGAGCGCGGCGCTGGCCTGGGGCTGGCGATTGTAGATCGCCTGGGCAAGCTGCTGCACCACCCGATTGGCCTGCGCTCCAAGCTAGGCCAGGGCACCGTGTTCTGGGTGTACGTGCCGCTGGCCAATGCAGAGGCAGCAGACAGCGCCACGCAAAGCAACACCGAAAATCCCGCACCCATCACCATGCAGCACGATGCCAGCGCCTGGTACGTGGGCCCTAGCAGCCATGCTGGGCAGCAGGTGTGCCAGCTGCTCCAGCGCTGGGGCTATCCACTGCAGATGTTAGATAACTTGGAGGTTGATACAGGCACCGCCAAGCCTCGCTTGCTCGTCGTCGATGGGGATAATGCCCAGCCAGACCTGGTCGCGCAGCAGCTGGCCCAGTGGCGCAAAACGCCCAGCGTGATCTGGCTCACCCAGGACTTGGCCGGCCCGCATAGCCAGCAAGCCCAGCGCCGTGGCTGGAGCGTGCTGGCACACCCTGTTAAACCAGCGGCGCTGCGCGCCTTGGTCAACCAGCTTGCGCTGCGCCACAGCTAGGCACATGCCTTGCGTCCTCTGCAAAACTATGCTTTTGATAGCAAATATTGCCCGCCATTCGGGCGCTAAATGAATATTTTTATAAATTCTCAATTAATACAATAGAACGAAACGACGACGTATCAAAACTCGTATTAACCGCCCTTAAGGCCCGCTGTGCTCAGCCTCCAGGCTGCGCACCAGCACCGCTACTTGCGTGCGGCTGTGGCAGCCCAGTTTTTTCAGGATGGCCGTCACATGCACCTTGACCGTGTGCTCAGTCACACCCATCTCTTGTGCAATCTGTTTGTTCAGCAAACCATCAGCTACGTACAGCAGGGTTTTGAACTGGTGTGGGGTCAGTTGCGCCAGCCGTGCAGCCAGGTCGGCATCGGCGGGGGAGTGCTCTGCAGCCACTTGCGGAAAAGCGGCATCGCCCTCCAGCACCGCCGTAATTGCCTGCGCAATATCGCTCGCCGATGCGGATTTAGAGATAAAGCCCGACGCCCCAAACTGCTGCGCACGGCGGATCACTCGTGGCTGGTCGTTAGACGAGATCACTACCACGGGCAATTGGGGGTGCTCGCCGCGCACATGCAGCAATGCAGAGAAGCCGTGGGTGCCGGGCATGGTCAAGTCCAACAACACCAGCTCGATCTCAGGGTGCGCAGCCAACGAGGCACTCAGCGTACTGGCGCTCGAAGCCTCTAGCGCTGCATATGCGGGAAAGCCGCCACGAATGATTTCAATCACCGCTGCGCGAAACAGCGGGTGGTCATCGGCAACCAGAAAAGCGGGAGTTGGCATGGCCATAGTCTGCCACGGGTTTGGCGCCGGTCGATGCGACCATCACCTATTCCCAGCCACCAAGCCAGCTCCAGCTTCACCTTCAGTCCATCGAGATTTTGGCGGCGTCCACAATGCGCTTCCAGTGGGCGGCATCGCGCTCGAGCTCGGGCTTGAATTCCTGCGAAGTCGAGCCCACAGGAATCAGTCCCATATCGAGCAGGCGCTTGTTGATCTCAGGTATTTTCACGATGGCAGCGAGCTCGTTGCCGAGCTTGTCCACAATCGCCTGTGGTGTGCTCGCAGGCACAAAGTAGCCAAACCAGCCATTGGCTTCAAAGCCGCTATAGCCCGATTCGCCCATGGTGGGCACGTTAGGCAAAGCTGGGTGACGCTGGGCACCGGTAATGGCAATGATGTTGACCTTATCGGATTTGATGTGCGGGTACGCAGCCGCCGCATCAATAAAGGCTGATGTCAACTGGCCGCCCAGCATGGCTGCGGTCTCGGGGCCTGAACCTTGATAGGGCACGTGCACCATGTCAATGCCCGCCTTCATCTTGAGCTGCTCACCATGCAGGTGTGAGGAGGTGGCGTTGCCATAGGTGCCATAGTTGAGCGTGCCGGGAGCCGCTTTGGCCTTGTCAACAAAAGCCTGCAAGCTAGTGATACCCGAGCTACGCGGCACAAACACCAAGTCAGCCGATTTGGCGGTTTGCGATACCGGCGTCAGATCGCTCAGCTTGTATGGCACTTTTTTGTACAACGACGGGATTTGCACCAGCGCTGTAATGCCCAGCAGCACGGTGTAGCCATCGCCCGGCGCCTTGGCTACCGTGTCGTTGCCCAGCATCCCGCTGGCGCCTGGCTTGTTATCCACAATCACCGGCTGGCCCCAGCGCTGCGACAGCTGGGTACCAATCAAGCGCCCGATCGTGTCTGCACCACCGCCTGCCGGGTACGGTACAACGATGCGAATCGGCTTGCTCGGGTAATCTGCCGCCTGCGCGCCAGCACCACAAGCAACCAAGGCTGCCAGCGCAACGGTAGATAAAACACGGCCTACGGCCGATCGTCGGTTGAACATCACTGGTCTCCTGCTTTTTTATACAAATACAAATTCATCTGCACATCCCGAGCGAGCTGCAGATCAGGCCCCCGATGGGGTGTGACAGCGCCTTCTAGACCTTGCTACGGCGCACAGGCCAAGCAAAGCAAGCTCCATCTAACGGGCATTGAGGAAGGGCTGCGCCCCGTGACAAGCTTGCCGCCCTCCTCTGGGGGGAAGGCGCTAAGCGCCTCAGGGTTAGCCCATCAAAGCGTTCTTGCGATGATCTCTTTCATGATCTCGTCGCTGCCGCCGTAGATGCGGCCAATACGGGCGTCCGTCCAGGCGCGGCCTACCTGGTATTCCGTCATATAGCCATAGCCGCCGTGCAGTTGCAAAAACTCATCCAGCAGCTTGTTTTGCAGCGCAGTGGCGTTCAGCTTGACCATGGCGGCGCGGTCGGGCGTCAAATCGCGTGTCATGTGCAGACGCATGCAGTCATCCACAAACACGCGCAGCATGGTGGCTTGTGCCTTGGCCTCGGCCAGCTTGAAGCGGGTGTTCTGGAACTCAAACACGCTCTGCCCAAATGCCTTGCGGTCGCGTGTGTAGTCAATCGTCTTTTGCAAGAAAGTCTCAATCGACATAGCTGCGCGCACCGCCACCACCAAGCGCTCTTGCGCCAGCTCGTGCATCAGGTACTTGAAGCCCATATTCTCCTCGCCCAGCAGGTTGTCCAGCGGCACTTTGACGTTGTCAAAAAACAGCTCGGACGTGTCCTGCGCCATCAGGCCAATCTTCTCCAGCTTGCGGCCCTTGCTAAAGCCAGGCGTGCCATCCTCCACCACGATCAGCGAAACGCCCTTGGCACCCAGCTCGGGCGCGGTTTTGCAGACGACGATGACGATCTCAGAGTTGATACCGTTGGTGATAAAGGTCTTGGCGCCATTGATGACGTAGTGATCGCCTTCACGCTTAGCCGTGGTGCGCACCGATTTCAGATCACTGCCAGCACCCGGCTCGGTCATGGCGATGGCGCCAATCAACTCGCCTGCAGCCATCTTGGGTAACCAACGGTCTTTTTGTGCCTTGTTACCGTAGGCGTTGATATAGGGCGCGACGATGTCCGAGTGCAGCGGAAAGCCCAGGCCGCTGGCGCCTGTGCGCGCTACTTCCTCAATCAGTACAGCTGCGTGGCCAAAATCGCCGCCGCTGCCATAGGGCTCGGGCAGCATGGTGTTCAGCAGGCCTTCTCGCCCGGCTTTGCGCCACACCTCTTTGGGCACAATGCCATCGCGCTCCCACTGGGCGTGGAAGGGCACAATTTCTTTCTCAAAAAAGTGGTGCACCGCATCGCGGAACTGCTCATGGTCTTCACGGAACACGGTGCGCTGGATCAGGTCTTGCATAGAGGCCTCGTCAATACAGATTTACATAAAATAGCTGCTGGAGCCCGGCTAGCGGGCGCTAATCGCTATGCTTTTTGATAAGTGCCTCGCAGCTCATAACCCGCCAGCGGGTCTTGCTTAAAGCGTTCTTTCAGCACGCGACGCAGCAGCTTGCCGGTCTCCAGCCGCGGCAGCTGGGTCTCAAACACCAGGCGCTGCGGCCACTTCACTTTGGATAGTTGGGCAGATGCCTGCGTGGCAATGGCGCGCGCCATGGCTTCGCTGGCATCCGCACCGGTTTTGAGCACCACCACGGCTAGCGCCTGCTCGCCAAAATCCTCATGCGGAACACCTACTACGGCCACTTCATCCACAGCTTCGTGCTGCGCCAGCGCACTCTCAATTTCCTGTGGATAAATATTGACGCCGCCTGACAGAATCAAATCGGCCCGCCGGTCGCTCAGGTACAAAAAGCCTTCCGCATCTACATAGCCAATATCGCCATAGGTGGCCCAGCCGCGCTCGTTGATGGCTTCGCGCGTCTTGGCATCGTCGTTCAAATAGCGGAATGCGCCGCCGCCCGAGAAGTACACGCGCCCTATCTCGCCCGTACCCAGCTCCTGATCGTCGTCGCCCACAATATGCAATTGCCCATTGATGGCGCGGCCGACCGAGCCGGGCCTGGCGCGCCATTCGATGGAATCAATCAAGGTCGTGCCGCAGCCTTCGGAGCCTGCGTAGTACTCCAGCAAGATATCGCCCCACCAATCCAGCATGCTTTGCTTGACGGCCACCGGGCAAGGTGCGGCAGCGTGGATAGCAACTCGGTGGCTGCGCAGCTGGTACTTGCGCTTGACCTCGTCTGGCAGCTTGAGCAGACGGCCCAGCATGGTTGGCACCCACTGGCTGTGCGTCACCTGGTGCTGCTCCATCAAGGCCAGGGCCTGCTCCGGGTCAAACCGGCCCATGATGATGGCGCAGCCGCCCACATCCAAGGTGCGCAAGGTGTAGCGCAGCGGCGCAGCGTGATAGAGCGGCGCGGGCGACAAATACACGGCGCGCTCGTCAAAGCGCATATGGCGCTTCCAGCTGGCGATCTCCGGATCCAGCTGCTGACGCAGTGCGGCATCTTGCAATGGTTTTTTGATGCCCTTGGGCCGGCCCGTGGTGCCGCTGGAATACAGCAGATCCCGCCCCAGCGGCCGCTGGCTCAAATCGATCTGCGGCGCACCAGCGGCCATTGCCAGCGCATCGTGCAAGGGCAACGCGCCTGGCGTGTTGCTGTCGACCGAGTACGCAGGCAAGCCCAGCTCTTGCGCTGCGGCCTGCGCATTGGGCCAGGTTTTTGCAGACACCAACAGCAGCTGGGAGCCACTGTCCCGCGCGATATAGCGCACCTCGGAGGGCGTTAAGTGTGTGCTGATAACAGCGGCGTAGAGGCCTGCCTCACGTGCGGCCAGCACCAACTCCAAGATCTCGCGCCGGTTCTCTAACAGCACGGCCACGGTGTCGCCCGCTTGCAGGCCTTGGGCGGCTAGCCACTGCGCCATCTGGCGGGCGTTGTGCGCCATGTCTCCAGCGCGGTAAGTGGCGCCGGATTCGGCCTGGGTCACCACCACGCGCTCGGGCTGCGCATCTGCCCAGCTAAAAAAGTTATGCATCTACCTGGCTCCGTTGATGCACAGGTGCGACCATCTGGCTGTCACCTGCGCTACAGATTCAACGCAATTTTGAATCTGATGTCTCAAATTTCTCTCTTCTGAAGCAAGTATCCAACCAGTTCAAAGATTTTTCACACGGGTTAATACCGATACGCATTCACTTTTTTGAAACCTATTATTAATTTAATGATCCACAAGTCTCATTAAATACATGAACACTCCAGTCATCGTTGATGCCATCCGTAGCCCCATGGCACGGGCCAAACCCGACGGCGCGCTTGCCGAACTCCACCCTGTTGATCTGCTGTCGCAGGTGCTGGAGCAGCTCGTTGCCCGCAACCCGCAGCTAGACCCTGGCCAGGTGGACGATGTGATTTGCGGCTGCGTGAGCCAGGCGGGCGAGCAAGCGGGCACGCCCGGCCGCCTGGCCTGGCTGGCCGCTGGCTTGCCCACGCATGTGCCCAGCACCACCATCGACCGCAAGTGCGGATCGAGCCAGCAAGCCGTGCACTTTGCAGCGCAGGCCATCATGTCGGGTATGCAAGACATCGTGATCGCCTGCGGGGTGGAGTCGATGAGCCGCGTGCCCATGGGCACCTCGCGCATGGGCAAAAACACCACCGGCGCCCGCTTTGATGCGCGCTATGCGCCAGGCCTGGTGGGCCAAGGCGTATCGGCCGACCTGGTAGCTGCCAAATGGGGGCTGACGCGCGGCCAGCTCGATGAATATGCCGCCCGCTCGCACCAGCGTGCCCATACCGCACAGACCGGTGGCAGCTTTGCGCGTGAGATTGTGGGCATCACCACGCCGAACGGCCTGGTCAGCGCTGATGAAACCATCCGCGCCAGCACCACGGCAGAAAAATTGGCAGGTTTGAAGGCCGTGTTTGAGAACGAGGAACTGTCCGCGCGCTTCCCGCAGATCCAGTGGAGTACCACGGCAGGCAATGCATCGCAGATGACCGATGGCGCCAGCGCCATGCTGATCATGAGCGAGCAGCGTGCACTGCAACTGGGCCTCAAGCCCCGTGCCCGCTTTGTGGCGTTTGACGTGGTGGGCGACGATCCGCTCTACATGCTGACCGCGCCTATCCCCGCCACGCAGCGCGTGTTGGCCAAGGCCAAGATGACGCTGGAAGACATTGCCCACTACGAGATCAACGAAGCTTTTGCCTCCGTGCCCATGGCCTGGCAAAAAGAATTGAAAGCCGACGGCGAACGCCTGAACCCACGCGGCGGCGCTATCGCCCTGGGCCACCCGCTGGGCGCATCTGGCATACGCCTGATGACGACCATGCTGCACGCGCTGGAGGACAGTGGCCAGCGCTTCGGCCTGCAGTCCATGTGCGAGGCAGGTGGCATGGCGAACGCCACCATCATCGAACGCCTGTAATCGGCGTCAAGACGATCAAACTATTAATTTAATAGCTGTTAGCGCCTGCCAGTCGTGCGTTAACAGCCCAAGGGACTAAAAATGCAATTGGTAAAAGGAATGACGGCCTTGGTGACCGGCGGTGTGTCGGGCTTGGGCGAGGCCAGCGCTGTGGCGCTGCTGCAAAAAGGCCTGAACGTGGTGGCCGTGGATTTGAACGAAGAGCGCGGCGCAGCGATGGAGAAGGAATACGCTGGTCAGCTCAAATTCATCAAGGCCGATGTGGCCGATGCAGACCAGATGGCTGCCGCCGTAGCCGCTGCTGAGGCGTTTGGCGACTTTCGCGCTCTGGTGCACTGCGCTGGCGTTGGTGGCCCGGTGCGCCTGATCGAGAAAGACGGCAGCGCCGGCTCGCTCGAGAAATACACCAACATCATCCGCATCAACCAGATTGGCACATTCAACACCTTGCGCCTGTCAGCCGTAGCCATGGCAAAGAACGAGCCGATTGAAGGCGAGCGCGGCGCCTGCGTGCTGACCGCATCGGTGGCGGGCTACGAAGGCCAGATCGGTCAAATCCCCTATGCATCGTCCAAAGCCGGCGTGATTGGCATGACGATTGTGGCCGCACGCGATTTGGCGTCCAAAATGATCCGCGTGTGCACTATCGCCCCCGGCTTGTTTGACACGCCCATCCTCGCCAAACTACCCGAGAACGTGCGCCAATCGCTGGCTGCATCGGTGCCCAACCCAGCACGCCTGGGCCGCCCGAATGAGTACGCGATGACTGCCCTGCATATCTTGGAGAACCCCATGCTGAACGGCGAGACGATTCGCCTGGACGGCGCGATCCGCATGCAGCCACGCTAATCGCCCCACCCCACCACGGGCAGGATTCTTCTTGCAAGACGCGAACAAAGCAGTGTTCCCTTGCAAAACCAGCCCGTGGCGCCCCAGCCGCCACACCACGCTGTACGGCTTGGGCAATGCGCTCTCTCAAACACTGGCCTGCCCTTACAGGCCAACGCCTCTCCCTTCCCCGATATCGAAAGCCCAGCCATGACATCCCCCCTCCTCGTAGAAGTGCGCGGCAACGTGCAAATCATGACCCTGAACCGCCCCGAGGCGCGCAATGCTGCCACCTTGGAAATGTCGGAAGCTATGGTGGCCGCGCTGGATGCACTGGATGCCAACCCAGCGCTGTCAGTCGGCATCATCACCGGTGCGGGCGGCACATTCTGCGCAGGCATGGATTTGAAAGGCTTTTTGCAAGGCAAGCGCCCCAGCGTGCCGGGCCGCGGCTTCTGCGGCGTCACTATGCAACCACCCAAAAAACCACTGATCGCTGCGGTGGAAGGCTATGCCCTGGCCGGTGGCTTTGAAGTAGTGCTGGCCTGCGATTTGATCGTGGCTTCGCGCGAGGCCAAGTTTGGTCTGCCCGAGGTAAAGCGCAGCCTGGCTGCATCGGCCGGTGGCCTGCTGCGCCTGCCCAAGCGCCTGCCCTACCACGTGGCCATGGAGTGTATTTTGACTGGCGATATGTTCAGTGCCGAGCGGGCCGCGCAACTAGGCCTGGTCAACCGCCTGACCGATGCTGGCGGGGCGTTAGATGCAGCACTGGAACTGGCACAAGCCGTAGCCGCCAACGGCCCGCTGGCCTTGGTGGCCAGCAAGCAGGTCGCTAGTGAGTCGGGCGAATGGACACGTGCCGAGATGTGGCAGCGCCAAGCAGCCATCACTACACCCGTTTTCGAGTCACAAGACGCCCGAGAAGGCGCCGCCGCCTTTGCCGAAAAACGCAAGCCGGTATGGAGCGGCCAGTAAAGATTTGCACAAAACTGCTTGCTAGCGCCCACCTTGTGGGCGCAGCAACTATCAAAACAAGAGCTCAGCGCCACCCATACCTCAGGAGACAAGCCATGCCACACACCACCCGCCGCAACGTTCTGGCCGCAACCGCCTTTGCGCTTGCCACTGCAGCCCTGCCCAACGCCCATGCCGACACCAGCTGGCCCACGCGCACCATCACCTTCGTCATCCCCGGCGCAGCAGGCGGCTCTACCGATATACCCGCGCGCATACTGGCGCAAAAACTGGGCGAGCGACTGGGCCAGCCGGTGATTGTGGATAACAAACCCGGTGCAGGTGGCAGCCTGGGCAGCAGCATCGTTGCCCGCGCCCAGCCTGACGGCTACACCGTACTGGTGGGCAATACCGGCAGCAATGCCATCAACTACACAGCGTACAAAAAGCTCAGCTACAAGCCCACGGATTTCATCCCGCTGACCGACATGATCTCGTTCTCCAACGTGCTGGTTGTACCTAGCAAGTCACCCATCAAAAGCCTGGATGAGCTGATTGCAGCTGCAAAAAAGGAACCCGGCAAGCTGTCGTTTTCGTCTGCGGGCGTGGGGCAGACCACGCACTTGATGGGAGAGCTTTTCAAAGAACGTACGAGCACCGACGTAGTGCATGTTCCCTATAAGGGTTCGGCCCCCGGCACCATGGCCATTGTGACGGGCGAGACCCAGTTCATGTTCGACAACATGACCGCATCGCTCGCCCACATCAGGGACGGAAAGCTGCGCCCGCTTGCGGTAACCGGCGACCAGCGCGAGCCCGACTTGCCCAACGCACCCACGATGACCGAGCTAGGCATGAAGGACTTCAACAAGGTCGGCTGGATGGGCTTTTTCGTACCCGCCAAAACACCGCCCGAGGTGGTCAAAAAACTGAATGACAACCTGATCGCCGTGCTGCATGACCCGGACCTCATCAAGCGCTACCGGGATTTGGGCGGCCGCGCAGGTGGCATGCCGCAAGCTCAGTTCAACCAACTGGTTAACGATGACCGAAAGACCTGGGGCGATTTGATTACCAGCCAGAAGCTGCAACTGGATTGATAGCAACTAGCGCCCACCAGCCGGGCGCTAGCGGCGTTTTTACCGAATACGCATGACGACATCCACCCTCCCTTTTTATTGGCCCAAAGGCATATCGCCCGCGCTGCTTGTGCCACGCATCACGCTGGACGAGAACCTGGCGATCAGCACTCGCCGCTACCCGGACAAGCCCGCCATCATCTACGGCGGCGCCACCACTACTTACGCACAACTGCAAGCCCAGGTCGATGCCATGGCAGGCTTTTTGCAGCAGCGCCTGCGCGTCGCCCATGGCGACCGCGTGCTGCTGCAAAGCCAGAACTGCCCACAGTTCATCGTGGCCTGCTACGCCATCTTTCGCATAGGCGCGGTAGTGGTGCCGGTGAGCGCCATGACCACCGCACTTGAGCTGCGCTACTACGCAGATAACAGCGGTGCACGCGTGGCCATCACCGCGCAAGAGCTGCTAGCGCCCGTACAAGCCTGCGTGAGCGATGGGTTGCTAGAGCACGCCGTGGTACTGGCCTATAGCGATGCACTGGCCAGCAATCCACCCGACGTGTTGCCGGAGGCCGTGACCGCACCACGCGCTGCGCTGCCTGCTGGCCCCTATTACCACTTTGCTGATGTGCTGGCGCAGCAACTGGCGCCAGGCCCACGCACAGCGGGGCCGGATGATCTGGCGATGATCCCCTACACATCGGGCACCACCGGCCATCCAAAAGGCTGCATGCACACGCACCACAGCATCATGGCGTCGCTCACCGGCTCACGCCTGTGGCGCGGCTTTAATGATGACCTGGTGTTTTTGTCCGTCGCACCCATGTTCCACATGCTGGGCACGCAGTACAGCATGAACATGCCGCTATGCGTAGGCGGCACGGTGGTGGTGATGTCGCGCTGGGACGCCTTGTTAGCCGCTCGCCTGATCGAGCGCCACCGCATCACCGCCTGGACGGCTCCGCCCAGCATGGTGATTGACCTGTTTGCAGAGGTCGATGCGCATGGAATTGACGTATCTAGCCTGGCCACCTTGGCAGGGGGTGGCGCGGCCATGCCTGAGGCTGTGAACGCCATGCTGAGCGAGCACTATGGCCTGAGCTATAGCGAAGGCTATGGCTTGACCGAGACCGCCGCCTTCTTGCACGCCAGCCCGCCAGGCATGGGCAAGCGCCAATGCCTGGGCGTGGCCACGCAAGGCGTTCATTCAATGATTGTGAACCCCGAGACCTTGCAAGAGCTGCCGCAGGGCGAGGTGGGCGAGCTGGTATCCAGCGGCCAGCAAGTGATGCAAGGATACTGGCGCAACGATACCGCCAATGACGAGGCCTTTTTTGAGCGCCACGGCAGGCGCTACTTCCGCACCGGCGATCTGGCCTATGTGGATGAAGACGGCTACTACTTTATGCGCGACCGCCTCAAACGCATGATCAACGCCAGCGGCTACAAGGTCTGGCCCGCCGAGGTAGAGAACATGCTCTACGCCCACCCCGCTATCCAGGAGGCCTGTGTGATTGGCATGCACGACGACAAGCGTGGCGAATCGGTCAAGGCCATGGTGGTT
Source organism: Comamonas sp. (assembly GCA_036646255.1). Lineage (GTDB taxonomy): Bacteria > Pseudomonadota > Gammaproteobacteria > Burkholderiales > Burkholderiaceae_C > Comamonas. Next base: position 20,841 of record JAVXMM010000036.1, read on the forward strand.
TTGAAACCTGGTGCACAAACCAGCGCACAAGAAATCATCAACTGGAGCCGCGAGCAAATGGCGGTCTACAAGGCGCCGCGTGAGGTCGAGTTCCTCACCCAACTCCCCAGATCCGCTACCGGAAAAATCCAATGGCGCGCCCTGCAAGAGGCGCAGAACGCAGCCCCCCACCTCTAAAGGACAGTATGAACACCAGCTTTAACTTCAGCGGCAAGCATGTCTTTGTCGCAGGCGGCAGCAGCGGCATCAACCTGGGCATTGCCCAAGCCTTTGCACGCGCAGGCGCCAACGTGGTGGTAATGAGCAGATCCCTCGACAAAGTGCAGCAAGCAGCCGCCAGTTTGCAAGCGCTTGGTGCCCAATCAATGGGCATTAGCGCCGATGTGCGCGATGCCGCAGCCGTACAGGCGGCGTTAGAACAAGCCCATGCGCAATTTGGGCCGATTGACGTACTCATATCCGGCGCGGCAGGCAACTTCATCGCACCTGCCAAGGATTTATCGCCCAACGGTTTTAAAACCGTGGTCGATATCGATCTGAACGGCAGCTTTCATGTGTTGCGCATGGCCTACCCGCTACTGCGCAAACCGGGGGCCAGCGTCATCAACATCTCGGCGCCGCAAGGCGTTAACCCCACCATGTACCAGGTGCACGCCTGCGCGGCCAAGGCCGGTATTGACATGATGACGCGCGTACTGGCGCTGGAGTGGGGCGAGGACGGCATTCGCATCAACAGCATATCCCCCGGCCCCATTGCCGACACCGAAGGAATGCGCCGCCTGGCGCCATCACCCGAAGCGCTGCAACGTGCCACCAGCACCGTGCCGCTGCAGCGCATGGGCACGTTGGACGACGTGGCGAATATGGCGCTGTTCCTGTCGTCGCCCATGGCCAGTTACGTAACAGGCGCCATCATCCCCGTGGATGGTGGCGCTGCCCTGCGCGGTGGGCGTGATATGCGCGAATCCTATGTACCCAGGAGTGCGGCATGAGCACACAAAAATCCTTCGAACGCATACGCTTCGACGTAGAAGGCGGCGTTGCCACGCTCACCTTCAACAACCCGGCCAAGCGCAACGCATTTGACCCCGCCATGCGTGTAGAAATGGCCGAGGTGGTGCGCCACATTCAAGCTGAAAAAAGCATTCACTCGCTGGTACTGACGGGCGCTGGGCCGCATTTTTGCTCAGGCGGAGATCTGGGAAACATTGCGGCATCGGGGCTCGATAACGCGGGCTGGCGCGAACGACTGAGCAGCCTGCACAACTGGCTGCAAGACTTCATGCGGCTGGATATACCAGTAATTGCCGCTGTTGATGGTGCCGCCTACGGCGCGGGCTTTAGCCTGGCGCTGGCGGCAGATTTCATCATCGCCAGCACACGGGCACGCTTTGCCATGTCCTTTATCCGCGTGGGCGTGGTGCCCGATTGCGCCGCCTTCTACACCTTGCCGCGCATCGTAGGCGTGCAGCGTGCACGCGAGCTGATGCTATCTGGCCGCGAGGTGCTTGCGCCCGAAGCCCTGCAACTGGGCATTGCGACGGAAGTCGTCGAGCCCGATGTACTGCAAGCCCGCGCCCAAGCCATTGCCCACAGCTTTGTCGGCGCTTCACCGATTGCGCTCAGCCTGATCAAACGATCCCTCGCCTTGGCCACCAACGATCTGCCATCGCTGCTAGAGCAAGAAGCCAACGCCCAAGCCCTGGCCATGGGAACGCCCCAGCACCGTGAAGCGGTTCAGGCGTTTCTGGACAAAAAACCCGCCCCTTTTCAGTGGCCTGCCCACACTTGATCCGCTTGCGCGTTGTAGATGTTTTTCGACGGTACTCCGCTCCATATACGCACCCCTCTTCAGCGCTGCAAGGCCTGATCCGGTGCGTATCAATACCGTTTCTGCGGCCAATATAGCGGCCAGCTAGTTATCCATGTCCTTGCGCTGCTTCGGCGGCTCTTGCGCATTTTTTCTGCTGGCACCAGCACGGCCGGCCTTGCTCCAGTCGTAGACACCACCATCCGGGGTAAGGCCATCCTCCACCGCGGCGACGCCTACCTTGCCCACCATGTCACGCAGCTCGGAGGAAATCACAACATGGGCATTGCGCGGGTCGGTACGCAGGGTTTGGCATTGCGCCAGCGCCTCGCCCATTTGCTGATCGGTATAGGAAAGGCACTGGGGCTGCCAGTGCGCTTCGCCCTCAGGCTGGGCGTTGTGCAGGTAGTAAACGACGATGCTCATAGTGTGGTGCGGTGCGGTTCTGTGCTGTGGACAAGCTGCCAGGTGGTATCGCCAGCCCTGCAGGGCGGCGTTGGGCTCACGCTGGCACATGTGTATGTGTGTTGAGGATACACTGCGGCACAGCAGTCAACCCTTCAGAACACGGACTGCGCGCCAATAGCCATATAGCGTTGAGATGACTGGGAGACTATGCAGCTGAGCACCTATGCGCAAGAAGCGCTTTTAGATTTAACCCGCGTGCTTGAAAGCGAAGGTGCCCAGGCGGCGCTGGCCTTTCTCAATGCGCGTGCACCGCACCGCCTTACCTCCATCAACCTGATCCAGAGCGACCATTTGGTCTGCCAGTTGCTCCATGACAAGGCAGGCAAGCTTGCACCGACAGCCATCGCCCCGGTGCCCATGCTGCACAGCTTTTGCCAGTTTGTTGTGCAGGATGGCTGGTTTAGCACCCACGACTCAAGCACTGATGTGCGGCTTGACCAACACAAGTACCAAGGCGTAGTGCTGTCGTACTGCGGTGTACCGCTCACCGATGCCAGCGGCGAACTTTTTGGCACGCTATGCCATATGGATATGCAAGCGCAGCTGCTGCCCGAGGAGGAATTTGACTTCTTCCAGCGCGCAGCGCGCATCCTGCCCAAATACCTGCCTAGATCACGCTGACCAGGCAGCTCCCGCCTTGCCTGCGCCCACCGCCGCCAGCACCGCGTCGGTATGTGCTCCTGCGGCACACATATCGCCTGCAGGGTAGGCAGCGCCATCAAAACGAGGAGCAGGTGCGGCTTGCAGCACGCCACCTTGGGTGGTGTACACGCCACGCGCTTGCATATGCGGGTGGGTGGATGCCTCCAGCGGGCTCATCACAGCGCCAAAGCACACGTCAGAGCCTTCAAAAACCTGTTGCCAGTGCGCGCGTGGCTGCTGGATGAAGATGCTCTGCAGGCGTGCGCGGCGCTTGGGCCAGGCGGCTTTATCCCATTGCGGAGAGTTAAAGTCAGCGTCGCTCGTCAGGCCTAACGTATCTAGCAACAGCGTATAAAACTGCGGCTCGATGCTACCGATGGTGATGTGGTGGCCGTCGGCGCAGACATAGGTTTCATAGAAAGGCGCGCTGTCGTGGATGCTGGTGCCACGCTGGTCAGTGACCACGCCTTTTTGCCGGGCGCTCAACGCCAAGTTCAGCATATGGGCTGCACCATCCACAATGGCGGCGTCCACCACCGTGCCTTGGCCGGTTTGACGGGCGTTGATGATGCCGGCGAGCAGCCCCGTCATCAAATACAGCGCACCGCCGCCAATATCACCCACCATGGCAAATGACGACACTGGCCGTGCATCGGCCGGGCTGCAACCCCACAGGGCGCCAGATAGTGCGGCGTAGTTGTTGTCATGGCCTGCGCGCGGCGCTAGAGGGCCGCTTTGGCCCCAGCCCGTCATGCGGCCGTAGACCAGCTTTGGGTTCACGGCCATGCAATCGGATGGGCCCAGGCCCAGGCGCTCCATCACACCCGGGCGCATGCCTTCAATCAACACATCGGCCTCTTGCACCAGTGCCAGCACCAGGGCCTTGCCCTCGGGCGTTTTCAGATCGGCAAAGACCGATCGTTTACCGCGGTTCAGCAGGTTGCCCGTAGGCACGGCGTTTTTCTCCTCGCGCACGATGGAGATCACACTGGCACCCAAATCGGCCAGGTGCATGGCGCAGAACGGGCCAGGGCCCAGGCCACCAATCTCCAGCACCTTGATGCTGTTGAGCACTTTCATTGTTTGTCTCCGTTACTGCGCAGACTAGCGCTGCGTTTTTGATGAAATGTGGCACTAGCGCCCAACCGGCAGGCGCTGAAAGCTATTTTTTATATAGCAATCAAGATAAGCTGGATGTGCCTACCAAACCTTCGAGCGAGCGCACCAAGGTCACCAGGCGCGGGCCAATATCAGTCTCCAGCTCACGGCTCTTGGGGTTGTAGGTGGGCACGGATGCACCAAACACCCAGCGCTCGCCATCAATAGGCTGCGAGAGCGGTACGGCTATTGACAGAATCTCGCGGTGCAGATCGCCGTGGCTGCGGCAAAAACCGTATGACGCCAGATCTTGCTGCGCATCTGCCAGCCGGGCACGCAGCAAGGCGGCACGTTCGGGGTCATGGGCATCCAGCTCGTCCAGATAGGCCTGGCGCTCGGCCTCAGGCTTACCCAGCAAATAGGCGCGGCCGGTAGCGGTGCGCACCAAGGACACCGCTACACCGATCTCGGGCGTGAAGACTTTGTTGTCCATACCATTGGCCAGCTCAGCCAGCACCAGTCTGCGCCCTTCGCCCACGGCCAGCTGGATCTGCCCGCCCATGTAATTGGCCAGCTCCTGCATTTGCGGGCGGGCAAACTGGCGGAACGTCATGCGCGCCAGCACGGGCGACGCCAAGTTAAGCATCCCAATGCCGGGCACGTATTTAGAGAGGCGATCGGAGTAACGCAGCAAGCCTAGCTCGCACAATGTCTCCGTCAGACGGAACAAAGTGGGTTTGGGCAAACCCGTTAAATCCATCAGTTCTTTACCGCTCAGCTCTTGCCGCTTGTTAGAGAAGCACTGCAAAATGCTGGCCCCGCGCACCAGGGCGCTGACGAGTTTTCCGTCTGCGTCAGAGTTCATAATCACACCTCAAATTCAATCATTACGAGACTTTTGTCTCGATTTTTTAAAATTCTAATGGGTGTTGACAAGGCAGCTGCCCGCACAAACACCTATTGGCGGGATTTTCTGCAGCCTGGTGGCAATCTGCAACACAATGCCTGTCCATGAGCTTGAACAACCACGGTTTGCCATCCCGCGTACCTCTGATCGCCGAACTGGGCCGCTTGTTTGCCAACCCGCAAGTGCCCAGCGCCGACAAGCACGAGGCGCTGGATGTGTTGTTGCAAGACCATGCCGATCTGGACGAGGTCGAAGCCTCAGCCGCGCTCTGGGCCATCAGCCAATTCAGCGATCCCGCACTGGCACGTGAGGCCTGGCTGGGCTGCGCCACCGCTTGGTTGCTGCACGCCGATTTGCGCCCCGCCCTGATCGATGTCTACACCCTGCACTTTGGCCACAGCACACCACCCGCCAACGCCCGCTGGGTGCTAGAGCTGATGGCCGCCAAGGCTGCTCAAGCGCATGAGGACGATCTGCTGGATCGCCTGCAAGTGCTGCTGCGCACCACACCCTAGCCCCCGTAACAAGACCACGCCATGCAACTGATCACCACCACCGCCCTGTTTGTACTGACTGCCATTGCCGAAATTGTGGGCTGCTACCTGCCGTATTTGTGGCTCAAGGGCAAGGCGCCGGTGTGGGTGCTGGCACCTGCGGCACTCGCCTTAATTGCCTTTGTGTGGCTGCTCACCCTGCACCCCACCGCATCGGGCCGGGTGTATGCCGCGTATGGCGGCGTGTACGTGTGTACCGCCATCGCCTGGCTGTGGTTGGTAGATGGGATACGCCCCAGTGGCTGGGATATGGCGGGCGTTGCCCTGGCGCTGACGGGCATGGCGGTGATCATGCTTGGCGCGCGCAGCAGTTGAGCGCAGCCCTGATGAAACTTGTTATTCAGCGTTGCCGTCTGCACAAATGCAGGCAGCATCGGCCTCCGGAATCTCGCATAGCCAGCCCCTTTTGCTGCTTATACGCATAGAGCACCCCTGTAAGGCACGCCAAGCCTCCCTCTCGAAGCAGCGGGTCCCCCTCGGGCGCGCAATCCCTGCCAACAACAAAGACCGCCGAGGCGGTCTTTGTTGTGTATCGCACGCAAGGGCCTGCTTAGATTTGATTCAGGTCGCGAAGACCGCTGCGCGCCTTGCAAGACACCAGCCTTGCTACGGACGAAGCGCCTAACAGCCAGGTGCTCTCACAGCCAACGCAACCATCAGCCCAATCTCAACAGGCCCTGGCTGGCACAGATGAGCTGCGTTTAGCACCCGCGCTTCCAAATCAATAGCTGCTCGCGCACGCCAGACAGGCGCAACACACTATTTCATTCAAATACCACGGCGTGTACGCACTGCCTGTGCCAGCTGCTGCAGTACGGGAATGGTCTGCGCCATGCTGATGCAGGCGTCGGTCAACGAAACGCCATATTCCAGCTCAGCACCGTCCACAATGTCTTGCCTGCCTTCATGCAGATGGCTTTCAATCATCACCCCGGTGATGCGCTTGTCACCACCCGCCACTTGCTGGGCCACATCGGCGGCCACATCAATCTGGCGACGGTGCTGCTTGCTGCTATTGGCATGGGACAGGTCAATCATCACCTGCTCTGGCAGGCCTGCCTTGGCCAGCATGTCGCAGGCGGCTTGCACATCTGCCGCACTGTAATTGGGCTGCTTGCCGCCGCGCAGGATGATGTGGCAGTCCTGATTGCCGCGCGTTTCAAAAATAGCGCTCTGGCCCATCTTGGTCATACCCATGAAGGCATGTGATGACTGCGCAGCCAAAATGGCGTCACTGGCCACTTTGACGCCGCCGTCCGTGCCGTTCTTGAAGCCTACGGGGCAACTCAAACCACTGGCCAGCTGGCGGTGGCTTTGGCTTTCAGTCGTGCGCGCCCCAATCGCGCCCCAGCTGACGAGATCGCTAATGAACTGGGGCGAGAGCAAGTCCAAAAACTCTGTTCCCGCAGGCAGGCCCAGCGCCAGTACATCCAGCAGCAGCTGGCGGGCCAGCTCCAGCCCTTCGTTCACGGCAAAGCTGCCGTCGCGGTACGGGTCGTTGATATAGCCCTTCCAGCCCACGGTAGTGCGTGGCTTTTCAAAGTACACACGCATGACGATGAGCAAGTCATCCTTGAGCGCATCTGCCTGTACTTTGAGCTGGCGTGCGTAATCCATGGCCTGGTCGTGATCGTGGATAGAGCACGGCCCCACGACGACAACCAAACGATCATCCTGGCCATGCAGCACGCGCGATATGGCGGCGCGGCTGGATTCAACAAGCTGATGCGCATCGTCAGAGATGGGCAGCCACTCCTCCAGCAGTGCTGGCGTGATCAGCGGGCGCACGGTTTTGATGCGCGTGTCGTCGATGCGGGTTTTGTCCAGCGTGGTCAGCCGGGGGGCGGGCTTGCGGGCCGCTGCCGTGGTAGGAGGAATGGAAGTAGCAGTCATGCCGCTATTGTCGCAGCGCACCATATGCCCATGATTTGGTACACCGTTTGAAGGCCGCGACAGATGTGGCCCCCAGTGCCATGCCCAAGACATGTTGAGAGTGAGGCCTGCGCTGCTGGTGGCATTTCCGTGGCGCCCATCCGCTTCAGGAAGGAGTTCACACCTGAAGGCTAGGGCCGCATCATGGGCGTGTTGTTAGGGTACCGGTACATGTCCGCTGCCCTGGTGGGTGCTGATCTGTAGCAGCATGCAAAATAGATAGCTGCTAGCGCCCACTGGGTGGGCATTAGCCAGTCTTCCGCCCTAAGGCATAAATAGCAGCAAAGCAAAAACTGCAAACAAGAGGATGTGCATATAGCCCTGTATGGGCGATGTCTTCTGGCCGTTCAGCGTCTTCATGCTCAAGGCAATCGTCAGGGCCAGCAAAACCACTTCGGTCATCGAAATACCCATGATGACTTGCTTGCCGGTGATCAAACCAATCACCAAAACAGCAGGCACCGTCAGCCCAACGGTGGATACAAAGGCGCCATGGCACAGGTTGATGGTGCGCTGCATCTCGTTGTTCATCGCGGCTTTGACTGCCGTAATGGATTCAGGCGTGAACACGATGATGGCAATCAACACCCCGCTGACCGCAGCAGGCAAGCCAGCAGCCGCAACGCCGTAGTCCATCACAATAGCCAGAAAATGTGCCAGCAACACAATGGGCAAAATCATCGCAATTAGCACGATAGAGCGCACGATCACCGCCTTGCGGTCGATGCTACTGGCGCCACCCACCTCATCACCCACGGCCTCTGGTTCGCTAGCGGGCACCACCATCATGCCAGGCGCAGGCTGCACAAAATAGCGCCGCTGGCCGCCCATTTGTGCCCACAAAAAAGCTGCATACAGCACCGCCGTCAGCACGCTGATAGCGACGGCTTGGGGGCTGGTGAATTCACCCAGGCCGGATGTGAACTTGGGCAGCACCAAGGCCGTTCCCGTCAGCAGCACAATCATCGATATATACGTCACGGCGCCTTGGGCGTTGTACTCCTGATCGCCATTGCGCGCAGCACCTGCAATCAGGCAAATACCCATCACCAGGTTCATGATGATCATCATCACGGCAAAGATCGAGTCGCGCCCAATCGTCGGCGCCTCGCCGGGGCCCAGCAACACGGATGCAATCAAGATCACCTCGATAGCAACGATGGACAGGGTCAAGATCAAGGTGCCATAGGGCTCGCCCAGCTGGTGTGCCAAATGATCGGCCTCGCGCACCACACCAAACGATGCAGCCACGATGGTGATAAACAAAATGGCAAAGATGCAGGCTGCACCCACCGGGTTCAGCGGTGCAGCCAGCCAGCTGCCTCCAACAGTAAAGAACACACCGACCACCAGCCAGGCGACGAGTAGTAGAGCGCGCGTAGAGCCGGGCACCAACTCCCGAACGGAAAGTGCATGGACTGCGTTATTTTTCATCTGGTCCTTCTCTCTTAATCAGATGCCCAGTGGGCCAAGATAGCCAACATGGCGCTGAGCACAAAACTGATGGCACTGCAAACGCGCAGCGCCGTTGTATCTCGGGAAGAGCCACCGTTTCGTCTGGAATACCAGGCGGTATATGCCAAGGTAATCGCCATGGCAAGCGCCCCCCAATGCAGCAAGCCCGAGCTCAACATGCGCGGCACCCCTGGTAAGTGCTGACACGGAACGCATTGCCCTCCAAACGGCACGACAGCCTCACGGCCCCTGTGACGACACAAATACGTGCTTGCCCTAGCGTAAAAGCCATCACGGAAGTTGGCGCCCGCAACACCTGCGCCATCCAAGCCAAATTCTTCAAAACCGTCTACATAAGACCTACAAGTCCAGGGTCGTCCCTTGTAAGAATGCGATCCGAGGTCGTCCCCGAAAAGCGTGCAAAAGTAAAGCTCTACCAAAGCCATGCACGTGCCAGCAACGCTGGTGCACTTGCACCGAGCACCACAGAGAACAAGGTAAAAAATATTCGCGCAGACCGGCGCGGCAGATCGTGAATCAGAAACACGCCCAGGCTCTTGCAAAATAATAGCGGGCCGTCCCAGCGGGAGGTGCGCATCGCTGATGGATGCCAAGGCAGAGTCGTCTCTGCGCACAATTGCCAGCAATCATAAAAGCAGCCGCTGCTATCACCAACGCCGTCGCTAAGCCCAGTAAAGCCATGGGTGGTAGCAACACAACAACCAGCTACCACCTCTACCACCATGCGGCGGTCATCGCTGCGACTTAGCCAAGCAGCCCGCCTAGAGGCCACAGCACGCCCAATACACGAACTCGCGCCAGCGCCTGCACCTGTACCTGCAACTTGCCTTGGCGTACATGCAGCGATACGGCATTACCCACCTCTACAAAAGCTGCCCGAGTTTGCGCGCCCGTGTTAGCGGTATCGCCCTCCCCCCGCCGCATTTGGGTAAGCATGGCTACAGCCAACCCTGGCCCCGGGCTTGCTGTGAAACGAGGCTGGATGGTGAAAAACCAGCACAGCTGCAACAAAGGCACTTCGCCCAGCAGCCTCCCGCCTTGGTGCACCACACCGAGCACTGCGCCGCTGGCAAACCATGGGCCTGCTGGGCCGTATGCACGATCGCCATGGCTCAACTCTTGTTGAGCGCTTCCACCCTCCGCCACCCAATCGCTGAGGGATGCAATCCAAGCTGCCACCGCAGTGGCCGCATCACCGCAGCTCTGCACAAAGCCTTAACGGGGGTCTTGCACGCTCTCTCGTCGGTTTGCGTGGTGCGGCTTGGTCATGGGATTGCGCCGTGCGAAACACGGCTTGCTGCAGATGCTAATCAATCGTCGCAGCTCAGGCCGTATTGTTTTTTGAAGGCGACTGCATCGCTGGTCGACTCCTTGGTCAACAGAGCACAGGCCGTGAAGTTGCCCACCATCTTGCGGTTGCCCTGGTCGATATACATCCAGTCCACAACCTGTGCACGCTTGAAGTTGATTTGCTCGCCCTGGCGGTACTTCTGCACTATGCGTGGCATGTTGGTTATGGTGGCGCTGAAGTCATCGCCCTTTCGCTGAAAGTCGCCCACCCAGAAGTACTCGGTATTGCGGCCATCGGACAGCCCCACTTTGAGCGCATAGCTGCTGGTGCCTGCCTTGGGATTGGAGGCCTGGCGCAAGAAATCAGGCAAGGTTGTTTGTGCCTTGGCTAAGGCTTTTTGCATAGCCGGGTCTTCAGAGGCCATGATGGCGATCTCGTCATTTTCCGCCCTGTCGGAAATGCTTTTTTGAGCATGCGCCAGTGGCACGGTCAACACCAGCGCCATGGCGGCGCCCAAAATCCAATGCTTACCCATGCTCTGCTCCTACAAGAAGCAGCCAGCCTAACGGGTAGATATTGCCTGACAACGCGCCCTGTGTTCAGGCTGCAACGGGCTCGGCCTCTAGCAACAAAATATTACCTACCGTTGCGCCGTAGTGGGTAGCCACGCGCTTGCGCTGTTTAAGCACCGCACGGTCTTTGCTGACCAACAAGGCCCGGTGTTTGCTGGCCAAGTCGAGGAAGTGCTGGTCATCCGGATCCGTGCAGGTGAAGCGGATTTTGGGTGCTTCGGCTACGTATTCCACTGCTGCGTCAAAGGCGGCCATCACGCCTTCGGGTGTTTTGCCGTAATAGCTCACGCGCGGCGCGATCTGGCTGTAGTGCAGCACGCGCTCCAGCTCGATGCGCTGAGCTTCGTCGGCAATCCAGCGCAGCTGGCCGCTGGCGACCAGTTCGCGGATAGGCGGGATATGCGGGTCGTCAAAGATCAGCATGTCGAGTACGACATTGGTATCGAGCACCATGGGACGCGGTAACGGGCCTTCGTAGCCATCATTGCATGACGGCCACTTCAACACGATCTTCATGCCTGGCGACCATCCTCTGGACGTTGATCGCTATCATTTTTGCGAGGTTTTACCGCACCTTTGATCATGTCAAAGCGGAACAGACGGCACTCGATCGGGCCATTCCACAGAGGTGTGCGACGCGACTCTTTCAGGCGCATCTTGCCAGGCACCTTCAGATCGGGCGTCAGCATGTAACCGCTCCAGCCGCTGTAGTTCTTCTTCCAGTGGCTGGCCAGCTGGCTGAAGAACTCGCCGCCGTCTTCGGTCTGCGCGGTCTCACGGCCTGCACGCTCGACCACGTCCATGCGCTCACTGGCATTGCGGCCCGCCACACCGGCGGCGGCAATACGCTCGCCATAGGGCGGGTTCAGTAGCAGAATGCCGGGCTCATCACAGGGCGGCATGCGCTGCAGCGCATCGCCACCGCGCAGATGCACAGTCTTGGCCACGCCTGCGCGCTCGGCATTGCGCTCCGCAAAATCAACCATGCGGAAGGAAATATCGGAGCCGTAAATGCCTACCGGCGACTCGGGCAGGATTTGCGCCTCGGCCTCATCGAGCATGGCCTCCCACACGTGCTTTTGGAAGGGGACGAGCTTCTCAAACGCAAAACGGCGCAGTATGCCGGCGGGAATTCTGCGAGCAATTTGCGCAGCCTCGATCACTACGGTGCCACTGCCGCAGCAGGGGTCGTACAGCGGCTGGGGGTTGTCGCCATGCGGATCCCAGCCGGTGGCGGCGATCATGGCTGCGGCCAGCGTCTCCTTCAGCGGGGCGTCGCCCTTGTCCTCGCGCCAACCGCGCTTGAACAGCGCTTCTCCCGAGGTGTCGATGTAAATCGTGGCCTCGTCAGTCGTCAGGTGCAGGTGCACGCGCACATCGGGGTGGCGAGTCTCGACACTGGGGCGCTCGTCGTGACGCTTGGCGCGGAAGCGATCAGCAATCGCGTCTTTCACGCGCAGCGCGGCGAAATTCAGGCTGGTCAGCGGACTGTGCTGCGACGTGGTCTCGATCTTGAAGGTCTCGCGCGTGCTGAACCAGATCTCCCAGGCGATCTCGCTGGCGGCGCGGTACAGATCGTTTTCGTTGCGGTACAGGGTCTGCGACAGCTGCACCAGCACGCGCTGTGCCAAGCGGCTGTGCAGGTTGAGCAGCAGGGCATCGCGCCACATGCCACGCACGTGCACGCCTCCCCGCCCGACCATCAAATCATGGCCTTGCAAGCCGGTGATGGCGTGGACTTCGTCAGCGAGAAAACCCTCGACGCCGGCGGCGCAGGGCAAAAACAGGTGCAATTGGTTCATAAGCAGGAGCGCAAGCATACGCGTTTAGGGCAAAACCCGCCTAAATTTGCCGCAATGGCGTAGCGCAGTGGCCGTGCTTTACCTGCCAGCGGGGGCAGGAACGCATTGCTTGCCAGTTATCAATTTAATAGCTAACAGCGCCTGCCAGTCGGGCGTTAGAAGCATTTTTCAGCAAATCCCCAATCCGCATGGCGGATTACAACGGCCCGCGCCCAATCGGCGGACAATGGCAGGCATGCATGCCTCTGACCAATCTGACGACCAACCCCAAGCCTCCAACACCCAGCACCCGTATGCGGCGCTCACCCCCGATGCCGTGCTGGATGCACTGGCCTCCATCGGCGTGATGGGCGACGGCCGCATGAACCCGCTGGCCTCATACGAGAACCGCGTCTACCAGGTATGGCTGGATGACGGCAGCAAGGTTGTCACCAAGTTCTACCGCCCTCATCGCTGGAGTGATGCGCAGATTGCCGAGGAGCACCGTTTTTCCGCCCAGCTCGCAGATGCCGAGGTGCCGGTAGTGGCACCACTGGACATCCAGGGCAGCAGCCTGCACCACTTTGCAGGTTTTAGCTTTTCGGTATCGCCCTGGCGTGGCGGACGCCAACCTGATTTGGATGACTGGGACGTACTGGAATGGGTGGGCCGCTTTTTGGCGCGCATCCACACCGTGGGTGCTGCCCAGCCGTTTGCGCTGCGGCCCACCATCAGCGTGCAAGAGTTTGGCCAGGAGCCGCATGACTGGCTGATGCAGCACGGCGCCATCCCTGAACTACACCGCGCCGCATGGAGCAGCGCCTGCCAAGCCGCCATCCGAAGAATTCAGAGCATCATCGAGCCCGCCAGCACGACCGGCCACTTTGCGGCAAGCAGCTACCAAAATATTCGACTGCACGGCGACTGCCACCCCGGCAATGTGCTGTGGGTGCCGCCTGATGAGCGCGGCGGCGGCCCGCATTTTGTGGATCTAGACGACGCCCGCATGGGCCCGGCAGTACAGGATTTGTGGATGCTGCTGTCAGGCGACCGCGCCCAACGCAGTGCACAGCTCAGCACCTTGATCGAGGGCTACGAGCAGTTCCGCCCGTTTGACCGGCGCGAGCTGGCGCTGATCGAGCCGCTGCGCACGCTGCGCCTGATCCACTACAGCGCCTGGTTGGCTCGCCGCTTTGACGACCCGATCTTCCCTATCCACTTCCCCTGGTTTGGCACAGATGCCTACTGGCACGAGCAAACCCAGCTGCTGCACGCCCAGATTGCAGCCATGGATGAAGAGCCGCTGTATGTGTGACCGACGAAATCACACACATATAGCTTTAAGAGCGCTAACGCACCCCAGAAAATCTCAGATTTTTGCTTGAAGCCAGGCGTGAAGCCAAAGACAGTACGTTAGTACGACTAAGTAGCACGACAAGGCGAAACAACGGCACGTCAAGCCTGTGTTGATCGCTCTAAGCAAATAGCTTCCAGCGCCCTCCCACCAAGCGCTAGAAGCTATTGTTTTTATAGTAATTACCGTTATCGCTCGAAAGCCACTTTGCGGCGGCGCAGCCACCAGGCGCCAAAGCCACCCATACCCATCGAAGCCAGCAACAGGCCCACGCCATTCAGCACCGGCACTGGCGTGACGTTAGCGCCCGGCGGGTTAACGGGTGGCGTTATCGGGGCCTTGGCCACGGGCCCCAGGGCAGACGAGCAAGCCTCCGCACCTTGCTTAACGCCTTGTGTGGCTGCTGGCGTCACACAGTAGTACAGGTATTGGCCTTCATCGGCCGCCGCCAAGGTGTAGCTGCGCGCAGCCGAAGCACCCATGCTGGGGCCGGATTGGATCACCGTGCCTTGCGCAGCCGCAGTCAACCCCACCGCAGTGCTGCGTACCAAGGCGTACTGCGTGCCAGTGGCGCTGGTGTCTTCCGGGTCAGATTCAGTATCGGCATAACTGTAGTTAGCCGTCACCACTTGGTCCACCGTGGCCGTGCCGCTTAATGCAGGAGTCGCCATAGGCACGGTGTTGAGCGGCGCGGGGATGGCAGTGATGGTGACGCTGCCGTCTTCGCCCGACGGTTTAGCCTCGCCCCTTTTCCTTCCATCCGTTACGGTTGCTGTGGCGTTGCCTGCTGCAATGCTTACACCAGATATTTTGTACCCTCCTGCATCCAGCGTACAGGATGCGCCACTGGTTCCTGGAGACCCGAAACGGATTCGATCCACCGCACCAAGCCCGCCTTGGCCTGCTTGGCCTTGGTAACCACCGCCACCGCCGCCGCCACCACCACCATCTACGTTACCTGGCGTATTGCCCAACACATCCTCTGCCGGGTTGGCGCCTGGCGCTGGGTTAGGGTTAGGAATGGGGACATAACTATTCCCGTCCAGCCCCATAGTCCCGGCTTGCGCCGTTGCGCAGGTCAGTGCTTGCAGATTCAGCATGAGCGCATTTTGTGCAGCAGGGGCCTCATTACCCCAATTTCCGTCAATCCTTAGCAAGGTATTGGCGCCGCCACCGCCACCGCCACCCGCAACAATTGCAGCGCCCGCCACTTTCAAGGACGAGGCACCGCCGCCTCCTGCTGCGCCTGGACTGGAGCCCTTAGTACCCGCATCACCGCCACGCCCCCCCGCACCCGGCAAAGCGGTGGCCACCGCGCCAGGGTTCTGGCTCATGCCATCGCCGCCACCTGCCCCACCACTCGCATAAGCACTGCTTGCTGATCGCATTTTGCTCTTAGGAGTACCCAGAGCACCTTCCCCCCCCTCCCCAACCACAATGTCCACAGTTTCACCACCGAAGACTTCAATAGTTGCAGCAACAACGGAGCCCCCAGCGCCACGCCCGCCAGGGCCATCATCCCATCCGCCACTACCGCCTGCGGCTCCCTTCACCAGCACCTGCAAACTACCCGTGCCGGGCGGCACTTTAAAGTTATGAAGGCCGGGGACAGAGAAAGTCTCCGTGGTCTGCGCCATGGCAGGCAGGGTTAACAAACAGGCCAGTGCCACAGCAGATGACTTGCTGCGCAAGGACTGAGTTGTGTATAGATTGAGGTATAGCTTTTTCATAAACATTACCTATTAGATAAGCGGTTTATGAAATATTTATAAATCTAAAGCGATTGACGTTGTTAAAAATTGTTAGCCTGTCATTCGATTATAACTATGGGCGACAATGAGCGCCCATTTATTGCGCCCTGCAAGCACCGCGTTATCTGCACACGCCCCGTGCCCGATACAGCATGCGTTTTGTGCAGAAATGGCATCTTGCGCCCTACCCGCCGGGCAGCAAAAAATCATTTTAAAAAGCAATCAACAAGTACCCGGCGCTACGATTCAGCAGAGGTTATCTAGCTTGCAAGCGGGCACGGGCTGGCCGTCTGCACCACGCCACTGCACATGCTCACCATCGGGCGGCGGCGCCACAGTCGATGGTGTTTTGGCCGGCAGCACCACCCCGCGCTCTGGCATAGGTGCAGGCCCAGGCGTGGCTGCTTGCGCAGGTGAGGCCGCCGGGTCATACAGCACGGTGCCCGTCCCCACTCCCACACCCACATTGGCACCGCCTACTGAAGTACCAACGCCCACCCCGGCATTGCCCGTGACTTGCCCGCTTTGATTCACCCCCACACCAACACCTATCGGCCCCACGCCAGTGCCCACGCCTGCACTCACGCCGCCGCTTCCTACGCCCACACCAATAGAAACCGGCCCAACCGGAATGCCTACGCCGATGTACGGGGAGCAGGCGGAGAGCCAGCCCACCGCCACCACAGCAAAAGCAGCGCGTGAACGCGTCCGCCGCAGAGATATATTCGATTTTTCTGTCATAGCCCACATCTTTCTGGTCGCGCCCATGCGCGGCTGCACCAAGCGCACCGCTCTTGATCAGCAGCGGCGCCATGCCTGACCTTACACCATGGGCACCGCCGCAAGCCCGGGCCTCAACCGGGCTGGCTCACTACAATTGCCGGCATGGGCCGTCTGGCCTTGTTTCGCCTTTACAGCCTTGCCGCTCCGCCAATTCTTGCCGGTGCCGCCCTCTTGGCTGGCCAGGCCCGCAACTCTCCTTTTTCCGATCATGCAAAACAAATGGCCACCTTACGCATGGGTGTGCTTTGCCATGTGCGTAGGCGTAATGGGCACGGCCCTGGCCAGCCCGCTGTACCCGCTCTACCAGGCTGAATGGCAACTTCTGCCCAGCCACATCACCCAGGTTTTTGTGCTGTACATGGTATCGGCGCTCTCCAGTCTGATGCTGCTGGGCTCTATCACCAGCCGTTATGGCTTCTTCCAGGTCTTGCGCGCGGGCGTAATGCTGATGACCGCAGGTGTCCTGCTCTCTGCGCTGTCGTGGAACGTACAGGTGTTTGGCGCCAGCCGCATCTTGATTGGCCTCGCCTCGGGGATGATCACCACATCCGCATCGATTGGACTGACCCAGCTCAACACCAGTGGCGACACACAGCGCGCCGCTGCCACCACCAGTTTGATGATTGCGTTTGGCTTTGGCCTGGGGCCGATTGTGGGCGGACTGGTGGCGCAGTGGGCGCCCTGGCCGCTGCGTACGGCGTATGTGCCGTCACTGCTGCTGGGCATGGCAGCTGTTTACGCGCTATTCCATGTCCGCCTGCCTGCCCACGCACTGCCTGCGCCGGTGGCAACGCCGTTCTCTTGGCGCGATATGCTGCCCAAGCTCACCTTCCCGGAACGGGCCGTGCTGCGCCCTTACTGGCTGGCATCCATGGGCGCATTTTGTGCATTTGGCATGTTCAGCCTGTTCGCATCGCTGGCGCCTAGTTTCATGGAGAAGATGGTGCCCTGGCATGGCCCGGCTATCAGCGGCCCGTCCATTGGGCTGATCTTGTTCTTATCGGCCGCCGTGCAGTTTGCAGCCAAGGGCTTTGCCACCAAACGGGTGCTGATCACCGGCTACATTGCGCTCGCCGTGTGCAATCTACTGCTGATGGCGAATGTGTTTGCCGGATCTGGTCTGGTATTTTTGCTGTGCGTACTGGCCACGGCGCTGGGCCACGGCCTGTGCAACCTGGGCGGTATCTCGGTCGTCAACAAGCTGGCGCAGCCCCACAACCGAGCAGGCTTGCTGGCCACTTATTTAATCATTGGCTATGTGGGCACGATCTTGCCCATCTTGGGCATTGGCTGGCTGTCAGACCATATGGGCTTGCCCCGTGCCTTGCTGGTGTTTTGCAGCACCTTTGCCGTGCTGGCTGCGGTGCTGGCCTTGGCCACCTGGCGCACTACGCCAATTGCACAGCCTTATCAAAAACGATAGCTACCAGCGCCCGAGGGGCAGGCGCTGACAACCAAATCAACTGTTATTGCGGGGTGGCAGGGTAATACTGACGTTGTGCGAAATCTCGGGGCCCGATTCCTCCGGGCGGATCACGTGCTCGGGCGGCGGTGGGGGCGGCGCCTTCACGATCATCGGCTTGGGCGCCAGCCTGGGCTGTACGTTCTTCTTCCACGCCTCTACCAGCACATCATTCACAAACTGGCGATCCATCCACAGCCATAGCAAAAACGGCACCAGGGTGGGCAGCACCAAGCTACCGAGCTGATAGCCGTAGGCCAGGCCCTCTAGCTGGCCTTGAGAGATTTTGAGGATACGCAGATCCAGATTGGTAGCCAGTACCACTTGCATCAGCAAACTGGTGCTAATGCTGAACGCCTGAAACGGCAGCAAGATCACATACCCCAACACTGCACGCCACACACGGCCCTTGCGCCAAGCCGCAATCAGCAGCGCCAAAAAAATGGGGAAGCCATAGGCATAGCGCCCCGGGTCACCATCCACACTGATCTCTACCCAGCGCCCGCCAGTTTGTGCATTGGCAACCGCCACATTGGTGTCCATCTCGATCTTGCCCGGCGCAATCGCCACCTGCTTAACCCAGCCGGACGCTAAATCCTCCAGCCCCTCTTTAGAGATTACGGCCACCGGGTAGCTGATCCACGGCGACAGTTTGGTCCACACCGTCGTCAGCACGATGATGCCCACAAACGCCAACAAGGCAAATCGCTGCATGGGGTTTAAACGTTTCATCCCTCTATCCATTTAGTTATGTGGCCCACCGCTTGCTGCGGTGCATAGGCGCTATTGTGTGCTGTGGCCGCTTACAAAATCAAGAAAGCCAGCAATCTGCACTGCTGGCTTTCCAGGGTGTTTAAGCCGCTACCGGCTCAGGCGATCCGGTGCTGGAGCCCGAAGGCGGCGGGTTGTCCGCGCCATCCTCAGCGCGCTTGGCACGCTGGCCTGCGCGCACCCACACCAGCCACACCACCAGCACGTCCAGCATGATCAGGGCCTGCCACAGGTACTCATGGGCAAAGTTAAAGGCCGTCATGTTCCACTGGCCCAGGTAGAACAGGCTGATAACGCGCACCACATTGATCGCCTGCACCGCCACAAAGCCCAGCACCAAGCCCACCAGCTTATGGCGCCAGGTCGATGGAAAGGCCAGGATGGCCGCGAACAGCACAATGCAGGCCTCAATACCGTTACAGCCCGCCTCAATCGACACGCCAAAATTGTTGGCATGGTTCCAAAGCACCTTGCCCTCGGCCACCGCATTCGGGTCAAACCAGGTGACGAGGAACGCACAAATTTTGGCCAAAAGGGCTGTCCACGGCTCCACCAAGTGCTGCTGCACCCAACTGAGCATGTTGATGCCGAACAGCGTGAGCTGCAGGCCTAAGAAAATAAAGAAAAATCGAACCATGGCGCACCTGCCTGTGAATCAGCGACGTGTAAGTAGACGCAATATACCGGTGAAAGTTCGCACCGACTGTAATACACCTGTTAACAAGTTATGTGCCACAGGGTAGGTCAGTCACAAAAAGCCGTCCAATTGCTTGCACAGCTTGGTCACAGTTCCGGGTCTGTTGAGATTCACACCAGCCATGCGCTCACAGCCGACGAAAGTGGCTAGGTCTCCTCCACACAGCCGTAGAAAACTGAATCCTGCTATGGCGTTTGCCATCCACCTCATTGCCCCAGATGACATGAATTCGTTGAAAGCAATCACACCCAAACGCCCTTTATGCCACGACCACCGCCTGGAGAATTCCTAGATCGCTGAGTCATTTGAAATGGGCGCAACGGCGATGGCGATGGGGTTGAATCGCGCTGCTTTTTTCCCCGCTTAATACACCCATCGGGCGAACCCGCTCGCAACGACGAGAGAAGCTTGAGCAGTACTGCCGCAGAACAAAAAAACCGCTGCAACATCCAAATGGCGTTGCAGCGGTCATGGGATTCGAGCAGTCAAAGCTCTTCGATGTAGCTTACATATGACGTCCGGCTCGCGGCGCGATACGGCGCCGCACCACAGGAAGCAGCAACATCGACAACATCATCAGACCCCAGCCTGAGAGCGATGGCACCGGCGTTGGCGTTGGCGTCGGGGGCACAACTGGCTCCGGCTCTACTGGCACTTTCTCATCGTCACGGTCATTGTCCGGGTTCGGGTCACCAGGGCTGGTGACCGTGGCCAGGTTAAGCACCTCCGTCTGGTCTTGGCTAAGGCGGTTGACCGTAACGCTAAACGCAAATTTAGCAAAAGCGCCCTGTTCCAGATCAGTGATCGTGCAGCTCAGTGTGCGGGTTTTTTCCGCATAGGCACAACCATCAGGCACAGCTCCTGTCAGCGCAAGCCCTTCAGGTAGCACGTCAGTCACGATGGCATTGCCACCTACCAAGTGCTTAGGAGGAGTCGCGATTTCTTCGTTCTTCACCGTCAGTACATAGTCGATCTGTCCGCCCACCTTCACGCTGGCAGTCGTCGAAGTCTTCAAGATGGACAAGTCAATTGCGGGCGGATCTACTGGTACTTTCTCATCGTCACGATCATTGTCCGGGTTCGGGTCACCAGGGCTGGTGACCGTGGCCAGGTTAAGCACCT
>JAVXMM010000037.1:0-40732 GCA_036646255.1 Comamonas sp.
GTACCAGGCGGCTTGCTGGTGGCTGTTTTCGCCATAGCGCAGGTCTTGCACCTTGACGAAGGCGCCGTTGCTTTGGCCAGGGAACTGGGTGCGCTCGGGCACGTAGGTTTCCGACAGCTTGGCTTCGTCGAACTTCACCGACGACAGGTAGTCGCTGATAGCGCCGTCGTACTGGCTGATGCGGTTAAACGCAGCCACGGACAGCTCAAAGCGCAGCTTGTTGCTCAGTTTGCCGGAAGCCTTCAACTCACCCAGCACAGCATCGTACTGATCAGCAGCCGTCACTACGCCCACGTCGGCCCAGTTCTTAGCAGCCGAGCGCACCATGGCAGGGCCACCGATGTCGATGTTCTCAATAGCGTCGGCCAAAGTGCAACCGGGCTTGGCCACGGTGGCTTCAAACGGGTAGAGATTCACCACCAGCAGGTCGATGGTCTCAATGCCGTGCTCCTTCAGCGCAGCCATGTGCTCAGGCAGATCGCGACGAGCCAGCAGGCCGCCGTGCACCTTGGGGTGCAGGGTCTTGACGCGGCCGTCCAGCATCTCGGGGAACTGGGTGACTTCAGCCACCTCGGTCACCGGCAAGCCCTTGTCAGCCAACAGCTTGGCCGTGCCACCGGTAGACAACAGTTGCACGCCCAGGCCGTGCAGTGCTTGCGCAAACTCCACAATACCGGTCTTGTCAGATACAGAAATCAGTGCTTTCATGGCAATCACTCTAAAGATAAGAAACAGGCTCTAGCGCCCGCACACCGTGCGTTAGCCGCTATCAATTTATTAGGGGTTAGAGCATCTTGTGCTCGACCAGCTTTTTGCGCAGCGTGTTGCGGTTCAGGCCCAGCCATTCCGCAGCGCGCGACTGGTTGTTGTCAGCGTGGTTCATCACCACCTCCAGCATGGGGCGCTCCACCAAGCGCACCACCATTTCATACAAGCGGTCCGGCACCTCACCCTCCAGATCCTGGAAATAGGTCTGCAGGCTGTCGCGCACGGACTGCTCAATGTTTGTCTTACTCATACACAATCACTCGTTGTTGTTGCTTTGGCCACAGCACCCTCGCTGGCCGCCTGCGCACTGAGTGCGGGCAGCCGGTCCATCTGCTGCCCCAGGGCATCCAGATAATCCGCTACTGCCTGCCATTGCGCAGTACTGTTCTCAATTCCATTCATCGCACGTCTAAACGCGTCCCCTCCAGGCAAATCGCGCAAATACCACGCGATGTGCTTGCGCGCCGATCGCACGCCCGTGCTTTCCCCGTACAGCGCATAGTGGTCCTGCAAGTGCGCCAGCAAATGGCGGCGCAGCTCCGCCACCAGCGGTGGTGCCAGGTGTTCACCCGTCTGTAGAAAATGCACGATTTCTCGAAAAATCCAGGGCCTCCCCTGTGCAGCGCGCCCCACCATCACCGCATCCGCGCCGGTATAGGCCAGCACATCACGCGCCTTCTCAGGGCTGGTGATGTCACCATTGGCCACCACGGGCACCGCTACCGCTTGCTTCACAGCCGCAATCGTGTCGTACTCGGCAAAGCCTTTGTAACCCTGCTCACGCGTGCGGCCATGTACGGTCAGCATCTGGATTCCCACACCCTCAAACTGCTTGGCCAGCGCGATGGCATTTTTGTGCTCATCACTCCAGCCAGTACGCATTTTGAGCGTAACAGGCACACCAAACGGGCGCGCTGCCTCAGCCACGGCAGCGGCAATCTCCACCGCCAGTGGCTCGTTTTGCATCAGCGCCGATCCTGCCCATTTGTTGCACACCTTTTTGGCAGGGCAACCCATGTTGATGTCAATAATCTGCGCGCCGCGCTCAATGTTGTAGACAGCTGCCTCAGCCATCATGGGCGCATCGGTGCCAGCAATCTGCACCGATATCGGCCCCGGCTCGCCCGCATGGTTGGCTCGTCGGCTGGTTTTAAGGCTGTCCCACAGATCCTTGCGGCTAGTCACCATCTCGCTGACCGCGTAGCCAGCCCCCAGCGCCTTGCACAGCTGGCGAAAGGGCCGGTCTGTCACGCCAGCCATGGGCGCCACAAACACGTTGTTAGCCAAGATATAAGGACCGATGCGCACGGACATGGGATGCAGGAGGCCAGCACCTCTGGACTGAAGTGCTGAGATTCGTGTGTGATTGGGGAAGGCGCTGATTGTACCTGCTTAAAAAAGCAGCACAGCCAAAAACAACCCTGTTGACAGTTTTGAAAATACGCTAATGCATCCCGCACCTACGCAGCACCTTTGCAATGGAGCCGTTTTGGCCCTCTATTGCAACGCCCGCTGGTGCTTTGTGCCATTGGCAAATCCCTACAACCAACGGCGTTCGGACCTGTATTTTGCGTCGCACCATTGCCGCTACACTGGCTGACATGGAAGCCTTCATGCATCAGTTGCTCGCATGGTTTGCCCTGCCTGAGCTGGGGCTGAGCACCGTTTTTATCGTCGCGCTGATATCAGCTACCCTGCTACCCCTGGGCTCCGAACCACTGGTGGCCGCCCTGGTGCAAGCTAACCCCAGCCTGTTTTGGCCCGCTATCCTCGTTGCCACCGCCGGCAATACCATTGGCGGCGCCATCAGCTGGTGGATGGGTCTGGCCGCCCACCAAGCCTGGAGCGCAGCCCAAAAGCGCCGCAACTACGACCGCACCAACACCAGCCAAACCAGACAGCCCTCCTCCCGGTGGCACCGCATAGCGCGCTACTGGCTGCGTAAATATGGCGCCAAAGCCTGCTTGCTGAGCTGGTTACCCATCGTGGGCGACCCGCTGTGCGCCGTGGCCGGCTGGCTACGCCTGCCGTTTTGGCAGTGCATGGCATACATGGCAGTGGGCAAGTTCCTGCGCTATTTGCTGATGACGGCAGGCCTGCACCATGTGCTGACACGCTACTTTGGCTAGGGATGGCTCGCCCCGCTACGGGCGGCACAAGCAGCCTTATCCCTTGACAAAGGATGCAACGGGGCATATCGCGCTAGAGATTGTTATTTCTGCTCTGCACTACGGCGAACGCCGCATGCCACTTTGATGGTTAATGCCGATTCCGCCATGCTGCAGCGACTGGCAGAGATGTGTCCTCTCAAGGCTTGGTAGATAGATAGCGTGCTGCATCGCTTGCCCACCACCATAGCCAGGCTTTGCACAGCAATAACCAACTGCATTCTTACCAGCCGACCTAGAGCTGAGCCTTCCTGATGACCAGGATATCGATCTCTCTTCTTGGTTGCACGCCCTCAGCCTTGATCTGCCCATTGGTCACCTCCGCCTAGAGAACGGAAGAGATGATGACTCCGGGACCCTGCGTGCAGGCGCCAGCAGCTATATACCCAAGGAGCACGACGACCTAGAGATTCCCCGTCTTCGCAGCGCGCTCAAAGACAGAGCGACTCTTGACCCCTTTATTACTCGTCGCATTCAGGATCTGACAAGCCCACCTCCGAGCCTTAGACGCTGCGCCAGAGTCAGCAGCAAAGTAGCCACGGGCTTCAGCAACACGCGATCACTTAGAGCCTGCGCCTGAATCGCTGAGCCATAGATACTCATATTCGCCACATCTACGACAAATCGGCAATTAACTCGCAGACCCAGGTACTGGCGAACCAGCACGGCTTGCGGCCCTGATCAACCACGCACACGTGTCCCAGCCAAGTCTGCAAATTTCTTCTGACAATGGCACAACCTCCTTACAGCAGCCTATGTCTTCACAGGCTAATATGCGGTTCCGTCGCAGGATGGCGGGTAGACACAAGAATCCAATGATCCACCTTACTGGAATAAAACCGTTTGTAGACGATACAAAGCCAACAACCTTGATTACTCTTTCAGCCCAAGCAGCTCGCTTGCGCCAATGATGGTTTGCGCCAAATCCTCTATAGAGACTCTATTTTTCATAGCTTTCTCGCGCAGCATCTCGTAGGCGCGATCCTCACTGATTTGATGGGCGCTCATAAGGATGGCTTTGGCGTCTGTGACACGGCGCTGGCCAAGTAACTTGTTTTGCAGCTTGAGCACATGCTGCTGCATCTGGCGACACTCTTTGTGGGTTTGGCGTGCGACGACCAGGGTCGAGAGCAGGCCAAAGGATCGGATGGGCGATGGCAAGATAGCCTGAGCCTTGAGGTCGAGCACGGTGGAAACAATCGTGGGGTTTTCATAGTTCACCACCGCCACCAATGCGGGGGCCTGCTCGCCGTGTGCCCAGCTCAGTTGCAAGTGTAAGTAGTCAGGGCGCACAGCGAGCAGGACGATATCCGTATCGTCAGGCAAGTGCTGTACGGGTGGCCAAGCGCTGCGTACTTGGCAGCCAATGCGCTGGAGCTGCTGCGCGAGCTGCAGGCCGTCCGCATCGTCCGGATGCATAAGAATGATATTGAGCTGACGCAGCTCTTTGAGATGCTGTGAGGTAGCGCGAGGCTGCTGGGGATTCACACTCAGACCTCTATTTTTGCCGTCCAGTCGCCCAGCGAGTGAGTGACGAGATAAGGATCTGGCGAGACCGCGCGCTTGGCTTCGCGCAGGATAGTGAAGCCGCCGTGCAAGTTAGCGCGGCCGATACGGGGGTAGACCCAGGTGTGGTGGTTCCCAGGATCGATGCGCACACGCCCTTGCGGCGCGTCCAACTCGCTACCTAATAAGTGCGGTAGCAGCTCACTAATGGTGTCGCTGCCCGCTTGGCGGTAGGCATTGGCAAACATATGCATCTGGAAATACGAGGCTTCCCAGCACAGGTTGGGGCGGCAGTCGTCGCCAAACAAGCGCTTAAGGTGGTTCAGGCAGCGCTGGTTAACGTCGGATTGAATCGACTGGAAATAAGGCGCCGAGGTGATATGACCGGCAGCTACCTCGAAGCCCATTTGTGCGACTTCGGCCTCCGAAGTAGTAAGACTGCTGATGGGCATTTCCTTGGGATTGAAGCCAGCTTCAGCATAAGCTCGGTAGAGCTGAACTGTGGAGTCACCCACGACCGTAGAGAAAACAAAGTCAGGACATTTTTGGCGCACATCTTCCATGATGACGCGGTAGTCGTGCTCAGTGGCGGCCAATGGCAGATATCGCTCGCCCAGGATTTCTCCCTCCGGGTGTTGCAACACCAGTTCACGCATGATGCGATTGGATTCGTAGGGGTAAATGTAGTCCGAGCCTATAAGGTAGACGCGAGCGCCAAAGCTGCTGGTCATGAAGTCAGCCAGCTGCACGCTGTTTTGGTTAGGCGCTGCGCCGGTGTAAATGATGTTGGCCGAGAACTCAAAGCCTTCGTAGAGTGTGGGGTAGAACAAAATTTTGTTCCATCTCTCGACCACGGGCAACACAGCTTTGCGGCTGCTCGACATATAGCAGCCAAAGATGGTATTGACCTTGTCATGCACGATCAGCTGCTCAGCCAACTGGGCGTAGCGCGCAGGGGTCGAGGCTGGATCATGGCGCACAGCAACCAATTCTCGTCCGAGCACTCCGCCAGCGTTATTGATTTCGTCGATGGCCAGCAGGCAGCCTTGTAGTTGCGATTGGCCTATGGTGGAGGTGGTGCCAGTTTCCGAGAAAAGGATGCCTACTCGCAAGGGGTCGTTGTTTGCCAAAACCAGTCTCCTCTTCGTGCTCATTCGGTGAATTTGCTTGTTCCTCAGACACGAGAAAGTTGCGATAAATTGGCTACCAGCTTAACGCACGTCCTGTGCATTTGGCCCAGCTCAACAAGCGTGTTCCAATCATTTTCCTCCACATATTTTCAGTGGCCCGCCGCTAAGCGAGCGCTCATGCGAGCCAAGCGAGGCAATAACTGCTGGGCGTCGTCGGCGATGCTGTAGCCCCGCCAGTCAAAGATGCGCCGCACGTAAACGTCCGCTTGCGCGTCGACGGCTAAGCAGCACACACGCATGCCAGCACGCTTTGCCTCCTGGACGGCGTGGCGCGCATCTTCTATCAAGTACTGCTTGTCATGTACATCAATATCCGACGGCGCACCGTCGGTGACCACCAGCAAAGTGCGCTGACCTTCGGGCTCACTGTGTAGCAGGCTGCATGCATGGCGCAGGGCAGCACCAAGGCGAGTCGAGAACCCCCCGCGAACGGCCTGAATCATGGCGGCGTTAGCACTGGTGAGCGGCTGGCCAAAATCGAGCAAGCGGTAATAGTTCACCTCGGCGCGGGTATTAGACGAAAAGGCATGGATGGCCAGACGGTCTACACCGCGCGCGCTCGATTGGGCCAGCACCAGTGCAGCTTGCTTCTCTAAATCGAGCAGACATTGGCCGTGGAGGCCGAGGTCGTTGACCGATTCGGAGATATCGAGCAGCACAAGCATGCTGCTAGGGCGTGGAGCTTTGCCCGCTCTCATGAACAGACGCGGATCGGGGCGCAGGTTTACGCGCATGTCAACCTGTACTTCAATGGCTGCGTTGAGGTCTACATCCTCCCCCTCCCATTGTCGGCGCAGACGATGGCGGCGATCGAGCTGGCGAGCGTTGAGTAGAGTAAGACTGTCGATGCGAGTATTGCCGGGCAAGTGCGAGCCACTGATTTCACCGAGACCTTGCCAGGCAGGGGATTTTTCGATGACGGTGCACCAGTCAGCTTTCATCTGCTCGATTTTGCTGTCCCATTCAGGATAGTGAAAGCGGGCGATTTCATAATCTTGGGCCTTGTGTGACTGCAGCGGCTCGTGTGGTTCTTGCTTACTGCCAGCTTGTGCAGCTGGCGGGCGCGCAGCAGACTGAGACATCGTCAAAGTATCTTCGCTGTTGTCTTCTGATTCGGTGTGTGCCCAGAGGTAACTATTATCGTCCCGGTAGAGCATGGCGACCGCATAGTGTTGCTGGTCCATACGTACTCGCATCTGGCCGAGATCGTTGGCCAGAATAGAGGAGATAGCACGGAAGGCTGCGTAGTCCTCCAGACCGTACATCTGGACAGTCTTTTCAAAAAGCTCGCGCACTTTGCTGACCCAGTGGTTACCACTTTGACTGCTTGGCAGCAGCAAGATGCGATCAAGCCGCGCCATGAAAGCAAAAAAGCTCAGATTCTCGGCGTCTGGCTCAGCTGCTAGCTGTTCGATGAACCAGCTGCGCACGCCCGGGTAATCGCGCAACAGCAAGCGTTCGACGCGTGCGTCTTCAATGGCCGAGACCACCGTCATTCCCATCGGCTTCAAGGCTTGGCTGGGCTGACGCGCAGGCGAATGCAACAGATGTGCGGCAGCGTGGGCGACCATAGCTGTATGCCGTTGCGTGCGCTCGACCTCGCTCAGGTCAGCCAACGATGGCAGCAGCAGTTGTGCTGCATTGAACGAGGGTCGGTCAGCTGGCGGAAGCAAGATAGCTCGCACCGCAAAGGCCGGTTTGACCACAGCACCGCCAAAAAGGCTACTTGCATCCTGCTGCGTGTTGGCCGTTTGCAAGGGCTGCACTTGCACCCGCGCAAGTGCCAGGCCCGAAGCCAGCATAGACAAGCGCTCAAAAGCATGGGCGTCTTCTTTGTCGATCCAGGTGGAAGCCGAAGCGGAGTGAGCGGTCGAGGGTGCCATGGTCGTTCACCTTTCAGCTGCCAAACTGTGCCTGCACCAGCTTCTTCAGTGCTAAGGTGGTGTCGGGGTCATCGGTCAGTGCCAGGGTAATAGTCATATCGCAACTGTCCGCCGACGAGACGCCATCACGCATCAGCAAGCCTGCATAGATGAGCATGCGGGTGGAGGCACCTTCGTCGAGGCCACGGTTCTTGAGCTCGCGCGTGCTGCGGGCGAGCGCTACTAGACGTTCGGC
Organism: Comamonas sp.; assembly: GCA_036646255.1. Lineage (GTDB taxonomy): Bacteria > Pseudomonadota > Gammaproteobacteria > Burkholderiales > Burkholderiaceae_C > Comamonas. The sequence goes on from JAVXMM010000037.1 coordinate 7,751, forward strand.
CTGCGCGCGCTCAATACATGCTTCGTGCACCACGATGTCGGCCTCGATATCTGCATCGGGGTAGTCGAACTCCAGCGCGGCAAAGCGCTGACGCGTCGAGGGCTTCATGTCCTTGGCGCTGCTTTGATAGCCTGGATTGTATGAGACCACCAGCTGAAAATCTGGGTGCGCCTGCACGACTTCTCCCTTCTTATCGAGCGGCAGCATGCGGCGTGCGTCAGTCAGCGGATGAATCACCACGGTGGTGTCCTGGCGCGCTTCAACCACTTCATCGAGGTAGCAAATACCGCCGTAACGCACGGCCATGGTCAGCGGCCCGTCGTGCCAGGCCGTTCCATTGGCATCGAGCAGATAACGCCCGACTAGATCAGAGGCGGTCATGTCCTCGTTACAAGCCAAAGTGATTAGCGGGCGCTTAAGCGCCCAGGCCATATGCTCGACAAACCGAGTCTTGCCAGAGCCGGTCGGACCTTTGAGGATCAGCGGCATACGGTGGCGATACGCCTGTTCGTAGAGCTCGATCTCATTGCTCGCTGAGCGGTAAAAAGGTTCCTTCGTAAGGCGGTAATTCGCCAGCGGATCATTGTCGCCAGCGGCGTGTAGAAGGTTTTTTTCTATCATTGTGCTCACCATTTCCCCATTAACAACAACAAACCTGGAACCCAGCAAGTCACAATGCCGACCAGCACCGTATAACTTGCGAGAAAGCGAAGCTGCTTGCCCAGCCCGAGCGCCAGAAAAAAGAGAGCCCACAGGCTCGCCCAGATCAACCACATAGCGATTACGTGGATGTCTCCGGCCATGGCGGCAAAGGCCAGCGCGCTGATGGCAACAAACAGGCAGTACCAGCCTAGGCCCACACCTTTGAGCCCGCATTACTGCACCACCGCCAGATACAAATAGGTGAAAGCCAATAGCAGACCACCAGTTGCAGCGAAAAAATCAGGGGTGCCGCAGGATGCCGGTGGCATTGATAAAGAAAGCCAGCAGCGAATTAAAGGGAGCAGAGTCGCGTTCTTTAATGTGGCCGCTGAGGCCGACGCCGTTGACTATCAGCACAGCGCAATTGAAAAAAGGCGCGACACCCAGCATGTTCTGCCTCCTTGTTATGAATGGAAGTGCATTGCTGCTCGGCATGAAAGAGGGTTCTAGCGATGCTTCGGCGCTTCGTTGGGAAGACCTTCAATCGGGCACTCTTGTGTGCCGACCGTTGTACGCGTGAACGACTCGACCATCTCGCGCGTTCCTTCCGGATCGTTGACCCATTGGCTGTAGAAACTATAGGGGCAAGCGGCTACACCCTTGTCGCCATCGCCCGAGTTGATGATCCCGGTATAACCTCGGTGCACGAGCTTGAATAGGTGGTTTTGCGACTGGCCGTTTTTGCGCGCATCACGGATGAGTGATTTCGACAGTTCCGCGTACTGGATACCCATTTCCTCCTCCCCCGTCTCGCCCAGCGTGCGTCCATCGAAACCGATGATTGCCGAGTGGCCAAAGTAGGAGTACACGCCGTCGAAGCCCGCAGCGTTGGCCACCGCCACATAGGTGTTGTTCATGAAGGCCATAGCCTTAGAGACCAGAATTTGCTGCTCTTTGGCCGGATACATATAGCCTTGGCAACGCACGATGAGCTCGGCGCCGCGCATGGCGCAGTCACGCCAGATCTCAGGGTAGTTGCCGTCGTCGCAAATGATCAGACTTATTTTCATGCCCTTAGGGCCTTCGCTGACATAGGTGCAGTCACCCGGGTACCAGCCCTCAATCGGTACCCAGGGCATGATCTTGCGATATTTCTGCACGATATCGCCCCTGTTGTTCATTAACACTAGGGTGTTATAGGGTGCCTTGTTGGGGTGCTCCTCGTGACGCTCTCCGGTGAGTGAGAAGACTCCCCAGACATTGGCCTTGCGACAAGCGTCGGCGAAGATTGCAGTTTCCTCGCCGGGAATGGCCGAGGCAGTCTCATACATCTCCTTGGAGTCGTACATGATGCCGTGCGTGGAGTACTCGGGAAAGATCACAAGGTCCATGCCCGGCAGGCCTCGCTTCATACCAATCAGCATGTCAGCGATCTTGCGGCAGTTGTCCAATACCTCCGCCTTCGTGTGCAGACGTGGCATCTTGTAGTTGACCACTGCTACGCCCACACAATCGTTGCTGCTCGAAATGTCTCCGTGCCTCATGCTTGTTCTCCTAGTTGATGAAATAAAAAGCTTCGTCCGATCCAGCCAACACTGGCGGCGCAGAGGTTTCAAGACAGCGTGAACAAAGCTCCGCCAGCGGTCCAACTATCGAACCGAAAAACAGGAAAGCGAAAAACGGAAAACAAAAAAGCCCGAAGCGATTCAGGAATGAATCGGTTCGGGCTCTATTGCCGGACATCTGCGCTGGCAACCTTGGCAGCTGATGTCGAATGTCTGCGATGAAATCTGCGCGGCTACTGTGTGCCGTTTGGTATTTTTAACGTCATTGCCGAAATAGTTTCATAGAACATGTACGGATTGCGATCTATAGCTAATGGCGTTAAAGCTATTTTTCTTAATAGGTAAAACCTGCGCCTTATCCGACTTGCGCTGACGTAATGGCAGTGGCTGCTACGCCAACCCAGCCGCTTAACGATAACGGATACGCAACTTTCAAAACATGCCATTGCCTCCAACCATCATCTCGGGAATAACCTAGATCACACCCCAAAGCTCGACGATTTTGCCGTCAGCATTCACGCGAAAGATATCCACCATTGCGCCGCCTCGGTCTTGGGGGCTGGTGGTGTTGTGCACGTGGAGGACGACTAGATTGCCCTCAGCAATGGCACCCATGATGATGTCCAGGTGCTGGAATTGCTGCTTGAATATGCACGCAAAGGCCTTCACAAATGTCTAGCGACCACTGGACAAATTGGGGGCGTGCCGGATGAATTTAGGTGGTCGGGCCGATGTAGTACTCGGCAGCTCTCAGGCCGTGACGGTTAAAGAGCAGGTTAAAAAGTCAATCGCATTCTTTTTATTAAGCGCTGCCTGCATCCGCATTGACGGTGCTGCGGTCTGCCGGGTCACTGGTACAGGCGGACAGCATGAGGACGGCGGCTGCCGTAGTAAAAAGCAGACTTTGGAACAACACGTGTATGTGGGATTTCTCCTGCCATCCCTGCTTGTACACACGACCGCTGCAGCCCTTCGCAGCTAGGCTCCCGTAGAACAAGGCTGGCAGTTTTTCTGCACCGCGTTCTAATGCGCAGCGTAAACGGCTGAGTACTTGATAGGTGTTAGGCGCACCTAGCGCCCATCCGGTAGACGCTAACAGCTCATTTTTTTATAGTAAATCAATCCACCCGCAGGCCTAGCGACTGCGCCAGTTCGCGGTACTTGCTTATGTCACTACGGATCAGTACACCAAACTGCGCTGGGCTTTGGCGCACGGCTTGGTAAGACTGGGCTTGCAGGCTCTGCGCCACCAGCGGCTCGGCCACGATCGCTTGCAGGGTTTGGTGTAGCTGCTGCACCACCGCATCGGGTGTGCCCGCAGGCGCCAGCAGGCCATGCCATTGCTGGGCAGCAAAGCCAGGCACGCCCTGCTCGGCCACGGTGGGTACATCGGGTAATTGCGGCAGCCGCTGTGGCGCGGTAACGGCCAGCACATGCAAGCGCCCCGCTTGAACCAGAGGCAGCGCGCTGCTGATGGTGACAATGGCCAGCGGCACCTGGCCGGCCGTCACAGCAGCCACCGCCGGGCCACAGCCTTTGAATGGAATATGCAGCAGTGGCAACTGCGCAGCCTGGCCTAACTGCTCAGCCGCCAAGTGCTGGGGCGTTCCATTACCGCATGATGCAAAAGCAGTGCTAGCGCCCGACTGACGGTCACTAGCAGCTATCAAATTTGATAAATCATGCCAACTGCTATCTACAGGCACCACCAAGGCAGATGCGATCGTGCCCGCGTTGAACACGGCGCGAAAGTCCCGCTCCGGGTCAAACCCCAGGTTCTGATAGACGGCGGGGTTGATGGAGAACGTGCTGTTCACCATCAAAAGCGTGCTGCCATCGGCGGGCGACTCTGCCACCTGGCGCGCGCCGATATTACCGCTGGCGCCGGGGCGGTTTTCCACCACCACGGGCTGGCCCAGGTGTTGCTGCAGGCGCTCGCCCAGGCGGCGGGCCAGCAAATCGGTGCCGCCACCGGGCGGGAAGGTGACGACGATGGTGATGGGCTTGCTAATGCGCAGCCCCATGGGGCCGCCCGCCCACGCCTGCCACAAGCCAGCGGCAGCCGTTGCCAACAAGGCAGCGGCCAGCACCAAGGCCATAGCGCTACGCTTTTTGAATAATGTGGGGCGCATGTGGACTCCCGTTGCAGTTGCGGTTTCCGTGCTCAGTCGCGATCAGGCGTCCAAACCGATATCCAGTACACGGGCGCTGTGCGTCAGCCAGCCCACCGCGATCTGGTCTACGCCAGTGGCTGCCACCGCAGGTGCGGTATCCGGCGTGATGCGGCCCGATGCCTCGGTAATCGCTCTGCCCTTGCACATGGCAACGGCCGTACGCAGTTCATCCAGGCTCATGTTGTCCAGCAAGACTACATCCACCCCTAATTGCAAGGCCACCTCTAGCTGGGCCAGGGTGTCCACCTCCAGCTCAATCTTGACCATGTGGCCCACGCCCGCCCGTGCACGGCCCACGGCGGTGGCTACGTCGCCCGCTAGCGCAATGTGGTTGTCCTTGATCAGCACCGCATCATCCAGCCCAAAACGGTGGTTACTGCCACCGCCCACCCGCACAGCGTACTTTTGTAACGCACGCAAGCCAGGCATAGTTTTGCGCGTGCAAGTCACCCGTGTGCCAAAGGGCTTGATGGCCTCGGCAATCGAATACGTGGCGCTGGCAACGCCGCTTAAATGGCACAAATAGTTCAGCGCCGTGCGTTCGGCCGTCAAAATAGCGCGGCTTTTGCCACGGATGCGGGCTATCTCCATGCCCGGCGCCAGCACCGTTCCGTCTTGCACGCTGGCAGTGAAAACCATGCTGGCATCCATCAGCGTGAACGCCAAACGCGCCAAATCCAGCCCCGCCAAAATACCCTCTTGCCGCGCCACCAAGCGCAACTCATCCGTCGCACCCACAGGCACGATGGTGTCTGTGGTCAGATCGCCCGCACGGCCGAGATCCTCCAACAAGGCCATGCGCACCATGGGCTCCAGCATCACATCGGGTAAAGGCGGGACGGGCAAGGCGGCTATTTTAATAATGCTCATTTTGAGTATTTATAGGATAAAAAAATGGACGCGACTTCGGGAAGGGATCGCGCGAGGTATTTATGCTAGATACGAGTATATATCGTGTCGATATATTCCTCCATCGAACATCGATATACGCTTTCCCAAGCCTAGCAAGGCGGCATACCCATCACACAGCTCGATAAAAGACATGAACCAGCCACTGCGATGCTTGCTATACCGCAGAGGCAAGCCACTTTCTGCCGCATTGGCATCGTATGAGCGTTAAAGCCGCGATCAGGTGGAGCGCACACCTTCACACAACCTCGGCCTGAGAGGTTGCTCCGAGATGAAAAACTGAGTTCTCATCTGCTCCACTCGCTCCATCTACCAATGCTTCTGAAGTGCTCTGCGCAAAGTATCTGGGATGACGAGCACTTCTCGCTCATGAATCTTGCCATCGTGTCATACGACGAATTATGGGTAGATAAGGAGGGTTCCAACGTACAGGCTGCATTGGGGGCGGAGATATTGCTACACCCAACCCTCTATGTTTCTGTTGTCTTTTATAGGGGCACAACCGATCTTGCTAGCTGAAGAGTCCTATCCAGTTTTCGCGTTCAGGGTGACTGTTTGGACAAAGCTTTCAGCGCATATTTCGCCATACACATAGGGCTGACACTAGGCCGCTAGCGCCCATCCGGCAAACACAAACAATGTCATTTCTATAGCAAAACAGCAATTCACCTACGCTCGTGCCAGTGGCAGTTTGTTCCCAGCAATCGCCCGCTCCATCACCACATTGCGGCGGAAACGGAAGAGCTTGGCCGGACGGCCTGCGCCAGCGGCGGTACTTTGGCCAGTTTCTTCTACCAAAGCTTGCTGCTCGATCATGCGGCGAAAGTTCTGCTTGTGCAGGCTGCGGCCGGCCAGGGCCTCCACCGTTTGCTGCAACTGCAGCAGCGAGAAGGCGTCGGGCAGCAGCTCGTACACCACAGGGCGGTATTTGATCTTGGCACGCAAGCGGGCCATGCCAGTGGCCAGAATGCGGCGGTGGTCATTGCGCATGGGGGCGCCCAACTGCGCTTGGTGGGCGGGTGCTGGGGTGCCGTCGCGCCACGCCTCTGCGACTAAACCGGCTTCAAACAACAGCTCATAGCGCTGCAGCACCAGTTCTTCGTTCCAGTCAAAATCGTCCAAGCCAAACAAGGCACTCGCGCGCTGCCAGCGGGCACTAGCAGCCGTGGCTTCTGCAGCCATTTCACTCCACAGCCTGAGGCGCGGCGCAATCTGTGCGGCAATCAGCGCGGGCGCACCTGCGCGCCAATCTTCCCAGGGAAAGTAGCGGTACCAGTCTTGCCAGTCCCCATGTGCAGCATGCTGGTGGGCGGCGCCCGCGTCATCCAGCTCGCGCGTGAGCGCCAGGTAGCTAATGGAGATAGCGCGCATGCCCACTTCTTGTGAGCGGTCGCGGTCGGCAAAGGTGTAGAGCTGCTCAACAAAGCCCAAGGGATGGTGGGTTTGCGCCTCCACCCAAGCGCGCAAGCTGGCTTGCAGCGAGCGGTGGTTGGCAGTAAATGGCCCAGCGGGCAGAGTCTGACCTTTCTGCGTGGTCAGAATACGCGGTTGGCCACCGGTGACAGCCACCAGCACCGCGACCAAATCGGCTTGCACGGAGTGCTGTTCGGTCTCGGTCAATGGCATTGCGGGCGTAGTCACAGGCTAGGGTCTCTCTGGCTGTCAGGTATCTAGCACTATCTTATAACGAAGGCGAGCAGCTCAACTGCTTGCGCTGCGCCATGTAAAAGCCCGCTGGATCCACAGCGGGCTTATGCTTTTCAGGCTGCTAGCGCACTATGACTGGGCACAAAACAATCAAAAATAATAGCAATCAAACGTTGATTCCACACCCACGAATACGACCTCATGGTCATCGCATCAACTCATGCAAAGCAAGGGGTTTTAGAAATCCTCGGATGAAGTGAGCTCGTTATCACGACACGCCCTAGCGCAGCTCTCGTGCAGCACATGCCGTAGCGATACAAACCGCCGCAGTGCTCTGATGGTGCGACCTGTTGGGCCTGGAAAATCGGCTCGCCCCCCGAAGGTATCGTGATGCCTGTCGATGAAGTCCTTCGGATCTTGAGTAGGCGGCCCGGCTCCGCCTAGGCGAAAAAACACTAACCTGCTTCTGAATCTCATTGACTCAACGCCGCTCTTAGCTCTCACGTTTGAGCGCCTTGAACCTTTACGCCTCGCGGGTAGTGGCGCCTTCACGCACTCCGCTGTCGATTTCTGCTCGCTTGATTCAGTCCAGCAGTGGTTGCGGCACACAGCCAACCTTAGGCACAAACATTTCCACGGGAGCCCACCGCGAGGGGCGCAATCCGCAGTGATCCTGCAATAGACATACTGCGCATTCACGGACTTCAGGGGAAAACTGGTTCGACCTGCTCATGGCTTCATCCTCTTAAGCATTGAAGCCTCCTCAAAAATGAACTACCTCAAAGAGCTGGTCAGCCAGCTAACCCCACTCAGGCTCATCGAACCAGCTGCTTTTTACTTTAGAGCCGAGTGACACTCCAATTTGGACTGACAGGTTATTTCTGCGAATGATCTCGCCTAAACAGCTCCCACTCTTCAATCTGGGTCCCGTCGGGTAAGCGGCAAATGCCAACCTGACCATTTGCAGTGTTCTCTATGGTGAGTTTGCCGCCAAGTTTTATGCAGTAAACAGAGGCTGGATTCGCCATTCCCAGCGAAGGCGGTGCACTGCCAGTAGAGCAGCCGACAAGGCTTGACGCCAACGAAAACGCAAGTAAGGAAGTACTTTTCATACAAACATCGTACTTCCAAATCACCTATTTACAGGCTGCCCTGAGTATTCTCGGTGGGCATTTTTGCCTATCTCATGGCCGCCCACTTCAACGATGTCGAACCGTCTGCAGCCCAGCGGCTACGCAATCTGATGGCTGCCAATCACTGCCCTTGCCTCTACAAATTGGAGCTCTTAGCAGCCAATCTACATGGTCCTTTTGCTGCCCTGGCCTGATGACCTCCAACCTGAACTCTTACGTGTATTGCGAACGCACTTGCTTTGACATCATCCTTGGCTTCTTACCGAGCTTTTTTACAACACTCAGCACTACAGTTTTTGGGATGAGATCAGAACGGAGGTATCAACGGCTGCATTTTTTCCCGCCGTTCTTTGCTTACATGACGAAGACCACGAGCGCGCGATTTTTAACGAAAGCTAGGTGGGATTTGAGACCGCGTTAGCAACTCCAAACTACACCTCTATTTTTTGATCTTATCCACGGTACATCTCCATACGGGCTTTGCGCTGCTCTGCACTTTCATTGGCAAATTCGTCGATCACCTCCTTGCGAGTCTTGTTCGACACTGACGATGTATCAAGAGGTGGGTAGCTTCTGCTTCGGAACGACTGCGTTCCACCATTCTTCACAAACTCTGCTGTCTCGGCTTGCACTTGCGCACGAGTCTTGTCACTCTTGAAGTGCTCAGGGTAAACAACATATCCTTTCTCAGAGTTATTCGAATGGATGTAGCTGCTTGCGAATGCAGTATTCATCGTCGCCAACGCCAGCGCAGAGAAAGCGATAGACAAAATAATGGGTGTGCGAGTCTTTTGCATGATTCATTTTCCTTTCAACCAAGTAAAAATCACCTCGATGCAATTGCTTTCGAGATGGGTCTATTGTTGAAAATCCACGGTGATGAAAGGCACACAGGAAGATGACATTACTGCAATGCATTCAGGGAAGCAGGCAAGAATCGGAAAGAAAAAAGCCATGACCTAGATGGCCATGGCTTTTTAGTTAATGGGGATAGCTTCAAACAGCTGCCGCGTCTTTAGAAAGCTCCTCCTCAGACGGGTCCTTGCGATGAATCATCCGGTACAGCAAGGGAAGGACCAGCAGCGTCAGAATAGTTGACGAAAGAATGCCTCCGATAACCACGGTTGCCAGCGGTCGTTGCACTTCGGCCCCGGTTCCAGTAGCGATGGCCATGGGAACAAAGCCCAAAGATGCAACTAACGCAGTCATCAACACCGGCCTCAGACGCGATAGTGCCCCAGTATGCACGGCGTCGGGCATTGCCATACCAGCTTCACGCAATGAGCGAATAGATGAAATCATCACTAAACCATTGAGCACTGCAACGCCAGAGAGCGCAATAAAGCCAATGGCAGCAGAAATAGATAAAGGGATGTCCCGCAGCCAAAGCGCCAAGATGCCGCCAGTGAGAGCGAACGGAATTCCCGTGAACACTATGAGTCCATCGCGCACGTTTCCGAACATCGCAAAGAGCAGCATAAACACTAGCAACAGAGCGACCGGCACCACAATCTGCAAGCGCTGTTGAGCGGATTGCATGTTTTCAAACGTGCCTCCCCAACGCGTCCAATAGCCGGCAGGCATTTGAATGGAATCTAGATCACGTTGCGCCTGCTCTACAAACGAGCCGATATCGCGGCCGCGAACGTTCGCACTCACAACGATGCGGCGTTTCCCGTCTTCTCGGCTAACCTGATTCGGGCCAGGAGATAACTCGAACGATGCAATCGCTGAGAGTGGTACAAAACCTTGCCTGCTGTCGCTCTGTTGTGGCAATCCAATAGGGAGACGCTCAAGCGCAGCAAGGTCACTGCGCACCGTCTCCGGCAGGCGCACCTGAATATCGAAGCGCCGGTCTCCTTCAAACACGGTACCCGCCTCCTGACCTCCAATTGCCGTAGCAATTGTCTGTTGCACATCGCCCATGTTCAGACCATAACGCGACGCCTTCTCACGGTCGACTTGCACAGTAAGCATTGGCAATCCAGTGGTCTGCTCCACTTTGACCTCCGAAGAACCTGGTACTTTCTGCAGCATGGTGGCAATAGATTGCGCGGTACGCTCCAGCACTTGCATGTCATCTCCGAACACCTTCACAGCCACATCGCTGCGCACGCCAGAGATAAGCTCATTGAACCGCAACTGAATCGGTTGAGAAAACTCGTAGTTACTTCCCGGTACGCTCTCAGCAACCTCCTGCACCGCAGCTAACAAGTCTTCGCGACTCCGTTTGGGGTCAGGCCATTCCTCTCGTGATTTGAGCATGATGTAGCCGTCGGATATGTTCGGAGGCATGGGATCAGAGGCGATTTCCGCGGTGCCAGTACGAGCAAAGACTCTCTCAATTTCAGGAAATTTCTCCTTAAGAGTGCTTTCCAGTTGCATCTGCATCTCTAGCGATTGCGTAAGACTCGTTCCGGGAACACGCAATGCCTGAATCGCAAAGTCACCTTCATTAAGATTTGGAGCGAACTCGCTACCCATGCGTGACGCCAGCAATAAGCTAAGTACAACCGCAACGACAGCGGTGGTCATAACTACCAGCGGCACTCGCATGACGCTTGACAGCAAGGGATCATATGCCTTATGTGCCCAGGCCATGAGGCGATTCTCTTTTTCAGCGACGCGCTCTCCGATGAACAGTGCAATCGCTGCCGGTATAAAGGTGATCGACAAAATCATGGCGCCAATAAGTGCCAGCACCACCGTCAATGCCATTGGGTGGAACATCTTGCCTTCAACGCCCGTCAGCGCAAAGATCGGCAGATAAACGACCATGATGATGAGCTGCCCGTACAGCAATGGCCTACGCGATTCCTTTGCCGCCGCAAACACCTCGTGAAAGCGTTCACTGCGTGTGAGTGATCGTCCCTTGAGCTCTTGAGCATGCGCCAGTCTACGGACGCAGTTCTCCACAATCACTACGGCGCCATCGATGATGATGCCGAAATCCAGCGCTCCGAGACTCATGAGGTTTGCGCTGATACGGTACTGCACCATTCCTGTAAAGGTGAACAGCATCGATAGGGGAATAATGAGTGCAGTAATCAGCGCAGCCCTGATATTGCCGAGGAACAAGAAAAGCACGACGACAACCAGCGCTGCCCCCTCGAGCAAGTTCTTCTTCACTGTCGCAATGGCTTTTTCCACCAACGTGGTGCGGTCGTAGACCGTCACGATCTTCACCCCCTCAGGGATACTCTTGCGAATTGAATCCATGCGCTCGTCTACCGCTTTGGAGACCTTGCGACTGTTTTCTCCAATGAGCATGAAGACAGTTCCCAGAACCACTTCCCGACCGTTATCCGTAGCTGCACCTGTGCGTAGTTCGCGACCCAACTCGACGTCAGCCAAATCACGAATGCGCACAGGTTGCCCCTGCGCGGTACTCACGATCACCTCTTTTAGATCTTCTATACCTTTGACCTGTCCAGGGGCGCGGATTAGGTACTGCTCTCCTCCTCGCTCAATGTATCCGGCACCAACGTTGGTGTTATTGTTTTGCAGCGCAGTAACAAGCTTATCCATCGAGACGCCGTAAGACGCAAGTTTGTCTGGACGTGGCGCGATGAGATATTCCTTCGAGAAGCCACCGATAGAATTGATTTCAGTCACCCCTGGCACATTGCGCAACTGTGGTTTGATGACCCAGTCCTGGATTTCGCGCAGGTCCATAGGCGTATAAGGCGAGCCGTCTGGCTTCTTGGCTCCCTCTTCTGCCTCAACCGTCCAGAGATAGATTTCACCCAAACCCGTGGAGATAGGCCCCATGTTTGGCGAAATACCAGAAGGAAGTTTTTCACGTGCCTCTTGAATACGCTCATTGACCAGCTGGCGGGCAAAATAAATGTCGGTACCGTCCTTAAAAATGACGGTAACTTGAGAAAGTCCATAGCGCGATAGGGAACGGGTTTGCTCCAGATTCGGAAGTCCCGCCATCACGGTTTCAATGGGGTAAGTGATGCGCTGCTCTGCCTCAAGGGGCGAGTAGCCTGGTGCATGAGTATTGATCTGCACCTGGATATTGGTGATATCGGGAACGGCGTCTATTGACAACCGCTGATAGCTAAAGGCACCAAGGACAGCCATAGCAAATGCAGCGATAAGAACAAGCCAGCGCTGTTCGATGGCAAAGCGGATGATTCGCTCAAACATGTGAACTCCAGATCAATGGGCGTGTTCGGCGGATGCCTTACCTTGCTCGGCCTTCAACATGAAGGAGCCATCCTTCACATAGTCCTGTCCAGCCTTGAGGCCTGACGTAACTTCGGTGGCTTTTCCATCCGATCGCCCCAGTTGAACGACCTGTGCCTTATAGCCACCTTCAACGGGTAGAAACACCACGCTCTCCTTTCCATCAGGACGCTGAATAGCTTTGGTCTCTACGGCGATTGGAACTTGTGATTCTTCCGCGAGCACCTTCACATCTACAAACAGACCTGGTCTCCAAACACCTTGTGGATTCGCAAGCGCCACGCGAGCGGGAGCTGTTCGGGACTGCTCACCGATTAAGGCACCAACGTAGGCAATCTTTCCTTCCGCTGTTGAGTCGAATGCCGTGGCTCGTACGGAGACTGGGGATCCCACACGAACGTATGGCAGCTGCGGCCCAGACACGTTCATCTCGGCCCACACTGAGCTCAGATCGGATACCGTGAATGAGGCAGTGCTTTCGTTCACTAATTCACCCACCGTCAAGTGCTTCTCAACAACCACTCCCGCCAATGGCGCACGTAGCTCATAGCGGCTAGAGCCACCGGTACCACCTGAACCAGCTCCTGCGCCAATTGCAGAAAGCTTCTGCGAAGCGTTTGCCACAGCAATTTCTGCCTCCTGCAATGCTTGACGAGCCTGCAAATGGTCTTGTTCAGCAGAGATTTTTTCTTCCCAAAGTTGTTTTTCCCTCTGATAGGTATTCTTCGCGAGTGCCAAACGCTTTTGTGCAGTCTGTAGCTCACTGCGCTGATCTGACACCATTGCGCTTTGAATCACAGCCAGTAGTTGCCCTTTGGCGACTTCCTCGCCCAACCTCGCATGTACCGAAGCTACGACACCAGACACGCGCGGAACGACGTGAGCGGTGCGGTCTTCATCAAAACGAATTTCTCCTGGAACGATCACTTCTTTCCGGATGAGTGCCGTGCTTACCTTTGCAAGTGTCACGCCCACCCTCCTGGATTGCTCCTCATTCAGTTTGATGACGCCTTCTTCTTCATGCGCCTCCTCAGGCTTATCTTGTTTATTGGATGCAACCTCAGATTTCTCGCTCTTTTCATCATGATGTTCGTTGTCAGCGTGACCGCCAGCTTCCTTGTGTCCTTCCTGCTTCACGACCTCATCATCGTGATGCTCTCCATCCTTGTGTGCCTGAGCATCAGCATGGTTAGCGGCAGCTGGCGGTGCAGCAGAAGCGGAGGGCCGCAGAATAAGCGCTCCGCCGGCCACCCCGCAAGCAAGTATTGCGGCAACCGCAATCCAATGTTTACGAGCGAAGAGAGATGATTCGAATTGATTTTTTTCGGACATTTTTAAGTTCCAGTGAGAGCTGGGCTTGTGAGGGAGGCCCCCAGAAGGCGATCGATTTCGGCACGTGCTGTATGCGATGCCATCAGCAAATCCAGTAGCTGGCGCTGGCCCTCAAATAGGGTGCGTTGCGCATCCAAAACTTCTAGAAAGCTGAACTTCCCCAAAGCGAATCCGCGCACAGCCACTTCGTAAGCTGATTGGGACATTGGGATGACCTGAGCCTTCAGTAGCGAAACCTGTTGATTGCTACTGAGCAGTTTTTGGCGCGCCGCGAACACTTGAGCCTGAATCAGAAGACGCTGCTCCTGAAGCCTTTGCTCCGCTTGGTCTACCTTTTTTAATGCTTGAAGCTGGTTACCTGCATTACGGTCAAATAGTGGTAAAGGAATGCTCACGCCCACGACAATTTGATTTCGACTCACTTCACTGGCCCGTTTGACCCCAAGACTCACGGTTGGGTCTTGAACTCTTTTAGAACGCTCCAGTTCCGATGCCGCTCTACTTTGATCCAGCGTATGCCGCGCCAAAACAATGGCCGGTGACTCTTCTACCGACAATGCGATTTGGTCTGCAGTGGGGGCTTTAGCCATGGCAGCAAAGTCACCTATCGCTTCCCCAACTTCTGCTGCACTCCCGCCCCACAAAGAGGCAAGATTTTGTTGCGCCACCACGATTGATGACTTCGCTTGCTGCAGCTCCAGCTCCGCGTTGGCTTGAGCCACCTGGGCACGGCTAGCTTCGAGGGGCGGGACCTTACCTGCCTGAACGCGCTTTTGCGCAGCATCTGCTGCGAGGCCCGCCAACTCGTGTGTCTTCAGAGCGAACTCCACTCTCTGCTGCGCCAGCAGGAGTTCATTGAAGTAACTAACAAGCTGATGCCTCAACGCCACTTGTGTCTCGAAAACAGTCGCCTTGGCAGTTGCATTCTCACTTTCAGCAACCCGCATACGTGCTTCTCGCTTCCCTCCCAACTCGATGAGTTGATTGACCTGCACCGTGCTGGTGCGCGCCTTGGAGCGTGTGTCTTCTTGACTGAATGCAAGCTCGGGGTTTGGACGAGATTTGCTTTGCAATATTGCGCCCTCTGTGGCATCCACCCCGTATCTGGCAGCCTGCAGGCCGGGGTTGGCTTTTAAGGCTTTCTCCCATGCCAAAGGCAGAGTAGTTGATACGCTCGCCTCCATTGCAAGCCCTGCCTTCTGCTCGCTCACAATTGCACCTGTAGCTGTGTCTGTTGCGGCCTGAGCCGAAAATGAATACGCCACGACCAATGCAAAAAACAACGGATAGGGTTTGCGGCGCAAAGAACGCATTCCGGTGGGACCACGCGATAAGGTAGTCATGTGTGTTACTCCTGAAATCCTGGGTTAACGCACAGGCCCCTCTTGCTTTTAAGACGACGAGATGTTTATGTGAAAAATCAACCTCTGTACAGGCCACTTCGCACCAAGGCTACGGCCAGCACAGTGTTGGCCTCCGTATAGCTGGGCTTAATGTGCGAGTGCATAAACTTTAGAAATTTGTGATGAACACAAAGCCAACAGGAAGATGACAAATTTGTAATCTTCTTTTTTCATGCGACTCCGGCAGAATGCAATGCATGAGATTGCTGCTAATTGAAGACGAAACCAAATTGGGCGAGTACCTCCGCAAAGGCCTTGCAGAGGAAGGCTATACCGTTGATGTCGCGACCAACGGCATTGATGGACTGCACTTAGCAATGGAGTTGGAGTACGACTTGATCGTGCTTGATGGCATGTTGCCGGGCATTGACGGCTTTGCTGTTCTCACAGCTTTGCGGCAGTCGAAAACAGTGCCTGTATTGATGCTCACAGCACGGTCGGACGTCGAGGATCGCGTACGCGGGCTCCAAAGTGGCGCCGACGACTACATGATCAAGCCATTCGCATTTTCTGAACTCGTAGCACGTATTCAGGTGCTAATGCGAAGAACCCAAGCGCATCAAGTTTCGCCAGAGCCAACCATACTCAAAGAAGCTAATTTAGAAGTAGATCTCATTCGGCGCAAAGCAGTTAGAGGGGGTGTGCGCCTTGAGCTCACTGCCAAGGAATTCAATTTACTCGCCTTGCTTTTACGTCGGCAGGGAGAAGTTCTCTCTCGTACAGAGCTAGCCTCTCAGGTTTGGGACATGAATTTCGACAGCGAAACCAACGTCGTAGAGGTGGCAGTGCGCCGCCTGCGCATGAAAGTGGATCAGCCATTTGACTCGCCTCTCATCCACACAGTGCGTGGCATGGGCTACGTGCTGGAGAGCAGAGACCCTCAATGACCTTAAAAGGCAGGACTCCACACCTCGGGCGCCGGCTTTCACGGTGGATCGCGTTACTTTCAATGCTGGGTCTTGGGGCAGTCGGAATCGTTGTGTATCTTGTATTTGACACCACGCTCTCGGAGAGACAGAAAGAGATGCTGGATCAGAAACAACAAGCATTAATTCACGTCCTGGCTGATGACAACATCGAGCACAAAGACAAATCGCTGGAGCACATGTTGATGGATTTTTTGGCGGGACATGCCGACTATTCCATCCGGATTGTGAGCAATAGTGGCACTGAACTATTTGACAGCCGACTCCCGAACTTGAGAAGCGTACACACCCTGCAGCGCACGTTCTCCGTGAAGATCTCCTCACTAAGCTCAGGCCATGGACATGACGCCATGGCAACCCTGGTCATGGATCGGCGTCCCGATGATGCGTTACTGAGGGCCTTGGGATGGACGCTGTTTTTGTCGATGATTGCTGGCTCGTTGTTATTGTCTTTTTTTGGTGGTCTTATTGTTCGCAGTAGCTTGCGTCCCATCCAATCAATGGTTACCCAGATCAGTGAACTCTCAGCTAGAGACTTCGAACGCCGTCTTGATGGCAGTGGTTTACCCGAGGAACTCCTTCCAATCGTTACGCAGTTCAATGCCTTGCTTGACCGTCTTGTCGATGCATATAGACAACTGGAATCGTTCAATGCAGACGTTGCACATGAATTGAATACGCCATTGGCGACCCTGATATCCAGCTCGGAAGTAGTTTTGCGAAAGCCGCGCACCGTTGACGAAATACGAGACGTGCTGGAGTCCAACCTTGAAGACCTGCGTCGTATTGCGGGAATAGTGAATGACATGCTATTCCTCTCTCGCGCAGATAGGGGTGTTGGGGCCAGAGAGACTAAGCCGTGCAGCCTCGCTATGGTGGCAAATGAAGTGGTCGAATTTTATGAGGCGGTCGCCTGGGATGCCAATTTGACGATTGAAGTACGGGGCGATGCACAAGTACAAATTGATGCGCCATTAATGCGCCGAGCGATATCAAATCTTCTTAGCAATGCAACTCGTTATGCAGGGCGAGACTCTACCGTTGTCATCCAAATTGCGAAGCATTTGCAAGATGAAAGTTCCAGCGCAGTTTTATCTGTGACAAACGTAGGCATGGACATTGAGCCACATCATTTACGGCATCTCTTTGAGCGTTTCTACCGCGCAGATTCCTCACGTCACAATGCTGACCGCAATCACGGACTAGGTTTGGCCATTGTCAAAGCAATTGCGAAGATGCATGGCGGTACCGTTTTCGCCCAATCTGAAGGCGGAACGACGACATTCGGCTTGATCCTGCCAGAGAACTTTTCTTGAGCTGTCATTCGACATAAACAGCCCAACCTTCGCGTCAACACACTCGGGTTTCTTACCGAGAAACGGGTATGCCCCAGGACATATTTGTGATCGCTCAAGATACATGCTTGCAGTACAGTGAAAGCGCTGTTAGTTCGATTCGCTAGCAAAAAATTGGCAGCTACGGAGAGATGCTTCGACTATTGGTAATCACTGATCCACCTCCCAAGATGACAGAAATATCATTTTCATGTTGCTACTTTGTTGGGGCTGAAAATCTACGATGTGCTCTAGAGCGTAGCTCGGATACGCGTTACAGATCACCAACCACCTCTGTCTGTGCACAACGTTTTGCACAAGGCGTTGAGGCAAGGAGCACATTGATGAGTTTCTTTAAAAAATTCTTGAACAATAGCCACAATGGTGGCCATCACTCCAGCCACGGCTCCCGTTCATATGCGAGCGACGTCGGCTACACCAATGCACCCGCTCACCGTAGTACAGGTATGTCTTGCCCAAACTGCAACACCTCCATTACTCAGGGTTCCAGGTTTTGCCAGCAGTGCGGAAAATCACTTGTTCCAACAATGTGCAATCAATGCAAAACTCCAATGCAGCCAGGAGAGAAATTCTGCAGTCAATGTGGCACAGCGTCTAAGCGCGACTAACTCGGTAACTCCCTAAAGTCTGCAGCTCTGAGAAGTTGAGCTATTCGACCATGGCCAACCTCTGTTTCGGTGTAATGCAGCCAACTGCCATGTTTGGACGTTCATGCTTTTAGCGCTGCATCCACGGTGTGGCGAACTCTCGCTGTGTTCAATGCGGGGCCTTGGCAACTTGCCCAGTGCAGCAGCGTGACGCAGATGTCTTGCGGCCGCCACGGCGGATCGCCAGTGGTCTGCAGCGCCAGGCCATGATCTGCGCCCGAACTCGGATCACATGATGCGACGGTAGCGAGAAGTCCACTTCAATGCCCAGTGCCTCGTGGTTGAGGTCGGCGATCACCTTGAGCAGCTGGATGTTGTGGTCGTCTAAAAGCTGATCGTGCATGAAGCTCATCGACCAGACCTTGTTGCAGGCCCGGGCATCGTGAGCGGCTCGGGCTTCTCGCGCACAAGGCGCTTACGTAGCTTGATACGCAGCTCCAGCTCCCGTTAGATCCGGTTCACACGCTTGTGCCTCCATGGGGGCAAAGCACATTGTGCAGATGCATGAAGCACAGTCCGAAGCCCTGGTTGCGGATGTTCTCGCCCAGGCACAGCAAGCCCTGGGCGATTTCATCGTCTTCGACGTTGCGGCAAGCCTCGTATCGCTAGCAGGCTTAATTGATCTGCAACGCTTGGCAAGCCCGCCCGGATCGGCTCGCCGACTGCTGTTACTCAAATCCGGGGAGATGTATGTCGTCTACTCTCGTCGGCGAGATGGTGTCACCATTTTTCGCGAGAGCCTTCGCAACGATTTCGGCCCTGAGCTTCTCCTGAATGTACATCTTGCCCGCCGTCTGCTCTCCTCTTCCAGTTCCCTCTTCCGTGCCATGAGCGGCGCATCTATACCGCCGAACTTGGCCCGCCACTTGTAGAACATTGCCGAAGCTCAGGAGCCCTCAGGCCAGCCTCTGCTTGCTTGAACGCGCCGGTGATCTGGCTGGCGATGAAACGTATCTGAATGCTGGAGATTCTTCTGTGAGCGCCTCTACTTCTCTGTGCGCTGGAATGGCGGGAGGATTACCTTCATTTGTTAACCAATTACAGAGCGATCTCGATAGGCTAACAACCTAAGTGCATTGAAGACTACCAAGATTGTCGAACCTTCATGAACGGCAACTGCCGCTCCCATGCTCATCCCCATGATCGTTGCGGGAACTAGTACGGCCACGATGCCAAGGCTTACAAATACGTTCTGACGAATAATTGCCCGCGTATGACGGCTAAGCCCAACTGCGAATGGAAGCTGCTTCAAGTCATCAGCCATAAGGGCAACATCTGCAGTTTCCAATGCAACGTCGGACCCTGCAGCGCCCATAGCTATACCTACGCTTGAATTCGCCATGGCAGGGGCGTCGTTGACGCCGTCACCTACCATCGCTACCTTTGTTGTTTCACGCAGTTTCCGAATCGCCTCAACCTTGTCTTCGGGCATCAGATCACCCCAGGCCTCATCAATACCGACCTGCTGTGCAATAGCTGTTGCAACCTTTTCATGATCTCCAGAAATCATGATCATCCGGCTAATACCTAAGCTACGTAACTGTTGCAAAGCCTCCTTGGCACCCTTCCTTGGCGTATCCAACAATGCTATGGCTCCAAGGTCCCTATTACCCTTACGTACAACCATCGTAGTGCGACCGGATTCGCGCAACTTAGCAATGCTTTCACGAACTTCACTACCAAGATCGGGAACACCGTCTACACCAAACATTTCTGCCTTCCCGATCCATACGGTCTCGCCGTTCAGCGTTGCCGTGACCCCGCGCCCGATCAAATTACTCAACGCTTCAGCTGTTACTGGTACCTTTCCGCCGAGACGCTCCAATCCATCGCGAGCTATGGCAGCAGCAAGTGGATGATCACTGAGTGATTCAACGGCGACGGCCACAGTAAGCAGCTCTTCTTCAGTAGTTCCAGTTGTAGGAACTACTTCTGTAATGCGTGGTCGCCCCTCGGTTAAGGTGCCGGTCTTATCAAACGCCATGGCATTGAGCGATCCCAACTCTTCGAGCGGTGCTCCACCTTTGATGAGGACACCTGCTCTCGCAGCACGTCCAATTCCAGAAAGAACTGCACTAGGCGTGGCAATCGCTAGCGCACACGGACTTGCTGCAACCAGGACAGCCATGGAGCGATAAAAACTGTCACGAAATGGCTCGTCCACTACAACCCAAGCAAAGAGCAATATGAAGGCGAGTGCCAACACTGCTGGAACAAAAATACGCTCGAACTTATCGGTGAATCGCTGAGTAGGAGATTTTCGTGTCTCTGCCTCACTCACCATTTTCACGACCCTGGCAAGTGCCGAGTCGGTAGATTTTCGGGTGACTTCAACTTCGATACCGCCAGCACCGTTGATGGTTCCGCTAAAAACTCTGGACGCTGAATCTATGCGGTCTGGTCTGGAGCGAGCAAGCTCAGGGTTGTCTACAGGTCGTTTGTCTACAGGAATACTCTCTCCTGTGACAGGCGCCTGGTCAATGGCAGAAGTTCCTTTGATGATGAAACCATCCGCGGACAGCCGTTCGTTAGGCCGAACGATGACGACATCGCCAACGAGTAAGTCTTCCACTGCAACGTCAAGCGTGCTTCCATTGCGGCGAACAGTTGCTCTATCTGGGGCTAGCTTAGCAAGCGCCTCAATGGCGCGTTTGGCCCTACCCATCGCATAGTGCTCCAGCGCATGCCCCAAGCTAAAGAGGAACAGCAAAAGCGCACCTTCTGCCCAGGAACCTAATGCCGCGGCTCCAGCAGCGGCAACGAGCATCAAGGTATCAATTTCGAAGCGCTTAAGCTTGATATTGTCAATCGCCTCACGCAGTGTGTAGAAGCCACCAAAAAAGTAGGCCAGCACAAAGCAAGCGAGAGGGAGCCAAGCAGGAGCACCTTGCACCAGCTTCGGGAGCATTACCCCGATCCCAAGCAATGCCCCACAGACCAAGGCAAAAATCATCTCAGTGTTGGCCCCAAATAAGCCAGCATGCTCGTGCTTATGATCTCCGTCCTCGTCACTGGTATGCGAGTGCCCAGGTTGGCCATGTTCAGCATGCACCTGGGTTTTCTCCTCCACGATGACCCCCATCCCCGCTAACGCGTCAAGAATAGCGCGCTCATTTGTTAGCTGTCGGTCAAAGTCAATGTGCACCAGTCCACTGACGCTTGCATCTGCGTCAATCACCCCCTTGAGTTGACACAAAGAATCAGCAACCGTTCGGGCGCGTCGAGCATTGTTGATGCCAACGGTTTGCCATAAGTTATGCCCAAATCTTTCCGTGACATATATGCCGCTTGCTTGGGCTATCTCACGAATGCGCGCAAGACTTTGAACCTCAGGGTTAAAGTGAATGCACAACTGAGGTGCTTGTTCACCAACCCCTGGTTTCACGTGAACACTCTCCACCCCCTCTTTTCCGGAGAGCTCTTCAACTAATCGTTTGACAAGCGCATCCTGTATGTCAGGATTTTGCGGTAGAAGGATGGGAATATCGAGAGCTGTCTTTGTAGCCATAATTTTGATGAGAGCAGGTTAGACGGATTCGTGGATCGCTAAATGGCTTTGTACGTGGTTGTGATCCTCTCGATTTTCTGAGCCAACTAGAAGCAGAGGTTGTGGAGCAGTGTGACACGATACTGGTCTGATGAAATACATCCCATCTATTCACGTGGCCGCCGGTGGTTATAGCGATATAACTAGTCAGCCGTCATTCCACGTACTTCCGATAGTGGTTCGAAGACGTAGCATTCCAGCGCTTCCGTGCGGATGATTTTTTTGAATTGCTCGACATATGCGTATTGCTACGACTTTCCAGGCTGGAAATAATTGAACTCAATTCCTTTGCTCTGAGCCATTGGACAGACATAGACGATAAACTCCGAGCCGTTGCCCAGACGAATCGATAGCATCCCGCCCCTCTCCCAGTTCGTTCCAGGCCCGTATGGCTCGTGCCGAGGACAAGCCGACGCTAACGTCAATGCGAAGGAACTTTCGGCTGGACTCGTCGATGATGTTGAAGACTCTAGATCGCAGAGCGGACCACAGCGCATTAGGTATGAAGTCATAACTCCAGCCCGGTTGGACTGCTTGAGCGCCAGGCCGGCCTACATGAGCTTGAGTTTGGCGTTCTCATCTTGCTACTGACAAAGCCGCATCAGGTGCGACGCCCCCATGCCCAATAACTGGCTCTTCCACTTGTAATGCATCGGCTCGCTGATGCCGCGCTTTATGCACGCCTGGCCGAGCTCGACCTCTTTGAGGATGCGGGCTACCTGCACGTCACTGAGTCTTGATTTAGTCATGTGAAGACTCCTGCTGGAGGGAGCTCTCTACTTCCAGGTGGTTCGGTTTTTCAAAAGGAGCGTCGCGGCAACAAAGAAAATCGCATGCACTAAAAAATCGGCAGGCGACGATTTATTGATCGACAATTATTCAATACATCGAGATTTGGTTTATAGGCACTAGTCTGGATATCCAGCAACCCAAGCACTGTGTGAAAGTAGTTGTCATGACTGATTTTTTTATCTTCCATCTCTTTCCGAAAGCAATTGGAAGAGATATCAAGTCGCTTCATCATTGAGGGTGGCATCCAGAAAATCCACGGTATTTTTTTTTGAACATCAGGAGCTAGCGTATATGGTAATCCGTGCAAATATAAATTACTCTCTCCAAGTGACTCACCGTGGTCTGACACATATAGCATTGCAATCGCCTTCGAATCTGAAATATCAGACAGCCGCTGAATAGATTTCGAGAGAAAGTGATCAGTTTCTACAATGCTGTTGTCGTATGCATTTTTCACTTCGGCCTGGCTACATGACTGAAGCGCTGAGCTCGTGCATTCAGGTTTAAATAACTTACGTTCGGAGTTCGACCGCTTGTAATAGGCAGGCCCATGGCTTCCCATTTGATGAAACACAACAACGGTCCCGCGCCTTCTCACGTCAGCAGGAAGAGAATTTATTCTCTCAGCAAGACCCGAAAGCATGACGGTATCTGGACATGCATCCAATTGCGCACATTTGGAGTTTTCAGGCAACAAATTAGGCACAACAGTCGGAATTCTTTTGCAAACTCCTTTGCATCCAGCCTGATTATCCAACCAAAGCACCGCTAAGCCAGCGCGTTGAAGAACATCAAGAAGATTTTCCGTATCCTGCTTCCTAGAGAGGAACTCCGATCTAGCCAGAGGCGAGAACATGCAAGGCAATGACTCTGCTGTGCTTGTTCCACATGCCCAGGCATTTTTTGCATAGTAGATGTCATTATCTTTGGAAAGTATTGGGGTCGTATTTCTTTCGTAGCCATAAGCGGGAAAGCTCGCCGCTCGCGCGGTCTCTCCAATGATTAAAAATAATATTGGGGCATCATTCACCTGATCTACAACAGGTGCTTTTGCATCTTGCCCAACCTGCAGCAGGGGCAATGCGTTAAGTTTTTGCGCTCCTCTCAACGACTTTCCCAGTGCGTAGACAGAGTTAAACGGATTTATCAAGTAGCGAATTTGTGTGTGATTTCGCATGATCGATGCCAAAGGCTGATACGCCAAAAACACAAGCAGAATTGCTAACGCTGATGCACCGATCACAGTACCAAGATGCCAAATAAAAACTTGCCCCATTTTTTGAGCCGTAGTTGGTGAGCGCCAAATCCACCATAGCGGCGGTCCCGCTATCAGCAACACTGTAGGGACGAGCTTGAAATTTAAGAGATCTTTGACCTCATTGATATCAGTTTGAAGAGCATTGGTTGCCATTCCTGAGTCAATGACAATGCCGTAGGTCAGCATGAAATAGCTCGATAGGGCTGCGATCACAATGAACGCTGAAAGAACGATTTTTCTCCAAGGCCCAAAGGCTATTAAGCTAAGCATTGCTGCGCTGCATGCGGCAATCGCTACGCAAAACGCGAAAAGAAATGCCAGATCACTAACATGTGAGATATCAACTATTTGGCTAAGCGCGATCCATAGAGGAAGATTGCAGACAGTTGCCAGCCAGATGCTTATGCCAATGTGAAGCACTGTTGGTTTGCCACTCAATGCTGACTTGTCTTGCAGGGAATTTGCTTCCATGAGGATCGAAGGGTCGTGCCACGAAGGTGATGGTTTTGAACCAGGCGGAGCACCGATGCACGATTGGATTTACTAATATCAGTATCTTTTATCGAGGATCTGCGGATGCAGAATCTTCATCGGTGCAATCCATCTAAGCTCGATGCCAACTTAAGTCATCCCAGTCATCGACCGAGATATAGATCTAAACGAGCTTTTCGAGCCTCAGGTTTTTCGTTGGCATATTCGCTGATCACTTGCTCTCGGGTTTTCGTGGAACGCTCGGATGTATCCATGGGAGGGTAGTTATTTCCATTGAAAGAATCAAATCCAGCCTCTCTCACGAATACAGATGTTTCCGCTTGAACCTCTGCACGAGTTTTATCGCTCTTGAAGTGCTCGGGAACCACCTTGTAGCCCTTCTCAGTGTTCTCAGAATGAACGTAGCCATTTGCAAATGCGCTACCTGCAGCAGTGAACGAGGAGATGGCAATTACCAAAGCGGTAACCATGGAGTTACGGTTGCTGCGCATGTAGAGTTTTCCTTTCAATGACGCTTCAAATTGCTCGATGCGAATGCATTCGAGATGAAGTCATTGTTAAAAAAACACCCTAACAA
Organism: Comamonas sp.; assembly: GCA_036646255.1. GTDB lineage: Bacteria > Pseudomonadota > Gammaproteobacteria > Burkholderiales > Burkholderiaceae_C > Comamonas. The sequence continues at coordinate 32,344 of JAVXMM010000037.1, forward strand.
AACACCTACCTGAAGATGACATTTTTGCAATGAGCCAGCCTTGTTGCAAAACTCCAGTGCGGCGGGTTCGGTGCACGAGTGAATAGAGATGGGGCAAGCTGCGCTACTGCGCTACTGCACTACGAGCTAGAAAGCGAACAACGCTGTATGAAGGCTGGTGGCGACTTGAACATCTGGCTGGACAAGGACATATAGTGGCTGGCTCCTCCCCGTGGAACGCGCGGGCGTATTCAGGCGTTCTCGGATGTTGCTATCCAGTTTTTCCTGATCATCAAGTGCTTGTTCAGCTTACCCCTTGCGCCAGAAATTGCGGCTGCTGCAATCGCTGATACGTACGGCTAACGTGCCGAGCCCGACTACAGCACGGTGCCCCTCAGGAAACAGAGCTTGGATGCGCGAGTGCATTACCGTGCAAGCGGGCAGCGGCTGCGCAAAGAACTGGCATTCACCCATCGCAACCAAGCAGTCATGGTATGCAAGCGATTTGGACTTGCCATCTCAAAGCGCTGGAGCGGCTACCACCAAAGGGCATCGGTGGAGGCGATGAAGAATTGCTTCAAACGGTTGAGTGAGAAAGTGATGGCCAGGGCGTTTGAGCAGCAGGTAGCCGGGCCCAACATTCGCGCATCTACTCTCCATCGATTCACCAAACTGAGTACACCCTAAACGGTGTCCACGGCACCACTGTGCCTGGGGTTGGGGCCGGGGGGGGGAGGCTCGGTTTCAAATGGAGTTATGCAACAACGCCTTCCTGATCGTACTCAGTAAATTTTTGACGGATCCCTAAACCTCGCGGAACGGCAAAAAACAAAAGGCCACATAACAATGTGGCCTTAAAAGGAGTTTTCTGAGATTTTGTTGCTTCATGGAAAGGCATGAAACAACAAAACTCGACTAGACGTTGAACAGGAAGTTCAGCACGTCGCCGTCCTTGACGATGTATTCCTTACCTTCTGCACGCATCTTGCCGGCTTCTTTGGCGCCTGCTTCGCCCTTGTACTGAATGTAGTCGTCAAAGCTGATAGTTTGCGCACGAATAAAGCCGCGCTCAAAGTCACCGTGGATGACACCAGCAGCTTGCGGGGCAGTAGCGCCCACGGGCACAGTCCAGGCGCGCACTTCCTTCACGCCAGCGGTAAAGTAAGTTTGCAGGCCCAGCAGCTTGAAACCAGCGCGGATCAGGCGATTCAGGCCTGGCTCGGTTTGCCCAAGCTCCTCCAAGAACATGTCACGGTCTTCGTCGCTCATCTCGGACATTTCCGCCTCGATCTTTGCGCAAATGGCGACCACCGGTGCACCTTGTGCGTCGGCATAGGCCTTGAGCTGGTCGAGCAGTGGGTTGTTCTCAAAACCGTCTTCAGCTACGTTACCCACAAACATGGCGGGCTTGGCGGTGATCAGGCAGAACTGCTTGAGCAGGGGCACATCCTCTTTGCTGACGGGCACGATGCGAGCGGGCTTGCCTTGGTCCAGCGCGGCCTGGATCGGCGTGAGCAGGGAAACCAGCTTGGCAGCTTCCTTATCATTACCGGACTTGGCGGCCTTGCTGTAGCGGTTAAGCGCCTTCTCCACCGTGGCGAGGTCAGCTAGGCAAAGCTCGGTCTGAATGACTTCGATGTCAGCAATCGGGTCAACCTTGTTGGCCACGTGAATCACGTTGGGGTCTTCAAAGCAGCGCACCACGTTCACAATCGCATCTGTCTCGCGGATGTGGGCCAGGAACTGGTTACCCAGCCCTTCGCCCTTCGAGGCACCTGCTACCAAGCCAGCGATATCGACAAACTCGACAATCGCGGGGACGACGCGCTCAGGCTCGACGATTTGGGACAGCTGATCCAGACGCGGATCGGGCACTTCCACCACGCCGGTGTTGGGTTCGATCGTGCAGAAAGGATAGTTTTCGGCGGCAATACCGGCCTTGGTCAACGCATTAAAAAGGGTGGATTTGCCAACGTTTGGCAAACCGACGATGCCGCATTTCAGGCTCATGGCAGTGCTTTCTCTATTCTTTCGGACAAACCCGGCATTTTAAGCGCAAGCGGTTTCAAGCTGTATTACAGGCGTATTCCAGCGCCAGCACTCTTGCTGTCTCTCAATCAAATTGCAGGTTACCGCCTACGGCATCACCCACATGCAAAACACCGCTAGCGCCCGCTGGCACTATGGCATTCATACCAAAAGTGATAGCACCATCCAGCCGATCGTCATGGCGGTAGGTTTGCAAAGTGTCGCTCACGCGGGTGCCAGCCTCGGCCGTGGCCGGGTCAATATCGGGGATGGGGCAGCGTGCGCAGGGTTTGACCAAGGGCAAATCGGCTGTACCGCCTGTTTGCGCCACAACCAGGCTTTCAATGCGATCTTCATCATGCGACTCAAAGCCGTTCACGATGATGTTGGCACGAAAGCGCTGCCCCACAACCGCGGCCTGCCCAGCATCGACCAAACGCTGGTTGAGCTCATCAACCGATGCCTGACTGATCACAAGGATGGGGTAGCCGTCAGCAAACTGCGTCGGCGCATCTGCGCCACCGGTCCATTTTTTGCTGGCCAGGCGCTGGGCGGTGGGTGCCATGCGCACCAGAGCGCAATCTGTTTGCAAGTACTTGCCAAACCAGGCATTGACCGCATCAGGCGCTTGCAGGGCTTGCACCCGGTCATCCCACACGCGTACATGGCGAGTCGGGCCATCAAAAGCCATGTCCACCACAAGCTCTGGCATGCCAGGGGCAGTGACCGCCATCACGCCACCGGCAATAGCGGGCTGGATCAGCACCATGTGGGCGATCTCGCGCTGGGTGATGAACTCGCCCTGCGGATCCACCAGCATAAAGGCTCGGTCGTATTCCAGCCCTGTAGGCAGCAGGCGTGCGCTTTGCATGGCGATGCCGGCGCAAGATTTGATGGGGAACACCCAGAGCTGGCCGATCCGACCATTAATGTCAAAAGATTCTGTTGTCATGGCTATCACTTTTTTTGGCAATTGCACTGTACCTACATCACAAGCCGGATGCAGCCCTAGCCCTATAGGTTAGCGCGACCACTACAATAGCCCGCTTATGGCATCCGAATTCGATATTTGTATCCGTGGCGCGGGCATTGTTGGCCGCAGCTTGGCCTTGCTGCTAGCGCGCGAGCGCATGCGCGTTGCGCTGGTAGAGACAGCGCCCGCCCCCAGCAACAGCGGTCATGGCGATGTGCGCGCCTACGCGCTCAATCAGCTGTCACGCGAGGTACTGCAATCCGTGCGCAGCTGGCCCGAGTCAGCCTACGCCACACCCGTGATGCGCATGGATGTTTACGGTGACCAGGGCGGAGAAGTGCATTTTGATGCTGCCCAACAAGGCGTAGAAGCCTTGAACTGGATTGTCGATGTGCCCGCACTAGAGGCCCAACTGGCCGCCGCTGTGCGCTATCAACCTATGGTGGAACTGGTGAGGGAGCCCGTGCCCGCCAACCTCACGATAGTGTGCGAGGGCAAACACAGCCGCACTCGCGAGGAATTTGGCGTGGACTTTGTCACCATGCCCTACCACCAGACAGCCATTGCCACCCGTGTGCAGTGCGAGCAGCCACACGGCCAAAGCGCGCGCCAGTGGTTCTCGGCTGCGGGCGATATTTTGGCATTTTTGCCGCTGGGCGGCGAAGCTGGCCATGAGGTGGCCGTCGTCTGGTCCCTGCCCGTGGCGCAAGTGCCCGCGCTCAAGGCCATGGATGACCAAGACTTTGCTGCAGCACTGCAATCAGCCAGCCAAGGCGCACTGGGCCGCCTCACGGTGATCGCCGAGCGAGCCTCTTGGCCACTGCAGCAGTCAGTGGCACGCCAATGGTGCGGCCCCATGCCGGGCATGGATGCGCAACGCGATCCTCACAGCTGGGTGCTGGCAGGCGACAGCGCACACGCTGTGCACCCGCTGGCCGGGCAAGGCCTGAACCTGGGCATGGCCGATATCGCCGCGCTAGCACGCATGCTGACCAGTGAGGACGCCCGCTGGCGTCACCTGGGCGACCTGCGCCAGCTGCGCCGCTATGAGCGCGAGCGCAAAGCACGCCTGGCACCCATTGGCCTGGCGATGGACAGCATCCAACAATTGTTTACCCGTGGCGAAATACCGCTAGCCAACCTGCGCAACTGGGGCATGCGCGGCTTTGAGATGAGCGGCCCCATCAAGGCCTGGGTCACTCGCCAAGCTATGGGTGTGAACTTTTAGCATCCAACTGGTACAAAGCAAAGCGGGCCTGAGCAATCAGGCCTTTTACTCATTCAAAGCACTTAACACAAGCTTGCAACAAGCTGGCTTGTGTTAGCGGCTCTTAGAACCTATAGAAAGTCTTTCATGCGATTTCTCTCTACCGTGCTGGCTGCTGCAGCACTGGCCGTCAGTTTCTCTGCCAACGCGCAAGAAGACGTGATCCGCAAAGCCCTGTCTGATCGTATTCCCCAACTGCAAAAGATTGACGAAGTGGTTGCCACGCCCATGCAAGGCCTGTATGAGGTGCGCATTGGCACCGATGTGTTCTACAGCGATGCCAAAGGCAACTACCTGATTCAGGGCGAGCTGATCGATACAGCTGCCCACCGCAACCTGACAGAAGACCGCATCAACAAGCTGACGGCAGTAGATTTCAACAGCTTGAACCTGAAGGATGCGATCAAGACCGTCAAAGGCAATGGATCGCGCAAGATTGCCGTGTTTGAAGACCCGAACTGCGGCTACTGCAAGCGCTTTGAGAAAGACCTGCAAAACGTCAAAGACGTGACGGTCTATATGTTCCTCTACCCTATCCTGAGCCCTGATTCGGTCGAAAAATCGCGCAACATCTGGTGCGCCAAAGACCCGGCCAAGGAGTGGAGCAGCCACATGCTTAAGGGCACTGAAGCACCAGCGGCCCCCTCGACCTGCGACGTGACCGCCCTGCAGCGCAATATGGAGTTTGGCCGCAAGTACAAGATCACCGGCACACCGACGATCTTCTTCGCCGATGGCTCGCGCGTTCCTGGCGCCATCAATACAGAAGAGCTGGAAAAGCGCTTGAAGGCTGTCAAGTAAGCGCTCCACGCAACACCACCAAGGCCCTGCGGGGCCTTTTGTTTTGCCCGCACCGCTCCATCTGTATACCTATACTGCCCGCACAACACCCAAGTCACGCTACCCTTGCCACTATGAAAAAACCTGCTTCCGCCGTGGCTTCCAACGCCATTCAGTACACCATCACCCCGGTTGATCTGCATGCCCACCTGTACGAGGTAGTGGTTAACATCCCCGAACCGCAGGCGCAGCAAACTGTGTCGCTGCCGGTGTGGATACCAGGCAGCTACCTGGTGCGCGAGTTCTCCAAAAACTTGCAGAACCTGTGCGCCAGCCAAGGCGGCCAGCTCGTCGATGCCGTGCAGCAAAACAAAAACACCTGGAAAATCGACGCCAGCGCTGGCCAGATGCTAACGGTTAGCTATCAAGTTTGTGCGTACGACACCTCGGTGCGCACAGCATGGCTCGATCCGCAGCGCGGTTTTTTCAACGGCACCAGCGTGTTTTTGCGCATACACGGGGCTGAGGGGCGACTGCAAATGCTGCATATTGGCCAGCCAGCCAGCCAGCCGCGCTGGCAAGTAGCCACAGGTCTGCTCCCCGTCAAAACCAACAAAAATGGCTTTGGCATTTACCAGGCTAGCAGCTATGACGAGCTGGCGGACTGCCCAGTGGAGATGGGCGAGTTCTGGAGCGCTGAATTTACCGCCCACGGCGTGCCGCACCGCTTTGTGGTGGCGGGAGCCGCCCCAAGTTTTGACGGCGAACGCCTGATTGCAGACACCAAAAAGATCTGCGAAGCTGAGATCCGTCTGTGGCACCCACGTGGCAAGCCACCGTTTGAGCGCTATGTATTCATGCTCAACGTAATGGATGACAACTACGGCGGGCTAGAGCATAAAAACTCCACCGCGCTGATTTGCAGCCGCCGCGACTTACCGCGCAAGGGCGATGCCAAAACGACCAGCGGCTACACCACCTTGCTCGGCCTGATCAGCCATGAGTACTTTCACACTTGGAATGTAAAGCGCCTGCGCCCCATCGAACTGGCCAGCTATGACTACGAGCGCGAGAACTACACCGAGCTCCTGTGGTTTTTTGAAGGTTTTACGAGCTACTACGACGACCTGATCCTGCGCCGCGCAGGCTTGGTAGACAACGCCGAGTACCTGAAGCTGCTGAACAAAAACCTGAACCAGGTGCTGCAAACACCAGGACGTCATGTGCAGTCGGTAGCCGAATCCAGCTTTGACGCCTGGGTCAAATACTACCGCCAAGACGAAAACACACCCAATACCACCGTCAGCTACTACACCAAGGGCAGCCTGGTTGCGCTGTGCCTGGATTTAAGCCTGCGCCGCGAGCGCAGCACCACGCTAGACCATGTGATGCGCGCCCTGTTCAAGCACTGCAAAGCCGGCCCCATGCGCGAGCAAGATTTACTACTAGTACTGCAAGAGCTGTCAGGCCGCAGTTGGGCCAGCGAGATTGCCGCCTGGGTGCACGGCAAGATGGATTTGCCGGTTACTACACTTTTGCAAGCGCACGGTGTGGACTGCAAGAGCGACAGACCGCAAATCGCCCAACAACTAGGTCTTCGCGTGACCGAATCTGCGGCCAGCATCCACATCAAAGTGGTGCTGCGTGGTGGTGCGGCAGAAGCCGCAGGCATGATGGCCGGCGATGAATGGCTGGCGATTGAGCCGATGCAGGCCGCCGCCACATCGGCAGGCTGGCGCCTGAACAAGCTGGACGACCTGCAGCTCTACACCACTGATGGCAGCGCCACCGTCGCCTTGGTGGCGCGCGACAAGCGTCTGCTGCGCCTGCCACTCCAACTGCCAAGCAACAACACCAGTGCTGCAGGTAAGCGCCGAACAACCATCACAAAAACTGCCAATACCGCAGACACCATGAGCTTAACTGTGGCTAATGTAGAAGCAGTCAATCGCTGGCTGGAAGGTCGCTAACAGCTATCAATATCTACACACCAAGTACCTAAACACGCCATTGATCGCAGGCTGCTGCGCAGCAGCAACGGGCTTGGTGTAGGATGCCAGTCGAACATGCACGCGCGGGCTTTAATCCGCGCCATAAAACCCAAGGAGATTGACCGTGGCCTATGAAATGATCGAAGTGCGCACCGAAGCCGACAAGGTGGGCATCATCACCCTGAACCGCCCCAAGCAACTGAACGCGCTGAACGGCCAGTTGATGGACGAGTTGGGTGATGCACTGAAGAAGTTTGACGCCGACCCAAAGATCGGCTGCATGATCATCACCGGCAGCGAAAAAGCCTTTGCCGCCGGTGCCGACATTGGCGCGATGGCCTCTTACAGCTTTGCTGATGCCTATGGCGGCGACTACATCACCCGCAACTGGGAGACGATTCGTACCATCCGCAAGCCCGTGATTGCAGCCGTCAGCGGCTACGCCCTGGGCGGTGGCTGCGAGCTGGCGATGATGTGCGATTTCATCATCGCTGCCGATAACGCTCGCTTCGGCCAGCCCGAGATCAAGCTGGGCGTGATTCCCGGCGCCGGCGGCACGCAGCGCCTGCCTCGCGCCGTGGGCAAATCCAAAGCCATGGACATGACCTTGACCGGTCGCATGATGAACGCCGATGAGGCCGAGCGCGCCAGCCTGGTCAGCCGCGTCGTGCCACTCGACAAACTGATGGAAGAAGCGCTGGGCGCCGCCATCATCATCAGCAACTTCTCGCAACTGGCAGTAATGGCGGCAAAGGAATCAGTCAACCGCGCGTTTGAAAGCGGCTTATCCGACGGAGTGATGTTTGAGCGCCGCCTGTTCCACGCGCTGTTCGCCACCAACGACCAAAAGGAAGGCATGGACGCTTTCGTGAACAAGCGCGAAGCCAAATTCACCAACAGCTAATTCACGACCCAACGCGAGCCGGCCTACATGCCGCGCCATAAAAAACGCCACAAATTGTGGCGTTTTTTTGTCTCTCACGCCCCCTATCCTCTGCGGCACTTATTAATTTTCTGTCTGCGCTCATCACTTCATCAGTCCAGTGATCGCCCCGCACGCGCCTTGCACTAAAGCGCATGCGAAATCCACCAAAGTCATAGCCAAGTCAGGCCCCAGCCCGACAACTAGATCCTCACGCCTCACCTTAGGGCCGGAGCGGTGTGCGATTCCTTGGCCCGGTGCCAGTCCGCACTGATCGTAATTGTCTACACCCTGATGTGCAGGTACTGATGCTTCCAGCAGCACTCAATTTTTTCTTGCAGCGCAAAATTTGCTATATAATGCGATTCTGTCGGTCGTGTAGCTCAGTTGGTTAGAGCGCAGCATTCATAATGCTGATGTCGGTGGTTCAAGTCCACCTACGACCACCA
>JAVXMM010000038.1:0-11663 GCA_036646255.1 Comamonas sp.
CGCTGGGCTCACCGATTGCCCACGTGGGCATTGAGCTGTCTGACAGCGCCTATGTCGCCGTCAACATGAAGATCATGACCCGCATGGGCAAGGCTGTGTACGATGTGATCGGCACCGATGGCGAGTTTGTGCCTTGCGTGCACACCATCGGCGCGCCATTGCAGGCGGGCGAAAAAGACACCACCAGCTGGCCGTGCAACAAGACCAAGTACATCGTGCACTACCCCGAGACGCGCGAAATCTGGTCGTATGGATCTGGCTACGGCGGCAACGCGTTGCTGGGTAAAAAGTGCTTTGCGCTGCGTATTGCATCCACCATGGGCCGCGACCAAGGCTGGCTGGCTGAGCACATGCTGATTCTGGGCGTGCAAAACCCCGAGGGCAAAAAGTCCCATGTGGCAGCAGCCTTCCCATCGGCCTGCGGCAAGACCAACTTCTCGATGCTGGTGCCGCCTACCGGTTTTGATGGCTGGAAGGTCACCACCATTGGTGACGACATCGCCTGGATCAAGCCACAAGCCGACGGCAGCCTGCGCGCCATCAACCCAGAAGCAGGCTACTTTGGTGTGGCACCGGGCACGAATATGCTCACCAACCCCAACTGCATGGCCAGCTTGGACAAGAACGTCATCTTCACCAATGTGGCGCTGACCGACGACGGCGATGTGTGGTGGGAGGGCATGGAGGCTGATGCGCCCAATAAGGCTCTGCCGGATCACCTGATCGACTGGCAAGGCAAGGACTGGACGCCGCAAATCGCCAAGGAAACCGGCGCCAAGGCTGCCCACCCCAACGCCCGTTTCACCGTGGCCGCCATCAACAACCCGGCGCTGGATGAAGCCTGGGACGACCCCAAGGGCGTGAAGATCGATGCATTCATCTTTGGTGGACGCCGCTCCACCACCGTGCCGCTGGTGACTGAGGCCAATAACTGGAAGGAAGGCGTCTACATGGCCGCCACCATGGGCTCCGAGACCACCGCCGCGGCCTTCGGCCAGCAAGGCGTGGTGCGCCGCGACCCATTTGCCATGCTGCCCTTCATGGGCTACAACATGAGCGACTACTTCCAGCACTGGCTGAGCATGGGCGAAAAGCTCGAAGCCGCTGGCGCCACCCTGCCCAAGATCTACACCACTAACTGGTTCCGCAAGAATGAAGCAGGCAAGTTTGTCTGGCCTGGCTACGGCGAAAACATGCGCGTGCTGAAGTGGATGCTGGACCGCCTGGATGGCAAGGCCGAGGGCGAGCAAACCGCGTTTGGCGTTGCCCCGCAATACGCTGAGATTAACTGGACTGGCCTTGACTTCAACATCGACCAGTTCAAGACTGTGACTAGCATCGATCCCCAAATTTGGGCGGAAGAGTTGGCATCGCACCAAGAGCATTTTGACAAGCTGGCTCAACGCCTGCCGCAAGAGCTGCTCGATATCAAGGCTGATTTGGAAAAGCGTTTGGCCAAGGTGTAAGACACCCAGCTGATTAATCTTTAATCAGAGCGCCCTTCTTAAAAGCCCCGCATGCGTTTGCAAGCGGGGCTTTTTATTTTTTGATAGCGCTTAGTGCTTTATGGGTGTGCGCTAGGTGCGTATTTCTTTCGTATTCTTTGCAATACTTACCCTCCAGCACGATGCAGTACTGGATGGGCGCTGCTGGCTGTTATGGACAGGATTGCCGTCACTTCTCGCCGGGCGCCAGCTGCTGCCGCAGTGTTTGCAGAATTTCTTCCGAAAGTGCTGGGTTGCCAGCAGCCGTAGCGCGCGCCAGCACCAGGGCGCCCACCATGCTGCTCAAGGTCACAACGGTTTGCGTGCGCCTCTCTTGCGCATTGCCTTCCAAGATTTGCATAAAGCGCTGGATGTTGCGCTCTATGCCCTGAGCGAAAACTTCCGACATCTCTGGCCCCGCACGGGCGGCATCGGTGGCCAGCGCGGCCGCGGGGCAGCCGTCGCCGGGGTGGTCTCGGTGCTGGGTGGACAGGTACTGGTGCACCAAGCGTTGGAGCGTGGCGGCGGGCGCATCTGCTGTGCGTGTGTGCTCGAGGCTATCCAGCGGGGTGATTGTCCAATCGAAAGCGCGCAAACAGGCTTCGCGGGCGAGTGCATCCTTGGATTCAAAGTGCCGGTACAGGCCGCCGTGCGTCAAGCCTGCATCCCGCGTAATTTCGGCCACGCCAACGCCGCTTAGGCCTTTTTCCCGGTACAAGCGGGCAGCAGCGTCGACGATTCCATCGCGGTTCTCGGCCGCCTGTGTTTTGCTGACTTTCATACGTTAGATGATAACCATCATCAAAAATAACTTAAGATGATGGCCATCATCAATAAAAGGATGCAGCATGGTGCGACGTGTCGTAATAACAGGACTGGGTCTGGTGTCCCCCTTGGGTTGCCAGGTAGAGTTGGCCTGGCAGCGTTTGCTGGCAGGCCAGTCAGGCATTCGCACGCTGGATGCGGCGGTAGCAGACGGCACCGGCGTGGCCGTGGCGGGCCGCGTTCCTGACTTGCAAGAGGACGCCCAGGCAGGCTGGGATGCGCAGGCCGTGGTGGCGGCCAAGGATTTGCGGCGCATGGACCGCTTTATTGCCTTTGCTCTAGGTGCTGCGGAGCAAGCGCTGGCGCAAGCCCAGTGGGCCCAGCCTAGTGCCTTGCAGCAAGAGCGAGCCGGCACCTTGATCGGCTCTGGTGTGGGTGGTTTTGGCACAATTGTTGAGGCGGTACGCACCACGGATAGCAAGGGGCCGCAGCGCCTGTCGCCCTTTACCGTGCCTGCTTTTCTGGCCAATCTGGCGGCAGGCCAGGTGTCCATACGGCACCAACTTAAAGGCCCACTGGGTGCGCCAGTCACCGCGTGTGCTGCCAGCATTCAGGCTCTAGGCGATGCGGCGCGCTTGATTCGCAATGACGAGGCCGACATGGTGCTGTGCGGTGGCAGCGAGGCCACGATTGACCAAGTCGCGCTGGGCAGTTTTGCAGCAGCCAAAGCTCTGTCCACCCAGTTCAACCACGCACCATCGAGCGCATCGCGCCCTTTTGATGCTGCGCGCGACGGTTTTGTCATGGCCGAAGGCGCGGGCCTTCTGGTATTGGAATCACTTGAGCATGCACTGGCGCGTGGCGCACAGCCTTTGGCCGAGGTGGTTGGTTACGGTACATCGGCTGACGCGCACCATGTCACCTCCGGCCCAGAGGACGGGTCCGGTGCTGCACGCTCCATGCAAATTGCGCTGCGCCAAGCTGGGCTACAGCCTGGCGATATACAGCACCTGAATGCCCACGCCACCTCAACGCCAGTGGGTGACCGTGGCGAGCTGGCAGCTATTAGGCAAGTTTTTGGCGCAGGCAGTGGCCCATCCATCACGGCCACCAAGTCGGCGCTGGGTCATATGCTGGGTGCTGCCGGTGGTGCCGCCGCCATCTTTACTGTGCTGGCCTTGCGGGACCAGAAAGTGCCGCCCATTCTGAACTTGCAAACCCCCGATCCTTTGGCTGCGGGGCTCGATTTGGTGGCAGGCACTGCCAGATCGCAACACATCAAGCATGCCATGCTCAACGGCTTTGGTTTTGGTGGCGTCAACGCTTCGTTGGTGTTGAAGCGATTTGAAAGCTAAGGTGGACTTTGACTGCCCATTTTCCGGGGCAGGGGCGGAGGTTTGATTTTTGCTTCTTGGATCTGGTGGCGTGTTGTGAACCAGCGCAAGGAGCTGAAGAGTGGAGTCATTGCGTTTTGTGCGCGATAGTCTGCAAGACCAGCGGCTGATTGCACTGCTTTTATGTACACAACGGCTTCACCTACATTGAGTGGATTGGTGATTATGTTTAAGCCCCAACAGTTGCTGATGTCGCGCCCGCTGTGATGAAGATGGGCTCAATGCTTGGTGTGTTGCAGCAACAAAAAAGCCACGGCATGCCGTGGCTTTTTATGTTTTTGCTAGCCGCTAGCACCCGTCATCCGGGCGCTAGCGGCTTAATTCATTAATAATTCTTGTGGTAGAAAGACACAGCGGAGTCGCTCATGGCGCGATTCAGGTCGGCCATTACGCGGCTGTCGCGCAAAGCGACTTCCCAAGTCTTTTCATCTTCCATGGCGCGGAGGTGGCCTTCGCTCCAGGCATTACGGACGTCGCGCAGGCTGCCAGCGATGGTGCGGGCAGGTGCTGCCAGCAGGGCGATGGCGGCAAAAGCGACCACCCACAGCATGGCCCAGCCAGCGGCCCAATGACTGCTACCTGCGACGGAGTCGATCAGGTGGCTGGTGACGACCATCACGGCTGCCACGATGGCGGCCAGCACCAGCGAGGTGCCAACGCCCTTGCCGGAGAAGGTGGCTTTCAGGTTCTCAGCAGCGCGTTCCACACGCTGAACGCCCGTGTGCTCGGTTGCCATGTCGGTGTGTACAAAACTGTTGGTCATGATGTAGGTACTTGTTTTTCAATGCTTCTATGAAGCGGTAAAGATAGTTTAGGGTTAACCCTAGTGTTATTCAAATTTATCTTTTGAATCTGTATCATTCATGTTGGTGATGTATTGCGAGCCGCTCGGTGTCGCCATCGTCCGTTGGGGGTCCCTATGCAAGCGCACCAATTTCGCAATCTGGATCTGAACCTGTTGCGGGTATTTGACGAGGTGATGAACGAGCGCAGCCTGACGCGTGCGGCTGATAAGCTGGCTATCACTCAGCCCGCTGTCAGCAATGCCATGCGCCGCCTGCGCGAGGCGCTGGGTGACGAGCTGCTGGTGCGCGCGGGCCAAGGGGTAGAGCCTACGCCGCTGGCCAACGCCATCTGGCCTGCTGTGCGTGAATCGCTGGCGCGCTTGCAACAAACCTTCGCGCCTGAGCGTTTTGATGCAGCCAATGCTAAGCAGGCGTTTGTGGTGGCCATGGCTGATGCTACTGCGGCCACCTTATTGCCGAGTCTCATGCATATTTTGGAAACCGAAGCGAAGGGCGTGTCCATTCACGTGCAGCCGCTTACGACCCGCGACCCGCGTGTGGTTTTGGGCGAGGAGACTGCAGATTTGGCTGTGGGCTACTTCCCCTTTGTGGTGGCCGAGATGACAGCGCGTGCGCAATCTGGGTCGTTGGTCGATTTTGAAAGCCGGCGCCTGTATGACGGCGAGTACCTGTGTGTGATGCGCAAAGGTCATCCGTTGAGCGAAAGTCTGCTGACCCTGGAGCAGTACTGCGATGCGCGCCACATGCTGGTGAGCTTTTCTGGTCAGCCGTTTGGTTTTTTGGACGAGGCGCTGGCCTCGATTGGCCGAAAGCGCCGCGTGGTGCTTACCGTCAACCAGTACTTCACTGCGGCACGTGTGGTGGCGCGTACCGATTTGCTCACTGTGTTGCCACGGCACTTTGTACCTGCTACGGGGATTGAGGATTTGCTGGCCTTCCAGCCGCTGCCGCTACGGGTGGAGTCCGTTCATGTGGATGCGCTGTGGCGTTCGCGCAGCGGTCATATCCCTCAGGCGGCGCTGCAGTGGTTGCTGCATGCGCTAGAGCGATCAGCGCGTGCGGCCTTCCCGGATCGAGAGCTACCGCTGTAGATGCGTTGCTCCGCCAACTGCCGTGATACGCTAAGCCCCAGAAAGAATATACGCGAATGAAGATTCAACTGATGTCGGACCTGCACTTGGAGCGCTACCCGGACTTTGCCCCGCAGCACGCGCCGGGTGCCGATGTGCTGGTACTGGCAGGCGATATTGGCTCGTACCAAGGTGGCTCCCTGTTGCAGGACCAGCGTTTTGGGCTGGAGCGCTTCTCGCCCAAGCACGGTGCGCCGTGGAAGCGGGTGTTCTTTCAACCCGGCAACCACGAGTTTGATGCGCTGGAATACGACGACGCTTATGCACAACTGCGGGCGTTGACCGAATCCCTGGGCATGGATTGGCTGGACCGCGAAGTCATTACCGTAGGCGACGTGCGTCTGCTGGGCACCACGCTGTGGAGCGATTTTGATGCACTGGCGCAGAAGGAGGAGGGCTTGACGGCGCAGCTTAAAAAGCGTGACAAAGCATTCCGCGCTGCCAATTTCTATTTGCAAAAAAACACTACGCTGCGCAGCGGTCAGCCCATGCTTGCCGAGCAAATGCGAGAGCTGGCCCTGGAATGCCAAGATTGGCTGCGCGCCGCGCTTGAGCAGCCTTTTGACGGCTGCACCGTGGTGGTCACCCATTTTGCGCCCAGCCTGCGCAGTGCCGATCCGCGCTATGGCCTGACGCCGGGAACCGCTGGTTTTTGCAATGGGTTAGATGATTTACTGCCGAAAGCCCAGCTGTGGATGCACGGCCATTTGCACTGCCCACATGACTACATTGTGCGCAGCAGCGAAGCAGCCAACCCCGCCGCGTGCCGCGTGGTAGCCAACCCGCGCGGCTACCGCAGCAAGAATGAGCAAGAGGGCTTTGTCGAGCAGCTGGTGATTGATACCGATTACCTATTTTGATCAGTGCTTGCTTGGCAAGCGGTTATCACAGCAACCACTCAATAGGCAGCCAGCCCAGCACCCGCACCATGGCGCGGCTCCACCAATTGGTGTTGGGCTCTACTTCATAGATGGGGAAGTTGGCATCGCTGCCGCCCTGCCAGCGCAGGCCGCCATCTTCGCCAAGGAAGACGCGGTAGGCTTGGCGCGGTACCTCGTTGTCCATCACATGCGCCAGCCGCTGGGCTAGTACCGGACTGTGGATGAGAAAGCCCAGCTCGGTGTTCAGATTGGCCGAGCGCGGGTCGAAGTTGAACGAGCCCACGAACAGCTTGCGTCCATCTACCGCAAAGGTTTTGGCGTGCAGGCTTGAGCCCGAGCTACCAAATCGCTGGGTGAGCCTGGTGTCGTCCGCCTCTGTTGTTTCGGCATATGAGGGGATCAACTGGCGCAGCTCATACAGCGTAACGCCGGCCTCTAGCAGCGGTTTGCGGCGTTTGCCGTAACCGGCGTGCACGGCGGGTACATCAGTAGATTCATAGGCATTGGTCAGGATGCGCACCTTGACCCCCTGCCCAGCTAGTGCGCCAAAGTTTTTGACCCCATCGGCGCCAGGCACAAAATAGGCCGAGACGACGTCCAGACGGTGCTGAATGGGCCCCAGCGCTTTTTGGAGCTGTGGCACCAGTAAATCTGGCTTGGCCGCTTGGCCTACGCCTTTGGCGGGGTCATCGCTGAGCACTTGTACGGTGGCCCATTCAAACGGCAGGGTGTGGGCATACAGCCCTTGGATAAAAGAGCTGCGCTCGATGCTGGCGATGTACTGGGCGGCGTGCGGTGTGGTTCGGATACTTTGCTTGGCCCGCACCATTTGGGCGATGGCTGGTTCACTCATTGGGGCTAAAACGTCTTCGACTGCTGCGGAGCTTGCGCTGGCCCAGTATTTGTCAAAGTCTTGCGATAGCTCGTTCACGACTGGGCCAATAGCCAGCACATCCAGATCGGCAAACAACACGCCTTCGGTGGCGCCAAAGTATTCATCGCCTACATTGCGGCCACCAATAATGGTTGCCTGGTTGTCGGCGGTAAAAGACTTGTTGTGCATGCGCCGGTTGGCACGCTTGAGGTTGCCAAGATAGCCCAGCATCTTGGGCGTGCGCAGCATGGAGGGATTGAACAGGCGTACCTCGATATTGGGGTGCTGGCTGAGCGCCATCAGCTCGTCATCCAGACCGCTGGTGCCAAGGTCATCCAGCAGCAGGCGCACCCGTACGCCACGGTCACCAGCGGCGCGCAGCTCATCGAGCAACAACATGCCCGTGCTGTCTGCTCGCCAGATGTAGTACTGCACATCCAGCGTGCGCTCAGCCATGCGGGCCAACTGGGCCCGCGCCGCAAAGGCGTTTTGCGCGTCATACAGTGGGTGGATGCCGCTAGATCCCGGGTTGGCCAGCAAGTCGGGAGCGATGATCTTGCCGAGCTTGGTCTGGCTGGCGGTGTCTACATCCAGGGCTTGTGACACCGTGCGCTGCTCCAGCGGCGGCAGCGAGCAAGCGCCCAGCATGGATGTACACAGGATGAGCGAGGCACTCCAGCGCCTGCGCAGCAAATGATGCGTACCTGCCGCCAAGCCTTGCAGCAGCTTGTACATGGCGGTATGCAATGCATGCGTTGACAGTCTCAGATCCTTACAGCGATGGCCCATTGCATTTCCCTCATCTTTACGTCCTACACGCGGCCTCGCCAGCGATCCCTATGAGTTTGCCCTGCTGCGTAATCAGGCGCAAGCTGGGCTTGGTAGTAGTGCGAGCTTTGGGTGCCAAGATGACTGGCGAGAAGTTTCACTGCGCAGCAGCTGTCGTGCTTGTAGTGTTTGTTCGTCTATGTGCTGTGTGTGGAGAGCGCTGCTGTTCGCGGGGCCAGTTATCACCGTGGTTGGCGTAGCAATCAACATAAGAGATAGCGCTGAAGCAAAGCAAACCATGATGTATGTCAATATATGCGGGGCCAAGGCGCCTTAAGCTTGGGCGCAGTGACCGTAAACATGTTCTCGTGCGAGTGGCGCCGCAGGTGTCTTTCTTGCAGGTAACCCCATCTCCAGGAGCTTTTGCATGCGCATTTTGTTAGCCGTTGACGGCAGCCCTTACACCCAAAAAATGTTGGACTATCTGGCGACGCATTCCGAATGGCTGGGTGCTAAGCACAGCTATACGGCGCTGACAGTGCAGTCCCAACTGCCTCCCCGTGCGGCTAAGGCACTGGGTAAGGATGTGGTGAGCGAGTACTACGCCGAAGAAGCACAAAAAGTACTGAACCCTGTGCACCAGTTTTTGGAGATGCATAAAGTCAACGCACAGTGCGAAAGCAAGGTAGGCCACATTGCAGAGACCATTGCGGCGGCAGCCGACAGCGGTGGCTATGATTTGTTGATCATGGGGACACGTGGTCATGGCGCTTTGGCCAAGCTGGTAATGGGCTCGGTCGCCACCCAGGTGCTGGCGCAAAGCAAGGTACCTGTTCTGCTGATCCGCTAATCGCGCGCCTATCGTTTTAATGGATGACCCTAAGAAGGTCACCAATTTGACTGATTTGTCATTTGCTATTCATCAGATAGCAATACTTGGCGTATATACTGCGTGAAAGCCAGATTTGACTATGGAGGGAGGACTGGCCGCAAACGTTTGCGGCCAGGCCTGAAACTGCCTGCGCCCCGATTGGGGCGCAGGCAGTTTTCTTTTATGCAGAGGTCCGGGCCGCTGGCGTGGACGGTGCCAAAACGGCCTTGGCAGTGCGCAGCATGGCCTCTGTCAGTTGGGCCAGCAAGGCGGATTGCAGGTTCCAGCAATGCCAGTACAAATCCACCCGCAGCACATGCGATGCGGCTACGTTTACCAAACGGCCATCGGCTAGAAAAGGGCGGGCCAGCAGCTCGGGCACTACACCCACGCCCCAGCCTGCAGTTACGGCGCGCACTTGTGCCTCTGAGTTGGGTACAAACAGCTGGCGCAGTCCCACGGTTTTTAGGCCCATGGCACGGGCGACAAAAACGCGCTGCATATCGTCTTTGCGGTTGTAGCTCAAAAAAGGCAGCTGGCGAAAGTTGCTGCGGTTGAGCCCTTGCGGCAAGTAGGTATCAGCAAAACTAGGTGCGGCCACGGCTATGTAGTGCATGGCCCCGAGCGGCGCCACGCGGCAGCCGCGCAGTGCTTGCGGCATGGTGGTGACGCAGCCCAGCACCTCGCCGGTGCGCAGCCATTCCAAGGTGTGGTCCTGGTCATCGGCGATGATCTCCAGCGGCAGCTGCTGCAGCGCAATGTCCTGCAGCGCATCCACCGCCCAGGTGGCAATGCTGTCGGCGTTGATGGCGATGGAGATCGACTCATCCTGCCCGCTTTTGCGCATGGCGTGCGGCATCAGCTGGTGCAATTCTTGATCCAGATCGGTGCGCAAAAGACGTAGTTGCTGCACATGTTTGAGCAGCAACTGCCCCGCCGCTGTAGGCCGCAGCGGCCGGCTGCGCACCACCAGCACGCTACCTACTTGTGCCTCTAGTGCGCGCAGGCGTTGCGATACGGCGGATTGCGTCACGCTCAGACGCTGGGCGGCTTTTTCAAAACCACCCTCTTCCAGCACGGCGGCCAGGCATTCCAGTGCGATAGGGTCCAAACTGCTCATGGCGTCATCGTTGCGGTGTGAACCGTAATATTAGGGTGGCTAATGTAACTGGAGAAAGTGTAATCTCACTTTATAAAAGAGCCAAGATGGCAGACACTGCACTCTCATGAAAGTCATCATCCTCGGCGCCGGCATCATCGGCACCAGCACAGCCTGGCATTTGCTGCAACTTGGCCACGATGTCACTGTCGTGGATCGCCAACCCGATGCCGCGCTGGAGACCAGCTACGCCAATGCGGCGCAGATCTCAGTAAGCTACTGCGAGCCTTGGGCCAACAAGCACGCACCGCTCAAAGCGTTGAAGTGGATGTTCGACAAAGAAGCTCCGCTCTTGCTGCGCCCCCATGTCGATCCGCAGCAGTGGAGCTGGTTGACCAAATTTTTGGCTGAATGCAATGACAAGTCCTTTGCCCGCAATGTGCAGCAAATCGTGGCGCTGGGTGCCTACAGCCATGCTGCGCTGAAGGATGTGGTGGCGCAAACTGGTATTGAGTTCAACCGTCTGGAGCGTGGTATTGCTCACTTCTTCACCACGCAAGAGGCAGTGGATGACGCGGGCATGGCCGTTGATTTGATGCGCAAATACGGGGTCAACCGTCGTATGGTCAGCACCGAAGAATTCTTGCAGATCGAGCCCGCCTTCAAACCCTACGCATCGCAGATCAAGGGCGGCACCTTTACCGAAAGCGATGAAAGCGGTGACGCCCGCGTGTTTACGCAAAAGCTGGCTCAGCTGTGTGTTGAGCGTGGTGCACAGTTCCTCTACAACCACAGGGTAGAGCGCTTGAATGTGGCAGGTGGCGCTATTGAATCGGTAGCTGTTAGCGCCCGCCCAGCAGGCGCTAATGCGGGATTGGATACTAAAGAGCAAATCCTCAAGGGCGACGCCGTAGTAGTGGCCTGCGGCAGCTATACGGCACCGCTCTTGCGCACCGTGGGGCAGAGTGTGGCTATCTACCCTGGCAAAGGTTACAGCGCAACCCTGCCAATCTTGAAGCCGGGCGCTGCGCCTTTTGTCAGCTGCATCGACGACGGCAACAAGCTGGCCATGAGCCGATTGGGTAACTATCTGCGCGTGGCAGGCACCATTGAGTTAAACGGCTTTGACACATCGCTAGACACCCCGCTGGCCAAGGCCCGCTGCCGCATGCTGGCGCGCCGCATAGAGGAGCTGATGCCCGGCGTGTGCGATACCCGCCTGCCTGAGCAAGGGGGCAACCCCCAGTTCTGGACTGGTCTGCGCCCCGCAACGCCCACTAATATTCCCTATATCGGTCGCATACCCAAGATCAGCAAACTCTGGATCAACGCCGGCCACGGTACCTTGGGCTGGACGCATGGCGCAGGCAGCGGCAAGGCCATGGCCGAGCTAATCAATGGCCAGATGCCGGATATGCAGTTTGGGTTTTATGGGTATGACAGCTCGAATGCCAAGCTGGCTGCGCTGGCTTAACCTCGCACTAATTGATGCTTACAAGGCTGCGTATGCAGCCTTTTCCTATGGTGGTAGAGCGTTGGGCTTCGCTGCGATTTGGTGTTGGGGAGCTGTGTAGTGCCATGCAAAAACGCC
>JAVXMM010000038.1:11763-39630 GCA_036646255.1 Comamonas sp.
TTTTTTAGGGGCAAGGCCTGATTAGGCGTCCAGACGAACCAACCAGCCATGGCGATCGGGTGCGCGGCCGTACTGGATGTCGGTCAGCTCTTTGCGCAAAGCCAGGGTCACTTCGCCAGCCGGTGCGTTCAAGTCACCGACTGAGAAACCGTTGCCTTTGAGCTGACCGATAGGGGTGATAACGGCGGCGGTGCCGCAGGCAAACACTTCGGTCACGTCGCCCGAGGCCACGCCCTGCTTCCATTCATCGGCGGAGATCTTGCGCTCTTCCACTGTCATGCCGCGATCACGACCCAATTGCAGGATGGAATCACGAGTGATGCCTTCCAGAATGCTGCCGGAGAGCGCGGGGGTCACCAGCTTGTTCTCTTTGCCATAGACCAGGAACACGTTCATGCCGCCTAGCTCTTCCAGATACTTGCCTTCGGCAGGGTCGAGGAACAGTACTTGCGAGCAGCCTTGCTCTTGCGCTTGCTGCTGAGGCAGCAGCGACGCAGCGTAGTTGCCGCCGCACTTGGCGGCGCCGGTGCCGCCCTTGGCTGCACGAGCGTAGTCGGTGGACAGCCAGATGGCCACGGGCGCCACGCCCTTGGCAAAGTAGGGCCCTGCGGGGCTGGCGATCACGTAGTAGGCTGCTTTTTGCGCGCTGCGGACGCCGAGGAATACCTCGTCGCCGATGATGAAGGGGCGCAGGTACAGACTGGCTTCGTCGGCGCTGGGTACCCAGTCTTTGTCCACCGCGATGATTTGCTTGAGCGATTCCACAAAGATATCCACAGGCAGCTCAGGCAGAGCCAGACGGCGGGCCGAGCGCTGCATGCGTTGGGCATTGGCTTCGGGGCGGAAGGTCCACACCGAGCCGTCGGCGTGGCGGTAGGCCTTGATGCCTTCAAAAATCTCTTGGCCGTAGTGCAG
Source organism: Comamonas sp. (assembly GCA_036646255.1). Taxonomy (GTDB): domain Bacteria; phylum Pseudomonadota; class Gammaproteobacteria; order Burkholderiales; family Burkholderiaceae_C; genus Comamonas. The sequence continues at coordinate 12,679 of JAVXMM010000038.1, forward strand.
CACGGCAGCGGCCGGGTCTAGCGCGATGGGGCCATAAGGTGTGACTGCCGCGTTGTGCCAGCCAGCGTCCTTGTCCCAGCGCACTGCCACCATGTGGTCGCTAAAGTGCACGCCAAACCCAGGGTTGGCCAGGATTTTGGCGCGCTCTTCGGCACTGCGTGGGTGGCTGGATTGGGTGGTGGCAAAGGCCAAAGTGGACTGGGACACGGGAAAACTCCTTGGGTAGGTGCGATGTGGGCTTGCGCCAGCTTGTCTGGGGCTGGCGGTTAACGCTTGTTGTGGGAGCTTGCGGCCTAGGCTGCAAGCTAGCCCCATAGCATGCCATTTTTTTGACCCCAATTGCTACAGAGAGCGCAAGTTGTCCCCAGTCAAGAGTCAAACTTGCGCCACAAGTGACCTGTAAGCCGTCCTTAGGCCCTGGCAGCCTTAATGGACCGCAGTGCGCTGTGATCCTAGAAAATCCAGCAACAGGCCTTCAAAGCCATCGGGGTTCTCCAACTGCGGCCAATGGCCAATGCCCGTCAGCGTGGCGTGGCCTGCGTGGGGCATGTGGTCGGCCATGGTCTGCAGCAAGGTCGGTGGCATGCAGACGTCTTGCCCACCGCTGACCATTAGCGTGGGTTGGCGCAGGTTACTCCAGCGTTCGGGGTTGTGGCCTTGGCTGCCAATCAGCTCTAGCATGCGGCGGTAGGCCAAGGGCTGGATCTGGCTGATAGTGTGACGAGCCAGTTGCAGGCCTTCGGGCAGGGCGGCTTCACCTGCTTGCAGCTGCACCAATTGGGTGGCGAATTGTTGCAATGCAGCGGCGTCGCTTGTGTTTTGCAGACTGGCATTCAGCAGCTGCAGGCGGGTAGCTACCCAATGCTGGCGTGCTGCATCATCCAGCGCCGGGCCTCCGGCAATCATGGTCACGCTGTGTACCCGCGTGGGGTAGCGCAAAGCCATCTCTGCCGCCACCATGGCGCCCAGGCCGTGGCCTACGATGTGGGCGCGGCCAATCTTCATGGTGCCCAGCATATGATCGGCTGTGCTCGCCAGCGCCGACAGGCTGTAGCCACCGGGCGGGGGCGGGTTGTGGTGGTAGCCGGGCATGTCCCAGGCGATGGCGCGGTAGCCCTGGCTGGCCAGTAGCTCTACCTGCGGCGCAAAAGACAGGTGATCGCCGTCAGCATCGTGCAGCATCAGCACGGTAGGGCCGCTGCCTAGCATGGCAAAAGAGGGGATGAATGGCATAGGTGGCAATCGGTATTGGCGCACCGCAAAGGCGGTGCGCATTGCATTAACAATGCGGGCAAATGCGTGCAGATTCAAGCCCGTCGCAAAAAAGGCCTGTTGGCAGCGGGTGTCGGGTTGCGTCTGGGCCTGCATTTAGGTCGCTGTTGTGCCGTCGGCCTTGAGTTGCTACGTGCCCTATAGACGCCCCAGTAGCGTGCATGTCGATTGATTATCAATAGCTATTTGGTATGGAATACCTGCCGCAGACGGCCAATATCGTCGATGTAAGCCATGCACCTACGCTGGATGGGGCATCCGGGGCTGGTCGATAATGCCCGGAGTCAATTCTTTTTAGACGGCAGGCCTTGCGCGCTTGCCGCTTGCCTGCCCTGTGAATCGCCCTTTGCTGCCTGATAACCTGACCCCCGCTGCTACCGAGCCCTTTTCCGAACGCGCCTTTCGTGATGCGCTTGGGCGTTTCGCTACGGGCGTGGCGGTGGTGACGGCGGTGGCGTCTGATGGCGCCAAGGTGGGTTTGACGATCAGCTCGTTCAACTCTGCATCGCTCACACCGCCGCTGGTGCTGTGGAGTTTGATGAAAACGGCCTCATCGATGCCGGTGTTCAGCAGCATTAGCCACTACGCAGTAAACGTGCTGGGTGCATCGCAAAAAGAGCTGGCCATGCAGTTCAGCCGCCGCAATGTGGACCGCTGGGCAGGGGTGGATTACCAGCTTGGTGCATCAGGTGCGCCGCTGCTGGCGGGTGCCATAGCCTCGTTTGAGTGCCACAACCGCAGCCGCTACGACGAAGGTGACCATGTCATCCTGGTGGGGGAAGTGCAGCACTGCCACTACCAGGCGGGTGTTGCCCCGCTGCTCTACCACGGTGGGCAGTTTTATACCGAGCAGTTGCTGTAGCCGCTGCCTTCTCTAAAAAACCCCGCTGTGTTGCCACGCGGGGTTTCTGTATTTTTGGCATCTAGCGCCCAGCTGAAGGGCGTTAGATGCTATCAAATTAGTAGTTACTTCTCGACAAAAGCACGTTCCACGACAAAGTCGCCAGGTGTGGTGGTGTTGCCTTCCTTGAAGCCCTTGGTCTCCAGCAGCTCCTTCAGCTCGGCCAGCATGGCGGGGCTGCCGCATAGCATCACGCGGTCGGTGTCGGGGTTTAACTCAGGCAAGCCGATGTTCTGCGGGAAGGTGCCGGCATTGATTTGGTTGGAGATACGACCCTGGTTGCGGAAGGGCTCCCGCGTGACCGTGGGGTAATACACCAGCTTGTCTTTGACAATCTCGCCCAAAAACTCGTGGTTGGGCAGCTCTTCTTCCAGCAGTTGCTGGTAGGCCAGCTCTTCGATCTGGCGCACGCCGTGCACGACGACAACCTTTTCGTACCGGTCGTAAGTCTCTGGGTCTCGCGCAACTGACAGCCACGGTGCCAGGCCCGTTCCCGTGCCGATCAGGTACAGGTTTTTGCCGGGCAGCAGGTAGTCCACCAGCAAAGTTCCGGTGGGCTTTTTACCGACGATGACGGTGTCGCCCACCTGGATATGTTGCAGCTTGCTGGTCAGCGGGCCATTGTCCACCTTGATAGACAAAAACTCCAGATGCTCTTCGTAATTGGGGCTGGCGATGGAGTAGGCACGCAGCAGGTTCTTGCCGTCCACCTTCAGGCCAATCATCGTGAAATGGCCGCTAGAAAAGCGCAGCGACGGATCGCGCGTGGTGGTGAACGAGAACAGACGATCGGTCCAGTGGTGAACAGAGAGGACACGTTCTTCGAGAAAAGCGCTCATGACAATGCAGTTTCAGTTGGTCTTGTGTATATCTATAAGCGCTATTGTTCACTATTCATACAACATAAACGTCATATGGACATATCTGCGCGTTGCAAGCGGGGTTTTTTAGCGCTGCGTTGCCGGTGATCGTTGAGTCTGGCAAGCAGCGCTGTTGCTGGCAGAGGGAATCGCTGGCTACTTTTAAACAAATCCTAGGATTGGATTTAGAAATTGTCCAGAATTTTAGAGATAGATGTGGCCGCCAGCAATACATGGGGTAGCAGTTCGGCCTCGGCCTTGGCCGTGCTCCAACGGGTGGAAGGAGCCGAGATATTGATCGCTCCAATAGGTACGCCACCTTGGCCTGTAATGGCAGCGCCCACGGAGATATCGCCAATCACCGTCTGGTTCTGGACGATGGCGTAGCCATCGCGCTCGGCGTCCTCAATGCGCCGCAGCAGCTCTTCGGGGTCGGTCACGGTCTGCGCGGTGATCTTGACGAGGGGCGTGGACTCGATCAGGCGCAGGCGCTCGGGCATTGCCAGTTTGGCCAGCATGGCCCGGCCCGATGCGGTGTAGGCAGCGGGCAGGCGCGAGCCCACGGCAAAGTCCGAGTTGTAGATAAAGCGGCCCGGCACCTTGGCGATAAAGACCACCTCGTTGCCATCGAGCTCCTGCAGGTTCGAGGTTTCGCCCAGGGTGTGGGTCATCTCGATCAGGTAGGGGTAGGCACGCTCGACGATGCGCTGCGAGCGCAGGTAGTTGTAGGACAGGCGCAGCACCTCGGGTGCAAGCGTGTAGATATTGGAGCCAGGCAGGCGCCGGATGTAGCGCAGCTTCTCCAGGGTGAAGATGATGCGCTGGGTGGCACTGCGGTCAAGCTGTGCGGCGCGCGCAATCTCAGCGAGCGACATCTCGCGGTGGGTGTCGCGAAAGGCCTCCAGCACCTGAAAGGCCTTGGCCAGAGAGCCGACAAACAAGGAGGATTCACGGGGAGAAGGCTCAACGCTTGCTACGGGCTCGGCAATGCTGTGTATGGTTTTAGGCATCGTAAAAAGCGGCTGTCTCGGGTCACTATCTAATGGTTTTGCATGAAGGTCGCATCCAGGCTTGTGGCCCGTGGCGCGCCCAGCAATCGCAGGGTGGTCTCAAACTCGGTGCGCAAAATCTCCAGAACCTCGGCCACGCCCTGGGGCCCGCGCGAGGCCAGGCCGTAGAGCGGTGCACGCCCCAGCAAGACGGCATCGGCCCCCAGCGCCCGGGCTTTGGCAATGTCACTGCCTCGGCGCACTCCGCCGTCGACAAAGATATGCATCTTGCCATGAACGGCGTCGGCAATCTGCGGCAATTGCGCCATGGGTGCGGGCGCGCATTCCAGCTGCCGCCCGCCGTGGTTGCTGATCACGATACCGTCTGCGCCCGCCTGCAGCGCAAGCTTGGCATCCTGAACGCTGAGCAGGCCCTTGACGATAACGGGGCCTTGCCAGTGGCGGCGCACCCAGGCCAGGTCTTCCCAGCGCAGGCCCATGTCCATCTCGCGGCTCATGGCGGCAGCCTGCTTCTGGATATCGTTGCCTACCCCGGCACTGCGGGCCAGGTTGACCAGTTGCGGCGAGCCGCCCTGGCGCAGCATGCGCAGGCACCAGCGCGGGTGGCTGAGCAGGTCAGCGAGCAGCCTGGGCGTCCAGGGCACGGGCATGCGAAAGCCGTTGCGCACATCATGGTCGCGCTTGCCGTGCACCATGGTGTCCACCGTCAGCATCAGCGCGCTAAAGCCCGCTGCCTGCGCGCGGGCCATCATGCTTTGCGCAATGCGCCGGTCCTTTTGCACATACAGCTGCAGCCACAGATCGCCCGGGCTGGCGGCACGCACATCCTCCAAGAGGGATGTGGAGGCGGTGGACATCACAAAAGGCAGGCCGGCGGCGTGGGCCGCCCGCGCCAGCACCTGCTCGGCCTGGGGCCAGTACAGCCCGTTGAGCCCGGTCGGGCCCACAAAGGCTGGCATGGCTTGCTTGCGGCCAAAGAGTTCGATGCTGCTGTCAATGTGGCTGACATCGACCATGGCGCGTGGCAGGAAGGTGACATCGCCCCAGGAGGCGAGGTTGCGAGCCATGCTGCGGCCATCTTCCGCGCCGCCTTCGAGGTAGTCAAAAGCGAAGCGGGACAGGCGCTGGCGGGCCAGCTCGCGGTAGTCTTTGATGGCGGGCAGCATGGCGGGTGCCCGATCAGGCCGTTTGGCGCTCGGCCTGCAGCCGGGTCGTCAGCGCCTCGCGCAGGCGGGCGGACAGCTCGGGGTTGCAATCGACCAGCGGGGCCAGCAGGTGCGGCGCCTGCACGCCCACCAGATCCCAGACCGACTTCATCGGGCCGGGGTTGGTTTCGGCAAAGGCCAGGTCCAACAGGCCAATCAGCTCCTGGTGCAGTGCCAGCGCCTCTTGGGTTTTGCCGCTGGTCAGCAGCGCGTACATGCGGGTCCATGTCTTGGGCAGGAGGTTGGCCGTCACGATGATGCCGCCCTGGGCGCCGCAGAGCATCTGCGCGGGGAAGATCGTGTCCTCGCCGCTCAGCACTGCAAAGCTCGCATCCACGCCCTGCACCACCTTGAGGAAGTGGTACATGTCGGTGTTGCAGGCCTTCATGCCGATGATGTTCTCGTGGCGCGAGAGCTCGTGCAGCACTTCAGGTGCGATCGAGATGCGGGTGCGGTAGGGGATCTCGTAGATCACCACGGGCAGCGGCGAGGCATCGGCATAGCGCATGAAGTAATCGCGAATGCCTTGCTGGGATGGCGTGGTGTAGTAGGGCGTCAGCACCATCAGCGCGTCAGCGCCGGCATCGGCCAGCGCCTGGCCGGAGGCGATGGCGTCGTAGTAGCCCGGGTCGAGCACGCCGGCCAGCACGGGCAGGTCGGCGGCCTGGTGCTCGCGCACCGTGGCCACCATGCGGGCCCGCTCGGCACGCGAGAGGGCGCCGTACTCGCCGGTGCCGCCCAGCGGCACGGTGCCGCTGATGCCGCTGCCTTGCAGGTGGGCGAGCAGGGCGCGCACGGCCTGGGTGTCGATCTGGCCGTCAGCGGTGACGGGCGTTGCCAGTGCCGGGAAGATGCCGCGGAGTTGCTCAGAAGTAATACGTGTGGTCATGGTTCATCAATTCAAAGAAGCGGCGGAGCGGCGACGCAGCCAGTCCGCACAGGTGATCAAAATGCCGATGAAGGCGAACAGGCAGGTCGATACGGCAGCAATCACCGGCGAGATCTGCAAAGTCACTTCATCCCAGAACTGCTTGGGCAGGGTGGAGCTCAGGCCACCAGAGGCAAACAGCGAGATGGTCAGCTCGTCAAACGAGGTGGCAAAGGCAAACAGGAAGGATGAGGTCAGGCCTGCGGCAATGATCGGGAAGGTCACGTAGCGCAACGTCTGCCAGGGTCGGGCGCCCAGGCTTTGGGCCGCCATGTCCAGGCGCGTGTCGTAGTTGCGCAGCACGGCCATCATGGTCATCACCACATAGGGGATGGCGATGACGGTATGCCCCAGCACCAGGCCCAGCGAGGTGCCCACCAGGCCCACCTTGGAGAAGAAATAGAACATGCCAACGGCAATGATCATGCGCGGGATGATCAGTGGCGATAGCACAAAGGCCAGCAGCAAGGCCTTGCCGCGCATCTGGCCGCGCACCAGCAAAAAGGCGACCGGCGTGCCTACCGTCATGGCCGCCAGCGCGGCAAAAAAGCCCACGACAAAGCTGCGCACTGTGGCGCTGATCCACAGCGGTGAGGCCAGCATGTCCTGGTAGTGCTGCAGGGTGAAGCCCTGGGGCGGCCAGTTCAGGCCCGACTTGTCGGCGAACGAGATGGGGATCATCAAGAGTGCAGGCACGCTCAAGAACACCAAAAGCGCCACCACGCTGGCGCGCAGCACAAACGAGTCGCCCTGCTGCAGATCGCGTTTGCGCGAGCGCGGCACCAGCGCAATCAGGCGGTCGCTGATGCTGCCGAGCAAGCCCAGCAGCATCTCGGACAGCTGGCGCATGAAGCCGCTGCTGTGGTTGCTCTTGTCGGACTGCGCACCGGTCATGGTCGACAGGCCCAGCACCTTGTCATAGACCGCAAACACAATCAACACCACGACCAGCAGCAGCACCGAGATGGCGCCGGCAAAGCCCCAGTTCATCACCTGCATCACCTGCTCGATGATGAGCTGGGTGATCATGGTCTCTTTGCGGCCGCCCAGGAGCTGGGGCACGATGAAGAAGCCCACGGCGGTGACAAAGACCATGATGGCGCCCGCTGCCACACCGGGCATGGACAGCGGAAAGTAGACGCGCCAGAATGCTGTGCCCGGGCGCGCACCCAAGGTAAGTGCGGCACGCGGCAGGTTGCGGTCGATGTTCTCCATCACCGACAGCATGGTCAGCACGGCCAGCGGCATCAGCGCATGGACCATGCCCACCAGCACGGCGCCAAAGCTGTAGAGCATGTTCGAGGGCGCATCCTGCAGGCCCAGCGCCAGCAGCAGCTGGTTGGCCAGGCCATTGCGGCCCAGCACCACAATCCAGGCGAAGGCGCGCACCAGAAAGCTGGTCCAGAAAGACAGCAGAATCCAGAACACCCAGCGGCTTTTTTTGTCCTTTTGCAAGGACGAGACCAGGTAGGCAATGGGGTAGCCGCCCACGATGGACAGCAGCGCCGTGACCAGCGAGATCTTCAGGGTGATCCACATGGTGTCCAGGTAGACCGAGGAGCTGAACAGCTGGCTGTAGTTGTTCCACTTGAAGCTGCCATCGCTGTAGATGCTCAGCAGCAGCAATTGGCCCACCGGGTAGACCAGCAGCACCAAAAACAGCATGACCAGCGGGGCTGCCATCATCAGTGGCTTCACCCAGGCTGCGCGGGGAGTGGCGGCGCTGTTCATGCGGGCTCCGGAACGGCAACGGCGTCGCTGCTGGACCAGCCAAATTCCAGGCTGCTGCCCAGCGCATGGTCATGCTTGGCGATGGAAGTCGGGAAGGACAGCACTACCGGCTCGGTGCTGAGCGCAGGCGCCTTCAGGTAAAGCTTGGTGAGGCTGCCAGTGATCATGGTGTCCATCAGCTGGCCGCTGAAGCGCTCGCTGGCGCCTTGGGCAGCGGCGGCGGTGGCCATGTTTTGTGGGCGCACCATCACGCAGACCTTGGCGCCGGTAGCCAATGGCTGGTCGGCCGAGGCCAGCAGCTCGGTGTTGGTACCGTTCAAGGCGACGCGGGCCTGGCCGGCCTGGCTGGCAACGACGGTGCCCTTGAACAGATTGCTCTCGCCCAGAAAATCGGCCACAAAGGGGGTGCGTGGGCGGAAGTACAGGTCCGCAGGCGTGCCCAGCTGCGCAATGCGGCCGCCATCCATCAGGCAGATGCGGTCCGACATGGTCATCGCCTCTTCCTGGTCGTGGGTTACATAGACGATGGTGGTGCCGGCCTCACGGTGGATGCGCTTGATCTCCAGCTGCATGTGCTCGCGCAGCTTCTTGTCCAGGGCGCCCAGCGGCTCGTCCATCAGCACGATGGAGGGCTTGTAGACGAGGCAGCGCGCCAGTGCAATGCGCTGCTGCTGGCCACCCGATAACTCTTTGGGAAAGCGCTGCGCCACATGGGGCAGGTGCACCAGATCCAGCGCTTCCATGGCGCGCTTCATCGCGGTGACGCGGTCCAGCTTGCGCATCTTCAGCGGAAAGGCGATGTTCTCGGCAATCGTCATGTGCGGGAACAGCGCATAGTTCTGGAACACCATGCCGATGTCGCGCTCATAGGGCGCGCCATAGGTCACATCCTTGCCGTTGATCAGCAGCTGGCCGCCATCGGGTACGGACAGGCCGGCGATCATGCTCAGCAAGGTGGTCTTGCCCGAGCCCGAGGGGCCGAGCAAGGTCAGGAACTCGCCCTCAGGCACTTCCAGGTTGGTGGGGTGCAGCGCGACAAAAGAGCCATAGCGCTTGGTCAGACCCGCAATCGACAGTTTTATATTCTTCATTTCAATCTTCTCCATTGCACCGTGCTGCAACGAATGAACCTGGTGGTGCCTGTGCTGAGGCCGGTACGGTGTGCCGCGCCTCAGCAGGCTTCGTCATCGCTGGCGGGCAGCGCTTACTTGAGCACCCAGCCGTTGAACTTCTCGATCACCGCGGCCTGATTGGCCACCCAGTACTTGGCATCGATCTGCACGCCGTTCTTGATGTTCTCGGGATAGGTGGGCGAATCCTTGGCCACCTCGGGCTTGATGTACTTGAAGGCCTCGGGCTGGGTGACGCCTGCGGCAAAGTACTGGCTGAGCGAGGCCATGCGCTGGGGCTCGGAGGCGAACTTGATGAACTCGCGGCAGGCGTCGGCATTGGGCGTGCCCGCCAGGATGGACCAGCTGTCCACGCCCCAGATGTTCTGGTTCCAGACGATACCGATCTTGGCGCCATCGGCATTGGCCGACTGCGGGCGCGACACCCAGGTGGCGATCATGTCCACTTCGCCGGACTTGAGCATCTGCTCGACCTGGGCACCCGAGTTCCACCAGACATCGATCTTGGGCTTGATCTGCTCCAGGGCCTTGAAGGCGCGGTCCAGATCCAGCGGGTACAGCTGCGCGGCCGATACGCCAGAAGCCATCGCCGCCTGCTCCATCGTGTCAAACGGGTGCTTGCGGATGCCACGGCGGCCGGGGAAGTCCTTGACGTTCCAGAAATCAGCCCAGGACTTGGGCGCTGCGCGGCCCTTGAAGGCCTCTTCGCGGTAGGCCAACACGGTGCTGTAGACATTGGTGCCCACGCCGTAGGGCGACATGTACTGCGCCGGGATGGTCTTGACGAAGGGGTCGTTCTCCAGACCGTGCTTCTCCAGCAGCACCTTGCCGCCTTCGGTCAGCAGCAGGATGGCCGGCTGGCTGATCTTGGCCATGTCCCAGGTGTAGTTCTTGGTCTCCACCATGCTGCGGATCTGGGCCACGGGCTCGGCTGTTGCCTGCACCCCCACCACTTCAATGCCGGTCTTCTGCGTGAAAGGTTTGTAGTACACCGCGCCGTAGGCCTTGGTGTAGATACCGCCGTCATCACGCACCACGATACGCTTGGACGTGGCACGGGCATAACGCAGTACGGCAGGTGCAGCAATCAGGCCTGCGCCAGCCACGGCCGCCTTCAGTGCGGTGCGACGGGAGGTAGTGATCTCAGTCATAAAGTGTCCTTTCAAAGGAAGAGGCAGGGAAGTGGAGGGAGGGGAACAGGGGAATCAGAGGGCGGGCGGCAGCAGGCGCCCGGGGTTAAAGCGCTGCTGCGGATCAATGGCGCGTTTGATGGCCTGCATCAGGTCCAACTCGACAGCGGGCTTGAACAGTGCCATCTCGTCGGTCAGCACCTGGCCGATGCCGTGCTCGGCGCTGAAGGTGCCCGCCAGCGCGCAGGCCACTTCATTGACGGCCTGCTTTACGCGGTGCGAGAGCTGGTCCTGCTCGGCGGGCGTGAGCGCCTGCCACTGCGCAAACTGCAGCTGCGGGATGAAGTGCACATTGCCGTCGCCCAGGTGGGCCACGATGATGATGGGCGCGCCCGGCACAATGCCGTGCGCCGCTGCCGTGGCCTGGCTGATGAAGGCCGGGATGGCCGACAGCGGCACGGCCGGGTCGGTGTTGATGCCGATGCCCGCCTTCTTGTTGCCTTCGGAGACGCTGTGGCGCACCTCCCACCAGTCGGCCTGTTGCTTGCCGTTGGTGGCGATGGCGGCATCCAGCAGCAGGCCCTCTTCGGCGGCGGCTGATAGGGTCTCTTCCAGTGCGGCAGACAGCAGCGCCTCGTCGCAGGTATCGGTCAGCTCCACCAGCACATGCCAGGGGTAGCTGGGGCTGAGCGGCGCGCGGCGGTCAGTCACATGGTTGAGCACAATGTTCAGCTGTACATCGTTGATCATCTCGAAAGCCGACAGCGAGGCGCTGCAGCGGCTCTGGAACCGGGCCAGCATGGCGATAGCGGCCTGCGGCGACTCCACCGCCAGCCAGGCCATGGCACGCGCCGTAGGCAGTGGGTGGAGTTTGAGGGTGGCGCCGGTGATGATGCCCAACGTGCCTTCCGAGCCGATGAACAAATGCTTGAGATCGAAGCCCGTGTTGTTCTTGCGCAAGCCGTAGAGCCCTTCCCAGATGCGGCCATCGGGCAGCACCACTTCCAGGCCCAGCACGTTCTCGCGGGTATTGCCATAGCGCAGCACGCCGGTGCCGCCGGCATTGGTGGCGATGTTGCCGCCAATTTGGCAAGAGCCTTCAGCGCCCAGGCTCACCGGGTAAAGGCGCCCATGGCTGCGGGCGGCTTCTTGCACGGTCTGCAGCACACAGCCCGCATCCACCACCATGGAGTTGTTGGCCGGATCGACCGAACGCACCTGGCGCATCCGCCCCAGGTTGATGACCACCGTCTCGGGCAGATCAGCACGCGGAATCGCGCCTTCGCACAAGCTGGTGTTACCACCCTGGGCCACGACCGGCACTTGCGCCGCATGGCAGAGCTTGACCACCGCTGCCACCTGCGCGGTCGTCGAGGGGAACAGCACGCACTGCGCCTGCCCCTGGTAGCGGCCACGCCAGTCGGTCACATGGCCAGCCAGCTCCTGCTGACTGCGGAGTACTGCGCTTTCACCGAGCAACGCAGTGAATGTCTGAATCAAATTCATATGCCCATGGTTCCAAGTCTGGGAGAGGGCTCGATGATGGTCAATTCTTAATAAGATTACTATTAGATGAAATACGAATACATGTAATTGAATTGCAATTAATAAAACGTGTGCGAGATGGACATGTTGGCAAGACCTGTTGCACTACACGGTCAAAATCAGGGTGCCATCTATATGCGGGCAGCTCTTTGCGGGCAAGGGGGGTTGCGGTACGCGGAAGCCGTCACAATAGCGGCCTGAATGTCAGCGCCTGCCTCTGCTAGGAGGCTGGTCCCACCTGGAGACTTTTGCATGCGTATTTCTGTCCGCTACCGTCTGTTGTCCCGCACTGCCAGCGCGCTGGTACTTGCTGGTTTGGGGGCCTCGGCTGCCCAGGCCGCTGGTGTCATCAAGATCGGTGAGATCAACAGCTACAAGAACCAGCCGGCCTTTCTAGAACCCTACAAGCGCGGCATGGAGCTGGCTGTGGATGAGGTCAACCGCGCGGGCGGCGTGAACGGTAAGAAGCTCGAGCTCATCATGCGTGATGACAATGCCAACCCTGGCGATACCGTGCGAGTTGCCGAGGAGCTGATTGCGCGCGAGAAAGTCGATGTGCTTGCGGGCGGCTTTTTGTCCAACACAGGCATGGCACTGACCGACTTTGCCAAGCAGAAAAAATTCTTTTACCTGGCGACCGAGCCGCTGACTGACAAGATGGTGTGGAGCAATGGCAATGCCTACACCTTCCGTCTGCGCCCCTCCACCTATATGCAGGTGTCCATGCTGGTGGAAGAGGCTTTGAAATTAAAGAAAAAACGCTGGGCCTTGGTCTACCCCAATTATGAATATGGACAGTCTTCCATCGCCACCTTCAAGGCCAAGATGAAGGCGGCGCAGCCCGACATCGAGTTTGTGACAGAGCAGGCTACGGTGCAAGGCAAGGTCGATGCAGGCAGCGTAGTACAGGCGCTGGCCGATGCCAAGCCGGATGCGATCTTCAACGTGTTATTCGCCACCGACCTGACCAAGTTTGTGCGCGAAGGCAATACGCGCGGCTTGTTCAAAGACCGCTCGGTGGTGAGTGTGTTGAGCGGCGAACCAGAGTATTTGGATGCGCTGAAGAATGAAACGCCAGACGGCTGGATTGTGACTGGCTACCCGGTGCACACGCTCAAGACGCCCGAGCACAAGGCATTTTTTGACGCCTACCAAGCCAAGTACAAAGACTACCCTCGTCAGGGATCGGTGGTGGGTTATGCCGGTATCAAATCGCTGGCTGAAGGCATCAGAAAAGCGGGTAGCACCGAGACCGACAAGCTGGTGAAGGCCTTTGAAGGGCTAGAGCTGATGTCGCCCTTTGGCATGATCACCTGGCGTGCGCAAGACCACCAATCGACCATGGGTGCCTATGTGGGCAAGCTTAAAAAGGTGAAGGGCAAGGGCGAGTTGGTGGACTATGTGTACCGGGATGGCAAGGACTATTTGCCCACCGACGAAGAAGTCAAAAAGCTGCGCCCACAGTGATGAGTCTTGGATCTAGCCTCGGATACCCGGTGGTGCCAGTTCGCCGTAGCGCGGCTGATGTCATCGCTGGCGGCGCATCTGCGGGGCGATATCCGGCGCTTGTGAATGAGATGAAACCGCAGCCGAAAGGCGCTGCGTACCACATGGAAGCACCATGAGTTTCTCGGGTCTGCTGGTGCAGCTGCTCAATGGATTGGCGGGGGCGTCGTCGCTGTTTTTGGTGGCGGCGGGGCTGTCGCTGATTTTTGGTGTGTGCCGCATCGTTAATTTCGCGCATGGCTCGCTCTACATGGTGGGCTTGTACGTCGCCTATGCGCTGACCGAATCGCTGGCCCCGTTGGGCGATGGCTGGGCATTTTGGCTGGCGATACCACTATCGGCACTTGGCGTTGGATTGTTGGGCGCGGTGGTTGAGGTAGTGCTGCTGCGCCGCATCTACAAGGCACCGGAGCTGTTCCAGCTACTGGCGACGTTTGCGTTGCTGCTGGTCATCAAAGATGCGGTGTTGTGGCTGTGCGGGCCTGATGAACTTCTGGGCCCACGCGCCCCGGGCTTGGAGGGAGCGGTAGATATTTTGGGCCGCGCCTTCCCGACATACGATTTATTTTTGATAGCAGTTGGTCCAATGGTATTGGGCGCTACCTGGCTTTTATTGCATAAGACCCGGTTCGGCATGCTAGTGCGTGCGGCGACGCAAGACCGCGAAATGGTCGGTGCCTTGGGTGTGCGCCAGGCCTGGTTGTTTACTGCTGTTTTTGCGCTGGGCGCGGCGCTGGCGGGCCTGGGCGGTGCGCTGCAACTGCCGCGTGAGCCAGCGACTTTGGAGCTGGATCTGCAAACCATTGGCTCGGCTTTTGTCGTTGTGGTGGTGGGCGGCATGGGCTCGCTCACCGGGGCCTTTGTTGCAGCGCTTCTGGTGTCCGTCGTCAAGGCGGTCTGCGTGTGGTTGGGCGTGGTCAATATCGCAGGCATGGACATCGCCTTCCCGCAACTGACTTTGATGGTGGATTTCCTGGTGATGGCCGTGGTGCTGGTGGTGCGGCCCTGGGGCTTGTTTGGCAAACCCCAGGCAGCCAGCCGCGCGCACGGCACACGTGCGCAGCCGCTGCGCCCACTGCAGCCAGCCTTCTGGTCCTTGGGCGGCTTGGTGCTGCTGGCCTTGCTGGCCGTGCCGTGGGTGGTGGGGGCCGAGTCGTACACGCTGGTGCTGCTGATTGACCTGCTGATTGCCGCACTGTTTGCCGCCAGTCTGCATTTTTTGATGGGGCCCGCTGGGCTCAACTCTTTTGGTCACGCCGCGTATTTTGGCTTGGGCGCCTATGGTGCGGCCCTGCTGCTGAGCCGTGCTGCGCTGCCGATGGAGCTGGCCTTGCTGCTGGCGCCACTGGTGGCAGCTATGGGTGGTGTGCTGTTTGGCTGGTTTGCCGTACGGCTGACGGGCGTGTACTTCTCGATGCTGACCCTGGCCTTTGCGCAAATCACCTGGGCCACCACCTTCCAGTGGGATTCTGTTACCGGCGGCAGCAATGGACTGACTGGCGTTTGGCCCGCTGCATGGCTGGATGACAAGCGTTGGTTTTACCTGGCGACTTTGCTGCTGGCGGTAGCGGGCGTGCTGTGGCTGTGGCGCGTGCTGTATGCGCCTCTGGGCTATGCGCTGCGCGCCGGGCGCGATGCACCACTGCGTGCCGAGGCGATTGGCATACCTGTGGCGCGTGTGCAATGGGCGGGCTTTGTTCTGGCCGCTGGCGTGGCGGGATTGGCGGGCGCACTGTTTGCGTTCTCCAAGGGCAGCATTTCGCCCGAGACCATGTCGGTTGCCAAGTCTGTCGATGGCTTGGTAATGGTGCTATTGGGCGGTGTGCAGACTTTGGTCGGCCCTATCGTTGGCGCATTTAGCTTTACCTGGCTACACGATGTGATTGCCCGCAACACCGACTACTGGCGCGCTGCGCTGGGCGGCGTTATCTTGCTGCTGGTGCTGCTGTTCCCACAAGGCATTGCGGGCTACGGGGCGCAACTGATGGGCTGGTTCAAGCAGAGGCGCGCTTAGGGGCTTAAATCAGCCTGCGCACTAAGGCCAGGTTGGGTTTCGCTATGGCTGATGGCCGCGCTATGCCGTACGCCACCTCGGCAAACAACTCGGTCGCCATATGGCCTACCAGCCGTCCGTTGTGCAGCACGGGAGTGGCCAGGGGTAGCAAGGTGATGTTTTGTGTGGCTTGCGCCATAAACGGATCGGCGGATGCTACGCGTTGCACATGCCACTGCGCATCTACATGTACAGCATCTGATGCAGCAATCTCAACGGTGGCCTCGCTCGTCAGCGCCAGTAGCTGGTGGCTGGCAGTGTTTGCTGCGTTGGGCTGTAATGCCGCGCGCAACATGCTGCCCAGGCAGGCCGCTAGATCATCCCCGGCGTAGATCGCGTTGTGCAGCAGTGCAAAGCCTGCTTGCGCATCGTGCCAGCGCGCTTGCCCTGCATCGGGCCGTTGCGCCACACGGGCGCTGTTGGCGCAGCCGATCTGGCCCTGCGGGTTGATGGCGATGAGGCCCGCATCCGCCTGCGGGTTGGCTTTCAGTAATTCATCAACAGCAGCTTGCGGGTGCATGCCCGCGGCCATAAGGCCCAGTGCGCTGGTGTTCAGCGGCCACCCCGTGTGCATATCAGGCCGGTTGGGCAAGCGGTGGCCGGTGACCAGGCCTGCGCCATGGCGCCCCGGTAAAAACTGCGTCAACGGCTCGGGCCGCTGCGGCCCGCTGGTGATGACGGCGGCTTGCGAAGCGGCTAGCCAATCTGCAGGCAGGTTTAGCGCGGTGATACCACCTTGCTGCACGCTGCACTGCTGTATGTGCCCAGCTGTGTCGATCACGGAAAACACCACAAAACCGCCAATCTCGCCATGGCCTAGCAGTTCGGCTGCAACAACGGCCTGGTGGATAGCGGCACCTGCTTGTGGGCCGTGGGCTGCGATTCCTAATGTCATGGATGAGTTCTAAGCATTGCCCAAAGCGGCAATCATCGCAAATCGGTGCGGTGCTGGCATCCGTGCTTGTGCGGAGCATAAAAAAACGCCCTGGGCGTAAGCCGCAGGGCGTTTTGCTTGGGAGCTGGTTTACGTAGCGCAGGATTTGCTGTTTTTGGCAGCATGCATGCCCTTGGCCTTGGCGTCGGCCTCGCTCATGTACTCGCCCTTCTTGGTGGTGCCGTAGTAGCGGTCGCCTTGGCAGTGGTAAACCTTGGTTTCTGCATTGACCCAAACCTTGCCTGCACCGCCACCGGGGGCTGCAGTTTTGGCTGCGCTGGCGGCTGCTGCAGGGGCGGCCGGTGCTGCTGCCGCTTTGGTAGCTGCTGGCGCAGCTGCGGCTGCAGCGGGTGCTGGGGCCGCTTTTGTGGCTGCCGATGCACCGCCGCTGGTGTCTATGCCTTTGTGGCCTTTGCAGGCGCCCTTGGATTGCTCTGCCTGCACGCTGGTTCCGTCTTTGCAGAGGAAGGTCTGCATCGCTGGCTTGGCCGCAGCAGGCGCGGCCCCGGCGGCGGGGGTTTGGGCAAAGGCAGCGGTGCTGCACAGTGCGGCGGTGGCGATCCAAGCTTTCCATGTGTTGCGCATAAAGCACTCCTGTTATTGGTGAAGGCCGGTCGCTGCAGAAGGTTTGGCGCAGCGCCTAACGGCTTCGCCATGCTGCGCTTGCGCTGTGCAAAATACAAGTGGGGGTTGGGTCTGTCCGACAAGCGGCAGTCAGTTGTTTGTAGTTGTGTCGCAGGTGGGCGCGTGCTGTATGGGCGCGCTGTACAGGTCCGGGTACAGACTTTGCAGCGCCAGGTGCAGGCATTCACCTAATAGCAGTTGCAGAGCTTGCTGGTGGGCACAGCAGGCAGCCTCGGTGCCCGGGGCTTTGGGGTCTACGGCGGCAAGTGCTGTCCACAGCGGTTGCCACTGGTGGATGCGGGCTTGTACGGCGGCGTGCACGGCATCACGCCACTGCTGTGGGGCGGCAGGGCTGGTATAGCGGCCGCGGCCACGTCCAAAGTGCGATATCACCAAGTATTTGAGCAGGAGTTGCCCCGCCAGCGCCGTCAAATAATCGGGGGACAGGCGAAACTGCTGCGCTTCTTGGTCAAACACCTTGTTGGCACCCCAGGCTGCACCGGCAAAGGTGACGGCGCCCACCAGCGCACCAACAAGCGCTCCTGCGCCCAAGGTCATGCCGCCCGCTACCATGTCGGCGCCCAAGCCCGTAGCGGCTCCGGCGGTAACGGCGCCCCACAGGCTGGCAGTTTGTGGATCGAGCGGGGTACTGATTTTGAGTTGATCCTTAAGCTGCTGCTGGATCTGGCTGGCCGCTTGCCCATCCAGGTGGTGCAGCTGCAACAGTGTCTGCGTGCTGGCCACGTCGGCTTGCTGCAGCGCTTTCGTTAGGCGCTGCATGGCGGCGGCTTGCTGTGGGTTGATTTTTTCTTCGTCCTGGGGTTTTCCGCGCACCACTTGGGTGACGCTGTTGCTGACTTTGCCCCAGGCGCGTTGTAGCAAACCGCTGTCCTCGGTGTCCACCGTCTCTTGCGCCAAGGCGGCTTGCAGCAGCTGGGTGGCCAGCGCTTGCAGGCTGGCAGTTTCGCGTTGTTGCTGGGCGGCGGCACGGTCTTGCAGCAGGCGTTGATAGGCAGGTTGTTTGGCAGCAGGTAGCAGCGGAGCGATGGATTCCATCACCTGCTTTTCATGCCACCAGCTGCGGGTAAAGGCATCCAGTACTTGTACCGACTCGACCATGCCTGCAAACTCTGCCGTGGCATTGCGCCAGCGCTGCAGGTCGGCGGCAGTTTGCTGGGCCGTGGTGTCGCTGCCGATTTGGTTCAGTAGCACCATCACGGGCTTGTTCATCCACTGAAGAATGCGCATCTCACTCGCCCAGTAGCCTGCGTCGGAAGGGTCTTCGGCGGCGTTCACCAGGTAGAGCATGACATCGGCATGATCGCGCGCCGCTTGCAGGGCGCGCTGGCTCATGTAGAAGGGCTTGTCGCGCCAGCGGTCCCACACGTTCGACAAAAACCAGCCCAGTGGATTGCCTTGCTGCTGAAGGCGGTTGTACAGCCGTACGGAGTCGCCAAAACCCGGAGTGTCCCACAGCCACAGCTCGTCACCCTGCGCCGTGCGCTGCAGCAAATAGCGCTGAGACTGGCTGGTGACATGGGCGGCGTCCTGGATCTCGCCCACATCATCGGCCAGCAAGGTGCGCGCCAAAGTCGTTTTACCGATATTGGTGTGCGACAGCAGGCACCATTGGATGGCGTTGTCACTCAATAACTCGGGGTTTGGGGAACTGGGGTTCTCAGTGCTCATAAATGAATGCTTCAAAATCAGGAGCTGCTGGCGCCTAACAGGTGGGCGCTAAGGCCTTGCTGGGCTGTAAAGTCTTGCCATAGCTGCGTGCGCTCTTCTACCCGGCGTGGCGCGCCTGCGTTGCGCGCCGCAAAGTCGTTGGCCCACAGCCATACCTGGGCGTTGGCGCTGTAGCGGTTGCGCAGCTGGCTCAACAGCTCGCCGTGGATCTCGGCCTCGGGTGTGGCGGCTAGGTTGATCAGCACAACCGCCTGTGCGGGCGGGGTGATGGCCAGATCTGGCAAGGCCGAGCCATAGGTCAAGGTGGGGCGCAAGTCGATAGCGACGCCTGCGCCGTACTGGGCGCTGGCGTAATGCGCTAGCGCGCTGCGGCGCTCGGGCGTGATGTCCAGGCTATAGGGCACCACCACCAATTGCGTAGCTAAGCCGCCAAAATCGCGTTGCAGATTGGCAAAGTAGGGCTGACCCAAAGGCAGTTGCATATGGCGCGACAGCCAGGCCCAGCGCACTCCCTGCCACAGCGCCAGTAGCAGGCGCGGCGCAATCACCAGCACGGCGAGCAGAGCGGTATAGGCTTTTACCCAGCGCTCGGCCGCTGATGTATCGCCGCCAGGCGCCGCGCTCACCCAGCCTTGCAGCGCCTGGATCTCATCTGGCGCCCAATGTGGTGCCAGCCCCAGCCATTGCACGGGCGCAAACAAGGCGTTCAGCCACTGCTGTACCTGCGCGGCAGATAAAAATGTGCTCTCCCAGCCTATCTGGTACTCCTTGGTCAAGCCAGTGATCCACAGCGAAGCCAGCGCGCCTACGGCCATCATCGCTGCGCCCAGGTGCAGCCATAGCAGCCACTGCGCATGGCGCGATTTTTGACTGATTTGCCACCAGTTGCGCTCAAAGTTCAGCGCCATGGGGCGCAAGCCACTGCCGCGCAGCTTGGCCGTGGTTTTGGCTTGCAGGCGGCTTAGCAGACCTGTGCTGCTGGCAGGCGCTGCATCACTTTCCGGGCCGCTGGTGGGCTGCAGAAGGGCCATCGGCTGGCGGGGGGGGCGCAGCAGCTTTCGCACGTTACGGGCAATCAGCCACCCATACACCAACACATTCCACAGCACGATGCCGATCAGCGACATCGACAGCAGATCGACCCGGTGCGGGTCGCTAATGCGGTGGCTGACAAAGCCCAGAACCAGGGCTGCGAGCAAGATGGTGATGGGCGCCCAGCGCGCTACGCCGGGAGCATGTTTGAGTAGCTGGCGTACATCGGCGGGGAGCTGGCTGGCTTGGATGATGCGTGCCGCGCGCACTTGCAAAAACTGCAAAAAGGCCTTGTGGCCCGCGCTGCCCTGAAGCTGGGGTTTACCAATGGCGTGCAGTGCCTCTTGCGTGATGCTGTCGCGGCGTGCAGCGTTGGGCAGCGCCTCGTTCGGGGCTGCGGTTTCAATCGCGTGGGCGAATACGATGTCGCGGACGTCCTGTGCTTTCATATGCCGCCTATTGTGGCATCGGGAAAACCTGCTGGCTGTGGGAGAGGCGCGTGTGGTATCAAAGCGGGTGATTTCCACCCAATTCAGAGAGACAAGATGACGAACCTGCAATTTGCGGCCATGCCCGATAAAAATGGTTTCTTTGGCGAATACGGCGGCCAACTGGTGCCCCTGCATTTGAAGCAAGCCATGGACGATATTGGTGAGGCGTATGACCAGATTGTGCAGCGTCAGGATTTCCAAGACGAGCTGCAGCAGCTGTTCCAGGACTATGTGGGCCGCCCCAGCCCCATCTTTCACGCCAAGCGCCTGTCTGAACAGCTAGGTGGCGCGCAAATCCATTTGAAGCGCGAAGACCTGAACCACACTGGCGCGCACAAGATTAACCACTGTTTGGGCGAGGCGCTGCTGGCCAAGTTCATGGGCAAGACCAAGGTGATTGCAGAGACCGGTGCTGGGCAGCACGGTGTAGCGCTAGCCACGGCCTGCGCGCTGGTGGGCATTCCCTGTGAGATCCACATGGGCCAGGTCGATATTGAGAAAGAGCACCCCAATGTCACCAAGATGCGCATTCTGGGTTGCACGCTGGTCCCCGTTACCTTTGGCCAAGCCACTTTGAAGGAAGCGGTAGACAGCGCGTTTGAATCGTATTTGAAAGACCCGACCAATTACCTCTACGCCATCGGCTCAGTCGTTGGCCCCCACCCCTTCCCCAAGATGGTGCGTGATTTCCAGTCGATTGTGGGACGCGAGGCTCGTGAGCAGTTTCAAAACAAACACGGCAAGCTGCCTGGCTATGTAGCGGCCTGCGTCGGCGGCGGCTCCAACGCCATAGGCATCTTCACTGCCTTCTTGAACGATGCCGGTGTGCGCCTGGTAGGCGTAGAGCCCGCAGGCGAAGGCGTGGACCAACCTGGCAAACACGCTGCCACCCTGTCAGTCGGCAAACCCGGCGAGATCCACGGCATGAAGTGCTATGTGCTGGAAAACGCCGACGGCACGCCCGCAGCTGTGCACAGCATTGCATCCGGCCTGGACTACCCCGGCGTGGGCCCGCAGCACAGTTACTTGAAAGACATCGGCCGCGTGGACTACCAAGCGGTGGATGACCAGGAGTGCCTGCACGCATTTATGACCTTATCACGCGTCGAAGGCATCATCCCCGCACTAGAGAGCGCACACGCAGTGGCCTGGGCCATGCGTGAAGCACCCAAGCTGGGCTTGTAAGCGCCGCTAGAGCAAATGCAAATGCATATGCAAGCGCAAAGGCTGCCTGGCAATCGCCGGGCAGCCTTTTTTGCTAGGCCATCAAGGCCCGCCGGTACTGCACTGCCTCACCCACATGCGCCGTGCTGATTGATGCGGCGGCAGCCAGATCCGCAATCGTGCGTGCCACGCGCAAAGTGCGGTGGATGCCGCGTGCCGACCAGCCTAGCTTGGTGGCGGCGTTTTGCAGCAGTTGCAGGGCGGCGGGCTCAGCGTTGCTGTATTCATCCAGTGCCAGGCCTTGCAGTTGCTGGTTGAGCACGCCTTGGCGCCCCAGCGCTAGCGCACGGGCAGCGGTTACCCGTTCGCGGATGGAGGCAGAGGATTCGCCTGCGGGTGCTTTGAGCAGCTCATGGGGCGGCAGTGGGGTGATCTCGATATGCAGGTCAATACGGTCCAGCAGCGGGCCACTGATGCGCGCTTGGTAGCGGGCTACTTGGTCGGGCGTGCAGCGGCAAGCGCGCAAGCGTGAGCCGCGATAGCCGCAGGGGCAGGGGTTCATCGCGGCGATCAAGGTGAACTTGGCGGGGAAGGTAGCTTGTTGGGCGGCGCGGGCGATGGTGATGTGGCCGGTTTCTAAAGGCTCGCGCAAAGCCTCTAAAGCAGAGCGTGGGAATTCTGGAATTACCAAGCCAAAAGTGTATGTATGTTGTAGAGCTTCAGAGATCGACGCATCATGAATCTATGACATCAGAAACCAAGTACAGCGTAGTTCTACTGAATCCGAAATACGTAGTTGATCCTCGTTCCTTCGTAAGTGGTTGCGTGCTTGTGAGCATGCGCTATCAAAGTGTCAAAGCACTTGCAGCGGTTGTAGATGACGGAGGTCTGCCGCACGTGGCGGCCAACGCGTTCCTTGCTTTCATCTCTCTTCGGAGTGGCGGCATCACTCACGATACGGTTCACAGCTATGCCTATGCATTGAAGGATTGGCTATGCTTTTTACATTCTCGAGGCGAAACGCTCCATGATGTTACCGAAGAGACATTGCAAATATATCGGAATGAGAAATTGAATCATTTCACACGACCTCAAGCATCAAATACAGTGGGTCACAGAATTTCCGTGGTATGCGGTTTCATGAAATATTTATATTTGCATGGATACAACGAATCTGCTTTGGGATCGCTATTGAATCAGTCGCGTGAAGTTAGTGGCTGGCGGGCATTCGGTGGACGCAAACGCGGAAAATTATCCATTAACCTGCGTAAAGATAAACGCAGAAAAAAAATACTTACTATCGAAGAAATATCTTTATTGTCGCAATATTCAACAGATTGTTATCGCAAGATATTCTTTTGGATGCTATTAACTGGGATGCGACGATGTGAAGTATGTGAATTAAAAGTGAAGGATCTTCCTACAATCGAAGAAATAGGTAGAAGTGATACCGGTCTTGTTGAAATGGAAGTCACAGGTAAAGGAGGATATCAACGTACTATCCAAGTGCTTGGAATCATGCTGGAAGATATAATTTGGGGAATAATGAGTGAGAACAGATTAAAACCAACCGAATATGTTTTTTTGAATACTCGCAATCAGCCCATAACACGAAATGCTTTGACTAAAGCCTTCGGTCGATTTGCGAAAAGCATTAAATCGAAAAGCACTTTGCATGGGCTTCGTCATTCATTTGCGACAAATGTTTTGAATAGTGTAAATAAGAGTGCGGTGGGACTTGATGTGAACTCCTTGAAAGTGGTTCAAACCCTGTTGGGACACGCCTGTGTGACAACAACCGAGACATATATCGATGCTATAGAGACTGCAAGCCCAGAAGTCATGAAAGCTCTGGCGTATCTATATGGTGAAAGAGATGACTATAAAAATTGAATATATAAAGGAAACTGGTTTACTATTTGCGGTAGAGACAAAACATGGTAAATCAATGAAGGCTAATCTTGAACTACGCAAATTCAAGATCTCACGCAAAGTAGAAGCTGAGTTTGCTAGAGGATTTATTGCACTTTATGGTGCGACTGCATTGGGTGGGATAGGAATAGCCATGAGGTCTCTTCGTCGCCTCTTAGAGAGTGTTTCTAACGAAGCAGAAAGCAGCATAGAAGTCTTTCCCGTAGATACTCTTCAGCGTTATATAGCCAGCATAAAAATGCTCAAACTTGGGAACTCAGCATTTTTAAGTTCTATACATGCTCCCAAAAAAATTCTTAATTGGTTGCAGCGAAACGGAACCTGTGTCCCCGCACGGTTGGACTTCATTGTCGAAGACTTGCCGCAAGTGGATGAGAAAGGTGAGCGAGAAAAACTTTCAGAAGATGATTTAAAAAAAATCATTGAACTTTGCTTTGAGCTTATTGAGAAACTCGAAGAAAGACTTGGCAGGCTAACGCCAATAATGGGGCAAGATGACTCCCCTGAAGGGGTTGCAACATCTAAAATTTTGAATCTTGGAAAAGGAAAGTTTGTTAAATACTCTGAGCTTAGAAAAATTGGAGTTTCGGGAAAACTTTTCGAGCAGATAAATGGAGTTGGTGGTTATAAATATTTGGTGGCAAGAACGAAATTTAATATCAGTGATGTCTTTGTATTCTATTTGGCATTACTCTGTTTAACAGGAGGGAATCCAGAAGGATTTATGTACATGACAAGTGAAGACATCATGCCCCACCCTATGCGTAAAGACTTGGAGCGAGTCTATTGGGGCAAGGAGAGAGCCGGGAGGGAGCAATATCAAGACTTCCCTGCAAAAAAACAGTGGAGTGCGCCAGAGTTAATACGTAGATGTCTCAAATTAAATGCGGATATTAGAAATCAAGAAGATTGTACTCAACCTAATATGGTTTTTGTCTGTTGGACTCAAGTTGGTGCTCCTCGAGTTCCTTCAAGGCAATCGTTACATAATTGCCTTGATGATTTCATTAAAGAAAATAGATTGCCGAACTTTGACTTTAAAGATTTACGAGTAATTAATGCAAAAATTCACCACAAGGCAGGAGGATCGATTTTGGCTGCAAAGCGAAAATTGAATCATAAACAGGTTTCGACAACTGAGATATATACGCCTCTAAGTGATGTCTCAAATCTGCATGATGCGAAAATCTACCGTTACCAAGGATCCTTTCTAAATGAAAATTCCAGTGGATTAGATGTTTTAAAAGTGAGTGGCCAAAGTACTAGCTCGGGAGTAGCACAATCAATTTTTGGTTTCGGTTGTAAAGATCCATTGAGTGGCATCGCTCCAAGTTCTCAACCCGGAGTCCTGTGTTTGCAATTCACTCAATGTGCGACCTGTCCAGGGGCGATTGTTCCCGTTGATGACATAGAAGTTGTTTCAAGGCTTTTGGCAGCAGAAAAAAAGCTAACTTTGACCTTAGAGAAAGCAAGGTCGGAAGGATGGCTTAGTCGTTTTAAAACATTGTATGAGCCAACTTTAAGGATTCTGCGTGATCAGATTTTGCCTAAAGTCCCAGACCTTGCGAAGGAACTAGCTACGCAACGCTCTCAATTCATCTTATTTCCAGCGATTGATTAATGGACTCAGTACTAATCGAAAATAGACCGCACCATTGGGTGCTTCAGACGACTGCCTTATATGACTTTAAAACCGTAAACCTATATTGGAATAGTTTTTTACCGGAGGACTTGGGTACTAAGCATCAACGTGCTTATATGTTGAAGTCTGCGAAGCAACTGCTGATGTCGCTAATTAAATTCCCTCGATCTAGAAGCAGAAATAGGTTAAGTGGAGTAACCGTCCAAAACTGGTTCGATGATACAAAAAGGCTGGTGACATGGATGTTTCAAAATGGTATATGGAGATTTTCTGAGTTGGAAATTGAGGATGCAATAATTTTTCTACAAAGTAGACGGCCGCAGCGTTCAAGTGATTCTATGATTTCTGTCTCAAGGCGAAAATCGTTAATTGAATTGTTTAGCTCAATGTGGCAATTTCGAGGAAAATATGTAGCATCTATATCCTTTAATGTAGATTTACACCATGACGAGATTTGTGCTCAAGTGCCTGTCCGTGATGCGATAAAGTGGAAAGGGGTTCCCGAAGAAGACGCTCTTGCATTGATGAAGGCTGCTTCGAAATGGATTCGGATTTATGACGAATTTCTGGTTAATTTCGTACATGGACTATGGAGTATAAGGCGACATAGCGTTGGATTAACAAAAAAAGAAATGCAAAATCGTTCGAAAGACTATTGTGAGTCTTTTAGCAATCTTCCTGATTTTCTACGTGCAGTGGATGATTTGGGAATGAAGAACGAGACAGCTTTACGCGTCCTTCAACGGCTTGTGAGCGCGACTGAAGGTGCTGCGGCCATACTTTTGCTCTTTACAATAGGGTTCCGCATATCCGAGTTAGCAGCGTTGGATAAAAATTGTATTGATATTCGCGAGATTGATGGAGAAGCAATTCCATACGTGCGGGGTATCCTTGCGAAGCGTGGAGGGACTTCTAAGGCTTGGGTTGCAGGAGGAGAAGCGGCCTACATTGTTGATTTTTTGAATCGTCTTTATGGCCCAGTGGTGGATAAGAAAGACGGTCCCTTATTTATCCGAAGGAACAATAGAATACTTCCACTCCCCAGCTCGCGCATAGATAGGCGTAAACCCTATTCATTTGATAAATTTCTAGATGTGTTCCTCCAAACAGCATATTGCAAAGCACACTCTAACGTTAGCCATATGCATCCTCATCAAGCAAGAAAGACATTTGCTCGGCTAGCTGTTAAAAGAGATAAAAGCATGCTTGACGCTATTTGCCATCATTTGGGGCATGTATTGCGCGAGTTTACAGATGGAGTATATGTTCAGTCGATAGATTTTGAAGAGTTGTTAGACGCTGCGAATCGCGAAGAGTTAGCCAGCGCTTTGCTTGATATTTTTAATTCAAAGCACTTAGCAGGACGTGGGGCCGAAAATATAAATTCTCTCAGATTTCATGGTAAAACTGTGATGGTTTCCACTGTAGAAAAGATGATAAAGAACGGTGTCAATCTCGCACCTTGCAATTGGGGCTATTGTCTATATTCTCAGCAACATTCCGCTTGTATGGGTAGTAAAAATCAGCCTAATGAAAAATTTCGCTCGCCGGACACATGCGGAAACTGCAAGAACTTCGTTGTCGCCGATGTACATAGATCATTTTGGAATCGCAGGTATGAAGATCACGTAATCTTTCTAAAGTCTACATTGCCAGGGTCGCAAGCTGCTTTGCTGGTTGAGAGACGTATCAATCAGTGTCGTGAACTTCTTTGTAATATCAAATTTGAAGATGCCAAAGCGAAATAAAAACCAACTCACTGTAGCTCAGAGAATTACGATGGCAGAGCAGGCTTTTGCTAAAGAGAATCCTGGTGCAAAATTGAGCATTTCCAAACTCGCTAGTCTTGCTGGGGTTAATCGTTCAAACATTTATACCTCCCACGGAGAAGTCGCCAAACGATTGGCCTTAAAAAGAAAGTCGAAAACTTCAGAGAACATGCCTTGCGTTAAAAAAAATATAGAAGATGTTCATGCTCCCAAGGTAAATTCCATTGACTATAAAGATTACTATCACGCAATGCTTAGACTTAATATTGAATTAAATGCTGAACTCGCGTCAGTTCAAATTAAACTGGAAGAGAAAACGCGTGCGCTAAAAGCACGTCGTGTAGCTAAGTGTTAGGGCCGATGCAATCTTGACCAGCAGTGCCAATCGAGCTTTGACCAGGTAC
>JAVXMM010000039.1:0-9656 GCA_036646255.1 Comamonas sp.
GGCTCGGTCTACAGCCTGGCCGTGCAGCCCGATGGCAAGCTGCTGGTGGGGGGAACTTTCACCCAGGTGGATGAGCAGACGCGCAACTACATTGCGCGGCTGAATGCCGATGGCTCGCTGGATGCCAACTTCAACCCCGATGCCAATGGCTGGGTCCGCAGCCTGGCCGTGCAGCCCGATGGCAAGCTGCTGGTGGGGGGAGCTTTCAGCCAGATGGAGGGGCAGCCGCGCAACGGTCTGGCACGGCTGAATGCCGATGGCTCGCTGGATGCCAGCTTCAACCCCAATGCCAATGACACGGTCTACAGCCTGGCCGTGCAGCCCGATGGCAAGCTGCTGGTGGGGGGAGCTTTCACCCAGGTGGGTGGGCAGACGCGCAACCGCCTGGCACGGCTGAATGCCGATGGCTCGCTGGATGCCAGCTTCAACCCCAATGCCAATGACACGGTCTACAGCCTGGCCGTGCAGCCCGATGGCAAGCTGCTGGTGGGGGGAGCTTTCACCCAGGTGGGTGGGCAGGTGCGCAACGGTCTGGCACGGCTGAGTAGTGCGGATGCTGCATTGCAATCCCTGCAATTGAATGCAAACAGAGACGGTCTTCTGTGGCTGCGCTCTGGCGCTGGCCCCGAAGTCTCGCAGGTGCGTTTTGCGCTGGCCCTTTCAGAAAATGCGAGTGAATCCGATTGGCAAGATTTGGGCCCGGCAACCCGCATAGCAGGCGGGTGGCAGCTTGATGGGCAGGCATTGCCCGAAGGCCGCAACTTTTGGGTGCGCGCACAGGGTGTGGCAATTGGAGGGGTATACAACGGCTCCAGCGGAATAGTTCGCAGCATCGCCATGTTCTTCACTGCGACTGCGCCCGCATCTCCTTCGGGGGTTTCCGCTGTTGCAGGAAATGCCCAAGTGGCGGTGAGCTGGAGCGCATCGGCCAACAACAACGGCAGCGCCATCACCGGCTATACCGTGAAGGCCTACGCGGCAGGCACCACCAGCCCGGTGCTAGGCCAGTGCAGCACGCCTGTAGTAACAGCGCCAACGCCTGTAGCCACCAGTTGCACCGTGAGCAGCCTGACCAACAAGACCGCCTATGAGTTCACCGTGGCGGCCATCAACGGCGTGGGCTCCAGTGCCGAGTCAGCGCCCAGCGCGCCGGTCACCCCGCTGGAGGGACTGGCATTGACGCTACCAGTCAGCGCTGTTGCCAAGGTCGGGGAATTCTTCGACCTGCCTTTGCCTGCCAGCGGAGGCAGTGGCAGCTACAGTTTTGCCGTGACTTCGGGCACGCTGCCTGCAGACTTGAAGCTGGATGGCGCAGCCATCACCGGTACCCCAACAACGGCCACAGCCGCTACCAGTATCACCATTCGCTTGACCGATACGGACAACAGCAACAGTGCCACCAACACCAAGGATGCGACGATTGCCATCACCGTGGCCAAGGGCAGCCAAACCATCCAGTTCACCAGCACCACGCCCACGGGGGCCAAAGTGGGCGGCAGCTACACCGTGGCGGCCACCGGCGGCGCATCGGGCAGTGGCGTGACGTTTGCCATTGATGCCAGTGCCAGCAGCGTGTGCAGCATCGCAGGCAATACGGTGAGCTTTAACGCCAAAGGCAGCTGCATCGTCACCGCCAGCCAGTTGGGCAATGCGAACTATGAAGATGCGACTGCGCCCACACCGCAGACTATCGACGTGGGCCAGACTGGCACGGGTGTGGTGATAACGTCCAGCGCCAACCCGTCCAAGCCGGGTGATGAGGTGAGTTTCACCGTGACGGTGACACCCGACGCCACCAAGTCCGCACAGATGCGAACCAAGGCAAGCCCAGTGCCCACAGGCGCCATCACTGTGACTGACAACGGCGCCTCGCTAGGCACGGCAACTTTGGTGAACGGCAGCGCCACGGTGACTGTCAAGACCCTCACCACGCCTGGCGCGCACACCATCATCGCCAGCTACAGCGGCGATGCCAACAACGCCGCGGCACAAAGTGCAGCGTTCACACAAACGGTGACTGCTGCTGCGCAGGTGTCTGCCACGCCAGTGCCATCTTTGGGTGCACTAGGTGTTGTGTTGCTGAACCTGGTGGCTATGGTGCTAGGGGCATTGGGCCTGTGCCGGAGAAGAAGGACAGCTCAGGCTTAAACAGCCACTGCATTCCACTGAACAGGCCACCTTCGGGTGGCTTGGTTTTTTATGGGGCGGCGAAGGTGGTGAATGGCTGCTTGGCGAAGACGTGAAGGCTCGCTTGGGCTCGAGCCGCGACAGTCGTCAACCGGCCAACACCCGCCCTTCACCCTGTTGCCCCAAAGCAGACCTTTGCTCATGCCTTAGCGGGTAAATACCTACTACTGTTTCATGCCTACCTATCCGTTTGGATGGGGCGTAAAAGTCATTTTGACGCTATAACACTTTGTTGCAGATGCTTGCGGAATACGACGCCTAGGGAACGCAACTACAGCAGGTTTGTTAGGTGTGTAAGGCAATAACTACATCAGTGGCCCGAGGGCAATCTCTGGGCCACTTCTACATTTGAGATATGAGGGAGTGTGATGAATGCAATGAATCCGGTACGCAATTGGCGTTCTCTATTTTTGCGATTGCTCAGTTTTATTCTGGCAGTCAGTAGCTGGGGCATCAGCACCGCGACACATGCAGCCAACATTAACTGGACGCAGTCCAACGGCTCTTTTATTTCCACTTCGTTCAGCCTAGCCATCGACCCGAAGAGCCCGGCTACGCTCTATGCGGGAGCTTCCCGTGGCATTTTCAAGAGCACCGATAGCGGCGCGAGCTGGAGCGCGCCACCGACCGGGTTGCTATCCAATTTCTTAGTTTTCAGCCTTGCCATCGACCCGAAGAGCCCGGCTACGCTCTACGCGGGGACTAACGATGGCGTTTTCAAGAGCACTGATAGTGGCGCGAGCTGGAGCAAGGCATCGGTTGGGTTGCCATCCAGCTCCGACATTCGCAGCCTTGCCATCGACCCGAACACCCCGGCTACGCTCTATGCGGGGACTAACGGCGGCGGCGTTTTCAAGAGCACCGATAGCGGCGCGAGCTGGAGCGCGGCATCGGTTGGGCTGACCAACTCCGACGTTTTCAGCCTTGCCATCGACCCGAAGAGCCCGGCTACGCTCTATGCGGGGACTTGGGATGGCGGCGTTTTCAAGAGCACCGATAGCGGGGAGAGCTGGAGCGCGGCATCGACCGGGCTGACCAACTCCTACGTTTACAGTCTTGCCATCGACCCGAACACCCCGGCTACGCTCTATGCGGGGACTGGCGGTGATGGCGTTTTCAAGAGTGCCGATAGCGGCGCGAGCTGGAGTAAGGCCTCGGTTGGGATGGGCAATTTGTCCGTTTACAGCCTTGCCATCGACCCGAAGAGCCCGGCTACGCTCTGTGCGGGGACTAACGGCGGCGGCGTTTTCAAGAGCACCGATAGCGGAGAGATCTGGAGCGCGGCATCGACTGGGCTGACCGATTATTCCGTTTTCAGCCTAGCCATCGACCCGAAGACCCCGGCTACGCTCTATGCGTCGACTTTAAGTCAGGGCGTTTTCAAAGGACAGTCCATGTCCAGTGATGCCACGCTACAGTTATTGACCTTGGGTAGTGGCACGCTCTCGCCCAACTTTAGTGCAGGGCACCTGAGCTACACCAGCACAGTGGCCTCTGCCACGACAACGCTGACCATCACTCCCACCACCACCCACAGCGGTGCGGCAGTGACGGTCAATGGCCTGGCCGTGCCAAGCGGGCAGTCCTCAGAAGCCATCCCATTGGCCATAGGCACCAACCTCTTGACCGTGGTGGTGACTGCAGAAGATGCGGAGACTACCGAAACCTATACAGTGGTTGTCATTCGAGAGGCGGTAGAGACGGCAACTTCGCTATCGTTCACTCCTGCGCAACCCGTGGTGGGCAATGCCGTCACGCTGACAGCCCAAGTGACTCCAAGCGCAGTAGCTGGCACTGTGGCGTTCTACAGCGATGAGGCCGCAACCACTGTGGTGCCAGGCTGCTCGGCCCAGACCGTGGCTCAGGGGCAAGCAAGCTGCACGGTCACACCCGCTGCAGCAGGCAGCTACACCTATATAGCTCAGTACACGCCCGCCGACAGCACCACGCTGAGCTCGAGATCCAAGAGCGTGACCGTCGCAGTCGCAGCACCTGTACCTGATTTGGCTATCACCTCGACAAGCTTTGGGGACCTGCAAGTAGGCCAGGCCGTGAACCATGTGCAGTTAAGCGCCAGTGGTGGCAGTGGTGCGTACACCTGGTCGGCTACCGACAGCGCGCAGCCGCTGCCTGTGGGCCTGAGTCTGTCCCCAGCGGGTGTACTCAGCGGCACCCCGAGCAGCACTGGCAGCTACACCACGGCCATCACGGTCACGGATGGCAGTGGAGCAAGCCAGCAACTGCGCACGAGCACCAAGGCTGCAGCATCGTTCACACAGGTGTTTACCGGCACCGTCGCTGCGGCAGCCGCATTACCGGAGGCAACCCCCGTGCCATCGCTGGGCACATGGGCGCTTGTGTTGCTCAACCTAGTGGCAGCTGTGATGGGTGGGCTGGCATGGCGCTGGAGAAGAAAGCCCTTCCAGGCTTAAAGCCCCCCAGCCACAAAGCACTAGACCAGGCCACCTTCGGGTGGCTTGGTTTTTTGTGGGGTGGCGCAGGTGATGAATGGCTGCTTGGCAAAGACGTGAAGGCCCGCTTGGAGTCGCTCAGGGTCGCTCAGCCATCCATGTTGACTAGCGAGGTAACCACGTAGGCTCATGCTGTCCATATAGACCAGAAACAGTGACCACGAGTGACTAGATTTCGCGCTCGTCGACGCGAAGCCGCGGCGCCTGAGCGCTAGCGCAATAACTAGCGCCGGTGATACCACGCGGCAAATCAAAGCCCAACCCGCTACAGCATAAGTCTGCCCGCAGGATATCGCTATCTATTTTGAATAGCAAATACATACCTGGCGGGCGCCAGCGGCCCATTTTATAAAAACACAGGAAGAGCGTATGCCGTGTGTTAGGAGTTCGCAGAAAGATCGCTCAATAGCGGAAAGACGTCGAAATCGTCGTTATCTTGATGAAACGAACTTCCACCAAAGGCAACATGGCCTGTTGAGATTTGATTAAGGATCGCGTTGGGCTCCAAAGCACTTGGCTGCTAAGCGCTAAGCAATGCAGGTGCCTTGCAGGTGCGGGCAACAGTGCAGACGAGTGCCTTCAAGCCCAACCCGAAAGATAGGTCGCTGACCGCGCGCGCCACTCGTTGCTCCATCCCCGGTGCAGGTGTGCACGTGCACAGCTTCGCTCGCCTAGATTGACTGCAGTCGGAGGCCTTCGCCGCCTTTATCAGATCTCAACAGGCCTTAGCCCTGCACGTCTTCCGAGAACAGCTTCCACTCGGCACCCTGTTTGCGCCAGTACTGGCGCAGCGGCAGCGGCTCGGGCAAGTCGCGGCTTTTGACGCGGAAGTTGGCGACGCGGATTTCGCCTTGCGCATCCTTCCAAGCGTAGACCGACACGTCTTGCAAGCTGGCATTGCCGCTTTTAAAGGCTGCGCCCATGCGATCTTGCATGCTTTGGCCACTGGCCGATGCCCGCCAGTCTGCGGTGTAGAGTTGCTGCAACCTTGGCGCATCAGCACGGCTCCAGGCTTGGCTCCATTGGCCAAGTACGGACATGAATGCATCGCGATCGCGTGCCATGGTGTTGTCGGCTGCAGGCTGCCACTGCAGCCGCTCGCGCACCAGGACGGGTGTCATACGGCCTACAGTGCGCATCAGCTGGATCAAGTCGGCGTTGGAGAGCACCATGCAGCCGTCGCTGGCCTGCGGCAGGCGGGCGAACTGGTCAGGTGGTGCTCCGTGTAGCCATATACCGCTACCCGATCGGCCCACGGCCCGGTCCCAGTCATTAGGGTAGTTGACGGTGAGCGCGCCCTTGCCATAGAACTCTGGCAGTTTGACGCCAGGGATCTCGCGGCCAATAAAGTAAATGCCTTGTGGCGTGCGCTGGTCGCCCTCTTCGAGCTTGCCCATACCCAGCTTGCCGACCGTCACGTAGTAGTCGCCCGTCAGGCGCAACTTGCCACCCTCATTGCTGAACAAATACAGCCGCGATTTGCTGGCATCGATGGCAATGGCTTGGCGCACGTTAGGTGCCAACGCCAAAAATTCTGCCGGTATGCTGCCCGTGGCTGGCAGGGTATTGGCGCCTTGCACGCGGCGTTTTATCTCGTCTTGCAGGCTATGTAACTGCTCCAGCGTATCTGGCTCGGGTGCTTGTATAGGTGCGGAGGCAGTGGTTACAGGGGTGTGCTTGACCCGAATGGCGGCAGCCTCAGACACTGGCGCTGCAGCCATGGAACCGGGCTTGCCGGTTTTGTAGCGCAACAAATCGGCATAGACCAGTTGCGCCGCCTGGAAGGTGGGCACGTCAGCGGTCAAGCTGGCGGCAGCTTTTAAAGCATCGTCCAACTTTTGCTGCTGCACCAAGGCGATCACTTTGAGCAGGCGCGCTTCAGCATCGCTTTGCACACTGACTTTGGGCACCTTGGCCGCCGCGCTAGCTTTGCTGGTGGTGTTGGCCGATTTCGCCGATTTGGCTGGTTTGCTGCGTTGCGCTGCAGCTGAGGCCGAAGCCTTGCGGGGCTGCGCTGTCGCCTTGGCTGCTTTTTCTGGCTTGGTTGACTTGTAATCTGCAGCCTTGGCCTGTGCAACACCCAAGGCTGCGCCACCCGCCACGGCCAGTGCCACCGCGGCCCATGGCCGCCAAAACTGCTTGCTAAAAGGCATCGCCCGTATTTCCTCACTCCGGCCCACCATGGCCAGCAACTGCGGATGATACCGCGTCAGCCACCCCTCAAGCGGCTGATCGGCCCAGTGCCAGGGGCAGTTATCCGCCCGTAGTTTCCCGCACGATATGCCAGCCACCCTTTTCTTGGCGCAGTGTCAAAGTCTTGCGGGTGGTCGTGTTGAGCGAGCCTGCCGCATAGTGCTGGCGGAACTTGGCCGTGGCCTGGTCACCATCGACAGTCACTTGGAGGTTGCGCACGTTCACCTTGATCGACTGCTTGCCGACGATGCGCTGGCGACGTGCTTCCTTCCAGGCCGACAGGCTGCTGCCATCGGCGGGGCTGAACTTGTCGCTATAGGCATCCAGGTAGGCATTCATGTCCTTGCCCTCCCAAGCCTTCGCCCAGGCGTGAACTACGCGCTCCACCTCAGGCACGGCAGATTTCTGGGCAGGCTTTGGCTCAGGTGCTGTAGTTTTGGCTGCGGCAGCGGCCTCTTCTTTGGTCACTTTGGGCGCTGGGGCGGGTTCGGGCTTTTTGGCCTCGGGTTCAGGCGCTTTGGCGGGTGCTGGCACCGGGGCAGGCGCCGCTACTACGGGGGCAGCAACGGGCTTTGGTGCTGGTGGCTCGGCCTTGGCAATGACCACGGGCTCAGGCTTGGCAGGCGGTTGTGGTGCAGGCTTGGCCTCTGCTTTTATCTCCACCTTGGGTTCTGGCTTAGCCTCCACTACAGGCTTAGCCGGCGCTGGCTCAGGCTTAACGACAGGAGCTGGCGCTGGCGCGGGGCGGGCTGTAGAAGCATCGGCCACCACCGTTTTGCCACGCACAGGGCTGCCGGGCACGATTTGGGTGATCAGCGCCAGCTTGGGGCGTATCTCTTGGCGAGCGCCATCCAGCTGCAGGGCTTTGGAGTAGGCCTCGCTGGCCATGCGGGCGTACAGGTCGCCCAGGTTCTCATGTGCGGTCGAGTAGCTCGGGTTGGTACGAATCGCCTGCTCCAGCGCCTCGGCCGCTTTGCGCTCTTGCCCCTCAGCGGCATACAGCACCGCCAGGTTGTTGTAGGGCTCGGGCATGTTGGGGTATTCGCGCGTCAGGCCTGAAAATATCTTGATGGCCTGGCTGTTTTGCTTTTGCTCCGTGGCAATCACGCCGCGCAGAAAACGCATCTCCACATCTGCAGGGTTTTGCTGCAAGTAGGCATCGGCCTGCTTGGCGGCTTGGTCGGCCTTGCCTTGCTCTAACAGCTGGCTCACATCATCTACCGCACGTGCGGCTTGCGCGGGCAGGTAGTGCAAAGCCATGCCGCAGCCCATGACTGCAGCCAGCATACGCAGGCGCCATGGCGTGCGGGGCGAGGTGGGCACACGCGACAAAACTTGTGGCGCAGTCTTCATAAGCGTTTTTCTCTCTGCAATGAATAGAAATGGCAAACCAGCGCGCCCACAGCGTCAAGCCAACAATGCAGCCCAGACACCGACGCAATCAAGAGCGACCCAAAGCGGCCGATTATATACAGCTTGATACATATCACGCCGGGCCTGAACGTGTAACGGTTTGCTAGCTAAAGAGTCCGGCAGCGCCATCTCAGCAATGCGCAATCGGCCATAAAACAACAACGCCGCAACACCGATGCCAACGCAAGGCTGATTGCCTTGCGTACTGAAAAGCTACGGCCACATCGTGTCCATGTTACGTAACACCCTCCGTAACACGAGGCGTTACACCACTCGGCAATACGTAATCACAGGTTCAAGCCGATAACGATAAAACTCAATAGAAACAAATAACTAAGCTTATAAAACCACCAGAAAACAGTCGTAACCGGATGTTGGCACACCTATTGCGCTAGTAGTGGCATCCGCCGCATAGGGCATATGCCACGGCAGACCAATAAACGACTTAACCAGGGAACCACGCCATGACTACCAACGCCACCTCCACCCTCTGCGTCACCGACGAAGCAGCCAACGCCAACAGCGGCGCCAAGATGGCATCGGCATCGCTCACCCAGGCATCGGCAGGTGTGCAGCTGGTGCGCGGCGGGCAGACCATGGCTGCGCAAGCGGGCGCCAAGCTGCAAATGGGTGACACCATCATCGTGCCTGCTGGTGGCAACGCCCAAGCCGTGATCACGGCGGCAGATGGCAAGGCCCAAATTGCCACCCTGGCCCCCAGCACGGAGGCGACGCTGGACAGCTGCGACAACAGCGGTGTTGTAGGTGCAGCGGCCTTCAGCACCACATCGGGCAGCGTAGAGACTGTGCCCGCGAGCGACGCAGTTGCTGCAGCGAGCACGCAGTCTGACGACGACTCCGGCGCAGGCGGCTGGGTGCTGGGTGACTATCTGCTGGCAGGTTTGGGGGGCATTGGCGCTGGCGCACTTCTTGGCGCCATGATGAATGACGACGATGATGACGACACCAAGACGCCTACACACCCTGGCGGCGGCGAAGGCACGGACGGCACTGACCCTACCGATGCTACAGATTCCACGGACTTGACCGATTCGACAGACTCCACGGATGCTACCGACCCCACAGGCGGAACGGAGCCTACTGATGGCACGGATCCAACGGACACAACGGGCGGTACCGACCCAACGGATACCACCAACCCAACGGATACCACTCATCCAACGGACACCACAGGCAGTACTGACCCAACAGACACCACCCACCCCACGGACACCACTCATCCAACGGACACCACGGGCGGTACCGACCCAACGGACACCACTAATCCAACGGACACGACGAACCCTACCGACACGACGGATACAACAGACACCACTGACACCACTAATCCAACGGACACGACGAACCCTACCGACACGACGGATACAACAG
>JAVXMM010000039.1:9756-38843 GCA_036646255.1 Comamonas sp.
TCCAACGGACACGACGAACCCTACCGACACGACGGATACAACAGACACCACTGACCCGACAGAAGGTCATGGCCTGATTACCGAAGTGCAAGAGGTGGTTGATAACCTGCTGGGCGGCACCGTCGCAGGCCCGCTGGTTGATTTGATCAACAACTTGGTGGACCCCCATGATGGCGCACTGTCTGCAATTACAGGTATTTTGGAAAACCTGACCAACAACCATGGCGGAGCGCTAGGGGTACTGACAGATCTAGTGGGCGGCCTGCTCAATGTGGAAGGAGAGGGCCTGAATCCCCTGATCGAGACACTGCAGGGTCTCATCGCAGGCTTGGGCGACGATTCCGGCGCTGGCACTATCCAAGACATAGTTGATACGATTCTCGGCCCTGTATTGAGCGGCGACCTGCTGGGCGGATTACTTGGTGGCCTGTTGACCGGCGGCGGATCTGGTGGATCTGGTGGATCTGGTGGCGAAGGCCAAGGCCTGATCACCACAGTGCAAGATGTAGTGGACAGCTTGCTGGGTGGCTCTGCTGTCACCGCACCGGTCGCAGACCTGATTAACTCCTTGATCAACCCAGGCTCGGGCACACTGTCTGCCGTTACCGGCGCACTAGAGCAGCTGACGCATATAGAAGGCGGCCCCTTGGGAGTGCTCACCGAGTTGGTCGCAGGATTGACGAGTATTGAGGGCCAAGGCCTGGAGCCCCTGATTGATACGCTCAACGACATTCTCACTGGCCTGGGTACATCCGGCACCAGCACCGGCGCGCTGAATGATGTAGTGAACGCCGTGCTGGGTGAGGATGGCGTGGTAGGTGGCCTGCTACAAGGTGTAGGCGATCTGCTGGGCGGCCTGTTGGGCGGTGGCTTGCTCGGTGGCGTACTCCCAGGCACCGGCAACGGTGGTGGCGACAACCCAGGCGGCGAAGGCACTGGCCTGGTTACTACGGTGGACGATGTCGTCAACCACCTGCTGGGCGGCACCGTTGCGCAACCCGTGTCTGAGCTGGTAAACACCTTGCTCAACCCAAGCGACGGCACTTTGTCTGCAGTCACCAGCATTTTGGAGCAACTCACCAACATCGACGGCGGCCCGCTGGGCGTGCTGACGGAGCTGGTCGCTGGTCTCACCAAGGTAGAAGGCGAAGGCCTGGAGCCCGTCATTGACACACTCAACGGCCTGATCAGCGGCTTGACGGACTCCAACGGCTTGGGCGGCCTTGGTGGCTTGCAGGACTTGGTATCTAACGTGGTTGGTGGATTGCTGGGTGGCCTGGGCGCTATTGGCGGCACGGGGGGCAACGGTGGATCGGAAGGCTCGGGCCTCATCACCACTGTGGACGATGTCGTCAACAACCTGCTGGGCGGTACTGTCGCCCAACCCGTTGCCGACCTGTTGCATACCCTGCTAAACCCAACCGATGGAACGCTGTCGGCGGTGACCAACATCCTGGAGCAGCTAACCAATGCAGACGGCGGCCCGCTGGGCGTATTGACCCAACTGGTGAACGGCCTCACCAACGTGCCAGGCCAAGGCTTGGAGCCCGTGATTGATACGCTGAACGAGTTGGTCGCTGGCCTTGGCACCAACACAGGCGCTGGCGGCGTGCAAGACGTAGTGACTACCGTGGTGGGCGGCCTGCTGGGCGGTATTGGCGGCCTCTTGGGCGGCGTAACCAACGCAGTAGGCGGCGTACTGGCAACGGCTGGCGATTTGGGCGATGGCCTGATTCACAACGGCAGTGCCGGGGATGACAGCGCACATGGCCTCATCACATCGACCCAAGACCTGGTTGACAACTTGCTGGGCGACACCGCACTGGCTCCTGTTGGCGACTTGGTGGACCAGTTGGCAGACCCCGACCATGGCGTTCTGGCTGGTGTCACCAATCCACTGGAGCAGTTGACCAACACCGATGGCGGCGTTCTGGGCAGCGTGACCGAGCTGGTCGACAACCTGGCCCTGCAACCCACCGAAGTGCTGGAGCCCGTAGTTGGCTTGGTCAACGATCTGCTGGCCACCGTGGTGGGTGACGGCACTACAGCCAACGCAGGCCTGCTGGATTCCCTGCTGGGCGCCACCAACGGTGCCGGCGCGGTGGGCGGTTTGGTAGACACGCTGGTAAGCACCGTGGGCGACACGCTGGCTGCAGTGACCGGCGACGATGGCCTGCTGGGTAGCGTCATCGGCGACAACGGCCTGGTCACCGGTTTGCTCGGCGGTCTGCTCGGCGGCAATGGTTTGCTGGGAGCGCCAGCGGCAAGCGCGATGCAGCTTGCCAGCGCCGATCTGCAAACCGTGGCTCAACCCATCAGCAGCCACAGCGCTGGTGATGACGCCAGCCACAGTGCACTGGCCCAAGACCTGCACCACAGCCTGGCGATCTAAACGCAAGGCCCTGGCAATGCCCGGTTATGGGCATTGCCAGGGCCTGCAACCGCCATTCGGGCACACAAGCCATTT
Organism: Comamonas sp.; assembly: GCA_036646255.1. Lineage (GTDB taxonomy): Bacteria > Pseudomonadota > Gammaproteobacteria > Burkholderiales > Burkholderiaceae_C > Comamonas. The sequence continues at coordinate 12,224 of JAVXMM010000039.1, forward strand.
ACCTAACAGCGAGAACGCCATCATGAATGCATCGCCCACCAGTCGCTCTGCATTACAAGCGCAACACCGCTACGGCAAAGCACCTCCGCCCCCTCCCGTGCTGCCAATCGAGCTGTCACAACAACTCGATCTGGCATTTCGCTTTGTTGCCCAGCATGCCGTATCTCTACCCGATCCGTTTGCCTGCTGTGTGCTGTTCTTCACCATGACATCAGAGAAGCTGCCCGTCACCAGCTTCAGCATCCGCCGCGTCACTATCCATGCAGCTTGGCGCGAAGGCGCGACCCGCGTACGCCAATGGGCCTGGGCCAACAACGCCAGCCAGGTGGAGCTGCGCATTGACTGGGCGTGCGGCATCAAACCTATAGCAGCCAACGCAAGCCCAGTGGGCGCCGGCGACTCGAATCGCACATGGGCACTGGCAGATGATGAGCTGGACCAAGCCAAACTACTCTCGGCACTGGGCCACAGCACATCGCGCAATCTGGCTGATATGAACACCTTGAGCGAACCCGTTACCAGCATCACGCATGCACGCTGGCAATTGCTGCTGGAAGGCGTCTACATCGACCCGCATGGCAGCACAACGGCCCTGCCCCGCCCGCGCCTGTCGCCCTCCCACCTGCGCAGCAGCTCCGCGGGCCCCACGCTGTACCGAGCCACCCAGCAGTTAATCGCGCAGAACCAAGGCGACGATGGCAGCTGGCCCGAAGCAACTTCCTTGCTGGACCACCTAGGCATCACCTACGCCCTGCTACTCGCTCAGCAGCACACCCCGCAAGAAAACGCCGCACATTTACCCACAGCCCACACCAGCCACCGCGCCATCGTTTATCTGGTGGAGCAAATGCAGCGCTGGAGCCTGTACGACGACGGCAGTGAAGAGCTGCAATCGCTCAGCCTGCTCGTATTGATGCGCTATATCCGCAACTTCCCCGGCGTGGCGCATGCTGCCTCGATCAGAAATCTGATTGTGCGGTTGTCGCAGCAGCTATGCACTGTGGCAGCCAGGCCTGCGGCAGACCAGACACCGTGGGCGCAACTGGCCATCGAGGCGGTGCGCCAAAACCAGCCCCCATCCAGCCCAGACACGCTTTTGCCAGCCCAAGGTGCCATGCCAAGCTACGAAGCCAAATGGCTGCTGGCTGCCTGGCAACAACTGCGCGTGGTCACCGACGACGGGGGCCGACCCGCCCCACAGGCCCAGCCCTGGGTAAGCGCAGCGGTGATGGAGTGCTCGCTGCGCGAAGGATTGCCACGGTTTTCTAGCGATGCAACGAATGTCCAGTTCTACTCCGGCATGCAAGCCCTGTTCCGCGCCTGCTACCAGCGCATTGTCTGGCCCGAAATGGCACTCTTCCAATCCACCGCCCTGCGCAAGCAAGCCGCATTTTTTTCGCCGCGCACCGGCAATGCCCTGGTCAGTGATTGCCGCCTCGCCAGCCAGCTCCTCATCACCATCAGTGCATCCATGAATTTCCTGGATAAGCAACTCAATCACTAAATGACAAGGAGATGGCGAATGAAAACAGCTATCACGCTTCCACGATCAAATTTGCCCCAAATCTAATATTCACCTTATTTATTAGCTCATATTGAGATAGCAAAAAATCATCAGGGAAATTCGAGTTCTTGAGAAATGATCGCGAAAACCCAACCCTGCTATCACCTCTGACAGAAACTGTCATTTATCAGAATCAACTAGTCATGTAATTTGTCATTTATTGCTACCTTTTTGGCGCTATTTATGGATGTATTTGGTTACACTTACTTCCTGCGGTTACCAATTAGAAGCACAATGCAACAACTGATCAGCTAGGTTTTGATTTACATCATCTCGTAACCACAAATTTTGGCCATGATTGAATTCTTGCTTCCTCACAAACTGGTGCACTCGGCCAAAGCCGCAGTGCCAGCGGAAGCGGCTGGCCCATACGCCAGCGCCATAGCCGACAGTTTCAGCCGTGCCTCGCGCCATCTGCGCCAAGCTGCATGGCTGTCCTTGCCCATCAGCCTGCTGGGCCTGCTCCCCTCCATCTTCTTGCTGCAGGTCTACAACCGCGTCATCTCACGTGGCGGCACAGCCACACTGATTGCCATGGTGGCAGGCGTGCTGTGCTTTTTAAGCATGGAGCTATGGCTACGCCGCAAACGTGCCCGTGCCCTGCGCGAGGCAGGTGCCACGATCGATCGCGATGTCTCCCAATCATTGATGCACGCCATGCTGCAGCACCCCATGCTGACGCTGGAGCAGCGTTCATCCAGCCAGTGGCTACAGCTCTTTAGAGATATTGGCGCACTGCGCACCTGCGTGGCAGGCGGCGTGGCCACCTCCATGCTTGACTTACCCATGGCGCTGATCGCCTTGATCGTCATCGGCATCATTGCCTGGCCCGTGCTGCCTGTCATCGTGGTAGCCATGATCATCCTGGGAGTGCTCGCCTGGTGGTGGGCTGATGAAGTTCGCAGTGGCCGGGTTGAAGAAATGGAGCAATCGCGCCAGCTGGACCGAGGCACCGCCGAGATCTGCAACGCACGCGGCACCCTCAAAGTACTGGGCTACGACACCGCTGCACTCCAAGCTTGGCAAACTGGTTACGACCGCTGGTTGACCGAGAGCTTTCGCAAAAACGGCGAGATGGAAAACGCCAAAGAGCTGAGCCACGTGCTGCTCACCCTGTTCTCTGTCTCCGTTATCACCATGGGCGCCATTGCCATCAATGCGCAATGGATGACCATCGGAAGCCTGATGGCCGTCAACCTGCTTTCCAGCAAGGCGCTGGGCCCCATTGCACAACTTGCCAGTAACTGGCGCTCACTGGCACGCGCCAATGAGTCTGCAGCACGCCTGCAAACTGTGCTGCAAGAGCCACTGGAGAACCCGTCTCAAACCATTGCACTGCCTCGCCCACGCGGCCAGTTCAAACTTGACCAGGTGAGCTTCCAGTACCCATCGGGCCACAAGGCACTCGACAACGTATCGCTGGCCATTGGCCCCGGCGGCATCCACGCCATCGTGGGCCGCAACGGTGCCGGCAAATCCACACTGGCCAAACTGCTAGCAGGCCTGTACCAGCCCACACAAGGCAGCATTGCGATTGACGAGTATGAGATGGCGCAGTTCTCGCGCAACGATCTTGGCCGCTGGGTCGGCTGCTTGGCACAGCAAACCTACTGGTTTGGTGGCCCGATTGTGGACACACTGCGCATGGTCAACCCCGATGCAGATGACGCCACCATCGTCAAAGCCTGCCAACTCTCCGGTGCCCACGGTTTTATCAGCGCGCTTCCCCACGGCTACCAGACGGTGCTGGGCGAGGGTGGTTCGGGCATATCAGCAGGCGAGCTGCGCAAACTGGGGCTAGCTCAGCTGTTTTTGCGCAATCCATCAGTCTTGATTTTGGACGAGCCCAGCAACGACCTGGATTTTGAAAGCGAGACCGCGCTGCTGCAAACCCTGCGCCAAATCGCCGCCAAACACACCGTCATCATCGTCACCCATTCTCTGCGTATGGCGTCACTCGCCCAGCATATTCACCACGTACAAGGCAATGGCACCGTGGAGTCAGGCACACCCGAGCAAATGCTGCCCCGCCTGTTTGGCCTGGCACGCGAGCCCGCACCGGCCAAGCCCACCAACCCTGCCGCCGCCGCACCAGCGCCCGTAGCGGTTGAGCCGGAGGCCGTGCTATGACGCAGCCACGCAGCCATAACGATCTGCCCGAGGTGCTGCAAAACACGCAGCACCCCACACACCCTGCCACCAACCCCGCCGCAGCCAACGACAGTGCAGCGCAAAATTCAGCCGCAGACAACGCAACTGCAACGGCACGAGCCCCCTTGCACCAACGTCTGCTGGGCAATCGCAAAGCACTAGTCATAGCGCTGGGTGCGCTAGTTTTGATGGGCTTGTTCTACCCCGTGGAGAACGTCGTGGTTGCCAGCGGCCAGGTGATCCCTTCTGACCGCGTGCAAACCGTGCAGCACCTGGAAGGCGGTATCGTCACCGGCGTGCATGTCAAAGATGGCCAAACCGTCCACAAAGGCCAGCCCTTGCTGGATATTGACCTGGGCGGCACCAGCCTGAACCTGGAGCAATTGACTGCGCGCACCGCCACCGCCATGGCCGTCAAAACCCGCTTGACGGCCGAGAGCCAAGGCCAGCCACTGCAGACAACAGACTTCCCTAAAGACTTGGAAGCACGCATCATGCGTGCCGAGTTGGGAGCCTTCACCGCCCGCAGCCTGGAGTATCAAGGCACGCGAGCCGCTGCCCAAGCCATGCTGATGCAGGCCCAAGGCGATGTAGCGCAAATCCAGGCCCGCATTGCAGGCCTGCAAGCCAACCTGGCACTGTCTGAACAAGAGGCCAGCATTGCCAACCAGCTGGCGGCCGAGCAACTGATCGGCCAGCTCGAAGTCATCGACAAACAACGTGCGCTAGAGCAAGTGCGTGCCGATCTTGCTGGCGCACGGCAAAACCTGGTCAGCAACCGCGCCAAGGTAGACCAAGCCCACGCCAAGCTGCTAGAGGCCCAAGGCACGTTCCGCCGGCGCGCCTCCGAAGAACTGGCGCAGACCGAGCGCGAGCTGCTGAGCCTGACCGAGGACCTGTCACGCGCCCAGAGCCAGCGCACCCGCACCGTGGTGCTGGCGCCCATCGATGGCATTGTCAAAGGCCTGCGCACATCTGGCACGGGTTGGGTCGTCAAACCTGGCGAGCCCATTTTGGAAGTGGTGCCTGATAAAGATGAAGTGGTGATCGAGGCGCGCCTGAACCCGGCCGACCGTGGCTACGTGCATGTGGGCCAAAGCACCAAGGCCAAGATCACCGCCTACGACTACCTGCGCTACGGTTTTGTGCAAGGCAAGGTGACCCTGGTGTCTGCCGATGCCGACCAAGACCCCAAGCAGGCCGACACCGCTGCCTACTTCCGCATCCAGGCCAGCTTGCAGCAGCCGTGGGTGGGCCGCTCTGACAACCGCATCACCACCGGCATGCAAGCAGAGCTAGATCTGCTGCTGGGGCGCGAACCCTTTATCTGGTACTTGCTGCGCCCCGTGCTGCATATCCAGAGCGAAGCCTTCCGGGAGCCTTGACCATGCGCGCCAAGCTCCACACCCTGACCACCACACGCACCGCTGCATGGGCCATGCTGCTGGCAGCGCCTTGGCTGGCGCACGCACAGACCGTAGATAGCGTGCAGCCAGACCTGGCAACGCCTGCCGTATCTATTGATACCGCTGCGCCCGCAGAGCCAGCCCCTTTGCTGCTGGCGCCGCACCTCAGCCCGCGCTCGCTGGCCGATAACGCCACACAGAAGCAGTTGCTGTCCGCTCTGTACGCCATGCTGAGCGAGCACCCCGATGTACGCAAAGCCCGCGCCAGTGTCGAATCTGCCGGCCACGACGTCAGCACCGCCAAGGGCGCGCGTTGGCCATCCTTCAAGGTAGGTACCTCACAAGGCAATGCAGCCATTGCCCAAAGCCAAAAGCGCGAATCCTATACCGCTGTCAACGCCGAAGTGCGCTTGAACCTGCTGGATGGCGGCGCAATTGACGCAGGCATACGCTCTGCCCAATCGCTGGAAGACGCTCAAGGCAGCGTGCTCTACACCACGCGCCAGAACGTCTTGCTAGAGGCGCTGACTTCGCTGCTGGAGCTGCACCGTTTTGACACCAAGGCCCGCATTGCCGCCGAATCTGCCGCCATCATTGGCCAGCTGGCCCGGGTGGAAGAGCGCCGTGCTGAGCTAGGTGCCGTGGGCCGCAACGATTTGCGCCAAGCCGCATCGCGCCAGGCCAGCGCCCTGGCCCAGCAGCACGGCCTGCAAGCCCAGCGCATGGATGCACAGGCACGCTTTACCCGCTACTTCAACTACACGCCCAACCCCACAACCCTGCCCGATCCGCAAGTGCCTGCACTGTGGATGCCGGTGAGCGAGCAAGCCGCGCTACAAGCGTCTGAGCTGCAAAGTGCCGAGCTGCAAGAAATCGCCCACCAAATCACCCGCGCCGAAGCCGAGGTAGACCGCAGCAAAGCACAGCGCTACCCCACACTCGCTGCCGTGGTAGCCCACACCCGTGACCCCAAGGGCGTGCTCTACAACGACGGCACACGCTACGGGTTTGAGTTGAACTGGAACTTTGGCAACGGCTTTGAGCTGCGCGACCGCATACTCAAAGCGCTGAACGAGCTGCAAGCCCAACAAGCCCAGCAAGAAGCCGTACGCCGCCAGGTGCACGAGGCCGCATCCGCCGCCTGGGGCCGCTGGCAAGCCGGCCGCGAGCGCGAAAAGCAGCTCAGCAGCGCCGTCAGCGAAGCACGCGCCGCCTTTGAAGGCTACCGCCGCCTGCTGCAAGTAGGCCGGGGCAGCTTGTCGCAAGTACTGGATGCGCAACTGGACATGCAGCGCCTGATGCTGGACGAGGCCGACGCCATCTACGACCAGCGCATCAACGCCCTGCGCCTGGTGCGCACCACTGGCCAGCTACTACCAAACACCCTGCCCGCGCAGTGGCTGGATCAGTTGTTTGCAGCCGACGCCGCCCCAGCTACGCGCCCAGCAAACACCATTACCCAGCCCGCCAGCGCTGCAGCAGATTTCGCAGACATGGATGCATCAACTACGCAGCGCCTGCAATTGCGCCTGGCCCAAGTGCTGGGCCCAGAGCAGTTGGCGCAGCTTCGCCAACAAGGCACGGACTATGCCGTGCGTTGGTAGTCAGTTTTGTTTACGCACAGCGGCCGGTGTTAGCCCATCGCCAGCCACTGTTTTTACCCATGGGCTTTGTGAAATGACTGGAGACCACACCATGACTAACTTCCTCAAGAACTTCTGGAACGACGAAGAAGGCGCTACGGCTATTGAGTATGGGTTGATTGCGGGGTTGATTGCAGTGTCGATCATTGCCGCCGCGAGCGCCCTGGCTGGTGGATTGAACGACCTCTTCTGCGGCATTGCAAATTTGCTTGGAGGTTTGGGAACTGCAGGCACAACGCCCACCTTTACGCCCGGCGCATGCACTTAAGCTGAAAGCGACCCAATGACCACCACCTGGCTCCTTTCGCACATCCTGCTGCTATGGCTAGCCGCTGTAGCAGCTATGGATTTGCGCAGCCGCAAGGTGCGCAATTGGATGGTGCTGCTGGGCCTGGCAACAGGCACTGCGGCCCTATTCAGCGGCGTGCAGCCGTTCTGGGTGGAGCCATGGAGCGGATTAGCCGGAATGCTCGTGGCCTTTGCGGCATTGATGCCGTTTTATGCCATGCGCTGGATGGGCGCAGGCGATGTCAAATTCGCCGCGGTCATCGGGCTGTGGTTTGGCCTGTCGCCCTACCTGCTGGTTATCTGGCTGGGGGGCAGCTTGCTCGCAGGCTTGCACGGCATGGCCGTGCTGGCCTGGCGCAAGCTGCAACTCAGCAGCCTGGGCGCTTGGCTGCAAGCCTATCTGCCGCAGCGCATGTCAGTGGCGCTGGCGCCATCGGCGTCTACCGCCGCGCCAACGGATGCAACCACCGGCAAGCGCGTCATCCAACGCAGCATTCCCTACGCGGGCTATATGGCGATTGCCGCCATCTGGGTGGTGGTGCGCACGGGCCCCAGTTGGGCACCTTAAAGGCTTGATCCATGTGCACCAGCTTTTCTCTCACCTTCAACCCAAGCACCCCGGGTGCTTGGGCCTGGTACTTGGGCTTTCCTCTACGCCAAGCGCCAGCCCCAAGCGTCTGCCAAGCAAATGCTAGCAAGCTAACACCACCACAAAAACAGCAGGAGTACACACCATGAACCTCACCAAAATACTTGCCGCCTTGCTGCTGGTACTGGCCATTGGTTTGGGCTTCGGCGCCTGGATGCTAAGCCGCCAGCCTGCCCGCCAAGTAGCGGCAACATCGGCACAAACGGCCCCACAACCCGCAACGCCCACTGAATCGCACGCCGTGGTGGTAGCCGCCAAGGCGGTAGCCGCAGGCCAGCGCTTGGCTGCAGAAGATGTGAAGCTGGCCCAACTGCCCGCCGCCGTACCCACTAGCTTTGCCAATACCCAGGACGTGGTGGGCCGCACCACCACCGTCGCGCTGGCGGTAGATGCACCGGTGTTTGAGCCGCAACTACTCAGCGGCCTGGCTCTGCAGGTGGAGCCAGGCCAGCGCGCCGTATCCATCGCTGTCAAAGAGGCCATGGCCGCAGGCAACCATGTGCGCCCTGGCGATTTTGTTGACGTGTTCTTTACTCTGGACGGCAAGAACGAGCAGGCCGAGGTAGACACGCAAACCCGCTTGCTGCTGGCCCGCAGCCGCGTGCTGGCCTATGGCGCTGCCAGTGTTGAGAACCCACCGCCCACGGCAGCGCAGCGCCAGGCCGCACAAGAGCAAGACAACGTAACCCGCCGTGGCAGCGCCAGCCGCGACACCGGAGGCCGCCCTGAAGCTGCCAACACCGCCGTACTGGCCGTACCACTGACCGATGTTGAACGCCTGACTCTGGCCGAAAAATACGGCCAACTCACCCTGGCCCTGCGCCACCCTGACGACACCAGCGTGCCAGACGCCAGCCTGTTTGCCGCACTGCCGCCCGCACTGCAACCGGTGGCCGGCCGCCTGAAAAAGGGCGAAACCCTGCAAGACGCAGACCGCGCCTACGCGGGCCTGCGCTTCAAACACCTGGCCACGGGTGCAGATAGCAAGAATGCACGCCGCCCTGCCCCTGCACCGGCAGCGCCCTATACCCAGGCCAGCGCCCCTGCGCGTGCACCACAGCCCGTGCGCGCCAACACCGTAGAGATGTACCAAGGCGCAGCGGTGCAGACCGTGAGTTATTGATTTATATAAAAACAGGCTCTAGCACCTACCTATTGGGCGCCAGAAGCTACCAAATCAATAGCAAACCATTACACCGCACATAACGACAAGAGACCAAGACCATGAGCACCACCACCACCGCAAACGCTGTTTACCTGGGCCTGATCGGCAGCTTGGCTGCGGGTATGGCCTGGGCCAACACTGCGCACGCCGCCGACACAATGGCCGCCCCTGCGGCACAGAGCGCAGACGATGCCGCACAAAACCCGTTGGCACTGACCGTGGGTAGACAGCAGCTGCTCAAAACCGGTGTACCCGTTGCCCGCATAGCCGTGGGTGACCCTGCGGTGCTCGATGTCAAAGTGCTACGCGACCTGGACACAGGCATCAGCAAAAACGCCGCCGAGCTGCTGCTAACACCTAAAGCACCCGGCCAAACCACGCTGGCCGTATGGCCCACCAAAGGCCTGCCGCAGCACTGGTTGGTGCGCGTGAGCGGCCCACGCCTGTTGCTGGAGCGCCGCCTGACCAGCGTGCCCGACCACGCCAGTGCCGTTGCCAACCTGAAGCTAGGCGCAGCCAAGGATACGGCGCTGCAAGACCGCTCCCAGGTCGCAGTGCGCAGCAACACCGTGCAGGTAGATGTGCAGGTGGTGGAGTTTAAAAAATCTGCGCTGCGCCGGGCGGGCATGAACCTGCAAAGCGGCGGCGCTAACAACCACGGTTTTGAGTTTGGTGTGTTCTCACCCGGCAGCGGTGGTTCTTCGTCCGGAGGATCCTCGGGCGGCAATGGCGGCGGCGGCTCCGATAGCGGCACGGGCGGCAGCGATGGCGGCTCCGGTGGCGGCGCCACATCTGCCATCGCCAGTGCGATGAATCTGGTGTTCAACTTTGGCAGAGCCTTCAGCGGCAAAGGCATTGGTGTGCAGCTGGGCTTTTTGGAAAGCAATGGCCTGGCCCGCGTTCTGGCCAAGCCAACCTTGGTAGCCCACACAGGCCAAAGCGCCAGTTTTCTGGCTGGCGGCGAGATACCTATCCCTGTGCCAGGCCGCGACGGCAATATAGCCATTCAATACAAAGAGTTTGGCGTCAAGCTACAGCTCACCCCCACCATCCTGTCAGACGAACGGATAGCGCTCAAGGTGGCGCCCGAAGCCAGTGATCTGGATTTCTCGCAAGGCGTCAGCATCAGCGGTATCACCGTGCCTGCGGTGCGTACCCGCCGCGCGGACACCATGGTCGAGTTGGCCGATGGCGAGAGCTTCATCATTGGTGGGCTGGTAAGCCGCTCCACGATGTCGAGCATCAACAAGGTGCCTTTGCTGGGCGACCTGCCTATCCTGGGTACCTTTTTCAAGAACCTCAGCTATTCGCAAGACGAGACTGAACTGGTCATCATCGTTACCCCGCGCTTGGTGCAGCCACTGCCAGCCAACACCAACCTGGAGGCCTTGCTGCCCGGCGCGCAATCCGAACAGCCCCGTGCGGGCCAAGTCTGGGCGCCCTACTTGCTGGGCGCACCTTATGTCAATTCGGCCTTGCCAGGCTTTTCTTACTGACCACTACTATGAGCAGTGAATCTCTAGCCCAAGCCCCTGTGCTCGCACCGCAAGTCGCGCCATCGCTGGCAGATTTGCTGGCTCTGCGCAACCAATCGCCCCAACTGCGCGAAGCTGATACGCCGCAGGACTTAAAAAGCAACGCACCGCAGCCGGTTTCAGAGGACTCTGACACCGTGGTCACCATGCCGTTTTTGCGCAATAGCGACCAGCACTTTTCATCCATTGGCAGCCCCAGCCCCGGCGGCAGCGTTGATACCGAACGTGCCATACCCATGGTGCCCGCCCATGCGCCCAAAGGCCGCGTGCCGCTGGTACTGGTGCACGGCAACGCCAGCGAAGGCACCTTGGCGCAGACATGGATGCACCGCGTACTGGAGGGCGATCAATTGTATGGAGTGCGCTTTCAAGACAACGCTGCCGATGCGATACACCGCCAGCAACCGCAGGCTATCTTGATCCAGTTCATCCCTGGCGCGACCGACACAGCAGTCAAGCTATCCGGGCAACTGCAGCTGATATTTCCGCACATACCGCGTATTGCCATTGGTCACAGCAAATACCCAGAAAGCATGCTGGCTGCCCTGCGCGCTGGTGTGCAAGATTTCCTGGACATGGATGGCCCACTCGATGCAGCACAGCAAGCCGTGCGCCATTTGCTGAGCCAGCCCCCCGTGGCCGACCTCAGCCGCCAACGCGCGCCGCTCACCGCCCTGGTATCTGCCCGTGCAGGCCTGGGTTGCAGCGTGCTAGCCAGCCATTTGGCCTGGCACTTGCAACAGCGCTTGGCAAGCCATGCCGGCCCCAGCATGGGCAATGCAGAGGATGATGCAGAGGAGCTGGCCTGCCTGCTGATGGAGCTGGGCACGCCTGGCGGGGATTGCGCAATCTACCTCAACACCCCGGGCGAGTTCAGTTTTAGCGACGCCGTCAGCCACCAGCGGCGGCTTGACCGCCGCATGGCACAAAGCGCGCTGGCACGCCATGAAAGCGGCTTGCGGCTACTCACCCAGGCCCAGCAAACCAAAGCCATCCCGGCAAATGACACCGAAGCATTGCTGTCACGGCTGGGGCAGTATTTTCAGCACCTCGTGCTGGACTTGGGTACCAGCGCCTCCTCCGCCATGGTGATGGACGCCCTGCCCAACGCCAACGAGCTATGGGTGCTTTGTGACCAAAGCGTAGCCAGTGTGGTGTGGACGACCGAGCTGCTGAACCAGCTAGAAGCCCTCCAAGTTCCGCGCGATCGCATGCAACTACTGGTATGCCGCAATGACCCGCGCATGGAGCTGAGTGCAACACAAATCGCACGCCAGCTGCAATTGCCATTACTGGGTGTGATCCCCGAGCGCAGGCGTGAGCTGGCCCAAGTGGTGAACCAAGGCGCGCTGTTTGCCAGCCAAGCCAAGCGCGAGCCCTATGTGCAGGCGGTTGATGCCCTGGTGCAAAAGCTGCTCCGCGATCACCACCCTGAACTAGCTGCTCACACCCCAGCCCCTGCAGGCCGCTGGTCCCATTTATTACAACGATTCAAAAGAGACTAAGCGCCCATGACAACAACCGCCTACCCTTCCACAGCGTCAGTTGCCACGGTCGAGTTTGAGCAGAACTCCTTGTTTGCCGACCTGAAAAACAGCGCCTACGAACACCTGCTAAGCCGTATCGAAGAGCTAGGCGCCGAGTTTGGCCGCTGGTCGCAAGCCGCCATTGCGCAGTTTGTGATGCTGGAGCTGGACAGCTACATCCGACTGCATGCCGTTCCCGTCAATGAGCTGGAAGCTCAGCAAGTAGCGCATGCGCTCACCCGGGAGCTGACAGGCCTGGGCCCGCTGCAACCGTTGCTGGAGGACCCACACGTAGAAGACGTGCTGATCAACGGTTACCAAGAGATTTATGTATCGCGCGGAGGCATGCTGCAGCGCGAGGCATCGCACTTTAAAGATGATGAGCATGTGCTGCGCATCGTGCGCCGCATTCTGGCGCCACTGGGCCGCCGCCTGGATGAATCCAGCCCCATGGTGGATGCCCGCCTGCCCGAAGGCGGCCGCATTAATGTCATCATCGCTCCGCTGGCGATTGACGGGCCATCGGTATCCATCCGCAAGTTTCGCAAGGACCCACTGACCCCGCAGGATTTAGTGAGCCTGGGCACCTTTAACGAAGATATTTGCCGCATTCTGGAGATGGCGGTACAAGCCCGTTGCAACATCCTGGTGAGCGGCGGCACTAGCTCAGGCAAGACATCGCTGCTGAATGCGCTGGCCCATTTCATCCCCAGCCGAGAGCGCATCGTGACGATCGAGGATACGGCCGAGTTGGCACTGAACCACAGCCACGTCGTGCGTCTGGAAAGCCGCCCTGGCAGCTTTGATGGCAGCGGCCATGTCAGCATCCGTGATCTGCTGGTGAACAGCCTGCGCATGCGCCCGGACCGCATCATCGTCGGCGAAGTGCGCAGCGGCGAAGTGCTGGAGTTACTGCAGGCCATGAACACCGGCCACGATGGCTCAATGGGCACCATCCACGCCAGCTCGGCCCGCGAGTGCCTGTACCGCGCGGAGATGCTGGCCGGGTTTGCGGGCTTTCAAGGCAGCGAGGTGAGCCTGCGCCGCCAGATCGCAAACGCGGTGGACTTTATTGTGCAGATCGGTCGTCTGTCTAATGGCCGCCGCCGCTTGCTGTCACTTACCGAGGTGACAGGTATGACGGACAACGTCATCTCCATGCAAGAGCTGTACCGCTATGAGCCACAAATGGGCGCAGACGGCCAGGAGATTGACAACTGGACATCCATGGGCATATCGCCTCACTCGCCAAAGCTGCTGAGCTGGTGGCGATCGCAGCAACAGGCAGGAGCAGGAGGCCAGCGATGAACAGCTATGCGCCTGCCATCATGGTATTGATCGCCCTGGCCTGCATGCTGGCGGCGGCTGGGCTATGGCTCTTTGCGCGGGCGCGTGGGCAAGACACGCAGAAATCCATTGCGGGTAATCTGCAGCGTAATCTGGATATACAGCGCGATATGCAGGCTGCGGCACCCATGGCCGGCATGCCCGGCATGTCCATGCCTGCATTACAAAGCGACGCTAACAAACCCAAGTCCGAATCAGCCATGGAATGGCTGGAAGCTTTCCTGGGCTACAAGGCTTGGGGCTTGCCACCGCGTGTACTCGCCATGACCGCGATTGCCGTTGTCTGCGCCGCGGTGATGGCCGCGGCGTATGGCGGCATCGCCATGGGCGCCATGGTGCTACTGGCACTGGTGCTGCTGGCCTGGTTCTGGATTGCGATGCGCCTGGGGCGTCGCCGCGCCAAAATGCTGTCGCAATTGCCTTCTTTTTTAGACAACATGGTTCGCCTGATCTCGATCGGCAACTCACCCCATGCAGCCTTCCAGTTTGCATCCAACAACGTGCCCGAGCCTTTGGGTGGTGCCTTGGCGCACGTGAGTGCATCCCTTCATGTATCGCCTGATTTAGGCCAGGCTATGGCGCAACTGGAGCGGACCTGGGGCCTGCCAGAGTTTGGCTTGCTGGCCGCCGTGTTCCGCATGAGCACCCGTTATGGCGGCCGTGCCGACCAAGTGCTGGAGCGCGTATCCGCCTACATCCGTGACCGCCAATCAGCCGAGCGCGAACTACACGCCATGTCAACGGAGGTGCGCCTATCGGCATGGATCCTGGCACTGCTACCCATCGTGGTGGGCACGATGATCATGGTGCTCAACCAAGGCTACTTCATGCGCATGTGGAACGACTCCATGGGCCAGAAATTGATCCTTGTCGCCGCTGGCTTGCAAATAGCAGGCTCGTTCTTTCTCTACCGGCTGGCACGTCTGAAGTGAGGCCATGATGCTAACAATCACGTCATTCACTCTTCACCGGCTTGTGCGCCGCACATCACCGTCATGCACGGCAAAGGAGTTGCTATGAACTCGCAGCAACTCCTCACCATCAGCCTGGTAGTCGCTGCGCTTGCTATCGGGCTGATGGCAGCAGCCGTCATCTGGCGCCTGTATCGATCTGCCAAAACCGATGCGCAAGTCGAAAAAATTCTGCAGACCCGTGAAGCCCTTGCTAGCCACGCCAGCCCCTTCCCCATGCCAGGCATGGCGCCTGCCAACAACAGCAACAATGGCAAAGGCGCAAGCATGGACTCCGCCGCGTCCGTGGCTGACAGCATGCGCCCACCTGCATGGCTGAGCAATGGTGTTGCCAAGGCCTTGCTGGCCGACGAAGACCGCAAATTGCTGGACCAAGCGGGAATAGAGCTTGCGCGCGGCGGCCTCACCTATGTAATTTGCCGAGCCATGCTCGCCATTGGCCTACCCGCCTTGGCACTGCTGGTGCTGCAGCCCACAGGTACCAAGGCGCTGATGTTTGGCTTCTTCGCCTTTGGGTTGGGCTTGATGGCGCCTAAATGGTGGTTGCGCTCCAAAGCCAATGGCCGCCGCGCACAGGTCGTAGAAGAGTTGCCGCTGTTCGTCGACCTGCTGCGCTTGCTGCAAGGAGTGGGCCTGAGCATTGACCAAAGCCTCCATATCCTGGCGTCCGAGTTTGGCAGCGTTCTCAAAGTCATCAGCAGCGAGCTCACCCTGGCCAACCGCCTTCATACCAGCGGCCGCACGCGCGAGCAATCGCTGCAGCGTTTATCGTATTTGGGCGCAGACGACGACATGAATGCCGTGGTCAACCTGCTGGTGCAGGTAGATCGCCATGGTGGCGCCGTGCAAGAGCCGCTCAGAGAGTTCAGCATACGCCTGCGCGAGAAGCGCCAAGCCAGCTTTAAAGAAAAGATCGGGACCATCACCGTCAAGATGACCGGCGTAATGGTGCTCACCCTGCTGCCCGCACTGATGGTGATCACCGCGGGCCCCGGCTTTACCGCCGTGATCCGATCCCTATCTGCCATGGGAGGACGGTAACCATGCCCACCACCAAGAACACAGCCCCTCGCACCTCTGCCCTGCTTGCCATGTGCGCATTGGTGCTGGCAGGCTGCGCATCCAAAGCGCCTCAAGGCTATGGCGTTGCCGAGCAGAGCACGGCCGCACAAGCGCAGCAACAAATGGAAAAGGCCGAGCAGGCCAACCAGGTAGATTCCCAGCAAACCTACCTCAACCTCATCAGCAAGATGCAGCAAGCCAACCAGTGGTATGCATCGCTGGCCCATACCGAGGCCTTTGAGCGCCAATTTGGCGCAACGCCCCAATTGCGCTTGTTGCGTGCCGATGCGCTGCGCAACACCGCCCAGCTAGCACAAGCCAGAAGCGCATATGAGGCCCTGCTGACCGATGCCACCAGCCAAACCGTGGCACGCGCACGCCGTGGCCTGGGCCTGCTGCTGGCCAGCCAAGGGCAGCTAGACCAGGCAGTGAGCCAGCTAGAACAAGCCCGCTCCCTCAACCCTATTGATGCCGATGTACTGAGCGACCTGGCCTATGCCCACATGCTGGCGGGCCAACCGCAATCGGCGCAATTACCCATCATGCAAGCGGCACAGCTCGCCCCCGGTAACGCGCGTGTGCAACTGAACCTGGCTTTGTATTGGCTGGCAACAGGCGAGCGCAGCCAGGCAGCGCACCTGCTGCAACGCCTGCAGCAACCGCAAGCCAAGAACGTACCTGCGCTGGTGGACGAGAACTCGATCAAAACCTTGCAGAGCCAGCTCCGTGCTGTGCAACAAGCCATGGCGCAACAAGCCAGTGCTCCATCGACTGAACCAACCGCATTGCCAGCCCAAGCCGCAACACCCGATGCAGAGCAAGCCGATGCGAACGCACTACCGATTGCTTTGAGCACGGCCGTAGAGAAACAACCTTAAGGAGCCCATCATGCACATTGCATCCCTCGTACTCCGCATGGCACGCAAGTCCAACCATGCTGCATTCTTGGCCGCCCTCTTCTGCGCCTGCGCTTTTGCACAATCCGGTGCAAGCGCCAACAGCGCGGTTGCCCACGTACAAGTTGCCCCTGATCCAGATGTGTCAACCAGCACCAATGCCACCAGCGCTGCGGCCACACCTGAACCAGCCGATTACGGGCAACGCACCGACATCGGGTACTCCACCAACCAGCTATTTGAGATGCAACGCAGCGCGCAAGCCAGCCGCCCCCGCAACATTGACGGAGAACAAGCCAGCCGCAGCTACCAGCGCTACCTCAAGAGTTTTGAGACAGTGATTCCCGAACAGTTTGAAACTGGCATGAACCTGAAGAAGCAATAACTGCATTTGCCGTAAGCCGACGGAAAGTGAATATGTCCAAGTCCACACCTCTCACGCAATCAGCGCGACACCAGCGCGGTGTGTATGCGCTGGAGTGGGCAATTATTTTCCCTGCCTTTTTTATGCTCCTCTATGCCATCGTCAGTTTTGGACTGGCTTTTTTGGTACGGGAGTCTATGCAGTATGCCGCCGAGGATGGTGTCCGCGCTGCGTTGCGCTACCAAGATGACCGTGCCAAACGCTTGGTAGAAGCTCAAAAAGTGGTCGTAGAAAAACTGGACTGGCTCCCCACCTTGCTTAAGCCGACACCCTCATCCATTAATGTCACCATCTGCCAAGTGGGTGATCCAGACAACTGCTCCCCGAGCATGAATTGTGGAATACGCGTTACGGAGCGCTGTATGGTCCATCTGAATTTCACCATCCCTTATGGGACTGCGCCGCTCGCCCCTGGTCTACGGATGTTTGGAATCAGCCTGCTGAACCCCGACCAGTTGACGGCCAGCGCCAGCATTCTGACTGACCAAGGAGGGATCTAGCATGGCGAAACACCCGAACCGCAACATTCGCAGAACTGCACATCAATCCGGAGTGGCTGCGATTGAGTTCGCACTTATTGCGGCATTAATGGCGTTCATGCTGCTAGGTATTTTTGTCTATTGGCGAGTTTTGCAGGCGCAGCAATCGGTCACCCGCGCAACTGGTGACGGCGCACGCATGGTGCAAAACCTTATTTACGGCACCTTGCCTGGCTACAACATAAGCAAACAGACCGATATCCGAAATATTGAGCTGGCCGCCGCCGATGTGGTGATCAAAAGCCTGCTAAACAGCGGTATCCCAGGCGATCCTAAGACAAGTACTAGTGTCGCTTTGACAACCAGCACCAGCCAGGCACAACTCAACATCAGTTACCAACTGCCGCCCTTGTTCGGCAACGCCCCCGGGACGCCCCAGACCATCCAATTTAGTGACTGGACGTTGACTGAACCCTTGCGCTTACAGGCCAATGCCGTGGTGTCCTTTGCGCTGAGCACAGGAAAAACACCATGAATCTCCCCTCTCTCCATTCACCTCCAATGCCATGCTGCAAGCGTCCGCAACAACGTGGCAGCGTGTTAGTTCAATTTGCGCTGCTATTGGGCGTACTTGTGGTCATTCTCGGCATTGTGGATGTCGGATACATGTATTACGCCAAACGTGACCTGCAACGTATTGCGGATCAGGCTGCCATTGACGCCGTACAAAACATTGCATATGGCCCCAGCACCTCGCCAAGCGCTTGCACCACCGCCGGTGAAACCAGTATCCGTAACAACTGGCCTATTGCCATTAACCAAAACGCGCAAGAAACCAAGGTAATTTGCGGCAACTGGATGCCTAACCCTCCTTCTGGACAAGAACGTTTCCGCACCAGTGGAGAGCTCAATGCTGCGCGCGTGATCGTGCACGGCACAACGCCAATTTTGTTGCCTGGCCCCTGGAGCCGCACTGTAAGCGCCGAGGCCATTGCCAAACGCAACGAGCCTCTGGCAGTCTTCTCTGTGGCAACGACTCTTGTCTCCGTAGGCTGCCATCAGCAATTGGCTCCCCTCATTCAGTTACTGAAGATTGTCGGGGTGGGAAATCCATGCGTCACAGTTGGTGGCTATGAAGGTTTGGTTGGTGCACAGGTTTCCGCCAGTGGTCTGCTCAAGGCCTTAGGGCTACCACTTGATGCCAACTTGACCATTGCAGACATCAATAACTTGCTGGTTGCCAAGAAGGTTTCACTAGGCTTTCTGCTGGACACGGCTCTCACCTTGGGCGGGCACACCGAACTACTTGGCTTGAATGCAGAGTTGCTGAGTTTGCTCAACGCCAAGCTTGGGCTCGATGCACTCAATCTCGAAATTCCACTAGGATCAGGCCCGAATGGGCCCGGCATCTTCGCAGCCATCCATGCGCCAGATGGGACCACCGGATCTGCTTTGAATGTGCAATTGGATGTATTGGATATCGTGACGGCTGCTGTCGGCATTGGTACTTCGGGTCGTGGGATCTCCATTCCCGGCCTGTCGGTCCAAATTCCGGGCATTTTGCCTAATCTGCTGCAAGTCAAAGCTGGCATCATCGAACCACCGTCCATTGGAATCGGTAGCGTTGGTGCTACAGCCTATAACGCACAAGTCCGCCTCTATGCGGATGTGGATACCGGTGGTGGTGTTCTCGGCGGGCTACTGCAATTGCTGGGAACGCGTATCAAACTCCCTATATTTGTCGATGTAGCTCGAGCCAAAGCCACGGTGGAAGAGATTTCCTGCAAAGTTCCCGGGCAAAATAGCAGCACCAAAATCCGGGTAGATGCATCCGTTGCGCAAGCTTGTATTGGCAAAGTCTCTGGCGATCCGTTTTCTACACGAACCCCTATTTGCGAATCGATAGGTAATGAAACCTTAATTAGCGTGTTGGGCCTTGTAAAAATCAATAACAAAGTCAGTGTAAATGCGCTAAAAAACTCCTATCTGTCGCCCGAAATCAAGGCCGATGAAACCTGGAGAACTCCTGGAAACAGCCTGAACCTAGGCACCACCCTATCTGATTTAGTGACTGAGCTTTTAAGGCTGGTGGGGGAGCTTCTTGGATCACCTACCAATGGACAGTGGTCTCCGGCGGAGAATGAGGCATCTGCAACAAAAATAGCCAACTACTATTTGGGCATTGGCTCAGCAACCCACCCCAAAGGGCCAATCCCCAAAAATCAGTATTTAGGCGATGGCTTGGCCGGCTTGGGCCATGGACCAAAAGGGGTTTACGACATTCCATTGCTTCGTGATCGCCTTCAAACCGATATTGATCGCAATACCAAATCTTGCTTTTTGCTGCCATTTCTTTGCTGGACCAATAACGAGTGGAACAGCTGGGCGCGAGATATTGAGTCTGCCAACACAGCGTCAGGACGCGCTTGCTGGGGAGCCACGCCAGAAGGGAACGTAACAGCAGGTATAGCAGGCACAGCTGATGATGTATCTCGCTTCAATCAATGCGTAGAGCGCGAGCTGAAAGAAGCATTGCTCGAGGCTCCAAATACCAAACCCAACTTCCTGCAAGTACTACTCGATCCTCTGTTGAGTTTATTGAAGGAGCTGCTGAACCCCTTAGGCAATCTGTTAGCCGGCCCCATTTTGCGTGATCTACTAGGCATTGAACTCGGCGTGAATGACGTCAACGTCACCGAAGTTGGATGCGGTAGTGCGCAATTGGTCTACTGAGAAATTTCAAGAAAAATCAAAATATCGAGAGGACAGTTATTGTGAATCCAAGCGATTTGGTCATCTACGTCTGGGAAGGCCAAGCAGATATTGCCGAGCGAGTGGAGCGCTGCATGCTCAATATGGATGTGCAGGTGCAACGCGCGGATGGCTTGACAGTATTGCCAAGCGCAACTGATGCGGGCAATGCGATTGCCGTGGTCAGCGTGTCGGTGCTAGAGGGTGCGCGTTTTACGCGCCAAGGAATTGAGGGTAGTTTTGGCGGTATGCCCGTCCTGTGGGTTAGCTCTAACCTGCGCGGTGCCAATGCCGGTAGTTATGCGACCGAGTATTCGCATGTGCTGCCGTTTGATTTTACGGGCGCGGAGCTGCGCGCCATGCTGATGCGTATTTTGCGCCGCCTGCAAAGCACGCAGCGCCAGGTACAGCGGTCGGACGACATCATTGCCGTGGCCGACTGCATGCAGCGCTTGCTGACCGATGTGGACACCTTTGCCGATTGCGAGCACAGCGTACTGGTGTTTGGCGAGACGGGCACCGGCAAGGAGCGTATTGCCGAGCGCCTGCATGAGCGCAATGCGCATTACGGCCAGGGCCCGTTTGTCGTGGTCAACTGTGGTGCCATACCGGATGGGCTTTTTGAATCGCTGTTCTTTGGCCATGCCAAAGGCTCGTTCACTGGCGCCGTAACGGCGCACAAAGGCTTTTTTGAGCAGGCCAATGGAGGCACGCTGTTCTTGGATGAGATTGCCGATCTTCCGCTGTATCAACAGGTCAAGCTGTTGCGTGTGCTGGAAGAGCGTACCGTCACGCGCCTGGGCTCAGCATCGCCTGTGCGCTTGGATTTTCGCCTGGTAGCAGCCACCAACAAGTCGCTGCGCGCGCTGGTGCATGAGGGTAAATTCCGCGCTGATCTGTTCTTTCGCCTGGCCGTGATTGAGCTGCAATTACCCAGCCTGGAGGAGCGCGGCGAGGCTGACAAGCTGGCTATCTTCAACAGCATTTTGCGCAATGTGGTGGGCCAGGAGTTGATGACTCAGTTGGGTGAGCCGCCATTTTTTATCCTCGACATGGTGGCGCAGATGTATTTCCCAGGCAATGTGCGCGAGCTGCGCAACTTGACCGAGCGCATCGGCGTTGCAGCGCGCCAAACGCAAGACTGGATGGCCGGCGGTGCAACCGAGCGCATTTTGCAGCATGCGCAAAGCCTGTCGGCAGCCACCTTTCCGGTGGATGCGGATGCCGAAGAACCTTTGTTAGCCGATCGCAGCAACTGGGACCAGGACGAGCGCAACCGCGTCATTGCCGCACTCTACGCCAATGACTGGAAGCGCCAACAAACTGCACAGCAGCTGGGCATCAGCCGCAAAGTACTGTGGGAGAAGATGCGCAAATACCAGATCAGTGATGGCGAGCCCGAGGTGCCAGTGGCAGTGCCCGCAGCAACCAGCGCCGCATAAGCCGCGTAGCCAAATAGTCCGCTAGCGCCCTACTAGTGGGCGTTAGTTGCTATTAAATTAATAGAATTAAAAAAGCATCGTCCATGTCCAGCAAGCCCTTGATTGTTTTTGTAGGCGCCGTCTACCCCAGCCAGTACAGCCTGCTGTGCACGCACCTGCGTGCCAATGATTTAGCAGACAGCTGGTTTATGACCACGCCCGGTCACAAAGCCACGCATGAAAAGAGTTGCGACCACCTGCTGTCCTTTCAGCCCGACGGCAAAATCGTCGGCCCGCAAAGCTATTACTACTCCAGCAAGGTGGAGCGCTCGGCACGCATCTGCCGTGGCGTGCTCAAAGCGCTGAAGGATTTTGAGAAAGCCCAGGGGCGCAAGATTGATCTGGTGGTAGCGCATTCGCTGTGGGGCGCACCCAATTGGCTGTATGGAGAGGTGGATGCAGCCATCATCAGCTATATCGAATTCCCCAGCTACTTGGCACATGGATGGGATGCCGCTTACCCACCCGATGCTGCGCAGCGTCTGGGCGATCGCAATACGGAGATGCTGCACTTTCACCAAGTGCTGTGCAGCGACTTGACGATTGTGCCCAGCAAGCACGCTCGCTCGCTCTTTCCGCCGCTGCTGCAAGACCGGATCGCGGTACAGTTTGAGGGCTTTGATATTGAGCCGCCGCTGCGTAATGACGATGCTGCCGCAAATCAAAAGAAGCCTTTCACCATCGCGTTCTCAGCACGCGATTTATCCAGTGCCAAAGGCTTTGAGACCTACATTCGCCTGGTGAATCGCCTGGTGCGTGAAGGCGACGGTGAGGGCGCGCGCTTTATCGCCATTGGTGACCCCACGGCTGCCACCTATGGTTATGAGCAGCAATGGGTGGAGCGGCGCTACAAAGGCGAGGTAGCCAGCTTTAAAGACCATTTGCTGCAGATCTATCCTGCCGCGCAGGTGGTGGAGTTCCCCGGCCGCCTGCCGTATGCACAGTTTTCGCAAATGCTGGCGGGCGTGGATTTGTTCCTTTATCCCTTGCGTTATGGCGTAGCCAACTGGGGTTTGATGGAGATTTTGGCGCGTGGTGGCTGTGTGATCGGATCGAATTGGGGCTTTATCCCCGAGCTGGTCAGCCACGACATCAACGGCCTGCTGCTGCCCGACAACGATGACAGCTGGATAGACGCTATCCGTCAACTGCGCGCTGACCCTGCGCGTCGGGCGCGCTATTCCAAGGCTGCGGTAGAGACTGGCAAGCGCTACCACATAGCGAAGGTAGCGCCCCGCTACCTGGCACTGTTTGAGCGCGCCATGGCGCAAAAGCGTAGTCCGCTGTTGTCTGTCTAAGCGGTTGCACAAGCTATAAGAAATAGCTTTCATTGCCCGCTGGGTCGGCGTTTACTCAACAAGGTTTTTGCACTGAGTGGCACTAGACAGCCTTCAAGGGGGGTTTGTCTACCTCGGGGCACTGTCCGCATAGCCTTCAAACCTTCAACCAAAGATTGGTAGGCAATAAACAGCTCACAGTGCCAGAACCATTTATGAGCTCACGATCAACAAGCCAGTCAGAGCAAGTTCATCCTTCAGCACTTGCAATATGCTGGCTTGATGCGTAGCCGTCATGAGCATGGCGTGATTTGCGACACTGATAGCAGCCATATGCTTTGTTTGAAACTTGATCGCAACCCCTACTCCGGTTGCCCCGGATGTCAGCAGGTTCGTACTTAGAGAGTGTCCTCTTTTCCGCGTCTGGCACACCATCTCCTTGAGGCGTTCATGGCTGATGCCTGCCGCGTCATAGTCCAGCCGCCGCCGCTCGTAAATTTGCTCAAGTTCTCGGTCACGCAAGCTTGCCGCTAGTGCCAGGCTAGCAGTGCCTTGGCCCAGCAAACGTATTTGCCCCGTCATCAGACTATGTGCATGCAAAGGGCTGCTACCCGGCTGCACGTGCAGGCAGTGCGCGAAATCGCCAATGCGGATGATGAGAAATACAGTGTCTCCCGTTCGCCTTGCGATGTTCACCATCGCTGGGTGACAGGCCTCAAAAATTGGTGGCTTGGCCATGGCTGCCAGCCCCATCAGCATGGCCTCCACTCCCAGACGATAGCGGCCGCTGGCCACGTCCTTGGCGGCATACCCCGTTTGCGCCAGCACCATCAGCAGACGGCGTGCAGTTGAACGGTCCAGCCCCGAAAGCACCGTCAACTCGGCAATCGTCAAGCCCTGCACATGGTGGCTCGCCACCAGCCCAAGCACTTTCACGAGGCGCGCAGGGCTCTGGGCTCCGGGAAATCCTGAGTTCATATCGTGAACATCGCCACTGCCAATCTTTGCCATAACAAGCGCCTCGGCCCATAGTGAGCCCATCCTTCAACCAAGTCCGCACACGCTACCGCAGGTTGCCGCAGCGGACTGTCTCTCCAGTTATCCGGAGCTCACCATGAATGCCTATCGCCCCGTTCACTTGCCCCATGCCGCCCCCATTGTTGGCACAGGGACGTCGCCTCGCTGGACGCAACGCCCACCACAATCCAACTGGGGTGACTTCGGCCCTGATGACCAATTGGGTCGCCTGAACTATCTCACCCCCGAGAAGGTACGAGAGGCTGCGCTGGAAATCCAGACCGGGCAGCGGTTTTGCCTCAGCCTGCCACTGGATCTGCCGGGCGGCAATGCGCTGAACCCGCGCCGCCACCCACCCGTCATCAAGCCATCGAGGCGGCCCCTGGGGCCGGGCATGAACTTTGCCCTGTCGCAGGAGAACCCGAACTACACCGATGTGGTCAGCGACGACTATGCACAAATCTACTTGCAATACTCGACGCAGTGGGATGCGCTCTCGCATGTGGGCAGCCATTTCGATATCAACGGCGACGGCATTGACGAGCTGGTCTACTACAACGGCTTTCAGGCCGGCATCGATATCCTGGCGCCCAGGGACCTGCCGGATATGGATGGCCAGTCGCGCGCAAAGGCATTGGGGGTTGAGCGCCTGGCAGAGCAAGCCATCCAGGGCCGCGGCGTTCTGATCAACCTGCGAAAGCACTTTGGCGACGGCCACACCCTGGTGACAGGAAAGATGCTCAAACAGGTGATGCAGGCCGATGGCATCAGCGTCAGCAAGGGCGACATCGTTGCGCTGTACACCGGCTTCAGCGAACTGCTGATCGCCTGCAACGGCCAGCCCAAGGCGGATATGCCCGAAACCGTAGGCGCTGTGCTGGATGGGCGCGACCCCGAGTTGCACCAGTGGATCATCGACAGCGAGATCACCACTCTGGTCGCAGACAACTACGGGATTGAATCGGTGCCGGGCCGCCCGGTGGACGGTGCATGCGCCTTCCTGCCGCTGCACGAGCTTTGCCTGTTCAAGCTGGGCATGCCTTTTGGTGAACTCTGGTACCTGCACACCTTGGCCGAGTGGCTGGATGCCGCAGGCCGCCACCGCTTCATGCTGACAGCACCTGCGCTGCGCCTTCCTGGTGCAGTGGGATCGCCTGTCACGCCCGTAGCCACGGTTTAGAACGTGTTCACGATCTAAAGGATCTCAAGCATGGCATTGAATCAAAATGCTGCCGCAGCAGCAAGCAGCGCAACGCGTGCCAGCGACCTTGCAGGCCTGCTGGCACAGGCCCCCGACGACGCTATCGCCCTGGAGTTCGCAGGCACCACCCTCACCTACCAGCAACTGCGTGCGCAAGTGCTGGCCACGGCGGCGGGCCTGCAGCGCCAAGGCCTTCGCCCGGGCGATGTACTGGGCATCTGGCTGCCCAACACGCCGCGGTGGCTGGTATTGCACCTGGCATGCGCCAGCCTGGGCGTGGCCACCCTCAGCCTGAACCTCAAGCTTGGTATCAAGGAGCTGGTCAGTTTCATCGACCGATCAGGTTGCAAGGCGCTGGCTTTCGACCGAGGCATTGCTAACGCGTTTGCAATCGCCAACGGCGCACCTGCCGCAGCCAACCTGCTGCTGGCCGGCAACAGCCTCGCCCAGGTCATGGAGCAGCATGCAGGCAGCCTGCAACTCCTCATTGATGCCACTGCCGGCGAGCCGGTCAGCTTGCCAGCAGGGGCAACGGGCTCGTCTGCCGTGTGCACACACTGGGCTGCACTGGCACCGGCAACCCGTACCACTACGCCCGAGAAAGAGACGGCAGGCGCAACCGGTACATACGCCAGCACGACCTGCATCATCCTTTCTTCGTCAGGCACCACAAGCATGCCAAAGCTGATCGTGCATACCCAATCCAATGTCGCGCGGCACGCGCAAGATGCAGCGCCTGGCTTTCATGTTGGTGCCGATTGCTGCACGCTGCTGGCTTTGCCCATGTGCGGCGCATTTGGCTACACCGCCGCCATGATGACGCTTGCCGCAGGCGCGCGGCTGGTGCTGCACGAGACGTTCGATCCCGTGCATGCGGCACTCACGCTGCAAAACCAGCCCATCACGCATATGTTTGGCACCAACGACATGGTCGACAAGCTTATTGCGCCACTGCCTGCCGACTGGCGGCCGCTGGCATTGCGCTTTTTTGGCCACGCCAACTTCGTGCCCGGCCTCGACGAGCTGCCAGGGCGTGCTGAGCAATACGGCATTCCGATGGTTGGGTGCTTTGGCATGAGCGAGATATTGGCACTGTTTGCCCACCAGGCGCCTGGGGCAGCTCTGTCTCGGCGGGCGCAGTCTGGTGGCTTTCCGGTATCGCCGGGGGCAACCGTGCGCGTGCGCAATCTGGAGACAGGGGGCCTGGCTGCGGCGCACGAGCCCGGCGAGCTGGAGTTCTTTGGGCCCAACATGATGCAGGAGTACCTGAGGAACCCCGAGGCCACACAGCAGGCGTTCACTGAAGACGGTTTTTTGCGCTCGGGCGACCTCGGCTACCTCAATGGTGACGGTGGATTCACCCACATCTCCCGCTTGGGCGATGTACTGCGTATCGGTGGCTTTCTCGTCAACCCGGCGGAGATTGAGGAAGCTGTCATTGCGCTGAGCGGCGCCACAGCTTGCCAGGTGGTTGCCGTCAATGCCGCTGGCGGCTCGCGGCCCGTGGCGTTTGTGGTTCTGCCCGCAGGCCGCGGGCTGGACGAGACGGCCATCAAGGCGCAATTGCAATTGCAGATCGCCCGCTACAAGGTGCCAATCCGCATTTTCAGCCTGGAGAGCTTCCCCTACACCATGAGCCCTAACGGAATGAAGGTCAAACGCAATGAGCTGCGCAACCGCGCCCAGGCCATGCTCGAGAAGGAGGCCGCACTGTGAAACAGACCTGGGCATTGCCCGACACGCCATTTTTTGAAGCGCACCACCATGAGGTTATTGACAGGCTTAAT